>NZ_JBFANX010000002.1:0-592565 GCF_040675005.1 Amycolatopsis sp. NPDC049691
GCCGCACCCGCCGGCGGCGCGGGCCCCGCCGTTGCCGTTTTTTACGCGGGACTCCCGGGGATCGTGGTTCTTGAACTGGGTGGTCCACCCCCCCCCCACCACTCACGAGCGTCAGCCGCAGGCCGCGCGCAGGGCGTCGAGCTTCTTGACGTTGCGCTGCACCCACTGGGCCACGACGCCGGCGTCTTCGATGCGTTCCTTCTGCACCTCGACGTAGGACCCGGCCATGCCGAGCAGCGCGTTCTTGACGTCCTGGTCCTGGACGTCGGAGGCGAGCTCGCGCAGGCGCTTCTCCTTGTCGGCGGCCCGCGCCTTCAGCTTCTCCGGGTCGACCAGCGGGTTCAGGTCCGCCAGCCCGAGGGCCTCCGTGCAGACGCCCACCTTGTCGACGGTCTTCGACCCCTGGTCGACCGCGTTGCCGACCTCGGCGCACCCGCTCAGCAGCAGTGCGGCCGCGGCCAGCAGCGCGGCCGTCGTTCCACCCCTCGTCATGGCGCCAAGGTACCGGTCAGCCCTTGACGCAGACCACCTGCTTGAGGTGCGCCACGACCTCGACCAGGTCCGTCTGGGCCTGGATCACCGTTTCGATGTCCTTGTACGCGGCCGGGATCTCGTCGACGACCCCCGAGTCCTTGCGGCACTCGACGCCCGCCGTCTGCGCCGCGAGGTCGTCGGCGGTGAACAGCTTCTTGGCCTTGTTGCGGGACATCCGGCGGCCGGCGCCGTGCGACGCGGACTGGAAGGACGAGGTGTTCCCGAGACCGCGGACGATGTACGAACCGGTCCCCATGCTGCCCGGGATGATCCCGAGATCACCCGATCCGGCGCGGATCGCGCCCTTCCGGGTGACGAGCAGCTCGACGCCGTCGTAGGTCTCCTCGGCGACGTAGTTGTGGTGGCACGAGATCGCGTCGTCGAACGTCGTCCGCGGGACGACGTCCTTCAGCGCCTGCTTCACGAGCGCGACCATCGTCGCGCGGTTGCGCGCCGCGTAGTCCTGCGCCCAGAACAGGTCGCGCCGGTACGCCGCCATCTCGGGCGTGCCCGCGACGAACACCGCGAGGTCTCGGTCCGGCAGGTCCGCGTTGTGCGGCAGCTTCCGCGCGACCGCCATGTGGCGCTCCGCGAGCTCCTTGCCGATGTTGCGCGAACCCGAGTGCAGCATCAGCCAGACGCGGCCCTCGTCGGCGCCACCCTGCTCGAGGCAGACCTCGATGAAGTGGTTGCCGCCGCCGAGGCTCCCGATCTGCCGCGCGGCCCGGTCGTGCAGGTCCTGGACGCCTTCGTGCAACTGGCCGAAGCCCTTCCAGAACGCGTCCCAGCCGCCGACGCCGTGCACCTTCGCCGGGTTCACGGGCGTCTTGTGCAGCCCGAACCCGACCGGCACGGCGCTTTCGATCCGGCGGCGCAGCTTCCCGAGGTCGTCGGGCAGGTCGGCGGCGGTGAGCGACGTCCGCACGGCGCTCATCCCGCACCCGATGTCGACCCCGACGGCGGCGGGCGAAACGGCGTCGCGCATGGCGATGACGCTGCCCACCGTGGCGCCCTTGCCGTAGTGGACGTCGGGCATCACGGCGACCCCGTGCACCCACGGCAGGTTGGCGACGTTCTGCAGCTGCCGCATGGCCTGGTCTTCGACCGACGCGGGGTCCGCCCACATCCGGATCGGGACGCGCGCGCCGTCGACAGCGGTGTACATGGTTCCTCCCCTTGACTTGCTTGCGGTGCCGAGGATCCCCCATGGCCGCCGAAGCGACAAGGCGATTTCCGATCGTCCACTGTAGATAGTCAGCTCACCACAGCGAGCTTCGTGCCGGTCAGCTCGATCAGCTCGAGTGCCGCCGCACGAACCGCGCCCGTGGTGTCGGCCGCCGGGTCGTACGCCGCGAAGGTCGCGCTCACCAGCGGCAGCCGGGCACTGATCGCCTCGACGACCGCGCGGACCTCGGCCGCGTCGGGGCCACCCGGCGCCGCGTACTCGTTGGCCCGGCCCACCCGCCGGGAATCGTGCACGTCCAAGTCGACGTGCAGGTGCACCCGCCGCACCCGGGGCGGGAAGACGGCCGCCGCCACCTCGGCGGGCCGGGCCGGGAGCAGGCGGATGGCGGACCCGGCCAGGACCTCCCGCTCCGCCGGGTCGAGGTCGCGCGCGCCCACCAGCAGGACCTGCTCCTCGGGAACCGGGCGCAGCCCGGGGATCGCCGTCCGGCAGCGACCGGTGAGCATGGCGAGGGCCATCCCGTCGACGAAGCCCGAGGTCGTCGTCTCCGGGGTGTTCAGGTCGGCGTGCGCGTCGAGCCACACCACCGCCAGGTCGCCGTCGGTGTCCATGCTCGCGACCACGCCTGCCGACGCGCCGCAGTTGCCCGACAGCACCACCGGTGCGACACCGTCGGCGACCGCGCGCGCGACCTCGTCGGCGACCGCCCGCTGGACGTCCTCGTAAGAACCTTCCGACTCCACCGTGCGGACCTCGGCCGCGCCCAGCCGGCCGGCCGCGCCGTGGCGCAGCAGGTCGGCGGGGCCGGCTCCCATCCGCCGGTCGCGGTGGCCCGAGTCGAACGGAACGAGGATCAGGCGGGGCACGCGATCAGTGCTGCTCGGCGATCAGCTCCGCGATCTGCACGGCGTTGAGCGCCGCGCCCTTGCGCAGGTTGTCGTTGGAGATGAACAGCGCCAGCCCGCGGCCGCCCTCGATGCCCTGGTCGACGCGGATGCGGCCGACGTAGCTCGGGTCGTTGCCCGCCGCCTGCAGCGGGGTCGGGACCTCCGACAGCTCGACGCCCGGCGCGTGCGCCAGCAGCTCCGTCGCGCGCTCGACCGTCAGCGCCCGCTCGAATTCGGCGTTCACCGAGATCGAGTGGCCCGAGAACACCGGCACGCGCACGCAGGTGCACGAAACGCCGAGGCCCGGGATGCTCAGGATCTTGCGGCTCTCGTTGCGGAACTTCTTCTCCTCGTCCGTCTCCAACTCGCCGTCGTCCACAATGGACCCGGCCATCGGGAGGACGTTGAACGCGATCGGGCGGACGTACTTCTCCGGCTGGGGGAAGTCGATCGCCGCGCCGTCGTGGGTCAGCAGGGAAGCGTGCTCGGCGGCCGCCTTGACCTGGCCCGCCAGCTCGTCGACGCCGGCCAGCCCGCTGCCGGACACCGCCTGGTACGTCGACGCGACCAGCCGGACCAGCCCGGCTTCGTCGTGCAGCGGCTTCAGCACCGGCATCGCGGCCATCGTGGTGCAGTTGGGGTTCGCGATGATCCCCTTGCGCGCCTCCTTGATCGCCTGCGGGTTGACCTCGCTGACGACCAGTGGCACGTCCGGGTCCATCCGGAACGCCGAGGAGTTGTCGATCACCGTCGCGCCCGCCTCGGCGAACCGCGGCGCCTGCGCCTTGGACGTCGAGCCGCCCGCGGAGAACAGCGCGATGTCCAAACCGGACGGATCGGCCGTCGCCGCGTCCTCGACCGTGACTTCCGTGTCGCGCCAAGGCAGTTTCGAACCCGCCGAGCGCGCCGAAGCGAAGTACCGGAGCTCGGCGATCGGGAACTCCCGCTCCGCCAGCAGCTTGCGCATGACCGCGCCGACCTGGCCGGTCGCGCCGACCACCCCGACCCGCAACCCGTCCGCCATCAGCGACCACTCCCCGCGTAGACCACAGCTTCCTCGTCGCCGCCGAGCTCGAACGCGTCGTGGATCGCGCGCACGGCGTCGTCGAGCTGGGCGTCCCGGATCAGCACCGAGATCCGGATCTCCGAGGTGTTGATGATTTCGATGTTGACGCCGGCGTTGGCCAGCGCTTCGCAGAACGTCGCCGTGACACCGGGGTGCGAGCGCATCCCGGCGCCGACGAGCGAGACCTTGCCGACGTGGTCGTCGTAGAGCACCGACTCGAAGCCGATCTCCGCCTTGACCTTCTCCAGTTCCTTGACCGCCTTGGCGCCGTTGGCCTTCGACAGCGTGAACGTGATGTCCGTGCGGCCGGAGACGGTGCTGGAGACGTTCTGCAGCACCATGTCGATGTCGATCTCGGCGTCGGCGATCACGCGGAAGATCCGGGCCGCGGCGCCGGCGTGGTCCGGCACCCCGGTGACCGTGATCTTGGCTTCGGAGCGGTCGTGCGCCACACCGGTGATCAGGGCTTGTTCCACGGGGATCTCCTCGATAGAACCGGTCACCGTCGTGCCCGGCTTGTCACTGTAGGAAGAGCGGACTCGGATCGGGACGCCGTAGCGGCGCGCGTACTCGACCGAACGCAGGTGCAGGATCTTCGACCCGCTGGCGGCGAGCTCCAGCATCTCCTCGTACGGGATGGTGTCGAGCTTGCGCGCGTCCGGCACGATCCGCGGGTCGGCGGAGTACACACCGTCCACATCGGAGTAGATCTCGCAGACGTCGGCGTTCAGCGCGGCGGCCAGCGCGACGGCGGTGGTGTCCGAGCCGCCGCGGCCGAGCGTGGTGATGTCCTTGGTGTCCTGCGCGACGCCCTGGAAGCCGGCGACCAGCGCGATGTAGCCCTGCTCGAGCGCCTCGGTGACGCGGCTCGGGGTGACGTCGATGATGCGCGCGTTGCCGTGCACCGACGTCGTGACGACGCCGGCCTGCGAACCGGTGAACGACCAGGCCTCGGCGCCCTGGGCCGCGATGGCCATGGCGACCAGCGAGTTCGAAATGCGCTCACCCGCGGTGAGCAGCATGTCCATCTCCCGCTCCGGCGGCGCCGGGTTCACCTGCTGCGCCAGGTCGAGCAGCTCGTCGGTGGTGTCACCCATCGCCGAGCAGACGACGACGACGTCGTTGCCCGCCTTCTTCGTGGCGACGATCCGCTCGGCGACGCGCTTGATCCGGTCGGCACTTTCCAGCGACGATCCGCCGTACTTCTGGACCACGAGGGCCACGCCCGAACCTCCTCGCGGGCCGGGCGGCTCCCTGGTGGGCACCGGAGAGCCCCCGCGTCCCATGATTTGCAGTGGAGCCTACCGGGGCCGGGACGGCCCGCCACCCTCTTGACGTGGGGCGGACCCTCCGCGCGGGTCGTTCGGAAGTAAATCTTCCGTAACACCAACGAAATGCGCGGAGCCCTTCCTCCCGAGTGACGCACAGCACTCATCGGTATCTCCTCCCATGCCCCCACCACCACCCTCAACGGAGGCGCTTCGCGCCGCAGTACCGTCTTAATCGTGCGGAAACCAGCTGTGACGAGCGTCCCGATCGCCTCCCTGATGGCCGAGCGGTGGAGCCCGCGGGCGTTGGACGCGTCCTTTTCGGTGACCGAGGACCAGGTCCGGGCGCTGCTGGAGGCGGCTCGCTGGGCCCCGTCGTTCGGCAACACCCAGCCGGCCCGCTACCTGGTGGGCGTGCGCGGCACGCCGTCGTTCGACGCGATCCTGTCGACGTTGAACTCGGGGAACCGGGCCTGGGCGCACCGCGCGAGCCTGCTGCTGATCGGCGTGATGATGACGACGAACGAAAAGGGAGACGTGCCGTACGCGGAGTACGGGCTCGGGCTGGCGTCGGAGAACCTCGTGCTGCAGGCGGTGGAGCTGGGGTTGGTGGCGCACCAGATGGCGGGGTTTTCGGCGGACGCGGTCCGCGCGGCGTTCTCCCTCCCGGCGGACGCGGTCCCGAAGGTGGCGATCGCGGTGGGGTCGCCGGCCGACCCGGAAGTGCTCGAGGAGGACTGGCGGATCGAGCGCGAAAAGTCGGAGCGCGTGCGGCTGCCGCTGGCGGAGTTCGCGTTCACCGAGCAGTGGGGCAAGCCGGCGCTATGACGCGCCGCCCACCCGGCGGATGATCTTCGCCAGGATGCCGGACACCACGAGCCAGAAGATCGCCGCGATGCCGTAGTTCACCAGCACCCGCAGCTTCTCGTCACTCGGTGTGAACAGATCGCTGAACCCCAGTGCCAGCGAGTCCGCCCAGGACTTCACGAACGACACGATGCCGTTTTCCGGGTTCGCCGAGCCCACCGTGAAGATCACGTGGATCACCAGCAGCGCGGCGAAGATCAACCCCACCCAGCGGACGATCGACGCCACCACGGAGGCCACGCGGCCGCTCGCGCCGCGCCAGTCGACCGGGGCTCGGCGGGACACCTTCGTCTCCTCCGAAGACGACGCCGACGACGACTCTGCGTGCTCACCCATGCTCGCAGTTTCGCACGGCGACCCGCCGATTGCTACCCACAGGTAACCCCCGGAACGGGCCGCCCGGCTTCCCTCGCCCGGCGTTCCGTGGTTATGGTGGGGGCGTGGCGCGTGTTCTCCTGCTTCGCTGCCGCGACGGGGCCTGATCGGACCGGCTCCTCGTCGCGGGGCTTCGTGGTGCCGGTCGCACCCGTCGAGCTGGAGACACCCCCAATCCCATGAGCAAGATCCGCAAGCCTTCTCGTCCCGCGCCCGCCGACCAGCCCGCCTGGAACACCCAGCGCGGCACGTCCATGCCGGTACACCGCTACCGCCCGTGGT
The DNA here is from genome assembly GCF_040675005.1 of Amycolatopsis sp. NPDC049691. Lineage (NCBI taxonomy): Bacteria > Bacillati > Actinomycetota > Actinomycetes > Pseudonocardiales > Pseudonocardiaceae > Amycolatopsis > Amycolatopsis sp. NPDC049691. The sequence continues at coordinate 6,466 of NZ_JBFANX010000002.1, forward strand.
ACGACCTCGTCGAGAACATCGACCTGCCCGACCGCACCTGGCCCACCAAGCGCATCGAGCGCGCGCCGCTGTGGTGCGCCGTCGACCTGCGGGACGGCAACCAGGCCCTGATCGACCCCATGTCGCCCGCGCGCAAGCGGAAGTTCTTCGACCTGCTGGTACGCATGGGCTACAAGGAGATCGAGGTCGGCTTCCCGGCCGCGAGCCAGACCGACTTCGACTTCGTCCGCGAGATCATCGAAGAGGGCGCCATCCCGGACGACGTCAGCATCCAGGTGCTGACCCAGTGCCGTCCCGAGCTGATCGAGCGGACCTTCCAGTCGCTCGAAGGCGCGCCGCGGGCGATCGTCCACATCTACAACTCGACCTCGATCCTGCAGCGCCGCGTCGTCTTCCGCGAGGAGCGCGAAGGCATCAAGAAGATCGCGACGCAGGCCGCGGAAATGGTCGTCGAGCTGGCCGCGAAGCAGCCGGACACCGACTTCCGCTTCCAGTACTCGCCGGAGTCCTACACCGGCACCGAGCTGTCCTACGCGCTCGAGGTCTGCAACGCCGTCACCGAGATCTGGCAGCCGACGCCGGAGAAGCCGGTCATCCTGAACCTGCCGGCGACCGTCGAGATGGCGACGCCGAACGTCTACGCCGACTCGATCGAGTGGATGTCCCGGAACCTGGAGCGCCGCGACTCGGTGATCCTGTCGCTGCACCCGCACAACGACCGCGGCACCGGCATCGCCGCCGCCGAGCTGGGCTACCAGGCCGGCGCCGACCGCATCGAAGGCTGCCTGTTCGGCAACGGCGAGCGCACCGGCAACGTCGACCTGGTCGCGCTGGGCATGAACCTCTACAGCCAGGGCATCGACCCGCAGATCGACTTCTCCGACATGGACGAGATCAAGCGGACCGTCGAGTACTGCAACCAGCTGCCGGTCGGCGAGCGCTCGCCGTGGGGCGGCGACCTGGTGTTCACGGCGTTCTCGGGCAGCCACCAGGACGCCATCAACAAGGGCCTCGACGCGCTGAAGGACGCCGCCGACAAGGCGGGCGTGCCGATCGACGAGTACCCGTGGGAGGTCCCGTACCTGCCCATCGACCCGAAGGACGTCGGCCGCACGTACGAGGCCGTGATCCGGGTGAACTCGCAGTCCGGCAAGGGCGGCGTCGCCTACATCATGAAGGCCGAGCACCAGCTCGACCTGCCGCGGCGGCTGCAGATCGAGTTCTCGAAGGTCATCCAGCGCTACACCGACTCCGAGGGTGGCGAGGTCGACCCGACGACGATGTACAACGCCTTCTCGGCCGAGTACCTGGAGCTGAAGACGCCGCTGGAGCTGGTCCGCCAGCACGTCCGCGACAACGGCGACGGCGAGTACGACATCACCGCGACCGTGAAGGTGGAGGGTGACGAGCACGAGGTCACCGGCCGCGGCAACGGCCCGATCGCGGCGTTCTTCGACGCGCTGTCGACCGTGGGCTTCGATCTGCGCCTGCTGGACTACTCCGAGCACACGCTCTCCCCGGGCGACGACGCGCGCGCGGCGTCGTACATCGAGTGCGCGATCTCGGACCGGGTGTTCTGGGGCATCGGCATCGACCCGTCGATCGTGACGGCGTCGCTGCGCGCGGTCGTCTCGGCGGTGAACCGCGCCAACCGCTGAACCTGTGGGCCGCCTGTCGGGTTGCTGTGAGTACTCCTCGATCAGGAGTTTTCCGGTCCCGGCAGGCGGTTAATGGAGACGTGGACGCGACTACGGCCGGACTGCTGGTGCTGTTCGTCGTCTCGCTGGTGCCGCTGCTGCCCACCGAGGTGACGCTCCTCGGCATGGGGGTCGCGGCGGCCCAGGGCGGGACGTCGCTCGCGGTCGTGATCGCGGTCGCTTCGGCCGGGTGCCTGGTCTCGGACCAGGCGCTCTACGCCCTCGGCCGGTTCGGTGGCCGGGCGGCGCTGAACCGGCTGAGCCGGCGGCGGAAGATCGCCGCCGGCATCGGCTGGCTCGACGGACGGCTGCGGCGCCACCCCCGGCCGGTCCTGGTGGTCGCCCGCTGGCTGCCGTCGGGCGGAACGATCGGCGCCTTGCTCGCCGGTTCGCTCCGGTGGCCGATGGCGGAGTTCTTCACCGCTTCGGCCGTCGGCGTCACGCTCTGGACGTCCTACGTGGCCTTCCTCGGCTACGCGGGCGGCCGGATCATCACCGAACCCGGGATCGGCATGCTGCTCTCCCTGGGCGTCGCCCTGCTCCTGGGTTCGGTGATCACCTACGGCGTGAAGCGCGGGGCTAGAGCGCTTTGAGGATCTCCGCCGGCTCGGTGCGCGTGACGAAGTCCGGGTGGACGTCGACGAACCGGAGCACCCGGTCCCGGTCCACCACGACGACCGCCGGGTGGACCAGCTCCCAGGAGCCGTTGACCTGCTCGAGGTCCGTGCCGAGCGTCTGCATGGCTTCGCGCACGGACGCGGAGACCGGGTAGCTCAGCCCGAGTCCGCGGGCGACGGTGCTGCCGACGTCCGACAGCACCGGGAACTCCAGGTCCGGGAGCGGGCCGTCCGGCTTCTGCGGACTGATCGCGACCAGGCTCGCGTTCCTCGCCGTCAGCTCCGGCAGCAGTTCCTGCTGGTACGTGCGCAGCGTCAGGTTGCAGTACGGGCACCACTGGCCGCGGTAGAACACGAGCACCGCCGGCCCGTCGGCGACGAGGTCGCCCAGGCTCACCGGCGTGCCGTCGGCCGCGGGCAGCGTGAAGTCTTCGATCTTGTCGCCCACCTCGGCGAACTTCGTCTCGGCAGCTCGACGCCGGGCCGCTTCGAGGACTTCGAAGATCTCCGGCGGCAAGGCGCTGCGGGCGTGGTCGTTCACGCCGGTCAGGGCGTCGTTGAGCGTCACGGATCCCCCTTGCTCGTTGTACTGATCGGTACAGTGGGCCGAACTGTACTATCCGGTACATGGAGGTGCAAGCGGCTTCGACCCCGCGCGGCAAGCGGACCCGCGACGCGATCGTCGACGCGGCGGCGGCGCTGATGTACGTCGACGGCGTCGCGGGCACGAGCGTCGACAAGGTGCTCGCCGCGAGCGGGGCCGGGAAATCGCAGATGTACCACTACTTCAAGAACAAGGAACAGCTGGTCGGGGCCGTGATCGACCGGTACCTCGAGCAGATCCTCGGCAACCAGCCGGCGATCTTCACGCTGTCGTCCTGGGCCGATCTCGAGACGTGGACCGAGCAGCTGCTGGACGTCCACCGCCGCGCGGGCGGGCCGATCGCGTGCCCGCTGGGCAACCTCGCCGGCGAGGTCGGCGACAACCCGAAGCTCGCGCCGCTGGTCGACCAGGCCTACCGGACGTGGGAGTCGCACCTGGAGCGCGGGCTGGAAGTGTTGCGGGACAAGGGTGAGCTGATCCCCGACGCCGACCCGGCGCGACTGGCCCGGGCGGCGATGACGTCCGTCCACGGTGGACTGCTGCTGGCGCACATCCGCAACGACCTCACGGCGCTGCAGGACGCGCTGGGCATCGCGCTGGCCTACCTGCGCGGCTTCAAGCGGTGAGCTGACCGACCTCCGCGCGCAGCTCGTCGATCACCTTGGCCACGGCCGGGCGTTGCAGCGCGCCCGTGCGGCACACCGCCTCCACCAGCCGCGCCGCGCGGATGCCGGACAGCGGCCGCCCCACCAGGCCGCTGGCGCGTCCGGTGTTCATCGTGTACCGCGGCAGCAGCGCGATCCCGTGCCCGGCCGCGACCAGGCGTTCGGTGATCCGGAAGTCGTTGATCCGCTGGACCACCACCGGCCGCACGCCGGTGCGGATGGTCAGCGAGCGCAGGACGTCGTCCACCGGGAAGCCGAAGTCGACGCTGATCCAGCGTTCGTCCGCCAGGTCCGCCAGCTCGACGCGCCGCCGGTTCGCCAGCCGGTGCCCGGCCGGGAGCGCGACGTCGAGCGGCTCGCGCAGCAGCGGCACGACGTCCAGCCGGCCGGAGTCGAACTCCGGCGCGTGCTCGTCCCGGTGCGCGACGACGATGTCGTAGTCCGCGACCAGGCCGGGCACCTCCGGCGGCGTCATGTCGACGTCGCGGACGTCGACCTCCAGGCCGTCGTACCCGGCCACGCGGGTCAGCAGGCCGGGCAGCAGCATCAGCCCCGCCGACTGGAAGATCGCGATCCGCACGCGCCCGCGCGGCGCGCTGCGGTAGGTGTCCAGTTCGGACTCGGCGCGTTCGAGCGCGGCCAGCACCTCGTCGGCACGGGCGACCAGCGCGCGGCCGGCGTCGGTCAGCCGCAGCCCGCGCCCGGCCGGTTCGGTGAGCGGCAGCCCGACCTCCGCCTGGAGCGCGCGCAGCTGCTGCGAAACCGCCGACGGCGTGCAGTGCAGCGCCCGCGCGGCCGCCGTCACGCTGCCGCGGTCGGCGAACTCCCGGAACGTGCGCAGGCGACCCAGATCCACGACGCCAGCATATGTGAAGCACGGCTACAAAGTCCCTGCAGATAATCTCGCTGGTCCTTCACTGTCCGCCTTGCGAGAGTGGAGGCATGCCCACCCGTGACCGCCTGCTCGCCGTGCTCGTCGCCGTCCTCTGGGGCCTCAACTTCCTCGCCATCCACGCCACGCTCGGCCAGTTCCCGCCGGTGTTCGCGGGCGCGCTGCGGTTCGCCGTCATCGCCGTGCCGACGATCCTGTTCGTGCCGTGGCCGAAGGTGAAGGTGCGGTACCTGCTCGGCTACGGCCTCGGCTTCGGCACCGGCCAGTTCGCGTTCCTGTTCATCGCGATGGACACCGGGATGCCGACCGGGCTCGCGTCGCTGGTGCTGCAGGCGTCGGCGCCGTTCACGGTGCTGCTCGGCGCGGTCTTCCTGCGCGAACGCGTCACGCCGCACCAGCTGGCCGGCATCGCGCTGGCCGTCGCCGGGATGGCGGCGATCGCGTGGCAGCAGTCCGGCCACGCGGCGCTGCTGCCGATGGTGCTGACGCTGCTGGCCGCGCTGAGCTGGGCGTTCGGCAACCTGAGCACGCGCAAGGCCGAGCCGGACAACCCGCTGCACTTCACGCTGTGGATGTCGGTGGTGCCGCCGCTGCCGATGTTCGCGCTGTCGCTGGTCATGGAGGGCCCGGCCGCGCAGTGGCGCTCGCTGACGACGCTCGGGACGCCGACCGGGCTGACCGCGCTGGGCGGGCTGGCCTACGTGGTGCTGATCGGGACGGTCGTCGGCTCGGGCCTGTGGACGACGTTGATGCGCCGCAACCCGGCCGGCGTGGTGTCGCCGTTCTCGCTGCTGGTGCCGGTGGTCGGGCTGACGGCGTCGTTCGCGTTCCTCGGCGAGCGGCCGACCTGGCTGGAGGCCGGCGCCGCCGTCGTCGTGATCGCCGGGGTGCTGCTGGGGTCGCTCCGGCCGGCGCGCAAGCCCGCGCCGGAACTGGTGACGGTCTAAGCCGCGTTCTCCTCCTGCTTCGGCGTCTCTTCGCTCTCGTGCTTCTTGCCGAGCCGCTTCTTCATGACGAAGAAGACGACGACACCGATGATGATGGCGGCGACCAGACCGTACTTGGAGAAGTTCCCCAGCCACTCTTCGGCGACGACGCCGAGGTAGTAGACGGCGGCGGTGGTGCCACCGGCCCAGACGATGCCACCGGCGGCGTTCGCCAGCAGGAACTTGGGGTAGTGCATCCGCAGCGACCCGGCGAGCGGGCCGGCGAGGATGCGCAGGAAAGCGATGAAGCGGCCCAGGAAGACGGCCCAGACCCCGCGTTTGTTGAAGATCCGTTCGGCGTTGGCGATGTGCGTCGGGCCGAAATGCTTCGGGAATTTCCGGCCCGCCCAGGCGAACAGCCGTTGCCCGCCGGTCTTTCCGATCAGATAGCCGATGCTGTCCCCGATGATGGCGCCGGCGCTGGCGAGAACCCCGATCCACAGCGGGTTCAGGGTGCTGTGCTGCGAAGCCAGCAGGGCGGCACTGACCAGCACGATCTCGCCGGGCAGCGGAATGCCGAGGCTTTCGATCATGATCACCGCGCCGACGATCAGGTACACCGAAAGCGGCGGGATCGCCTCCAGCCATTGGTCGATGTGCACTGTTCGTACCCCCTGCTGTCGCGGAATCTGCTTTTTGAAGGGTACCGGGGGTGGGGTGGCCGGGGCGGCCTACTCAGGTATTGGCAGGGGTACGACTTCAGTCGGGGGTCACGGAGTTGTCCACAGGGTTCACCCCCATGTGGACAACTTGTGGGCTACTGGGACGAACGGCGGTTTCGGTCGGTGGGCGCCGGTAGACTGGACGTGGGCACGCCCCCAGGGCAGGGCGGGGCTCCGGCGCTGCCGGTCACGGCTCCAACTTCGCTGCCCGGGCCTGCAGGTACCCCTGCTCCGGCAAACTCAACGTCCGCCGAGCGGCGGCCAGATAAGCCTCCCGAGCCCCCGCGAAATCCCCCACCTCCTCCAGCAAATGCCCCCGCACGGCAGCCACCCGGTAGTGCCCCGCCACCTCCACGCCGGCCAGCTCCGCCAACCCCGCCTCGGCCCCGTGGACCTGCGCGAACGCCACCACCCGGTTCAACGTCACCATCGGCCCCGGCGCCACCACCCGCAGCAGGTCGTACAACGTCAAGATCTGGGCCCAGTCCGTCGACTCCGCCGACGTCGCCTCGTCGTGGACCGCCGCGATCGCCGCCTGGAGCTGGTATGGCCCGATCGGGGACGTCGCCAGCGCCTTCGTGATCAGCGCCGTCCCCTCCGCGATCAACCCGGCGTCCCACAGCGAACGGTCCTGGGCCGCCAGCGGGACCAGGGCCCCGGACTCCGACACCCGGGCCGGGCGGCGGGCCTCCGTCAGCAGCATCAACGCCAGCAGGCCCGTGACCTCGCCCTCGGCCGGTAGCTCCGCGTGCAACGCGCGGACCAGGCGGATCGCCTCCGTCGTCAGCTCGACGCGGCTCACCGCGCCACCCGAACTGGCCGTGTGGCCCTCCGTGAAGATCAAGTACAGCACCTGCAGCACCGCCGCCAGCCGCTCGGGGTGCGCGTCGCCGGAGAACCTCTCGCCACGCAGTGAACGCTTCGCCCGGCTGATCCGCTGGCCGATCGTCGCCTCCGGAACCAGGAACGCGCGGGCGATCTCCGCCGTCGTCAACCCGCCCACCGCGCGCAGGGTCAGCGCCACCTGCGAAGGCCGCGGAAGCGCCGGGTGGCAGCACAGCAGCAGCAACGTCAGCGTGTCGTCGACCGCGACCGGCGCGGGATCCGGTGGCTCGGCCGAAAAGACAGCCTCTTCACGCCGCCGGCGGGCCGAGTCGCTGCGCAACTGCTCGATGCGGCGGCGGGACGCCGTTGTGATCAACCACCCTTTCGGGTGATCCGGGATCCCCGCAGACGGCCACTGCTGCGACGCCGCCAGCAACGCTTCCTGGACGGCGTCCTCGCACGCCTCGAAGTCGCCGTACCGCCGGACCAGCGCCGCCAGGACCTGGGGCGCCAGCGACCGCAGCAGCTCCGGGTTCACAGCTCCGGCCCGTGCAGTCCCATCACCGGCCGCACCTCGACCGCCGCGAACGCCGCCTCCGGGATGCGGAAGGCGATCTCGACCGCGCGCTCCTGGCTCTCGCAGTCGAGCAGGTAGAAGCCGGCGAGGAACTCCTTCGCCTCCGCGAACGGCCCGTCCGTCGTCGTGCCGGCGCTGATCCGGGTGGTCAGCTCCGGGTAGGCCAGCCGCTCGGAGACGATCCGTTCGCCGGACGCGTCGAGCTCGTCGGTGAGCTGCTGGTAGTACGCGAGCCCGGCGGCCCGCTGCTCCTCGCTCATCCCCTCCCACGCCCGGCGCGACTCGGGGTTGCCGTAGATCAGCACCACGTATTTCACGAACGCCTCCCGGTCGGTGTCGAAATCCGCGCGGCGGCGCCTACGTCCCCTCCGAAGGCACCACACCCGAGGAGGATGGCATGACCGAGCAGCGAATCCGCGACTTGATGGCGGCGCGTGCAAAGGCGATGACCGAACGCGACGCCAAGGCGCTGGCAGCGCAGTACGCACCGGACGCCGTGGCGTTCACCCTCGCCCCGCCGCTGGTGCACCACGGCGAGGACGTCGAAGCCCGCGAAGCGTGGTTCGCCACCTTCGACGGTCCGATCGAGTACGAGACCCGCGACCTCGAGATCGTCACCGGCGGCGGCATCGCGTACTGCCACGCGCTCACCCGCCTGTCCACGACGCCGAAGGGAATGCCCCAGCCCTTCGAGCTGTGGTTCCGCTCCACCGTCTGCTTCCGCGAGCAGGACGGCGACTGGCGGATCACCCACGTCCACGACTCGACGCCGTTCTATATGGACGGCTCGATGAGCGCGGCGCTCGACCTCAAGCCGTGAAAAAGGGCCGGCCGGGGCGAAACCCCGGCCGGCCCCTTCGACAACGAGAACTCAGAGGATCTCGGCGGCCGTGCCGACGTCCGGCGGGCCCAGGTCGGGGTTCAGCGCCCCGGTGAGCTCCACCAGCTCCGGCTCGACCTCGTGCGGCTGGATGCGCCCGTCGCGGATGTCCTCCGCGTAGTGGCACGCCACCCGGTGCCCGCCACCGATCTCACGCAGCTGCGGGCGGTCGGTGTCGCACAGGCTCGCCTGCCGCCACGGGCAGCGCGTGTGGAAGCGGCAGCCCGACGGCGGGTTGGCGGGCGAGGGCAGGTCGCCCGCCAGCAGGATCTGCTCGCGGGTGTCCTCGACCTGCGGGTCCGGCACCGGGATGGCCGACAGCAGCGCCCGCGTGTACGGGTGCAGCGGGTCCCGGTACAGCGAGTCCGCGTCGGTCTCCTCGACCAGCGCGCCCAGGTACATCACGCCGATGCGGTCGGAGATGTGCCGCACCACCGCGAGGTCGTGCGCGATCACCACGTACGTCAGGCCGAGCTGGTCCTGCAGGTCCTCCAGCAGGTTGACGACCTGGGCCTGCACCGAAACGTCCAGTGCGGACACCGGCTCGTCGGCGACGATCAGGTCCGGCTCCACCGCCAGCGCCCGCGCGATGCCGATGCGCTGGCGCTGCCCGCCCGAGAACTCGTGCGGGTACTTGCGCAGCGACGTCTCCGGCAGGCCGACCGCGGCCAGCAGCTGCCGCAGCCGCCGCTGGGTGGCTTCCTTGTCCTGGTCGAGGCCGTGCGCGTGCATGCCCTCGAGCAGGATGGACTCGACCGACTGGCGCGGGTCCAAACTGGACATCGGGTCCTGGAAGATCATCTGCATCCGGCGCCGGGCCTTCCGCAGCTCCTCTCCCTTGAGCTGGGCGACATCCGTGCCGTCGAACTTCACGGAACCGGCGGTCGGCTCGTTCAGCCGCAGGATCGCCCGGCCCAAAGTGGACTTTCCGCAGCCCGATTCGCCCACCAGGCCGTAGGTTTCGCCGCGGCGGATGGCCAGGTCGACGCCGTCGACCGCGTACACGTGCCCGACCGTCCGGTCGAACACGATGCCGCTCTTGATCGGGAAGTGCACCTTGAGGTCGTCGACCTCGAGCAGCACGTCACCAGCAGGACGGGTCATCGGGCTCCTCCTCCCGCGGCGACCGCGGGCCGCACGGGGTTGTGACAGCGCAGCAGCCCGCCGTGGTCGGGCACCAGCTGTGGCTGGACCTCGCGGCAGGTCTGGAGCGCGTTGGGGCAGCGCGGCGCGAAGGCGCACCCGTGGTCCCACGGGATGTTGTCGGCCACCGAACCCCGGATCGGGATCAGCTTCTCGCCGCGGCCCGCGTCCAGCCGCGGGATCGACGCCAGCAGGCCGTGCGTGTACGGGTGCCGCGGCTCGGCGAACAGCTGGTGCCGCTGCGCCCGCTCGACGATCTTGCCGCCGTAGAGCACGTTGACCTCGTCGCACAGCCCGGCGACGACGCCGAGGTCGTGCGTGATCATGATCAGCGCGGTGCCGGTGTCCTGCACCAGTTCCCGCAGCAGCGCCAGGATCTGCGCCTGGATGGTGACGTCCAACGCGGTGGTCGGCTCGTCGGCGATGAGCAGCCGCGGCCGGCACGCCAGCGCGATCGCGATCAGCGCGCGCTGGCGCATCCCGCCGGAAAGCTGGTGCGGGTACTCGGAAAGCCGGCGCGACGGGTCGGGGATGCCGACCTTGTCGAGCAGGTCCACCGCTTCGACGGAGGCCGCCTTGCGCGACATCCCGCGGTGGCGCTCCAGCACCTCGGTGATCTGCAGCCCGATCGGGATGACCGGGTTCAGCGAGGACAGCGGGTCCTGGAACACCATGCCGAGGTCGCGGCCGCGGCGGTCGCGCATTTCCTTGTCGGACAGGCGAAGCAGGTCGGTGCCCTCGAAGCGCACCGAACCGCTGACCTTGTTGCCGCGCTTGGCGAGCAGCCGCATGATCGCCAGCGACGTGACGGACTTGCCGCAGCCGGACTCGCCGACGAGGCCGACCGTCTGGCCCGGCTCGACGTCGAAGCTGACGTTGTCCACCGCGGTGAACGACTGCTCGCCACGGCGGACGAACTGGACCGTGAGATCACGGACCTCAAGGAGTGCCATGGGGGTTCACCGCCTGTTCTTCGGGTCGAGGGCTTCGCGGAGGGACTCGCCGAGCAGCGTGAACCCGAGCGCGACGACGATGATCGCGATCGCCGGGTAGTACGCGAGCTCGGGCCGGACGTCGAGGAACTGCCGGGCACCCTTGCTCAGCATGATGCCCCACTCCGCCCGGTTCGGGTCCGGGTCGCCCAGGCCGAGGAACGACAGCGCGGCGGCCTCGAGGATGGCGGTCGCCAAGGTCAACGTGGCCTGCACGATGACCGGGCCGAGCGAGTTCGGCAGCATGTGCCGGAACACGATCGCGCCGCGTTTCACGCCCAGCGACGTCGCCGCGAGGACGTGGTCGCTGCTGCGCTGCGTCAGCATCGAACCGCGCAGCAGCCGCGCGAAGATCGGCACCCCGATCAGCGAGACGGCGAGGATCACCGTCCACTGGCTCGGCTTGGCGAACAGCGCCGCGACCGAGATCGCCAGCAGCAGCGACGGCACCGACAGCATGACGTCGACCAGTCGCATGAGGACGGTGTCGACCCAGCCGCCGAACGCGCCGGCGAGCCCGCCGATGATGACGCCGAGGAGCACGCCGATCACCGTGGCCAGCACGCCGACCAGCAGCGTGTTCTGCGCGCCGACGATCAGCCGCGACAGCTCGTCACGGCCGAAGTCGTCCACCCCGAGCGGGAAACCCGGCTGGGCGCCGGGGATGATGCCCTGGCCCAGGGCGACCTTGTCCTGCAGGTACCGCTCGAACGGGTCCTTGGGCGCGACCAGCGGCGCGAACACCGCCAGCAGGACGAACAGGCCGGTGATCACGCCACCGGTGATGGCGACCGGGCTGCGCAACATCCGCCGCAGGGCCTCGCCGCCGAGGCTGTGCCCGCTCGCCGCGGCGAGCTTGTCGATCGGCTCTTTCTTCTTGTTCAGCAGAGTGTTCATCGCACACGCACCCTCGGGTCGATGATCCCGTACGAGACGTCGACCAGCATGTTCACCAGCACGTAGACCAGCGCCCCGAACAGCAGCAGCGCCTGGAGCCGGGGGTAGTCACGCCGTTCGATGCCTTCGGCCAGCAGGAACCCGAGGCCGCGGAAGTTGAACACGCGCTCGGTCAGCACCGCGCCGCCGAGCAGCGCGCCGGTCTGCAGGCCGATCGTGGTGACCACGGGCAGCAGGCCGTTGCGCAGCACGTGCCGGCGGCGGACCACCGGCTGCGTGAGGCCCTTCGAGTTGGCCGTGCGGATGAAGTCCTCGTTGAGCACTTCGAGCACCGACGCCCGGGTGATCCGGGTGATCACCGCGAGCGGGATGGTCGCGAGCGCGAACGCCGGGAGGATCAGGTGCTTGATCGCGTCCCAGACGGCGTCCCACTCGCTGGTCATGATGCCGTCGAGGACGGCGAAGTTCGTGACGGCGGTGGCGTCGAGCCCGGCGGTCTGCCGTCCCTGCGACGGCAGACCCAGGGGGCCGGCGAGCAGGTCCTGCATCATGTAGCCGAGGAAGAAGACGGGGACCGCGACGCCGATCAGCGTCAGCACGATGATCACGTTGTCGGCGACGCCACCGCGGTAGCGGGCCGAGAGGTAGCCCGCCGGGATGCCGATGAGCACCGCGACGATCATCGCGGAGACACCCAGCTCGATGGTGGCCGGCAGGAACGTGCCGATCTCCGACATCACCGGCTGGGTGGAGACCAGCGAGGCACCGAAGTCACCGGTGACCGCGCGGCCGAGGAACTTGAAGTACTGGATGATGACCGGCTGGTCGAGCCCCAGCACGTGGTTGAGGTTGGCGATCTTCTCCGGCGTTGCCTTGTCGCCGAGGAGGGCGGCCGCGGGCCCTCCGGGCAGCGACCGTAGCCAGGCGAAGACCAGGATGGACAGGATGAGCAGCGTCGGTATCGCTTGTAGCAGCCGACGCACGAGAAAACGGAGCACTTGGTGTCCTTTGGGGCCAGCCCGGGAGGTACGGGCAAGGGGTGGGCGCGGTAGCACCCACCCCATGCCTCACAGGTGGAACGTCAGTTGACGGTGACGGTGTTGAACCGCTCGTCGGTCAGCGGACTGGCGACCAGGCCCTTGACCTTCGGGCCGACCACGATGGCGGGCGGGCCGTAGGAGATCGGGATGGCGGGCAGGTAGTCCATGATCTGCTTGTTCACTTCCTGGTACGCCTTGGCGTGCGCGTCGCCGGCGGGCGAGGCGTCCGCGGCGGCCAGCGCCTGGAACAGCTGCGGGTTGTCGAACCCGAACTCCGGCTTCTTGCGGCCGAAGAAGGTGCCGACGAAGTTCCCCGCGTCGTTGTAGTCACCGGTCCAGCCGAGCAGGTGCAGGTCCTGCTTGCCGAACTTCTGGACGTCGTCCTTGTAGCCACCGTTCCACGGCTTGGCGACGGCCTCGACCTTGATGCCGATGGCCTTCAGGTCCTCGGAGATCGACGTGAAGACGTCCGCCGGGTTCGGCATGTACGGCCGGGTGACCTCGGTCGGGTAGTAGAACTTCAGCGTCAGGTTCGTCGCGCCGGCCTGCTGCAGCAGGTCCTTGGCCTTCTGCTGGTCGTACGGGTACTTGGTGACGTCGTCGGTGTAGCCGGAGATCGTCTTCGGGACGAACTCGGTGGCCACCTCGGAGCCCTCGGGCAGCTTGCTCTTGACGAACTGCTCGCGGTTGATGCCGTAGGCCAGCGCCTGGCGGACGCGGACGTCCTTCAGCTTCTCCCCGGCCGGGCCGGACTGGTTGATGCCCAGGTACAGCACGTTGAACGGCGGCCGCACGAGCACCTGCTCGCCGTCGCCGCGCAGCAGGTTGTAGTCCGCGGGCGCCGGGTAGTCGTAGCCCTGGATGTCGCCGGCCTTGAGCGCCTGCTTGCGGGCGTTCTCGTCCGGGATGACCTTGAAGATCAGCTTGTCGAGCTTCGCCGTCTGGCTCGGGCTGGTGTCGTTCTTGACGAGGGTGATCTCACCCTTGCCCTGGTCCCAGCTGTCGAACTTGAACGGGCCGGTGCCGACCGGGTGCTTGTTCGCGTACTCGCTGTAGGTGAACGAGTCACCGCTCTGGGTGACCTGGTCCGCGTTGTACTGCTTCAGCGCGGCCGGGCTCTGCATCGAGAACGACGGCAGCGTGAACGCCGCCGGGAACGCGCCCTTGGCCTTGTTCAGGTTCAGGACCGCGGTCGCCGGGTCCTTCGCCTCGCAGCTCTTGTAGACCGGGTCGCCGTACTCGTCGCTCTCGTTCTTCGCGAAGCCGCCGAAGACGTCGGCGTAGTAGATCATCTGGCTCTGGGCGGCGGCGCCCTTCATGTTGAACCAGCGGTCGAAGTTGAAGCAGACGGCGGTGGCGTCGAACGGGGTGCCGTCGGAGAACTTCACGCCCTGCTTGAGGCTGAAGGTCCAGGTCTTGCCGTCGTTGCTCGGCTCCCACTTCTCGGCGAGGGAGGGCTCGAGGTCGGCGGTGCCCGGCTTGTTCTGGATCAGCGTGTCGAAGATCTGCCGCGTGATCCGGAAGGTCTCGCCCTCGTCGTTGAAGATCGGGTCGAACAACTTCGGGTTACCGGCCGCACCGAAGATCATCGTGCCCCCGGAACCACCCCCCGCGCCCTCTTCACGCTTGGATTCCGCACAAGCGGACAGCGAAACCGCGAGCGCGCCGGCGAGCCCGATCAGGGCCACGCGGCGTGTTCGGGTCAGCCGCAATTGCTGCATCTGGCACCCCTTGGGAGATGTTCGGGATCAAAGTCACCGTCCGGTCGGTCAGGAACTCGACGGACGATCGGTGTGCCCCGCGACACTAGCGGGAACTCGGCCCAGGCTTAAGTACGTGAGGTTACGATCGCGCTACGTGGGCACCGATTTGACCGCAATGTGTCCGTAAATCGTGACAAAATGTGACCGTTTGAGGCCCGCAACTCCGCCCGGTGCCGGATCACTAACTCAGATGGCGGTACCAACGTTAGCCCGGGCGTGGTGGCGCAACCGTTCCGCCTTGATCGATCCGGACCGTCACCCTCACACTGGGTGACCGGACGAACCCCTACGAAAGTCGGGTGCCGGCGGCTTCGGCCGTGCCGTCGACGGCGAACCAGCCGCGTTCGAACCGTTGCCAGCGGCCCAGTTCGGCCTGTGCGGCCGCGCCGTCGCGCGCGACGGTCCTGGCCAGCCGGGCGGCTTCCGGGCCGCCGGAAAGCCAGCAGAGGTGCGAAAGCAGGGGTCTTACCGAAGTGCGGCCGCTGGAAACGCCCTCCAGCACCAGGACGTCCGGCACGGGCACCCGGACGAGCTCGCCGGGCCGGGGCGTCCCGCTCGTCCAGTCCATCCGCCGGTAAGCGCCTTCGACGCCGTCCGCGAGGGGCCGCAGGACGCCGTCCACCAGCCGGGGCCACCACGAAACCGGGTCGTCCCAGGTCGCGAAGGCGTCGGTACTCACCAGCTCCGTCCGGCAGCCGCGCGCACGCAGCTCGGCGACGACCTGGGCGGCCAGCGTGGACTTCCCGGCGCCCGACGGGCCGTCGATGGCCAGGACGCGCACCCCGCCGAGCCGCGCGGGCGCGGCGAGCAGGGCGTCGATCACCCGGTCACTTGCTGACGCGCTCGACCTCGGGAAGCCCTTTGACGTCGTCCGGCGCGGTCGTGCGCGCCTCCAGCTCGGCGATCCGGCCCGCCAGCTCGCGCTTGGCGTCCTCCAGCTCGCAGCGCAGCAGCGCGATCTCCTCGACCGACGTGCGCACCTCCTCCTCCAGGTGCCCGACCTCGGTCGAGAGGTGCAGCGACACCAGGGCCAGCACGACGCCGGCGAGGAGGAAGACGAAGTTCGACGGCGTCTGCACGCCGGTGTGCTTGGCGAGGAACTCGGCGGCCTGCGGCAGCACCGCGAGGACGACCACGCCGACCGCGACGACGAGCCACACGCCCGCGTACTTCTCGCGCAGCTTCCGCCGCCGCATCATCTCGAGGACGACGAACAGCACGACACAGGCGACGACGATGCTGAGGATGCGCCAACCCTGCATTTCTGCTTCCCCTTACGCCGAGTCGGACGAGTCGACCGCGGGCCGGCGGCGCACCAGCGCCAGCAGCAGCGCGAGCCCGGCCCGGCTCAGGTAGACGGCGGACTTCACGGGCGAGTGGCTGGGCGTGCCGCCCGCGCGTTCCCGCATGACGACCGGAACTTCCTTGATGGTCAGCTTGGCCCGGATGGCCATCACCAGCGACTCGACGGTGTCGCCGAGGTACTCCGCCGGGTAGTAGCCGGCGAACAACCGGATCGCGCGGGGCCCCATCGCCTTGAAGCCCGACGTGACGTCGGTGAGCTTGGTCTTCGCCAGCCGCGAGAAGACGATCGAGAGCGCGACCATGGCGTACTTGCGCGGGCCACTGGCCTTGTACGAGCCCTTGCCGGCGAACCGGGAGCCGATCACGATGTCGGCGTCGTCCAGCCCGCGCAGCAGCGCGTCGAGCTCGTCCGGGTCGTGCTGGCCGTCCGCGTCCACCTGCACGACGACGTCGTACCCGCGGGCGGCGGCGTAGCGGAAGCCGGTGCGCATCGCGCCGCCGACCCCCAGGTTGACCGCGAGGCGGGCCACTTCGGCCCCGGCCGCGCGGGCGAGCTTGGCGGTGTCGTCGACCGAACCGTCGTCGACGACGAGCAGGTCACCGCTCGGCAGAGCGCGTTTCACCTGGTCGATGACCGAAGCGACGCTCGCGGACTCGTTCAGCGCGGGCATCACGATGAGCACGCGGCGGCTGGTCACGGAGGTGCTGGACACGCGATCACTCTAGCCTTTCACTGCCCGTTACCGGCCGCGGACCCGGGAGCCGCACCAGCTGCGACGACGCCCTGCTGGCCCTCGATCTCGTACACGGTCGCGCCCGGGTTGCGGAACACGACCTTGAAGCCGGGGGTCGTGTCGAGGTGGCTCAGGCCCGGCCCGTTGAACGTGTCCTTGGTGACCTTGCCCGCGCCGACGAAGACGTACCTGACCTTGAGGTCGGTGAGCAGTTCCCGCACGTGCGGGAACTTGTCGATGTCGTCGAGGTAGACGCTCAGGTAGCCGGCCGGGGTGTTGCCCTCGGCGCCGTAGAACGTCCACTCGACCGGCTGGACGCCGTCGAGCGCGTACATCCAGACCGAGCCGTCGGCCTTGCCGTTCATCACCCGCTCGCCCGGCGCGACGTGCGCGGCGAGCCAGTCGAAGGCCTGGCGCTCGTCGTTGCTGACCGTCGGGCCGCCGCTGTAGTTGAGCTGCAGCCGAGCGGCGTTGCGGCCGATGTAGCCGCCGCGGCTCAGGCCGCCGATGACCACGACGAGCAGCACGACACCCACCGTGGTGAGCGTCGCCGGCGAAACGTTCGGCAGCCGGCCGCCGGCCTTGCGCGCGATCCAGCGGGCGGCGGTGTCGGTGAACTCGCCGAACGCGACCGCGCCCGCCAGCGGGACCAGCGCGCCGATCCGCCAGTGGTCGTTGTAGAAGATGCCGGTGAGGGTGTGGATGAGCGGCGTCTCGAGCGACACGGTGGCCGCGAACAGCCCGCCGAACACCACGTACGCGGCGACCATCCACAGCATCCGGCGGTGCCGGACCAGCAGGAAGACGCCGATCAGGGCGGGCACGCCGATCCACCACTGCGGGAACGCGGCCATCGGCGAGAAGGTGAGGGTCTCCCCGAGACCGCCGGTGACGGTGGCCTCCGACGCCCAGTACGCGCTGGTCACGCCGCCCGCGTTGTACAGCGAAGGCAGCGCCAGGGGCAGCCCGCAGACGACGGCGAGCGCGACCGTGGCCCCGAGCGAGGCCGCGGACCGGCGCCAGTCGATGCGCTCGAACTTGACGAGCACCGCGAGCAGGATCAGCAGGAAGTACACGACGACGACGAACGCGACGCTGGTGTGCAGGCCGATCAGGCCCGCGACGCCGACACCGATCGCGACCGGGCCGGAGATCCCGCGCGGCTCCAGCAGCCGGCGCCCGAGCGCGAGCATCGCCGGGATGAGCGCGACGCCGGCGACGTACGGCCAGAGCGGGCCGCGCCACAGCGAGTCGTACGGGAAGTTGGTGAACGACGCCGACACCGCGGCGGCCGCGGCGACCGCCAGCGCGGGCATCCGCCAGACGTGGCACATCGCGGCGACACCGATCGGCACGCACAGGATGACGGTGAGCGCGCCCATGTTCAGCGTCGGCATCATCGCCAGGCCGGCCTTGTCGAAGACCAGCGCGAGCAGGGCGTGGTAGGTGTCCGGGTAGAAGTAGTTCGTCTGGTCCGGCAGGTTCGCGATGGTGCCGACGGTCGAGGGCCGGGCGTCGCCGTGCTCGGCGATCCAGCGGACGAGGTTCGCGTGGAACGGCGCGTCCCAGCCCTGCTGGACCTGGTCGAGACCGCGGGCGCCGCGCAGGAACGTGACGATCCCGACGAGGCTGCCGGCCAGCACGCCGGCGCCGATCAGCAGGTGCTCGCGCAGCGAGCGGGCGGGCGCGGCCGCGGCGGCGTCCCGCTCGGCCCAGTCCGGGTGGCGGCGCGCGGTGAACCGCTGCACGCCGAACGCGAGCGCGAAGCCGACGATCGACAGCACGAGCGTCCACAGGGCGACGTCGAGCGTGGTCCAGCGGATGCCGAGCCCGCCGAGCACCGGGACGCCCAGGCTGACGATGCCGAACGTCAGGATCGGCGCGGCCGCGGCGAGCAGCCAGCCGCGAAGCCGGATCGCGGCCCCGAAGACGAGGCCTGGCAGCCAGAAGGCGAGCACGACCAGAAGTACGTTCATGGTTTTCCGCTGTCCAACCTCACCGGCGTTTCACGCCGATCCTGTCCCGGGTCCGGCCGGGGTCACCCTACTGGGACGTCCGGGGCGGGCCGCACGTTGCCCGGCCGCCGCAAGACGAACATCAACACGACCACCAGGCCCAGCGTGGGCCCCCCGGCCAGCCCGGCGACCGCCTTGAGGATCGGGTCGCCCGGCACGAGCAGCAGCGTCGCGGCGGTGGCGACCGCGACCACGGCCCAGGTGACGAGCACCTTGTTCGCCTCCTTGCGGGCCACCAGCACGGCGGTCATCAGCTGCAGCGCCGTGAGCAGCACCGCACCCCACACCATCCACGCCACCCACCAGCCCTGGGCGACGAAGCCCGAGCCGTAGAGCAGGGAGACCAGCCACGGCCCGATCAGCCAGCCGACCAGTGCGCCGACCACGCCGACCACGACCGTGCCGAGCGCGCCCGCCGCGAGCAGCTTCCGCAGCCGGTGCCTGCCGTCCTCGGTGCCCGAAAGCCGGACCACCGTCGGCACGGCGAGCGCCTGCAGCGGGGAGAGCAGCAGCAGCGGCACCCGGGACACGGTGAGCGTCGCGAAGAGGACGCCGACGTCGCGTTCGGAGCCGCCGGGCGCGAGCAGGCTCACCATCGCCGGGTAGCCGGTGATGACGCTCGCGGTGAGCGCGGCGCCGGTCAGCAGGACCAGGATCCGGGCGGTCACCGGGCCCCAGCCCTCGCCGTCGGCGTGCGGGTCGACCAGCCCGGAGATCGGCTTGACGAACAGCAGCCAGGCGAACGAGCCCGCAGCGGCCGCGATCGCGTAGGACGTCACGCCGGTGAGGCCGGCGGCGGCGATGCCGAACAGCACCAGGACGCGGACCGCGGCCTCGGCCACGACCAGCCAGGAGTACGGCTTGATCCGCTGCTGCCCGACGAGCAGGCCGCGGGCGGCGAACTGGCAGGCGAACGAGATCGCGCCGCACAGCACGATGACGCCGAGCGCGGTGTTGCCGTTGTAGAGCCGGTCCGACAGCACCGGCACGGCCATCGTCAGCGCGGCGACGACGGCCACGGTCACGGCGCCGACGGTCAGGGCGCGCAGCGCGGGCTTGCCGGCCTTGCCGCCGTCGAGCGCGGCCACCGCGGACTGGCGGGACAGCTCCTGCTCCAGCGGCGACAGCGCGCTGCCGAGGCCCATCAGGATGCCCCAGAACGAGAGGTAGACCTTGCTGTTCTCGGGGCCGAGCCAGCGGGTGGCGAGCAGCGTCAGCACGTACCCGAGCGCGATCGCGACGAGCAGCGAGACACCGATCTTCCCGGCCGAGCGCCCGGTCTCCTTCGCCAGGCTGCGCCCTTCCGCCTCGTCTGCCTCGTGGGGCTCGCGAGTCATCGGTGAGCTCATCGTCCCCGCCGCCGGCGGGCCCGCAGCGCCATGACGAGACCGCGGACGGCACCGGCGCCGAAGCCGGCCCCGAACACCGGAGCCAGCTTCGCGACGGCCTTGGCCTCCGCGTTCGTCGCGCCGAAGCGCGTCACGGCGGCCCCGGCCGCGGCCGAGCCGGCGGCCGCGAGCAGCACGGCCGTCTTCGGGCGTTTGACCGCGACGCCGAGGCCGAGCAGGCCGACGCCGAACGCGGCGAACAGGCCGGTGCGGGCCGGGCCCGGCGAGCCGAGGTAGGAGTCCACGAAGGTCGTTCCGCGGAAGTAGGCCTGCGCGGCGAACTTCTTGAAGCTGTCGCGCCCGTGGTAGGTCGCGGAGAACTCCGGCGCGAGGAAGATGCGGTGGCGCTCGGCGATCCAGCGCAGGACACCGGTGTCGTCGCTGGCGAAGCGGACGTCGTCGAAGAGCGAGACGAAAGCGTCCGAAGCCGCTTCGAGAACGCCGCGCGGCGCGGAAAAGAATCCGGTGCCCTTCGGGAAGAGGTCGAACTCCTCGATGCCGAAGGACATCAGGCGCGGGTCGGCGCAGTAGCGGCGCCAGGGAATCTTCACCAGCCCGGCCATGAAACCGGCGTACGGGTTGTTTTCGGAAGCGACGTTGACGTGGCCGTTCCACACCGTGCGCTCGGGGTGGTCGGCGAGCTGGTCGCGCAGGAAGGTCAGCGCGCCCTCGTCCACCACGACCCGGCTGTCGAGCAGCAGGATCTGGTCCCCGGCGGCCTTGGCGATGCCCGCCCGCCGGGCCTCGAACCGGCCCGCGTTGGCCTGGCCGACGACGGTGATGCCGTGGCGTTCACGCAGCTCGTCGAGCCGCGACGGCGTGGCGTCGGTGCTGCCGTCGTCGACGACCACGACCTCGATCGGCCAGTTCGCCGTCTCGGCCGAGGCGAGCAGCGCGCCGACACTGCGTTCGATCCAGTCCTGCTCGTTGTAGACCGGGATCACGACGCTGAGCGAGGGGAGGAGCGGGTTCGCACTCACCGTGCCGAGGCTACCCGGCGGCCCCCGCGGGAGGTCGGCCAGTATCCTTACGCCACCGCACCCGACCAGAAATGGGCTCCTCCGGTGATTTCCTTCATTCTCGGCACCACCGCGGAACTGATCAAGATCGCGCCCGTGTACCACGGGATCCGCGAACGCGGGATGCGGCCGAAGATCTGGTTCACCGCGCAGCACGTCGACGAGGTCGCGGACGTCCTCGCGGACCTGAACATGCCGGAGCCGGACGTCTGGCTGGTGCCGGAGGACAAGGCGCACAACCTCGAGTCGCCGGCGCAGGTGCCGGGCTGGGCCGCGCAGGTGCTGCGCACCGCGTGGAGCCGCCGCCACGAGCTGCGCGCCGCGCTGACCGAGGACGGCCGTCCCCCGCTGGTGCTGGTGCACGGCGACACGTTCACCACGCCGTACGGCTCGCTGATCGGCAAGCGGATCCTCAAGTCCCGCGTCGGCCACGTCGAGGCGGGCGCGCGGTCGGGCAGCATCCTGTCGCCGCTGCCCGAGGAGCTCAACCGCAAGATCGCGGCGAAGATCGTCGACATCCACTTCGCGCCGAGCATCCGCGAGGTGAACAACCTGCGCAACGCCCGCGGCGTCGTCGTGGACACCGAGGCCAACACGGCGATCGACGCGATGCGCCTGGCGATCAACGGGCCGCTGGACGTGCCGAACCTGCCGGAGAAGTTCGGTCTGGCCACGCTGCACCGCTTCGAGCTGGTCTCGCGCCCGGACAAGTACCGCGAGGCGCTGGAGATCCTGCGCGAGCAGAGCCGCAAGATGCCGATCCTGTACATGGCGGGCGCGCCGGAGCGCGAGAAGATCCGCGCGCTGGGCATCGGGAACATCTTCGACGACCAGTTCATCGTCCAGCCGAAGATGCGCTACCTGAAGTTCCTCCCGCTGGTGGCGCGCGCCGAGTACGTCGTCACCGATTCGGGTGGTCTTTCGGCGGAGTGCTACTACCTCGGGCTCCCCTGCGCGGTGCACCGCGAGCGCACGGAGACGCCGCAGCACCTCGGCGAGACGGTCGTGCTGACGGAAATGCGCGGCGACAAGCTGCAGAACTTCCTCGACACGTACCAGAACCGGCGCGGTGAGTCCTGGATGGACAAGTACCACCCGTCCGAGATCGTCGTCGACACGCTGGCGCAGCTCGGCTACTGCTGAGGTCTCTTTGGGGTGACCCCGTGTTTTTCCGGGGGTGAGCCGGGCAAAGTGTCGCCATGATCCACATCGGACTGGCGGCGCTGCTGGCGGTGGTCCCGCCGCCCATCGACCAGGCGTCGGTGCGTGACCAGGCGCTTTCCTCGGGCTTCCAGGAGGCGTACGTCGGCTTGGCGGCCCCGATCGCCCGGGAGATCCACGCGGCGTACGACATCCCGGCGTCGGTGACGGTGGCGCAGTCGATCCTGGAGTCGAACTGGGGCCGCAGCAAGCTGTCGGTGAACGAGCTGAACCACTTCGGCTTCAAGTGCGTGACGCCGACGAGCCCGGGACCGATCGCGCTGCGGTGCGCCGCGTACCCGACGACGGAGTGCGTTCCGGCGCCTTGTCACCCGGTGGATGCGTTTTTCCGTTCGTACGCCTCGGTTTCCGACTCGTTCCGCGACTACGGCCGGCTGTTGACGACGTCGCCGAACTACGCGGCGGCGTTGCCGGTGCGGAACGACCCGGACGCGTTCGTCCGGGCGGTGGCGCGGAAGTACGCCACCGACCCGGAGTACGCGAACAAGGTGATCAGGTTGATGGACCGGTACGACCTGCGGCGGTTCGACCGGTGAGCTTGCCGATCTCCTGGTCGTAGCAGCGGCCGGTCAGCTTGCCGAGCTTCTCGAAGAACGCGACGCCGCCCAACGCGAGGGCGGCGAGCAGGTCCTCCTCGCCGGCGACATTGGTCAGGCTCGTGTCTTCGCTGTAGGCCAGGGTGAGCCGCGCCAGACCGCCGGGAATAGCCTCGAGCCGGAGCTCACCGGGCTGGTCGGGCAGGTCCGTCGTGGCCTGGCCCGCCTCGCGGTACCGGGCCACGAGGCCGGCGATGCCGGACCACATCATCACCACCTCGGTGTCGAGCGTGGTCCGGCCGATGACCGCGGGTGCTCCGAACGGCAGCTCGATCGAGCCTTCCACGAGGCCGAGCAGCCTGGCGCCGGGCAGCTCGGCGCAGTCGAGGATGTCGACGTACCGCCCCTTCCGCCCCCGCCCGACGAGCACGAGCGTGCGGATCCGCGGAACCGGCCGGCCGTCAAAGGACACGGCGGCCCGAAAGCGCCCGGCCCAGGGTCAGCTCGTCCGCGAACTCCAGGTCACCGCCCATCGGCAACCCCGACGCCAGCCGCGTCACGCTCAGGCCCGGGAAGTCCCGCAGCATGCGGACCAGGTACGTCGCCGTCGCCTCGCCCTCCGTGTTGGGGTCCGTGGCGATGATGATCTCCTTGATGTCCGCCTCGCCGATGCGCTTGAGCAGCTCGCGCATCCGCAGCTGCTCCGGCCCGATGCCCGACAGCGGGTCGAGCGCGCCGCCCAGGACGTGGTAGCGGCCCTTGAACTCGCGCGTCCGCTCGACCGCCAGGACGTCCTTCGGCTCCTCGACCACGCAGATGACCGTGAGGTCGCGGCGCTCGTCGCGGCAGATGCGGCACTTCTGCTGCTCGGAGACGTTGCCGCACACCTCGCAGAACTGCACGCCCTCCTTGACCTTGCCGAGCACGTCCTGCAGCCGCGCGATGTCGGCCGGGTCGGTGGCCAGCAGGTGGAACGCGATCCGCTGGGCGCTCTTCGGCCCGACCCCGGGCAGCCGCCCGAGCTCGTCGATCAGGTCCTGGACGACACCTTCGTACAAGTTCGTCAGCCGCCGAAGCCGAGGCTGCCGAGGTCCGGCATGCCGCCACCGCCGCCGAGCCCGTTGGCCAGCGGGCCGAGCTTCTGCTCGGTGAGCTTCTGCGCGTTCGCCGACGCGTCGCGCACCGCCGCGACGACCAGGTCGGCCAGCGTCTCGACGTCGTCCGGGTCGACGACCTTCGGGTCGATCTTGAGGTTCTTCAGCTGGCTGTCACCGGAGACGGTCGCGGTGACCAGCCCGCCGCCGGCGCTGCCGGTGACCTCGGTGTTGGCGAGCTCTTCCTGCGCCTCGACGAGCTTCTGCTGCATCTGCTGCGCCTGCTGCATGAGCTGGGAAATGTCGAAGCCGCCGCCGGGTTGCGCCATGATTCGCTCGGTCCTCTCTGCACGCCTGTGTCAGCCACCAGGGTAGTCGCGCCACGCGGGGTGGGGGGCTGTGGCACCGTGGTCGCCGTGCGACGCGTGATGGTCCCCCTCCTGCTGGCCGGTGCCCTGCTGCTCACCGGCTGCTCCGGCGACGTCCCGGCGGCGCCGGCCTCCGTGACGACCAGGACGGTCACGCCGACGACCGTGACCTCCGCGCCACCGCCGCCACCGGTGTCTTCGTCTTCGGCCGCGCCGCCTCCGTCGTCGGTTCCCGCGCCGCCGGTCGCGTCCGGCAAGGTCGTCGTGCTGGATCCCGGGCACAACGGCGGGAACGGCGCGCACCCGGCCGAGATCAACCGGCAGGTGCCCGCGGGACGCGGGCAGACCAAGCCGTGCAACACCACGGGCACCGCGACCAACGCGGGCTACCCCGAGCACGCGTTCACCTGGGACGTCGCGCAGCGCGTCGGAAAAGCGTTGGCGGCCAAGGGAATCCGCGTTGTCTACACGCGACAGAACGACACCGGCGTCGGCCCCTGCGTCGACCGCCGGGCGGCGATCGGCAACGAGGCGAACGCCGACGCGGTCGTCTCCATCCACGCGGACGGCTCGACCGCGGCGGGCGCGAACGGCTTCCACGTGGCGTATTCGTCGCCGCCGCTGAACGCGGCGCAGGGCGAGCCGTCGACGAGGCTGGCGCAGGTGGTCCGGGACACGCTGCGCACGAGCGGCTTCAGCACGTCGAACTACATCGGCGGCAACGGCCTCTCGGCGCGGGCGGACCTGGCCGGGTTGAACCTGTCGACGCGCCCGGCGGTGCTGGTGGAGTGCGGCAACATGCGCAACGCGGCGGAGGCCGCCCGGATGACGAGCGACGAGGGGCGTCAGCAGTACGCATCGGCGATCGCGGCGGCGATCGAGGCCTACCTGGCTTCCTGAGCCGCGACGACGGCGTCGCCGTTGACCGTCGCCCACTTCGTGAGGACGCCGATGGGCTCGACGAGGGTCTCCCCGAGCTCGGTCAAGCGGTACTCGACGCGGGGCGGCGCCTCGGCGTACGCGCGGCGGTCGACGAGGCCGTAGCCCTGGAGCTTGCGCAGGGTCTGGGTGAGGACCTTGCGGGAGATGCCGCCGATGAGGTCGACGAGCTCGCCGTGCCGCCGCGGCCCGCGGCTGAGCGCGAACACGACGACGACCGCCCACTTGTCGGCGATGATCTCGATCGCCAGCCGGGCCGGGCAGTCGGCGAGGAAGACGTCACCGGAGAAGTCAGCCACGGAACCAAGGTACCCAGTGGTACCTATCGGATTCCTAGTCTCGGAGGCATGGAACTTCCCGAAAGCAGCCACCGCCTGTTCGAGCGGCCGTTCAACGCCGTGCTGACGACGATCAACCCGGACGGCTCCCCGCAGACCTCGCTGGTCTGGGCCAGCCGCGACGGCGACGAGATCGTGATGGGCATGGAGGGGCGGCGGCCCAAGGTGCGCAACATCCGGCGGGACCCGCGGGTGACGGTGCTGATCGAAGACCACGACGAACGCGACGAGCGTGGGCTGCCGCAGTACCTGCTGGTCCGCGGGACGGCTCGCGTCGTCGGCCCGGACATCGCCGACGAGTTCACGGCGTTGATGGACCGGCAGGCCCAGCGGTACCTCGGGGTGCCGAAGTACCTGCTGGGCAACCAGGGCTCGCCGACCGCGGTGATCGTGCGGATCACCGCGGACCGCGTGACGGGCATCGGCCCCTGGGCCTAGTCCAGGGGGCGAGCGCCGAGGTGGTCGGCGATGAGCTTGCGGGCGACCTCGTCCGGGTCCTGGTCCGGCGGCGGTGGGGGCGGCGGCGGGGCGGGGCTGGCGTCCTCGTTGTAGAGGTCGTCGTCGTCCTCGTCGGCGGGTTCCGGGGGCAGCGGGATGTCCGGCTCGCTGGTGGTCACCTTCGGCCGCGACGGCGCGGCGGGCGCCGGGGCGGGCCGCGCGGGGGCCGGTGCGGGAGCGGCCGAGGACTGCCGGGTGAAGGACCGTTCGGGCGCGGGCGCGGCCTGCTGGGCCCGCGCGGCGGGTGCGGCCGGGGCGGTGCCGTGGACGCAGCGGACCTGCCAGTCGCCCCCGAGGACGTCCGACAGCGCGCCGGCGATCTTGCGGGCGTTGTCCTGGTCGGACAGGCGGCGGGCCAGCGGCTCGGACTTGTGGGTGAGGGTGAGGGAGTTGCCCTCGACGCTCGCGACGGTGGCCTGGGTGAGCATGGCTTCGAGGCTCCGGCCGCCGGTGAACTTGCGCAGGGCGGTCATGAGCTGCGGCCAGACGTTCCGGATGCCGGCGGCATCGAGCGCGCCGGAAGCCGCGGGTTCGGCCGCGGCCGGGGCGGGCGGGGACGCCGGAGCCGCCGCAGGGGGCTGGGCCGGAGTACCGCCGCCCGGCGTGCGCGGGGTTCCCCAGCCACCGTCGGCGGACTGAGCCGCAGGAGCTGCCGCCGCGGGCTGCGCCGGAGTACCGCCACCCGGCGTACGCGGGGTACCCCAGCCACCGTCGACGGACTGAGCCGCAGGAGCTGCCGCAGCGGGCTGCGCCGGAGTACCGCCACCCGGCGTACGCGGGGTACCCCAGCCACCATCGGCGGACTGAGCCGCGGGCGCCTGCCCCGCCGCAGGGGCCGAGGCACCAGCGCCTACCGCGCTGGTCGGCGCGGTCGCGGGACGCACCGGCTCGGGAGCCGCCACCGGCGCTGGACCGGCCGAAGCCGCGCGCTGGGAAGGGCGGGAAAACTCCCTCTCCGGGGCCGCCCGGACCGGGGGCTCCACGCCACCCTCCGCGGGCGCTCCGCCGCCGCCGGCCACCGTGGCCCGGCGCTCCAGCCTCTCGATGCGGGCCAGCAGGGCCTTCTCCGCCTCCGTCACCGACGGCAGCAGCATCCGCGCGCACAACAGCTCGAGCACCAGCCGCGGCGAAGTCGCGCCGCGCATCTCCAGTAGTCCATTGTGGACGATGTCGGCGTACCGGGACAGCGTCGCCAGGCCGATGCGTTCCGCCTGCGCCACCATCCGGGTCAGCTCTTCCTCCGGCGCCGACACCAGCCCGCCCGCGGAGTCCGGCACCGCGCGCAGCAGCACCAGGTCGCGCAGGCGGTCGAGCAGGTCCGTCGCGAACCGGCGGGGGTCGTGGCCCGCCTCCGCGAGCTTTTCCACCGTCGAGAACACCGTCGCGGCGTCCTCGGTCGACAGGGCGTCGACCATGTCGTCGATCAGCGCGACGTCCGTGACGCCCAGCAGCGCCACCGCGCGCGAGTACGAAACGCCGTCCGGGCCCGCGCCCGCGAGCAGCTGGTCGAGCACCGACTGCGTGTCCCGCGCCGACCCGCCGCCCGCGCGGATGACCAGCGGGTACACCGCCTGCTCGACCTGCACGCCCTCGGCCGCGACGTTGCGCTCCAGCAGCTCGCGCATCGAGCTCGGCGGGATCAGCCGGAACGGGTAGTGGTGCGTGCGCGAGCGGATGGTGGTCAGCACCTTGTCCGGCTCGGTCGTCGCGAAGATGAAGATGACGTGCTCGGGCGGCTCTTCCACGATCTTCAGCAGGGCGTTGAAGCCCTGCGTGGTGACCATGTGCGCCTCGTCGATGATGAACACCCGGTACCGCGACTCGGCCGGCGCGTAGAACGCCTTGTCCCGCAGCTCGCGGGCGTCGTCGACACCACCGTGGCTCGCCGCGTCCAGCTCCGTGACGTCGACGCTGCCCGGCCCCTCGGGCGCGAGCGCGCGACACGAGTTGCACTCACCGCACGGGTCCGGCGTCGGGCCCTTGGCGCAGTTCAGCGAGCGCGCCATGATGCGCGCGCTGGACGTCTTGCCGCAGCCCCGCGGCCCCGAGAAGAGGTAGGCGTGGTTGATCCGCCCGGCGGACAGCGCCGTGCGGAGGGGTTCGGTCACATGCTCCTGCCCGACGACCTCGGCGAAGGTTGCCGGACGGTACTTGCGGTACAAGGCGAGAGCCACCTCGCGAGGGTACCGGGCACCACCGACAACCTTCGCCGTGCGGTCAGGGCAGCTGTGCGAGCAGCGCGTTCACCTTGGCGACGTGCGCCGCGGTGAAGGCGTCACGCGCCCGCGCCTTGCCCAGTTCGCCGTCCAGGTACGGCTGCAGGTACGAGTCCGGGCCGTCCAGGACGCCCTGCGCGACCGCGGTGACCTCCGGGCCCTCCGACAGCGTCTGCGCCACCCGGATCCGCAGGTCGTGCGTCCGCGCGACGTACTGACCGGTGGCCAGGAACGCCCGGACGTCGGCGACGGTGCCGTCCAGCGCCTGCTGCGCCGCGGACTTCGTCGCGGGCCCGCCGGCGGCCATGATCTGGTTGACCTCGACGCGGTCGTCGGTGTCACGGCCCGGGTAGTCCCGCGTGCGCAGCAGCGCGGCGACGCCGGCGTACGGCCCGGCGAGCGCGTCACGAGCCGCCTGCCGCAGCCCCGGGCGAGCCGTGGCGTCGGCCGCGATCGCGGCGACGGCGGCGCGGTCGTCGGTCTCCTGCGCGGCGGCCAGCCCGCCGCGCACGAACGCCACGACGTCGTCATCGGTGCCGCTCAACGCCGCCCGCGCGGCGTTCTTGACGGCGACACCGCCGGTGCGCAGCAGGTAGACCGACGCGCGACGGCCGTTCGGCACGGTCAGCGCCGGGTCGGCCGCGTCGGTGAGCAGCTTGTCGTTGTCGGCCTTGGCCTGCGCCGCGCGGGCGGCGGCGTCGCGAGCCTGCTGCTGCGCGGCGGCTTCGGCGCCCGCGGCGACCTGGGCGTCGTGCTGCGCCGCGGACTGCTGGGCGGCGAGCCGGTTCGTGTTCGCCGTCCGCGCGTCCGACGCGATCTTGCGCGCCCGTTCTCCGGCGAGCCGCACGATGAGCGGGTGGTGGGCGGCCGCACCCGCCTTGGCGCCGTCGAGCTGGCCCTGGACCGCGGCGAGCTCGGCGTCGCCGTCCGCGGCGACCTGCCGCCAGACGGCGAGGAAGTACCGGACGTCGGCCGGGGTGCCGTCGAGCGCGGTCTGCGCGGCGGCCTGGACCTCCGGCCCGCCGGCGGCGAGCGCCTGGTCCGTGCTGATCCGGTCGTCGGTGTCGCGCGCCTGCTGCAGGCCGCTCTCGAGGAACTTCCGGACGTCGGCGGGCGTGCCGTCGAGCGCCTGCTGGGCCCGCTCGTTGACGACCGGGCCGCCGGTGCTCATGGCCTGGCCGACGGCGATGCGGTCGTCGGCGATCCGGGCCTGGGCCAGTCCGGTGGCCAGGAACGCGCGGACGTCCTCGATGGTGCCGCTCAGCGCCTGCTGGGCGGCGCGCTTGGCGACCGGGCCGCCGGTCGACAGGACCTGGGTGACCAGCACCCGGTCGTCGTCGTCCTTCGCCTGCTGCCGGCCGGTGGCCAGGAAGGCCTGCAGGTCGGCCGGGCTGCCGAGCAACGCCGCTTCGGCGGCTCTGGCGACGCCGGGGCCGCCGGTCTCCAGGTACCCCACGGCCTGGGCCCGGTCGGGCAGGACGTCCGCGGCCGCCGGCGTCGCGAAGACACCGGCGGCGAGCGCCGCGGCGACGATTACTGCGTTCGCACGCAAGGAAAACCCCCTCGATCGATGATCGTTCCGCTCCCTTATCGCCGAGGCGGTCGGAATGTTTCCGATACGCTGCGGCTTCGTGAGCCGTTCGCGAAAACCCGGTCCGGTGCCCGGGCGCTACCCGGTCCGGTTCGGGACGGCGGAGCTGCTCCGCGACGCCGACCGCGGCAACGCGTGGCTGCTGTCGGTGGACGGCGTCGCCCAGTCCTACGTCGACCTCGACGACCCGGCCAACCTGGAGTTCGACTACGTCCGCCGGTTCGGCGACGTCGTGGACCAGCTGCCGCCCGGTCCCGTGGACGCGCTGCACATCGGCGGGGCGGCGTGCACGCTGCCGCGGTACGTGGCGGCTTCGCGCCCGGGGTCGCGGCAGCTGGTGTTCGACGCGGACGGCGAGCTGGTGGAGCTGGTCCGCGCCCAGCTCGGGCTGCGGGTGCCGGGCCTGCGCGTCCGGATCACGGACGGCCGGGCCGGGCTGGCGACGCGCCGCGAGGACTCGGCGGACCTGGCGGTGGTGGACGCGTTCGAGCGAGCAACGCTGGCGGGCGGCCTGGCCACCCTGGAGGCAACGCGCGCGATCGCGACGGTCCTGCGCCCACCGGGCATCTACCTGGCGAACATCACGGACGGCGCGGGACTGCCGTTCGCACGCCGCTTCCTGGCAACGCTGCGCGAGGTGTTCCCAGAGGTATTGCTCCTCGCGGACCCGGCGGTCCTGAAGGGCCGCCGTTTCGGCAACCTGGTGTTCGCGGCCTCGGCATCCCCGCTGCCAACGGCGGAGATAGCCCGCCGAACGGCCTCGGCGGCATTCCCGACAAGGTGCGTGGAGGGCCCAGAGCTGCGAAAACTGGCAGGAAGGGCGGCCCCAATCACGGACGAGGACCGGCCCCCATCACCCCAGCCACCAGACGACGTACTGGGCCTCTTCTGAAGAGGCCAGGAGGAAGCCGCGGCAGACCCGAGAACCGGCGGCAGAGGCACCGTGGGGGTCCGGGGGCTCGGCCCCCGGGTGAAAGGACGAAATGAAGGCCCGGCCGAAGGGGCGAAGCCCCGAAGAGCCGGAGCCGAAAAGAAGGGGACCCCGCGCACCCGTCAGAGCCTGCTTATCCTTGCTGCCTTCCGGCCCTGGGGAGGTTCACAGGGTGGACGCCGCGCGGGGTCCGTGGATCAGTGTACCCACACGCGTTCAGGCTCCCGCGCCCGCCTGGGCACGGGCCTTCTTGAACGTGTTGTGCAGGACCGCCAGCAGGGCGTCCCGCACCGACAGCTTCTGGCGCGCGTCGAACGTGATCAGCGGGACGTCCTCGCTGACCGCCAGCGCCCAGCGGACGTCCTCCAGGTTGTGCCCCAGCGATCCGTCGAACATGTTCACCGCCACCACGAACGGCAGGCCCGCGTTCTCGAAGTAGTCGACCGCCGGGTAGCAGTCGTCCATGCGGCGGGTGTCCACGATGACCAGCGCGCCCAGTGCGCCGTGGACCAGGTCCTGCCACATGAAGCCGAAGCGGTCCTGGCCGGGCGTGCCGAACAGGTACAGCTTGACCTCTTCGTCGATCGTGATGCAGCCGAAGTCGAGCGCCACCGTCGTCGTGGTCTTCGCCGGGACGTGGCCGGTGCTGTCCACCTGCGCCGCCACCGACGTGATCGCCGCCTCCGTCGTGAGCGGCTTGATCTCCGAGATCGACGACACCGCGGTCGTCTTGCCGACGCCGAAGCCGCCCGCGATGACGATCTTGACCGGGGCCGGTGGGCGGGCACCCGGTTCAGTGAATGGCTTCGAGTCCACGAATGACCCTTTCGATCATGCCGAGGTCTTGCGACGTGTGGTTCGCCGGCCGCCGGACGACGACGTAGCCCAGCTCGGCGAGGTCGGCCACCAGCACGCGGGCGACGCCGATGTGGAGGCCGAGCATGGCCGCCACCTCGGCGACCGACATGGTGGTGCGGCAGAGGGAAACGATTTCCTGCCGCTCGAAGGTGAGCTTCGGGTGCGACGCCGCGCCCAGGCGGGACGTCATGACCTGCGCCTCGATCTCCAGGCTCTGGTCGACCGGCTGGGCGCGTCCCGAGGTCATCAGGTACGGCCGCAGCAGCGAAGGTTCTTCGGTCATCACGAACCCACGGTGTTCTTCAGCTCCTCGATGAGCCCCGGCGTGAGGACTTCGGTGGCGCGGTTGGCGAACATCGCCATCTCGTAGGCGATCGTGCCGAGGCTCGCCTGCTTGTTGGCCAGCACGCCGAGCGAGCAGCCGATGCTGATGGTGCAGACCAGCAGGTACCCGTGCTCCAGCTCGATGATCACCTTGTCCGGGGAGCCGAGCGGGTGGCTTTCGGAGACGCCGTGGGCGAGGCCGAGCATCGCGGAGGAGATCGCGGCGAGGCGGTCGGCGTTGGACCGCTCGAGCTCCGACGACATCGCGATCAGCAAGCCGTCGGCCGAAACCGCGATGGCGGCGATCGCGCCCGCCGTGTGCTGCGCGAAGCGGCTCACCAGCCAGTTGAAGTTCTGGGCTTCGACACTGACGCCAGCTGCGGGGATGCTCATTTCCTGCTCTCTTCTGCTCGTTCCGTCACACGACCGGCGACCACGCCTCGCGGCGGGCTGTCTGCCGTCACCACGTCCGCCTTGGCGAGGCCGGCGGCGAACGCGTCGAACGCCGCTCGCTCGGCCGCCGGGTCCCGCCTGGTGCGGTTCACGACGGCTCGGGCGATCGGCCTGCCCGCGGGCTGCTGGCGCAGGCCGGGGGCGAGCTGGGCACCCGGGACGCGGCGGACCAAGCCGTCCCGGGACTGCGGGCCGGCCGGGACGCCGGCCGGCGGGGTGGCGGGGCCGCGCGCCGGGTGGGACGCGGGCATCGCCGAGTCCCCGGGCACGCGCACCGGCAGCGACGCGCCGTCTCCCGGCGCGGGCACCGGCGCCGTCACGATGGTCGGCGGCGCGGACGGCGGGTCGGACTCCATCGCGCTGACCTCGGCGGCCTTGGCGAAGGCGCTCTGGAAGCCGTCCATGGCGGCCCGGGTGGCGTCCGGGTCGTGGCGCGGCTGGTCGCTCGCCACCGGCGCGGTCGCGCCGGGGCTGGGCAGCTGGGCGCCGCGGACCCGGCGGCGCAGGCCGCCGCGGGTCTCGGCGTCCGCTTCGGCCGCGGGCGGCTCGGCTGGCTCGGTGTCCGGCCACACCGGTTCGAGCTGGTTGAACCAGCGGAAGCCGTTGGCGTGCGGTGCGCCGAGCAGCGCCGGGATCGCCGGTGCCGGCAGCGGTTCGACCGGCCGCGGAGTGTCCGAAGTGGACACCGCGACGGCCTCGGCGGGCCGCGCCTCGACGGGCGCGGGCGGCGGGGCCGGGGCCGGCGCCGCCGGCCGCACTCCGGAGCGGTGGCTGAACAGCGACGGCGGGATCGTCAGCCGCGCGGTCACGCCGCCGGTGGTCGGCGTCGCGAGCAGTTCGACGCCCAGGTCGTGGCGCCGCGCCAGGCGGCCGACGACGAACAGGCCGAGCACGCTGGTCGGGGCCAGCTCGAGGCGTTCGCGCTCGACGAGCCGCTGGTTCTCCTCCGCCATCTTCTCTGCCGTCATGCCGATGCCGTGGTCGACGATGTTCACCAGGCAGGAGCCGTCGGCGAGGAGCATCGTGTCGACCTCGACCACCGACCCCGGCGGCGAGAACGACGTCGCGTTCTCCAGCAGCTCGGCGAACACGAGCACCAGGTCGGCGCCGAGCGCCGACGACAGCAGGATCTCCGCGACGACGCCGAGCTTGACGCGCTGGTAGTCCTCGATCTCGGCGAGCGCGGAGCGCAGGGCCGTGGCCAGCTCGATCGGGCCGGCGATCCGGGCTTCGTCGCGGGTGCCGGACACCACGAGCAGGTTGTCGGCGTTGCGACGCAGGCGGGTGGAGAGGTGGTCGAGCCGGTAGAGGCTGGCCAGCAGCCGGGTGTCCTGCTCGTTGCGCTCGACCTCGTCGATCAGCGCGAGCTGGCGGCCGACGAGGTTCTGCGTGCGCTTGGCGACGTTCGCGAACATCAGGCTGGTGTTGCGCCGGGTGAGCGCCTGCCGTTCGACCAGCTCGGCCGCGGTGGTCTGGACCCGGTTGAACGCGGCGGCCAGCTTGCCGAGCTCGTCGCTCGAGACGACGTCGATGGTGGCCAGCCGGGGGATCTGCTGCTCGGCCTCCTCGGTGTCGGTCACGCGGACGAGCTCGGTGCCCGCGAGGTCGGCGACCGACGTGGCCGCGGTGGTCAGCCGCCGCAGCGGCCGGGCGATCGAGCGGGAGACCGCGACGGCGAGGAAGGCGACCAGCAGGAACAGCAGCCCGGCCCCGATGCCGACCGTCCAGGCCAGCCGGGTGCCGGCGTCGGCGCGCCCGGTCGCCGCGTCGGCGATTTCGCCGGTGACCTTCTCCTGCACCAGTTTCCGCTGGCCCGCCTGGCTTTCCGACGCGGTGAGGACGTCGGTGACGTACCGCGTGGTGGCCGCCGCGTCCCGCGGGTTGTCGATCTGGGCGGCGAGGTCGTCGATCCGGCGGCCGGCTTCACTCTGCTCGACGTTGACGACCAGCGCGGACTGGTCGCGGTCCTCCTCGTCGTCGGCCTGCTGGACGAACCGCTCGGTGAAGATCGGCGCCTGCTGGGTCGCGTCGTCCAGGATGGACCGGCCTGCCTCGGGCGACACCGCCGTCACGATCAACGCCATGCCGCGCAACGAGTTCTCCTCGTTCGCGCGCAGGAGCGCCTCCAGCGCGGTCAGCTCCCTGGTGCCCTCGGCGTCGCTGGTGAGCTGCGGGACCAGCCGCAGCGAGTCGATCACCGCCCCGATCACCGCGTGGTAGGTGCGGGCGACGCTGTCGAGCGCGACGCCGCGCAGCTGCGCGTTGTGCCGCAGCTCGTTCAGCGAGCCGATCCGGGTGAGTGCCGCGGAAAGCTCGTCCGGTGCGTCGGAGCCCAGCGATCCCCGGACGCTCTCGACCGCCGCGTCCACCGTCTTCTGCTGCTGGAGCATCTGGTCGGGCGGCATCGACGGCGTCGCGACGAAGGCGCCGGTGAGCAGCCGTTCGCGCTGCAGCTGCCAGACCAGGCCGCCGAGCTGCTGGGTGTGCCGCGCCACCGTGGCCGACTGGGTGGCGGCCAGCGCGCTGTTCGCCTGGGTCAGCACGAACGGCACCGACACCAGCACCACCGCGGCCAGCGGGGGCAGGAGCAGCAGGTTCAGCTTGCCGCGAATGCCGAGCCGGGCGAGGATCCCCCCGCCGCCGGCCCGTTCCGCGGTCGCCCCGCCGTGCCTCATCCCGCCACCTTCCTCTTCCGTTCTCACCCGTCCGCGGCCACCCGGCTCACGTGCCCGCGGTGCTGCTCCCGGACGAGGTCCTCGATCCGGGCGCGCAGCGCGAGGAACCGCGGTTCGCGCTTCACCGCCAGGTCCCGCTCGGCGGGCAGCGTCACCTCGACGTCGGCGGCGATCCGGCCGGGGTCGGAGGCGAGCACCACCACCCGGCCGCCCAGGAACACCGCTTCCTCGACGTCGTGGGTCACCATCAGCACCGTGGTGCCGGTGTCGGCCCACACCTGGCGGATGAGCACCTGCATGTCCTCTTTGGTCTGGACGTCCAAGGCGCCGAAGGGTTCGTCCAGCAGCAGCACATCCGGCTCGCACGCCAGCGCCCGCGCGATCGCGACGCGCTGCTTCTGGCCGCCCGAAAGCTGTTTCGGCAGCGACTTGCGCACGGCGTCGAGCCCGGTCTCGGCGAGGTACCAGTCCACGCGCTTGGCGCGCTCGGCCGCGTCGACCGGCAGCAGCTCCAGTCCGAACGCGACGTTCTTCTCGACGCTGCGCCACGGGTAGAGCGCACCGGCCTGGAAGACGAGCCCGCGGTCCGGGCCGGGGCCGGTCACCGGGACGCCGTCGAGCACGATCTCGCCCTCGGTCGGCTTGGCGAGCCCGGCCACCAGCGACAGCAGCGTCGACTTGCCCGAGCCGCTCGCGCCGACAACGCAGACGAACTCGCCGCGCAGCAC
The DNA here is from genome assembly GCF_040675005.1 of Amycolatopsis sp. NPDC049691. NCBI lineage: Bacteria > Bacillati > Actinomycetota > Actinomycetes > Pseudonocardiales > Pseudonocardiaceae > Amycolatopsis > Amycolatopsis sp. NPDC049691. The sequence goes on from NZ_JBFANX010000002.1 coordinate 41,937, forward strand.
TTCGAGGTCGACGCCGTCGAGCGCGCGCGTCACCTTGCCGCGCACGGTGTAGTCCTTGGCGACGTTCCGCAGTTCCAGCGTCATGCCGCCCACTTCCCGACCCGCGTGCGCAGCAGCCGCAGCAGGACGTCGATGACCAGTCCGGCGATCCCGATGACCACGAGCACGGCGAAGATCTTGTCCGTCTGCAGGAACCGCTGCGCGCGGACGATCCGGTAGCCGAGGCCGGCCGAGGAGTTGATCAGCTCGGCGACGACCACGAAGTTCCACGCCGCGGCGGCGTTGACCCGGATCGCGTCGATCATGCCCGGCAGCGAGTGCGGCACGACGACCTTGCGCAGCACCTCGCCCCGGCGCGCGCCGAGGGTGTAGGAGACGTCGATGAGCGCGCCCGGCACGCCGCGGACGACGTCGGCGGTCATCAGCGTGTTGAAGAAGACCGTCCCGATGAAGAGGATGGCGATCTTCGACGGCTCGCCGAGGCCGAGCCAGATGATCAGCAGCGGGATGAACGCGCTCGCCGGCAGGTAGCGCAGCAGGCCGATCAGCGGCTCGAAGAACGCCTGCCCGGCGGTGAACGTGCCCATCAGGATGCCGAGCGGCACCGAGACTCCCGCGGCGAGGCCGAACCCTTCGAGCACCCGCTGGGTCGTCGCCCAGAGGTCGCCGAAGAGCTCACCGGTGCTCGCCATGTCGACGCCGGCCTTGACCACCGCGGCCGGCGACGGCAGGAACGTCGAGTCGACGGCCCCGCTGGCGCTCAGCACGACCCAGGCGAGGAACGGGATCGCGAAGGACAGCGCCGCCAGCGTCCAGCGCGCGCCCGCGGAAATGGGCGCCCGCAGGGAAAACAGCGCGGACGCGGTCTTGGGCGCGGCCCGGCGCGGGAGCGGCGCCCACGCCGGGCGGTCCGACTCCCGGCGTTCGGCGAGCTGCTGGGCCGGACCCGTCACTGCGGCGCGGCCTTCACGAACTGGTCGTCGAACAGCCCGTCCAGCGACGGCCGCTGCTGCGCGAGCCCGGTGCTGACGATGAAGTCGACGATCTTGTTCGCCTGGAAGTCGAGGTGCTGCGCGGTGACGCCCGGGGTGAACGCGTCGATGTTCTGCTGGCGCGTGAAGATCGTGGTGCCTGCGTCGTAGGTCTTGTAGTCGGCGTCGGAGACCCCGCCGCGCTTGGCCATGATCCCGACGGCCGCGTCCTTGTTGTTCTTGATCCAGGTCAGCGTCTCGAACCAGGTGTTGACCAGCGCCTGGACGTCCTTCGGGCGCTCCTTGACCAGCTTCTGCGACGTGACGAGGTGGTCCGGGATGGCGCCGGGGAACTCCGCCGACGTCGAGATCGCGCGGCTGCCCTTGCGCTCGAGGGCCTTCGAGGTGAAGGGCGCGAACGCGCCCACCGCGTCGACCTGGCCGGCGACGAACGCGGCCGCGGCGGCGTCGGTCGGCAGGTTGACCAGCTCGATGTCCTTTTCGGTCAGTTTCGCCTCCTGCAGCGCGAGCAGCAGCAGGTAGTGGTCGACCGTGCCCTGCTCGACCGCGACCTTCTTGCCCTTCAGGTCGGCGACGGCGTTGATGCCCTCCCGGGCGATGATCTTGTCGTTGCCGGTGGAGTTGTCGTTGACCAGCACGATCGACAGCTTGGCGCCGCCGGAGGCCGAGGAGAGCGTGTCGTTGAGGGTCTGGCTGTTGGCGTCGATGGCCCCGCTGGACAGCGCGTTGATGCTGTCGGTGTAGTTGTCGAAGTACTTCAGGTCGACGTTCACGCCGTTCTTCGCGAACAGGCCCTGTTCCTGCGCCACCTGCCAGGGGAACCAGCCCGGCCACGCGCTGAACCCGAGGGTGATCTTGCCGCCGGTGCCGGAGGCGTCGCTGTCGCTGCACCCGGAAAGGGCGGTGACGCCGGCGAGGGTCAGCAAGGTCAGGAGCACCGTCAGCAGACGGGGGCGGGAACGGGAAATCACAACGAACTCCAGGTTGCGGGGGAAGTGGAGTGGTGCCGTACCAATGGGGGAATTGCGGTGCTCGGAACTACGGCCGGTGACAACGAGGAGGGGGGTCGGGCCGAGCGGCGCCACCGCGCACGGTCATCGCTGCTCTCTTCCAGCCGCACCTGATCGGGTCATGGCGAGAGAACAGGACCGGGAGCACCCCGACGAACCCAGCACTCACCGCGCTGGGCAGCCACCCCTTGTCCCTCTCCCGGCGGAGAGCCTAGCGACTAGCACAAGATCCCCACAACGTCTCCGCAGTGCATCCGAACGAGTGACCATCTACCGTGTCAACCAGCAACATCGACAGTATCGAAGATCAAGTACGACGGTGTTTCTGTCGGCCGTCCAGCCAAGATCACCGGCGGCGCGGAAGGGTGTCCCGTGCAGCTGCACGGCCGATCGCCCCTAGTCGTTACGGCGACCCCGAAGGGCGTCTTGATCATCACCGGCAACGGCCTCGACGACCCGAACAATCGTTCGGAATAGGCCATTCACCGGTACCGCGCTCGAACGGGTGTTCGCACTCCCGGATACCGCGCCGCCTCCGGAATCGCCGAATGATTCCGCGACTGTTAACACGCCGGAAACAATTCCAATTTCGGTCAAGCGACCGATTTTGTCAGGTCGTAAATCGTCGTGCCGCCGACGGTGACCGGCGCGAAGTTCTGCTCGACCCAGGACTGGATCTCACCCGACGTCCCGCGGCCGCCGCCGAAGCCGCCGCGCCCGCCCGCGACGTAGTAGTGGATGTCGCCGTCGGCGACGTACTGCTGGAACTGCGCGAGCGTCGGCGCCGGGTCGCTGCCGCTGAAGCCGCCGATCGCGAGCACCGGGCGGCCGCTCGCGAGCGCCAGCCCGGCCGACTGCATCGCGCCGCTCTGCGCCGCGGCCCACTTCGTCGTCGTGCCCTTCAGCAGGTCGATGACCGCGGAGTCGGTCTGCCCCTCGCCGAAGCCGCCGGGGCCGCGGCCGAACCCGCGTCCACTCGCGACGGACGGGCCGGACGACGGCGTCCCGCCGGAGTGCGCGGTCGCCGCTGTCGCCACGGTGTAGGACGTCGTCCCGAGCAGCGCACCGCACAGGCCCACCGCGGCCACGGCGGGCCCCAGCCGCCGGACGCGGTCGGCGCCGAAGAGCAGCGCCAGGACGGCGGCCGCGCCGAGCACGAGCAGCGCGTAGCGGATCCACGGCTGCCACTCCGGCGTCCGCGCGAGCAGCACGAACCCCCACACCGCGGTGACCGCGAGCAGGACGGCCAGCACCGCGCGGGCGGCGAAGTTCGCCCGCCCGCGCCAGAGCTCGCGCGCGGAGATGCCCAACGTGCCGGCGATCCCCGGGGCCAGCGCGACCGTGTAGTACGGGTGGATGATGCCGCTCATGTAGCTGAAGACGAGCGCGGTGACGACCAGCCAGCCACCCCACAGCAGCAGCGCGGCGCGGGTGGAGTCGGTGCGGGGCGCGCGGCGCGTGAACCACAGGCCGGCGACCAGGCCGATGACCGCGGCGGGCAGCAGCCACGACGCTTCCCCGCCGAACTCGCCGCTGAACAGCCGCGTCAGGCCGGTTTCGCCGCCGAAACCACCGAAGCCGCGCCCGCCGGCTCCCGCCGGCGGCGTGAAGGAGCCACCGCCGCCACCGCGGCCCTCGCCGAAGATCCGGCCGAGGCCGTTGTAGCCGAAAGCCAGTTCCAGCACGGTGTTGTCGGTCGAACCGCTGATGTACGGCCGATCGGCGACCGGCCACAGCGCGACGGCCGCGATCCACCAGCCCGCCGAGACGACCACGGCCCCGGCCGCGGCGAAGAGCTGCCCGACGCGGCGCCCGAGCGACGTCGGCGCCGCGACGGCGTACGCCAGCACGAACGCGGGCAGGACGAGGAACGCCTGCAGCATCTTGTCGAGGAAGCCGAAGCCGATCGCGACCCCGGCGAGCACCAGCCACTTCGTGCTCCCGCGCTCGAGGGCGCGCACGACGCAGTAGGCGCCGGCGACGAGCAGCAGCACGAGGAAGGCGTCGGGGTTGTCGTAGCGGAACATGAGCGCGGCGACCGGCGTCAACGCCAGGGCGGCCCCGGCGAGCAGGCCGGCCCCGGGCCCGGAAAGCCGGCGCACGGCGAGGTAGAGCAGCCCGACCGACGCGACGCCGGCGAGCGCGTTCGGCACGAGCAGGCTCCAGCTGGAGAAGCCGAAGATCCGCCCCGACAACCCCATGATCCACAGGGAGAACGGCGGTTTGTCCACGGTGACGACGTTGCCCGGGTCGAGCGAACCGAAGAACAGCGCCTTCCAGCTCCACGTGCCGGCCTGCGCGGCCATGGCGTAGAAGTCGTTGGCCCAGCCCGTCTTCGCCAGGTCCCACAGGTAGAGCAGGCCGGTCCCGAGCAGCAGGGCGGCCACGGAGGGCTTGACCCACCGGGGTTTCCGGACGGCTTCGGGAGCGGGCTGGGCGTGTTCGAGCGCCGACAGCGTGGTCGTCATGGGGTTCACCGTGTCGGCGGCGCATGTGGTGAACTTGTGCCGAAGCTGTGCGCCGGCTGTGCATCGGCCCCCGATCGGGTGGTGAGGGTCATGACGGAGTACCCGGACGAACCCGAACTGGCGCGCCGCGCGGTGCGAGCCGCCGGGCGTGCGGGTTTCGGCCGGTCCTGCCACCCCGCCCAGGGCAGGCTCCTGAGGGTGCTCGCCGGCGGCGTCGCGGGTGGGACGATCGGCGAGACGGGAACCGGCTTCGGGGCCGGCCTAGCGTGGCTCGCCGCCGGCGCACTGCCCGGGACGACACTGGTCAGCGTCGAACGGGACCCCGAGCGGCACGCGGCCGCGGCCGCGCTGTTCGCCGGGGTCCCGAACGTGACGCTCCTGCGCGGCGACTGGACCGACCTGGCCGCGGCGGCCCCGTTCGACCTGCTGGTGCTGGACGGCGGCGGTCAGGGCAAGGGCGCGGAACCGCCGCTGGCTCCGCGCGACTGGCTGCGCCCGCACGGCACCCTGGTCATCGACGACTTCACGCCGATGTCGTCGTGGCCGCCGACGTTCGAGGGCGAGCCCGACGAAGCACGGCTGCACTGGCTCCGGCACCCGGACCTGCTGGCGACCGAACTGCGGCTGGCGCCCGGCGTCGCGACCGTCGTGGCTCGGCTCACGACGCTGCCGGGAACGTGATCTCGAACTCCGTCCGCCCCGGCCGGCTCTGCACCCCGACGCGGCCGCCGTGCGCCCCGACCACCGCCGCCACGATCGCCAGCCCCAGCCCCGTGCTCCCCGCCGCCCGGGAGCGCGAGTTGTCGCCGCGGGCGAAGCGCTCGAAGACGTCCGGGAGGACGTCCGGCGGGATACCCGGGCCGTCGTCGGCCACCCGCAGCCGCACCACTCCGTCCGATGTGGACAGTGTGGTCGTCACGGTCGTGCCCGCCGGGGTGTGCGTGCGCGCGTTGGCCAGCACGTTGATCACCACCTGGTGCAGCTGGCCCGCGTCGCCGAGGACGCCGATCGGCTCGCCGGGAACGTCCATCAGCCACTTGTGGTCCGGGCCCGCGACGTGCGCGTCCGCGACCGCGTCGGCCACCAGCCGGCACAGGTCCACCCACTCGTGCACCACCGGGCGCCCGGAGTCCAGGCGCGCGAGCAGCAGCAGGTCCTCCACCAGCGTCGTCATCCGGCGCGACTCGGACTCGACGCGGCCCATCGCAAATGCGACGTCCGGCGGCACCTGCTCACCGCCGCGCCGGGTCAGCTCGGCGTAGCCGCGGATCGCCGCCAGCGGCGTCCGCAGCTCGTGGCTCGCGTCCGCGACGAACTGGCGGACGCGGTTCTCGCTCGCGTGCCGCACGGACAGCGCGTTCGCGACGTGCTCCAGCATCCGGTTCAGCGCCGAGCCGACCTTGCCGACCTCGGTGTTCGGGTCGGTGTCCGCTTCGGGAACCCGTTCGGACAACGCGACTTCGCCGCGGTCCAGCGGCAGTTCGGAGACGCGCGTCGCGGTCGCGGCCAGCCGGTCGAGCGGCTTCATCGTGCGCCGGATCGTCGCCGCGCCGACCGCGCCGGCGACCAGGATCCCGGCGAGCGCGACGCCGCCGAGGATGAAGCCCAGCCGCCACAACGTCTCGTTGACGTCCTTCAGCGGCAGGCCGATGACCGTCTTCTGGCCGCTGGGCGCCGTCGACGAGACGACGCGATACTGCCCGAGGGTGCCGCCGAGGTCGACGCTGTGCGGCTTCCCGTCCGACGGCAGCGCCAGCAGGGTCAGCACCTGCTCCGCCGGGACGGCCTTCACCGGCGGCCGCCGCTTCGACGGCGTCCCCGCGCTGAAGTCGAGCACCCCCGCCTGCGCCCGGTTGCCGGTCTGGACGACCGCGAGCGTGCCGTCGCCCTGGCCGAGCACGCGCAACGGGTCCGGCGGCGGCGCCTCGCCGTACGGCCACTCCGGCCGCTCCCCGCCGTGCGCGGCGCGGTCGCTGGCCGCCTTGAGCCGGTCGTCCTGCTGGCGCACCAGGAACTCGCTCAGCGCGAACTCCGTGACCACGCCGACGACCAGGCAGACCAGCGCCAGCAGCGCGGCGAGCTGGACGATCAGCCGCCGCCGCAGCGACCACGGCCGTCGCAAGCGGTTCGGTTCAGCCTGCTGGCTTGAGGACATACCCGGCGCCCCGCATGGTGTGGATCATCGGCTCGCGGTCGGCGTCGATCTTCTTGCGCAGGTAGGAGATGTAGAGCTCGACGATGTTGGCCTGGCCGCCGAAGTCGTAGCTCCACACGCGGTCCAGGATCTGGGCCTTCGACAGCACGCGCTTGGGGTTGCGCATGAGGTAGCGCAGCAGCTCGAACTCGGTCGCGGTGAGCGGCACGAGGTCGCCGCCGCGGTGCACCTCGCGGCTGTCTTCGTCGAGGGTCAGGTCGCCGACGACGAGCGTCGACCCGCTGGCGCCGGTCACCCCGCCCGCCCGGCGCAGCAGCGCGCGCAGGCGCAGGGCGACCTCTTCGAGGCTGAACGGCTTGGTGACGTAGTCGTCGCCGCCCGCGGTGAGCCCGGCGATGCGGTCCTCGACCGCGTCCTTCGCCGTCAGGAAGAGGACCGGCAGGTGCGGCGCCTCGGACCGCATCCGCCGCAGCACCTCGAGGCCGCTGAAGTCGGGGAGCATGACGTCGAGGACGACGGCGTCGGGCCGGAAGTCGCGCGCGATCCGGACGGCCTCCGTGCCGTCACCCGCGCTGCGCACCTCCCAGCCCTCCATGCGCAGGGCCATCGACACGAGCTCGGCCAGCGTCGCCTCGTCGTCGACGACGAGGACCCGCACCGGGCTCCCGTCGGCGCGGCGCAGGTCGGCCTTGCCGGGGCCGGGTGACGCGGCGTTCATAGCGGTCATAGTGCCATCTTCTCGGCGGCTCTTCAGTGCTCACTGTGACACCGCTGTGCGTTTCCTGTGAAGGTCGTTCGCCCGGGTAAGGGAGCCACAGCGCCCGCTGACGCCGCGCACAGCTCAAACACAGCCACGGCGGTGAACCTGGCCGGGACCAGTGTGGGCACGACCGGAGGACACGATGACGACCGAGCCGAACACGCCGCCCGAAGGCGCCGCGAACACCCCGGCCTGGGGCGAGCCCGCCCCGGCCAACTGGGGCGACCCGGCCCCGGCCGCGCCGAAGAAGGGCTGGTCGGGCAAGAAGACGGCGATCGCGGCCGGCATCGCCGTGGTGATCGCGGCCGGCGGCGGCGCGGCGATCTGGGCGGGCACGAGCAGCGCGGACAACTCGGCCCAGCAGGGCCCCGGCGGGTTCGGCGGCCAGTTCCCCCGCGGCGGCCAGGGCCAGGGCTTCCCGGGCGGCGGTTTCGGCGGCGGGATGGCGGCGCTGCGCGAGGCGCTGCACGGCGACTTCGTGGTGTCGAACGGAAGCGGCGGCTACACGACCGAGCGCCTGCAGACGGGCGACGTGACGGAGCTGAGCGCGACGTCGGTGACGCTGACGAGCAAGGACGGCTACAAGCAGACGTACACGCTCGACGGGTCGACCCAGAAGACGGGCGAGGTGAAGCAGGGCGACACGAACGTGACGGTGGTGGCGAAGGTCGAGGGCACCACGGCGACGGCGACCTCACTGGGCCAGGCCTTCGAGCCGGGCCAGGGACAGCGGGGCCAGCGGCGCGGCGGGGAGTATTCGGCCCGCCCGACGAACTGACCCGCGCTTCTCGGCACAACGCGCACAACCTCGCACAACCCGCGCGCGTAGGGGCGCCCCCGGTTTCAACGTTACCGGGTGGCACCGACAGTTTCCGGGGCCCGAAGTGGCGTTCGGTGCGGTCCCCCACTCACCTGACCAGGGAACGTCCCGGTGCCGCGGCCCCCTCCCGCCGCATCGGGGCGTTCCCGCCCATCACGCCCGCCCGTTAGGGCACAGTGGCACCTGTGCACGACATCAGCGGCTCCCTGCGACGCCAGTCGCTGCTGGTCGCGCTCGTCTGCGTCGTCTGCGACGCCGCCCTCTTCGGGCTTCGCGCCCCTCTCGCCGAAGCCGGCTGGCGGGCCTGGGCCGTCCTGCTCGGCGGGGTTGCCGTCAACGCCGCCCTCGCCGGCCCGGCCCGCTACTCCGGCTGGGTCGCCCTCGCGCACGCCGTCCTCTTCGCCGGCGCGCCCCTGCTGCTCTGCACCTGCTCCGGCTACGTCGTCGGGAACAACTCCGGCATCCTCATCGCCGGCTACCGGGCCGGGGCGTGGCTGCGGCCCAAACCCGCCGTCCTCGCGCTCTTCGCCCTGCTCGCCGGGGTCGTCGCGGGCTGCGTCGAAGGCGGCGGCCGCACCGCGTCCGACTGGCGGCTGATCGCCATCAGCGTCAGCGTCAGCGGCCTGCTGCCGTGGCTGGTCGGCCGGTACACCACGGCCCGCCGCGCCTACATCGCCGATCTCGAACGCGCCGCCGACGAACGCCGCCAGCACGAGGAAGAAGCCGTCAAGCGGGCCGTCCTCGAAGAGCGCACGACCATCGCGCGCGACCTCCACGACGTCATCTCCCACCACGTCAGCGCCATCGGCGTGCACGCCGGCGCGGCCCGGCTCGGCCTGCCCGACGGCGACGGGCCCGTGCGCAGGTCCCTCGGCGCGGTCGAGTCCGCGAGCCGCTCGGCGATGGCCGACCTGCGCCGCCTCCTCGACCTCCTGCACGCCCAGCCCCACGCCGAGCAGCCCGGCCTCGACAACCTCGACGAGCTGGTCGAGACCGTCCGCGCGGCCGGCCTGCCAACCCGGCTCACGCTGCGCGGCGAACCCCGCGAGCTCCCCGGCTCGCTCGACGTCGCCCTGTACCGGATCGCCCAGGAAGCCCTGACCAACGCGCTGCGCCACGGCGAAGGCCCGGTCGAGGTCGAGCTGAACCACGGCCGCACCGAGGTCGTGCTCACGGTGACGAACGGCCTGCGCCCCGGCCGCGCACCGCAGAAGGAGCACGCCCACCGCGGCCTGGCCGGCATCCGCCAGCGCGTCACCCTGTTCGGCGGCCAGGTCTCCTACGGCGAAACCGGCGAGCACTGGCAGCTGCGCACGACCTTCCCGGTGGAGAGCACATGATCCGCGTCCTGCTGGCCGACGACCACGCGATGTTCCGCTCCGGGATGAGAGCGCTGCTCGACACCCAGCCCGACTTCACCTGCGTCGGCGAGGCCTCCGACGGCCGCGAAGCCGTCGCCGAGACCGCGCGCCTGCGCCCGGACGTCGCCGTCCTCGACGTCCGGATGCCCCGCCTCGACGGTCTCGCCGCCACCGAAGCGATCCTCGCCGCGCCGGGCAACGACACCCGCGTCCTCGTGCTCACGACCTACGACGCCGACGAGTACGTCTACCGCGCGCTGCGCGCCGGGGCGAGCGGGTTCCTGCTGAAGAGCCTGGCGCCGGAGGAGCTGGTCGCGGCGATGCGGGTGGCCGCGCGCGGCGACGCGCTGATCGACCCGTCGGTGACCCGGCGGCTGGTCGCGAAGTTCGCCGCGGTGCTCGAGCCCGCGGCCGCCGAACCCCCCGAGCTGGCCCGGCTGACCTCCCGCGAACGCGAGGTCCTGCTGCTGATCGCCAACGCCTGTAGCAACGCGGAAATCGCGCGGCAGCTGCACGTCGGCGAGGAGACGGTCAAGACGCACGTCTCGCGCGTGCTGAGCAAGCTCGGCCTCCCCGACCGCGTGCACGCCGTCGTCTACGCCTACCGGCACAAGCTCGTGCCGGACGGCCGGCCCGCCTAAGCTGGACGGATGAGGCGGTGGATCACCCTCGCGGTCGGGGTCGTGCTCGTGCTGGTCGGCGCCGTCTGGGTGCTGCAGGGCATCGGCGTCGTCACCGGCAGCTTCATGACCGGCCAGAAGCTGTGGTTCCTGATCGGGCTGGCCGCGTTCCTGGTCGGCGTGGTCCTGATCGCGGCCAACCTGACGCGGCGCAAACCTACTTCGTGAAGATCTCGAAGATCGGGTAGCCGGGCGCGATCTCGCGCAGCTTTTCGTCCGACGCCTTCGCGTCGACGCCGTCGAAGAACACGCCGACCTCGAACTTCCAGCGCTTGAGGTACGCACGCAGGATGCCCGGCTTCTCGTCGTCGGCCAGCTCGCGGAACGTGAACTCCTCGACGCGCTTCCCGACGCGAAGCGTGCCTTCGCCGGCAACGCGCAGGTTGCGCACCCACTGCGTCTCGCCGCGCGGGGCGACGAGGTAGCGGACGCCGTCGACAGTCAGCAGGTTGACCGGCACCGACCGGGGCTCGCCGCTCTTGCGCCCGACGACGGTCAGCACCCGGCTGCCCCAGACGCTCACGCCCATCCTGGTCAGCTTCGCGACGATCTCGTTGAACGCGTTGGTGGCCTTCTTCGGCTCGATGTAGCGGGCGGTCATGGTGTCCTCCGGAAGTCTGGGAGAGCAGTGCTCTCGGTTAAGAGCAGTGAACACCCACGAGAGCACCGCTGTCAAGAGCAGTGCTCTCGGTTTTGTGCGGCGCTCTCGTCATGGCACACTGATCCGCATGACCGCGACCCGCACCGCGCGCGAACGAGCCCGCGCCGAGCTCACCCAGGAGATCAAGGACGAGGCCCGCCGCCAGCTCGCCGAGGTCGGCGCGCACGGGCTCTCGCTGCGCGCGGTGGCGCGGGAGCTGGGCATGGTGTCGTCCGCGCTCTACCGGTACTTCCCGAGCCGCGACCGGCTGCTGACCGACCTGATCGTCGACGCCTACAACGCGATCGGCGAAGCGGCCGAGCAGGCGGACCCGGGTGAAGGCGCCCCCCGCGAGCGGTGGCTGGCGATCTGGCGGGGCACGCGGGACTGGGCCCGCGCGCACCCCCACGAGTACGCGCTGATCTACGGCTCGCCGATCCCCGGGTACGCGGCGCCGCAGGACACCGTCGTGCCGGCCGCCCGGGTCGCGCTCGCCCTGGTCAAGGTGCTCACGCACACCGAGCTGCGGGACGTCGACGGTGAGGTCGCGCCCGAGCTGCGCGCCCAGGCCGAGGCGCTCACGAAGGTCCTCGGGATCGTCGCCGGCCCCGAGACCGTCGCCCGGCTGCTGATGGCGTGGACCCAGCTGTTCGGCGCGATCAGCTTCGACCTGTTCGGCCAGTACGTCGGCAGCGTCGACCCGGCGGACGCGTTCTTCGCCCACTCGGCGAGGCGGATGGCGGAGTTCGTCGGCCTCTAGGCTGGGGCGGAAGTCCAACGGCGGAAGGCGGCACGACGTGACGGGGTGGGCCGGGAAGGTCGGCAGGATCCGGGTGATCGGGACCGGGGTGATGGGCCGCGGGATCGTCCAGCTGGCCGCGACCGCGGGGGTGACCGTCGAGCTGGCCGACGTCCGGCGCGAGGCCGTCGCCGAGGCGATCGAGTTCGTCGGCGGGATGGTCGACAAGCTGGCCGCCAAGGGCAAGCTCGACGATCCGGCCGCGGTGCGCGCGCGGCTCGTCCCGGTGGACGCGCCCGACGCGCCGGCGGCCGGCGTCGACCTCGTCATCGAGGCCGTCCGGGAGGACCTGGCGACCAAGCGCGCCCTGTTCGCCGACCTCGAGCGCGTCTGTCCACAGGAGACGATCTTCGCGACGAACACCAGCTCGCTGTCGGTCACCGAGATCGCCGCCGGCCTGGCCGAGCCCGGACGCGTGGTCGGCCTGCACTTCTTCAACCCGGTGCCGCTGATGCGCCTGGTCGAGGTGGTCCCGGGCGCGCGCACGCACGACTGGCTGCCCCGCGAGGCGCTCGAGCTGGTCCGCAGCTGGGGCCACGAGCCGGTGCTGGCCAAGGACGCGCCGGGGTTCCTGGTCAACCACGCCGGCCGCGGCCTGAACACCGAGGCGCTGCAGATCCTCGCCGAGGCGCTGGCCGAGCCGGCCGACGTCGACCGCGTCGCCCGGGACGTGCTCGGCCTGAAGCTCGGGCCGTTCGAGCTGCTCGACCTGACCGGCCTCGACGTGTCCCACGCCGTGCTGGAGAGCATCTGGAGCGGCTTCCACGGCGATCCGCGCCTGCGGCCGTCGTGGCTGACCCGGCCGCGGGTCGCCGCCGGCCTTTTCGGCCGCAAGAACGGCGAGGGCTTCTACCCCTACACCGACGGGAAGCAGCAGGTCGCCGACGAGCCGGCGGCGCCGCCGAAGCCGTCGAGCCCGGTGTTCACGGCGGACGAGCACCTCGCCCGCGTGCTGTCCGCGGCGGGGGTGCAGGTGGTGCCGGACGCGTACCCGGACGCGGTCCTGCTCGTGCCGCTGTACGGCGAGTCCACAGTGGACGCGGGTACCCGCGCGGGACTGCCGCTGGACCGCGTCGCCGGCGTCGATCCCCTCGGCGGCTACGAACGGCGCCTGACGATGTCCGTCCACCCGGGACTCGACCCGGCGGCGGGCCGCGCGGCGTGGGGCGCGCTGGCGGCGACGGGCCATCCGGTGACGGTGGTCCGCGACGGGCCGGCCCCGATCGCCCAGCGCCTCCTGGCCTCGATCGTCAACACGGCGTGCTTCATCGCGGGCCAGCACCTCGCGACGCCGTCGGACATCGACACGGCGGTGCGCCTGGGCCTCGGCTACCCGCGTGGCCCGCTGGCGTGGGGCGACCTGGTGGGCGGCGACGTCGTGCTGCGCATCCTGCGCGGCCTGGCCGCGACGACCGGCGACCCGCGGTACCGGCCGAGCCCGTGGCTCACCGAGCGGGTCGCGCTCGGGCTGCCGCTGACGTCGGCCGGCACGACCCCCGCCGACCTGGAGTCCTGAACGGACGGCGGGCCGCCTCCGGAATCCCGGAGGCGGCCCGCTTTTGTTCAGCTGTCACGAAAACCCGTCACCAGGGACGGTCGACCGCTCCCGTCTGCGGCGTGTAGGTGATGTAGCCGCCCTGGAAGTCGCTGCGGTACACCCCGCCCGTCACGTACTCGTCGGTCGTCGGGTAGCGCAGGTACGACCGCTCCCAGCCCAGCGCCGCCCAGCGCTTGCGGATCTCGCCCTTGATCACGTGCGCGCCGGTGGCGTTGGTGAAGTAGATCGAGTGGCCGAGGCTGAAGTGGTTGAACCGGCCGATGCCGTCCGGCGTGCCGTCTTCGTCGTTCGTCGGGTAGCCGAGACCCTTCTCGTACCCGTACGCCGCCCACTTCTTCCGGATTTCGCCGTAGATCGCGTGCGCGCCCGTAGCGGGCGTGTAGTAGATCGAACCGACGTTGTTGCCCTTGAGGAAGTGGTTGAAGCGGCCGACGCCGTCGGGCGTCCCGTCTTCGTCGTTCGTCGGGTAGCCCAGCAGCGCGCCGTAGCCGAGCGCCGCCCACTTCTTCCGGATCTCACCGTAGATCGCGTGCGCACCCGTCGCGGCGGTGTAGTAGATCGAGCCCACGTTGCCGCCGTTGACGAAGTCGTTGAACTGCGCACCGTCCGAAGTGGACGCGGTGTCGGTCGTCGGCGGGCCGAGCTTGGTGAGCCCGCCCATGGCGAGGTACTTGTCCAGCACCGGACCGGTGATGAACTTCGCACCGCCCACCGCACTCCAGTACAGGCGGCCGTTCGCGTACGCCCGGTAGTGGACCGCGCCGTCGGTGACCTCGGCCGCCGTCGGCGCCCCGAGCTTCGCCTGCAGGGCCGGGTCGGCCTTGTAGCGCTGGTCGATCGGGGTGTCGTAGTTCGCCGTCAGCGTCAGGTCGCTCGTGCCGACCGTGACGACCCACGTCGTGTCCGTGGGACCGCCCTGCCAGCCGGTGAACTTCGAGACGCCGTCGGTGCCCAGCGGCGCGGCCTCGACGTCGAAGCTCGCACCCTCGGTGACCAGTGCCGTGTTGACGCCGCCCTCGACCGGGATGCTCAGCGCCGCGGGCTGCGTGCTGAGCAGGGTGATCCGGTGCTGGCGCGGCCACGCCGTGTACGTCTTGGACGTGGTGACGCCCGCGCTGTCGGTCACCGCCGCGGTGAACTCCATCCGGGAGTCCGGGTGCTCGGTGAACGGCTGCGCGAAGCTCGCCCCGGTGCCGCCGGCGCCGGGGTGCGAGTGGCAGGTCGCCTCGCTCGGGCAGTGCCGGACCGCGCTGGTCCAGGTGACCGTGAGCGGGCCGTCCTCGGTGTCGGTCGCCGTGGCGCTCAGGCCGACCTGCTCGTTGACCGCGAATGTCGCGGTGTCGCCGGGCGTGGTCAGCGTGAGCTGCGGGGTGTGGTTGCCGGGCGCGACCGCGATGGTGGCCGTGCCGGTGAGCCCCAGCGGGTCCCGGACCGTCAGCTTCGCGGTGAACGACTCGGTGCCGGCCGCGTACTGGTGGCTGACGGTGGGGCCGGCGTCGGCCGCCGTGGTCCCGTCACCGAAGTCCCAGTCGTACTTCAGCAGGTCGTTGTCGTAGTCGACCGACGTGGAGCCGTCGAACGACACCGTGCGGGTGTCCGGGTCGGTCGTCGTCGTGGCCTTGGCGACCGGCGCGGTGTTGCCCGCCGAGTAGCTCAGCCGGCGCAGGTTGCCGCTGAGGATGTCGGCGAAGACGATGTCGCCGTTCGGCGCCGCCGCGAACTTGACCGGGCCGCCGATGCCGGTGAAGACCGGCGGGTTCTCCGGGGCCTGCGTGAGCCTGCCCTGGTCGTCGTAGCGCAGCGTCCAGATCTTGTTGGTCACGTAGTCGCCGAAGAAGTACGAGCCGCGGTAGGCCGCCGGGTAGCTGGATCCGTTGTAGACGATCCCGCCGGTGACGCTGTTGCCCTGCATGGGGCCGGTGCCGTGCTGGTACTCGAAGATCGGCGCCTGGTTCGGCACGCCGGCGCAGCCCGCGAGGGTGCTGTAACCCGAGGTCGCGTGGTTGCCCTCCCAGCACGGCCAGCCCTGGTTGGAGCCGCGCTGCACGACGTCGACCTCTTCCCAGGTGTTCCAGCCGACGTCACCGACGACCGGCAGGCCGGAGTTCGCGTCGATGGTCATCCGGAACGGGTTGCGGAACCCGCGCGCGAAGACCTTGCTGGCCGTCGAAGCCGGGTTGGCGGCGTCGTAGTACGGGTTGCTCGGCACGCCCTTGCCGTCGGCGGTCAGGTGGAAGATCTTGCCGTACGGCTGGTTGATGTCCTGCGAGCGCAGCGCGCCCGGGTCCACCTTCGTGAAGTCGCCGTTGTCCCCGATGGACAGCCACAGCGTCCCGTCGGCGGCGGGGACGACGCCGTTGATGCCGTGGACTTCGAAGATGCCCGGCACCTCGAACAGCGTCTGCTCACCGGTCAGCGACGCCGGCGCACCGGCCGCGTCCAGGCCGACGGTGAACTTCGAAAGCCGCATGACGAAGCCGGTGCCGACGTTCAGCGAGCGCGTCGTGTAGATCGTGTGCGACGTCGCGTAGTCCGGCGCGACGGCCAGCCCGACCAGGCCGATGTCACTGATCTCGCGGGTCGGCAGCGTCGCGATGGTCCGCGGTGCCCCGCTGGTCGGTACCCACTGGACGCGGCCGTTCTTCGCCGTGGCGAGAACGGACTGGTCGGGCAGGTACGCGAAGTCGGTGAGCTGGTACTGCCCCGTGCCGGTGCTGGTGTCCTGCAGGACGAAGCCCGGCGGGAGCGTGGTCGCCGCTGCCGCCACCCCCGTGGTCACGACGGGCAGCAGCGCCCCTGTCAGCACTGCGGCCACGAAGGCGTGACGTAGTGCTCTGAGCTTTCCCAAGGCCATTTGGCCCCCCTTCCCAAGCGATCACTTATCGCCTGAACAGGGGGGCCAGTTGCACTCGGCCGAGTGATTTTATCTGTTTGTGACCTACTGTCCGTGTTGGCGTGTAGGTGATTACGGGACAACCTGCACGACGTCGCCGATGTGCAAAGTGTTGAAGAACTTCAGGGACGCGCTCGCCGACAGGTGGATGCAGCCGTGCGAGTACACCGACAGGCTGCCGGTGTGGAAGGCGTCGCCCGGGTAGAAGAACACCGAGTTCGGCATCGGCGCGTTGTCGAACTCCTTCGACAGGTGCACCTTCTCCTTCGACAGCACGTGGAACGTGCCGGTCGGGGTCGCGTAGCCCTTGCGGCCCGGCAGCATCGGCACCGGCCCGTAGACGACCTTGCCGCCCTGCAGGATCCACGCCTTGTGCGCGGAGATGTCGACGCAGGCGGCGGTGCCGGAAGCGGCCGCCGCGGCGGCGCACGGGACGCCGGGGTCGCTCGCCGGAGCGGCCGGCTTGGGCTTCGGCTTCGGCTTGGTGGTGGTCGGCGCCGGCTTCGTGGTGGACGGCGTCGGCGTCGGGGTGGCGCTGGTCGTCGTCGTGGTGGGCGCCGCGGTGGTGCTCGACGTGGTCGGCGTCCCGCCCCCGGTACCGGCCGCGGCGACGGCCCCGCCGCCCGCGTTCGGCGCCGCCGCCCCGCCCCCGGAGCAGGCGGCCAGCACGAACGCGGTGGCCAGTGCGGCCGCTCCCGCCAGAAGCCTCTTCACGATCCGTAACCCCCAGTGTCGATCCTCGCTTGTGGACACCCGTAAAGACGGGGGTCACCCGGTCGAGGTTCGTCCGGGAAGGTCACGATTCGGTCAGTCTCAACCCGTGGGTTGAGGCCGGGATCAACCCCGGCCCGATCCCCGCGCCGACGAAACCGGGCCGCCGTTCGCCGACGCTGGAGGCACCTCGGAACCAAGGAGCCCCGAAATGCCCAGCGCCGCGACCGTCCTGCTCTACGTGGCCATCGCCGCCTACGTCTTCTACCGCGTCGTCTACAAGCAGGTCCGCGGCACGCTGCTCGACCGCCGGACGTTGACGGTCATGCCGCTGGTCCTGGTCGCCGTCGGCGGCTACCTCGCCGCGAAAGCGCTGCCCGGCGCGCCGGCCGCCGAACTGGGCCTGCTGGCCGTGGACCTCGTCGTCCTCGCCGGGCTCGGGGTCCTGCGCAGCACCACCACGACCCTCACCGAGCGCGACGGCACGACGTTCCAGAAGGGCTCGGCCATCACGATCGGGTTGTGGGCGCTCACCATCGGTGTGCGGGTCGGGCTCGCCGCGCTCGGCACGGCGCTCGGGGTCGCCGGCCCGCTGACCTCGGCGTCGATCGCGCTCACCCTCGGCGTCAGCATCGCGGTGCAGAACGCCACGACGTACCGCCGCGTCCAGCGGCGCGGCCTGCCGCTCGCCGACCGGCGGCCGGCGGCGCTCAGCCGCTGACGCGCCCCAGCATCCGCGCGTACATCCGGCCCGGGCTGGGCACCGACGGCGGCACGAGGAACCCGGGCAACGGCGGCAGCGCGCCGACGAAGGCACCCAGCCGCTCGTACAAAACGGCCGCGCCGGGCGGCCGGGCGTCGGGGTCCTTCGCCAGCATCTCGGCGAGCAACGCGTTGAGCGGCTTCGGCACTCCCGGCACCGGCGGCGGCAGCTCCTTGACCTGCCGCTCGAACACGGCGTACGCGGTGGGGCCGTCGAAGAGCCGCCGCCCGGTGAGCATCTCGTGCAGCACGCAGCCCAGCGCGTAGAGGTCGCTGCGTGGTTCGGCGCCGCCGCGCTGGATCTGCTCGGGCGCCATGTACGACGGCGTCCCCAGCAGCTGCCCGGCCCGCGTGAACTGCGCCGCGTCGGCCTCGCGCAGCACCGCGAGCCCGAAGTCCATCACCTTGACCCCGCCGTCCGGACCCAGCATCAGGTTGGACGGCTTGAGGTCCCGGTGGCACACCGCGAGCGCGTGGGCGGCGGTCAGCACCGCGCACGCCTGCGCCGCGATCGCCGCGGCCCACGGGACCGGCAGCGGCCCGTGCTCGGCGAGCAGGTCGGCCACCGTCACGCCGTCGACGAACTGCATGACCTGGAACAACCGGTCGTCGTGGGTGCCGTAGTCGTACAGCGTCGGCACGCCGGGGTGGTCGAGCGTCGCGAGGATTCGCGCTTCGCGGGCGAAGCGGGCTTCGAGCTCTTCGTCGCGGCCCGGCAGCCTGAGCAGCTTGATCGCCACGCGCCGGCCGAGCCTGCGGTCGTGCCCGCCGTGCACCGCGCCCATCCCGCCGCGGCCGAGCGGCAGCTCGTCGAGCTCGTAGCGGTCGGCGATCAGCATCCGTTCCCCTAACGGCCCGGCCTGAGCCGTCCTTCGACAAGTCCCGCGAAGCCTAGCCGGACCAGCTCGCGGCCCGTTTCCGCCGTCTGCCGCAGGACGGTGTCGAACTCGGCCAGGCGCCGGAAGACCGCGCCGTACTCGCGCTGGACGTCGATCGCCACCCGCGGGATCCGCACGCGCCTGCCGTCGATCCGCGTCGACGCCGACGCGGCGGGCAGGTCGGCCGCGCGCAGGCAGCCGGCGAGGAAGTCCGCGTCCAGCCGCTCCGGGTCGACGCGGTACACGGTGAGCCCGGCCCCGACCGGCGCCGGCTCTCCACTGTGGACGTACGCGATACCGGTCACCGACGCCACGACGTCACCGTCTTCGGCGATCGGGTGCTCGCCGTCGGTGCGTGCGGCGTGCTTGACCTCGACGACCCCGGCCTTGACCAGCTCCCCGACCGTCGTGAACGCCGGTTCGCCGTCGGCCGCTTCGAGCGGCGGCAGCTGCGGCGTCAGCTCGGCGAACCGGCCTTGCACTGCTTGGAAAGCGCGGCCGAGGTCCTCGTCCCGGCCGCGGCGCCGGGCGGGCGTGAGGTCGACGTCGTCGTCGAGCAGGTCGATGATCCGGACGCCGGATTCGGGGTGCTCGCGGAACTCCCGGCACATCTTGTCCACTGTGGACAGCTCGGCGCCCGCCTCGGCGAGGAGCACGGTGGACGGCGGGCGCTCGCCGGGGATCGGCCGTCGCAGCAGCCAGAGATCGGAAGTCGCCAGTGTGACGACCGCGCGGACCGCGCCCGCGCGCAACAGGTTGCCGCGGATGCGCTTGCCGCTGCGCCGCCCGGCCGCCGCGCCCGGCATCAGGATCGCCACCGTGCCCCCGGGTTCGACGTGCGCGAGGCAGTGCTGCACCCAGGCCAGCTCGGGCTCGCCGCGCGGCGGCAGGCCGTACTCCCAGCGCGCGTCGCCGACGAGTTCGTCGTGCCCCCAGGCCCGTTCGTTGAACGGCGGATCGCACAGCACGGCTTCGGCGGTCCGGCCGGCGAACGCGTCTTCGCGCAACGCGTCGACCGCGTGGACCTCGGCCTCGATGCCGCGCAACCGCAGCCGCAGCGTCGCGATCGACGCCGTCATCGGGTCGCTGTCCTGACCCAGCACGGTTTTCGCGCCGCTCGCCAGCGCGAGCGCGCCGAAGCCGCAGGCGGGGTCGAGGATCGTCGACACCGGACCGGCGAGCCGGGCCATCAGCTCGGCGACCGGCTCCGGCGTGGCCGACAGCCGGCGCGAATGCGCCTCGAAGTACCGGTGGCACAACAACTCGAAGGATTCGAGCGGGCCCGCCCGGTGCGTCATCTCGCTGAGCAGGGTGATCAGCTCGGGGTCGTCGAGCCTGCTGTCGAAGGTGTCGAAGATGCCGGCCTGGAAGGCGAAGAAGACGCCGGCGCGGCTCACGCGCTCGGCGAGGTCGAGGTCGTCGCCCAGCGCGCGCAGGCGCTGCCACGCGCGTTCGCCCGGGGACAGCTCGAACTTCTTGCCGCGGGCGCGGAACCAGCCGGCGACGGCGGACAGGCCGAACAACGGGCTGGACGCCGTGCCGCCGACCGGCGGCGGGAAGTCCGGGTAGCGACGGCGCCAGTTGCTCACCGCGGCCCGGCCGACCCCGGCGAGCCGCGCGATGTCGGCCGCGCTGACCGTGGCGTCGTCGTCCATGGCGGGCACTCTATCGGAGAGTGCTCCATTCAGCCGAGTTGCTTGTGAACTCAGTCAACCAATGCTTTCATGGGTGGCATGACACACGATCGGTACGTCCTCCGGTACGCCGCGGGGTCGGACGTCGGCAGGCGCCGCAAGGTCAACGAGGACTCGCTGTACGCGAGTTCCCGCCTGCTCGCCGTCGCCGACGGCATCGGCGGCCAGCCGCACGGCGAAGTCGCCAGCGCGACCGCGGTCGACGTGCTGCGCGAGCTCGACGTCGATCTCCGGAGAATGGACCTCACGGGCGTCGACCTGGTGGCGACGCTGGCCGGCGTGGTCAAGTCGATCGGCGAGCGGCTGGCGGAGGTCGCGTCGAACGAGCCGACGACCGAAGGCATGGGCACGACGCTGACGGCACTGATGTTCGACGGCGCCGAGTTCGCGGCGGCCCACATCGGCGACTCCCGCGGCTACCTGCTGCGCGGCGGCGACCTGCGCCGGCTGACCCGCGACCACACGCTGGTGCAGGCACTGGTCGAGGACGGCCGGGTCGCGGCCGAGGACGCGGCGACCCACCCGCGGCGTTCGCTGCTGATGAAAGCGTTGCAGACGACGGGCTCCAGCGACCCCGACATCTGGACGTTCAAGGCGAAGCCGGGCGACCGCTACCTGCTGTGCTCGGACGGCCTGAGCGGCCCGGTCACCGAAGCGACCCTGCGCGACGTACTGGACTCGAAGCGCGAGCCGGCGGAGGTGATCCCGGAGCTGATCCGCCTGGCCAACGAAGGCGGCGGCCCGGACAACATCACCTGCGTGGTGGCCGACGTCACGAGCTGACCCACCTTCACGGAAGAGCGGAGCCATCCGGTATCGTCTCCTGCGGAGGATTGGCCGAGCGGCCTAAGGCGCACGCTTGGAAAGCGTGTTGGGTTCACGCCCTCGCAGGTTCGAATCCTGTATCCTCCGCCGTTGAACAGGCGAACGCCGGGCTCCATGCCCGGCGTTTCGCCGTTCCGGGGCCACCTCGGGCGAACCGCCTAGTGCCGTGCCGCCGGTCGGAGCAAGCCGTCCGCCGGAAAGTGAAATGTCTTCGACAGACTGACGGACAAATTCTTGCGCCCACAGGGAGTTAACCAGCGGGGCTGATCGCAGCCCGCTACTCCGGTCGCGCTAGTCTCACCCCGAACCAAGCCCGACGCTTCCAGAAAGGCCAGCAGTGGCACGAAAACCGCTCTGACCTGGGGTAGCGCTGGCCAACGACGTTTCGCGCGCGGTTCTGGTGCCGGGCCACCCCCAGCACACACCGTGACCGGCCTGGCCCCGGACGTTCCCACGTCCGGGGCCTTGCTGATTTCGCGGTCGCGATCACTCCGCACAATCAGATGATCACGCTCAGTCGTTGGATCTGTTTCAATAGAAGTCCCCCTCTCAACCACCCCGATTCCGAGGAGTATGAGGCCCGATGGCCGGAGTCGAAGAGATCCGCGCTGGCATCGCACTCGCCAACGAAAAGGCGTCCGCGAGCATCGCCGCCCTGCAACAGGCAGCGCAGTCTCTCGAAGAAGCGCAGCAGTCGCTGTCGCAGGCGACCCAAGGCAGCAGCCAGCACGAAGTGAGCCAGGCCCACGGCCTGCTCGCGGAAGCCCTGCAGGGCATCAACGGTCTGCAGAGCACCGTCCAAGCGAGCATTTCGTCCGCCGACTCCTACTCGGCGCGTCTCTAGCGGATGACGCTCGCCGAACTCCACCAGCTGCTCACCGCTGTCGTCACCGGGCTCGCCGACGCGCGCGCCCACTCCGAACGGGCCACCAGCCTGCTCGGAGAAGCACGACAGGCTCTCGTGGACGCCCAGGCCAAGGCCGATCCCTGGCTTCCTTCGCAGTACGCACAGGCCGGCGAGGGGCTGGACCAGCTCCTCGGCCGCCTGGCCTCCGCGGAAGATCTGGTGAGCGGATACCGGTCGCGTTTGTAATCCTTGCAGGGGACACCGTTTTTGGGGACGCCGATGGCCAACAGGGCAGCCGAACAACGCAACCGCGTCGAAACCGCGCTTGACCGGGTACGCCACCAGATCGGGCTGGTGCTGGGCGCGGCGGCCGGTGCGCGCCAAGCCGCGGAGGCCGAGCTCGCGAAGCTCGAGCTGGAGCGGGACATCGTCAAGGTCGGCATGAACCACGCCACCACCGAGCAGCAGAACGAGTGGGCCAAACACCCCGCCGCGCACGAAGTGTTCGGTGCGCTCGGTAGTGCGCGAAGCGCTTTCTACACCGACTGGAGCCAAGGTCCGTCGATGCTGCGCGAGCTGGTCGCGCAGAACGCACCGGGCCCGGCCGGGCTGCCGCCGGGCGACTGGCTCGGGCGCGTCGGCCACAACGCCGGCCTCACCTCGCCCGGTCTGTGGCGCGTAGGCTCCGCGACGGCCGCGGGCAGTGACGCGACCCGCACCTTCGACGTCGCCGTCCCGCTGCTCGACGAGTCGCACCTGGCGATCACGTCGGCGCCGAAGACGCGGCCGGTGATCGACGGCATCGTGCAGAACCTGCTGCTCCGCGTGCTTTCGACGTTCGAACCCGGCGCGGTGCGCGTGCACCTGTGGGACATCGGGCAGCTGACCGCGATCCTGCCCGACCTCTACCCGCTGAGCCGCACGAGCGCGCTTTCGCTGTACGACCCGGGCCGGCTCGAGGACCTCCTCGACGAGCTGGCCGGGCACATCCGCCGCATCCACGCCAGCTGCATGTCCGCCGGCTTCACGTCGTTGCGGGAAATGCGGCAGCGGACCGGACAGCGGAGCGAGCCGTTCCGCGTCGTCGTGCTGTACGGCAACGGCGAAACCCTCGAACCCGAACGCGCCCGCGACCTCAAGCGCGTCGCGAGCGGCGCGCTGGCCGCCGGCATCTGCCTGATCATGGTCGACGTGCCGACGGCGGTGAGCGCGCCCGTCGAGACGCTGAGCCTGGTCGACGACCGGCACGCGATCAGCAGCATGACCGGGACCGACCTGACCGTCGCCCTCGACCCGCCGCTGCCTTCGGGGCAGGTGATCCGCGCCGTCGCCAAGATCGCCGAAGCGCTGATCGCCAAGCAGGGCGGGCCACGGTCGTTCGACGACCTGCTGCCGGCCGAACTCGGCCACGAAAGCTCCGCGCGAGAACTCCGGGCGCCGGTCGGGTTCTACGAGGGCGAGCCGGTCGAAGTCGTCATCGGCGACGCCAGCCCGCACGCCCTGATCGGCGGACCGTCCGGTTCGGGCAAGACGAACTTCCTGTACGCGCTGCTCGGCAGTCTCGCGGCGCGGTACACCCCGGACGAGCTGGCGCTGTACCTGCTGGACTTCAAGGAAGGCGTCTCGTTCGCCGGGCTGGCGCCCGGGCGCAAGGACGCGAGCTGGCTGCCGCACGCGCGGCTCGTCGGCGTCAACGTCAACACCGACCGCGAGTTCGGCCTGGCGCTGCTGCGGTTCCTGGCCGACGAGCTGCGGCGCCGGTCCGCGGCCGCGAAGGAGCACGAGGTCACGAACCTCGCGGACCTGCGCGAAGCCGACCCGGGCGGGCACTGGCCGCGGATCGTCGCGGTGATCGACGAGTTCCAGTACCTGTTCGCGGGCCGCGACCAGGTGACGGCGGCGGCGACCCAGCTGCTGGAGGACATCGCGCGACGCGGGCGGTCCCAGGGCATCCACCTGGTGCTGGCAAGCCAGGACGTCGCCGGCATCGAGGCGTTCTGGGGCAAGCCGGCGGTGTTCGAGCAGTGCACGCTGCGCATCGCGATGCCGAAGGCGCGGCGCGTGCTGGCCGAGACGAACAACGCGGCGGTGTCGGCGCCGAAGTGGCACGCGGTGATCAACCACGACTCCGGTGTCGCGCACGGCAACCAGCTGGCCCACATCCCGGACGCGAGCAGCAAGAACGTGTTCGTCCGGCTGCAGCACCGGCTGTGGGAGTCGTACGCGGGCTACTTCCCGCGGCCGCGCCTGTTCGACGGCGCGCATTCGCCGGTGCTGGAACAGTTCCCGGCCTACCTCGACCTCAAGCCGAACTCGAAGCCGCGGGCGCTGCTCGGCCAGTCGATCGACGTGACCGAGACGGCGTGCGGGGTGGACCTGCCGCGGGCGCCGGGCCGCAACGTCGCGGTGCTCGGGTCGGCGACGGCCGAGGCACTGTCCATCATGGACTCGGCGGCGCGGTCGCTGTCCCGGCAGTACGAACCGGGCGAAGTCGAGTTCATCCTGAGCTGCCCGATCGAGGCGTGCGCCCCGGCCGCGCTGGAGCTGACCGAGCGCCTGCGCACGGACGGCCACGCGGCGACGCTGGTGGACGACCTGACCGGCGTGCTGGAGTCGATGACCGGCGGCATGGCGGGCGGCGCGAAGATCCTGCTGCTGTACGGGGTCGACGCGGCGTTGCCGACGTTGGAGGCGAAGGCCGTCGGCCAGCTGAAGAGCGGCCTCGACCACCTGCGGGTGGTGCTGAAGCAGGGTCCGGGCCACGGCGTCCACACGATCGGCTGGTGGCGCAGCATCGCGAGGCTGAAGGACACGCTGGGGTTCGCCGGCACCGACGACATCGGCACGTGGGCCGCGCTCGACGTCCAGGGCAACGAGCTGGCGCCGTTCGCGGCGGGCCAGGTGGTGCACTGGTCCCCGCGCCCGGGCCGCGCGTTGTTCTTCGACCGCACGACCCACGGCGCCCCCGAAGTGATCATCCCGTTCCAGCGCCCGGAGAACGTTCAGTGACCGACGACGGCGCCACCGCGGCCATGCGGTACAAGGAAATCATCGCCCTCTCCCGCGGCTCGGCGGAGAACCTGCGCGATTGGGAACTCCAGCGCGCGGAGGCGTTGCAGGCGGAGATCGAGGAAGCCCAGTCCGCGATCGAGGCGGCGACCGAACGCGAAACGAAGGCGGCGGAGCGAGCGACGCGCTGGTGGCGGATGGCGCTGCACAACATCCAGGGCCTGCTGTGGCTGGACCCGGGCGACGAACCCCGCCCGGTGACGACGGCGCGTCCGGCGTACCTGGACCGGTACCTCGAGGAAGTCAAGCCCAGTTACCAGGAGCTGGTGCAGGCGGTGCTGGCGCTGGGCTGGCGCGCCAAGCGAGCGGCCCCGAAGCGGGGGGACCAGCCGCCGGTCTAGACGTCGTAGACGGTGTCGTAGGGCTCGTCGTCGTCAGCCGCGACCGGCCTGCGCGGCGCGGCCGCCCGTCCGGTGGCCGCCTCCTGGATGGCAGCCGTGATGATCCGGCTGAGCGTGCCGGCGTCCAGTCGCATGGCCTCGGGCGCGAGACGCACCTCGCTGACCCGGCCGCCGGGCCCAGCGAGCACGGTAACCATCCGCGTGCTGTGCTCACACGCCGCGATGAGGCGCTGGTTCTCGGCCCTGCGGTCTTCGATCTGCTTGAGCTGCCAACGCATTTCCTCGATCAGCTGCGCGTTGTTCACCGTGCCTCCTGATGCCGCATGAATTCGTAGTTCCGGCCGTTCCGCTGAACGGTGTATCCCCTGCTGTGCGCCAGCACCATCAGCTCGACGAGGCTCAACGAGGTGTAGAAGACAGCCATCCGATGCCTCGGGCGCCCATCGAGGTGCGCCGCGACCTCCCGCAGCAGCGGGTTGCCGGTGAAAGCCGTTTGGGGTGCGCCCCGCGCGAACTCGTACCGCGAAGCCGCGGGATCGGGCGCCATGGCGTAACCGTGCGCCTGGGCCGTGCTGAGCACATCGGGAACGGTCAGCAGGCAGTCACGGTAGGGCACGTACACGAGGGGCCGGCCATCGAGCTGCTGGACGAGCCGGCGAATACGTTCTCGCCGGGTCTTTTCCCGCTTGTTGTGCACGAAGATGAACACCACCGCGGCCACCAGGAAGATCGCGGCGAGGGTTCCGGCTGTCCCGAGCATCTCCGCTTGGCTGCCCTTGAACCGCGAACCGGCGACGATCACTTCGACGCCGCTCACGACACGTCCTGGCTGCGCAGGCTCCAGGCGACCTTCGCCGTGGCCTCGGCGACGGCCGGCCAGGCGTCTTCGGACTCCGCGACCACCGAGAGGATCACCACGGACCGGCCGTCCGGCAACGGGATCTGGTACTCCGCCTTGATCTGCGTGCGCACGTCGTCCTCGGGCAGGTGGAACTCACCCCCGCTGATCGCGACGAGGGCGGGGCCGATCGGGAGACGCACCGGCTGGACCACCGCGAGCTTGTGCCGGCCGCGGTATTGCTCGGCCATCGCCGCCACGAGGGCGTCCCGGTTCCCGGGCGCGGGATCCGGCCACCGCGCCACCCCGAGCGTCAAGGTGGCGACGTCGCCCTTGCGGCGACCGACCGCGAACTTGCCGAACACCCGGATCCCGTTGGCCTGCATGGTCGGGACCAGTGACATCAGGTAGCTGCCGAACTCCTCGACCGAGGTGCCGGAAGCCACGTTCTCGGCGATGGTCCAGGCGTGCCCGCGGTTCATCTTGTCGTCGGCGCCCACCGGCATCCCGGCGAACCCGGGTGGCAAGTCGATCTGGAGAGGCATCAGTTCCACACCTCGCCTTCCGCCCGCGCACGCCGGCGCTCCGGCGCGTTGTCCGCTTGGACGCCGGCCTCGGTCGCATTGCCCAGCGCAACCGCGACCCATGGGGCCGGCCCGGCGAAGATCGCCGAACTGGCTGCAGCCCACTGACCGGCGTCTTTGGGAAGCCAGTAGTCGGTGAAGTCACTCCACGGACCTTCGAAGCTCTTGCCCGTCGCTCCGGCGGCAGCCTCGCCGGCGAGTTGCTCCGCCGGTAACCCGTAGGTGGACAGCTTGAGCGCCCACGTCGGTACGCCCGGCACCATGCCGGCCAGCGATGTGGCCGCCCCCATCGCATCGAAAGCCAGCGTCTCGGGGGCGACGTCGGCTCCGGCGGCCTTGGCCAGGGCGTGTCCGCTCAGTGCCGCCAGACCCATCCCAGTGGCGATGGCGCCCGTCACCTCGTCCGCCGGGGGCGGTAGAACATCGCTCAAGATGCCCAGGCCGTTGCCGATGTCGCCGACCACATCCGAGAGCTTCGAGATCAGCTCCGCGTGGTCCTGGACGAAGTCCCAAGCCTGGTCCGCCCCATCGGCGAGCGCGTTCGACAAGTCGACAAGTGCCCCGCCCACCGCGTCGCTCAGCTTGTCGAGGACGTCCGGCTCCTCCGGGGCCAGATCCTTCGCCTTCCGCAGGGCCTCCGCGACCCGGCTCGCGGCGTCCGTGTGCTCCTGTTGCAGCTGATGCGCCGCGTCCTGGACGTTCTGACAGCCGTCCATGGCGGATTGGAGATGTTGGCTCGCGTTGTCGAGCAGGCGCTGGGCGATCTGCAGCGACTGCTGGTCCGGAAACGTCCGGTTGGCCAATGCCAGGTCCGGGTTCGCCCGCGCCGCCTCGGCTGCCTTGGCCGCCGCCTCTGCCCGGGCCTCCAGGTCATTTGCGCGTTTCTGCAGGTCACCGAGGTCCTGGGACCACTGCTCGAGCGCGTCCGCGGCTTCGCCCATCGAACGTGCGGCGCCTTCGAGGTACTGCGGGAGCGGGCCGATGCGCCGGGTGAACGCCTCGCTCGCCTCGCCCTGCCAGCTGCCCTGCTTGCGGACGATCTGGCGCAGCGCGTCGTCGGCCTCGGTCAGGTCGGTGCTCACCGCGCGGTACTTGCCGGCCAGATCCGTGACGCCGTCGAGGTCGCCGGGCGCCGGGTCGAAGCCCAGGGCCGGGAAGTCGCGGCGGCTCATCGGTCGAGGCCGTTCAGGATGTCGGTGATGCCGCCGGTCGCGCCGCCGCCGACCATGCCGCCGTCGCCGGCACCCGGCACCGCCGAGCCGAACTTCGACCACCCCTCGCCGAACTCCGCCTCGATCCGCTCGTACTTCGCCTTCGCCTGCCTCAGCCGCTCGGTGATCTCCGAAGCCGCGTCGCCGAGGCGCCCGATGCCGTAGCCCCAGGCCTCCTCGAACTCGACGCCCGCCTTGCCCAGGTCCACCGTCCCCAGCGAGCCGAACGCCCCGCCGCCGCCCAGCTTCTCGTTGGCGTCGGCCATCCGGCCCGCCGCCGTGTCGAGGTCGCCGATGAGCTTGCCCAGCTCGTCGGCCTTCACCGCGTACCCGTCCACGCCACCCTCCCCTGTGGTCCGTCAACAGGTCTGACGGCCCTCCACGCTGCGTGGTTCCATCGTCACCCATTGGCGTGGGCACGGAAAGGCCACCATCGGGGCAACCCGATGGTGGCCTTTCGCCAGTGGCTTACGGGAAGTACTTGCCCAGCACCTGCTCCAGGTAGTCGAGCAGGTCGTTGAGCCCGTCCTCGATCGCGTTGCCCGCGCCCGGCCGGAACCGGATCACCTGCGGGTCGTGGTCGCTGGCCTGGTCGGCGAACTCCGCGTTGATGTGGACGACGTCGTAGTCCACCCCGCGCGGCGCCTTCGACGCCAGGATGTGGTCCAGCACCTGCGACTGGCCCTCGAACACGTAGCTGTACCGCTCGGCTTCCGGCACCGACGCGATCAGGTCCTTCAGCGCACCACCCGCGGTGAGCGTCTGGACCGCCGGCGAGAACGGGTAGTCGTTCAGGTCACCGGCCACCACGATGTTCGCGTTGCGATCCGACGCCAGCAGGGAATCGACGAACCCGCGCAGCACCGTCGCCTGCTTCGCCCGCTGCACCTCGGAACTGCGCACCGGCGGCTGGAAGCGGCCGTGCGTCGGCTGGTCGCCGCCCTTGGAGTTGAAGTGGTTGGCGATCACGAACACCGTGCGGCCCTTGAAGACGAACTCGCCCGCCAGCGGCTTGCGGCTCGTCGTCCAGGCTTCGTTCGTCGGGTCGACGCGGCCCGGCGAAGCCGTCAGGTGCGTCTTGCCGTGCTCGCGGACGACGCCGACGGCGGTCGTCGACGTCCCACCCGGACGGTCCACAAAGGACACGCGGGCCGGGTTGAACAGGAACGCCACGCGGATGTTCCCGCCCGGCTGGCCACCGTCCTGATCGTTGACCGGGTCGATCGAGCGCCACTGGTAGCGCGGGCCGCCCTTGGCGACGATGGCGTCGGTGAACTTCTGCAGCGTCTGGTCCGCCGCGACGGTGCCGTCGTCGGTCGCGCCCGTGTTGTCCTGGATCTCTTCCAGGTTAACGATGTCCGGCGTCGCCAGGTGCGTCACGATCGCCTCGCCGAGCCGGTCGTACTTCGCCTGCGGGTCGCCCGGCGCCAGGTTCTCGACGTTGTAGGTCGCGACGGCCAGCTCGCCCGAGCGCTGCTTGCGCGTGGTCTCGGCCTGCAGCCCGTTGTCCTTTTCGGTGCCGAGCACGCTGGCGAACAGCGTGTAGCCGCCGAAGTTGCTGTACTCCACCGGGCCCGACGTGGTGCCGGTCAGCACGTCGCCGACGTTGAGCTTCGGGAACGGCCGCTGGTCGAACGGGATCAGCGACGACACCTTCATGACGCCGCTGTTGAGCTGGTCGTAGCCCAGGTAGACGCTGCCGCCGCGGACCGACTCGTGCTGGTCCGGCTTGGACGTCACGTACAGCTCGTTGAACGAGTTCGACGGGCCGACGACCCGGGCGTCGGTGACCGAGACGATCTCGCTCTCGTGGGATTCCCAGAAGTCCAGCGCGTACTTCGCTGGCTCCAGCGTGAGCGGCTCGATGTTCCCACCGGGCGACGGCGCGTACGTCGTCGGCACGGTGTCCGGGTTCAGCACGGTCGGCGCCGGCAGCGCGTTCCCGTGCGAATCGACCGTCCACTGTGCACTGCTCAGCTCGGTGAGCGACTGGTAGTTCGACGTCGCCGGCGCGTCCGGGTAGAACTCGCGGACGGTGCCCGCCGCCGTCACCGCGTCGCCGACCGCGACGGCCGGGCTGGTCGATCCCGTGTAGACGAACAGGCCCTCGCTGGTGCGCGGGTCGTTGTCCGGATTCGGGTCCGTGAGCCAGAAGCCGCGCGACGAGCCGAAGGTCCGGGTCGCCGTCACGACGCCGGTGACGTCGCTGACCTTCTTGTCCTTGAACGGCGAAATGCGCGTGGCGCCCTGGATTTCGTGGATCTTGGCCGGGGTGCCGGGATCGCCCGGGGTACCGCCGCCGGTCGTCTCGCCCTTGGTGTTCGTCGGGGTCGGGTCGCCGACTGCGAAGTCGGTGGCGTTGTCGTCGGTGTCGGCCAGCGACGCGGCGCGCGCGACGGACGTCGTGTTGGACGGCGCGGCCGTCGGGGCGCCTTCGCGCACGGTCGCCGCGCCGAAGCCGACGAGGTCCTTGATCCGCGGGTCGGCGGCGCAGTCCGCGGCGGTCTTGCAGGTCAGCGCCGTGGTGCCGGAGACGAGGGCGATCGTGCCCGCGGTCGCGGACATCGCGATCGCGCCGGTCGCGTCCGGGGTGGGCAGCGCGACCGTGCCGCCACTGCCCTTGCCCTCGGCGACGAGGTAGCGCCCGCCGGGCGCGACGCTGCCGGCCAGCTGCGTCACCTGCCACGTGCTGGACGCGCTCGGCGAGCCGGGCAGGTACTGGACGCTGAACCCGTCGACGCTCGCGGCCGCAGTACCGTGGTTGGCGAGCTCGACGAAGTCGTTGGTCAACGTGGCGCCGGAGTTGCCGCCACCGCCGTAGACCTCGGCGATGACCGCGTCGGCGCTCGGCGCGGCGAGCGCGGCCGGTGCGGCCACCCCGCCGAGTACGAGACCGGACGCGACGGCCGCGGTGAGCGCGGCCTTGCCTCTGTGGGTCTTGGTCACCCTGAGTCCCCTTTGTGCTTGAACAGTCGTGGCATAGTCCCCCGAGCAAGTGAGGTGGAGGAAGACAAAGATGCAACGATTCGTAACAACTACTTTCGTCGTCACTCGTTCGGCAGAGCAGGTTCCGTGATCACGCTGGTACTCGGCGGAGACGTCAACGTTCAGGGGCGCGCGACGCCCTCGGCGGCGTTCGAGCGGCTGGAACCGCTGCTCAAGGGCGCCGACGTCCGGTTCGCGAACCTCGAAGGTCCGCTGGACGCGGCGATGGCCGAAGCGCTGACGTCGGCCGGCATCGACGTCGTTTCGTGCGCCAACGACCTCACCGCGCCATCGAGCCTCCCGGTCCTCGACCACGTCGGGATCGCCTACTGCGGCGCCGGCACGAGCCTCGACGCCGCGCACGCGCCCGCCGTGCTCGAACGGGCCGGCGAGAAGGTCGCGTTCCTCGCGTACACGTCACTTCGCCCCTACGGGGCACCACTGGACTTCCCGGGCGTCGCGCAAGCGTTTGCCACCACGGCCTACCAGCCCGATCCGCGCGTCGCGGAGATCCCGGGCCGGCCGCCACTGGTGCGCACGTTCCCGGTGCCCGAACACCTCGGCCGGCTCGTCGCCGACATCGAACAGGCCAAAGCCGCCCACGACCACGTCGTCGTCTCGATGCACTGGGGGCTGCCGGGGCCGGAGCTGGCCGAATACCAGGTGACCTACGGACGCGCCGCGATCGACGCCGGCGCCGACCTGGTCGCCGGGCACGGGCCCCACACCGTCCAGGCCGTCGAGGTCTACCGTGGCCGGCCGATCCTCTACAGCCTCGGCAACCTCGTCTTCGACTGGCCGGCGATGCGCGGGCGGCACGTCGACGGGCTGCTGGCCGGCTGCATGTTCGGCGACGAACCCCGCCTCGAGCTGATCCCGGTGCGGCGCGACGCCGACAACGAGTGCGTACCGCTCGCCGGGGACGAAGCGGGCAAAGTACTGCAGTACGTCGCCGATCTTTCCGCTCGGCGCTCGACGACTGTCTCCATCCGGGACGGAATAGCTTCGGTAAGCGTTGGCACATAACTGATCGCGCGCGAGCTGTTACAGGACGCGGTGCGCCTGTCACCCATCCGGCGCATCTGCCTTAAATGCTCCCTAAGACCGGGAACAACCCGCGTGAAGCGGCGGTACGGTCTGCGGGAGCCGCCGGAAAAGTGGCACAGACCACTCCCCGAAAGCTCTCGACCAGCACGAACACGTGGGGGAGGGAGAACCATCATGTGGGGGCTGATTGTTCTCAGTTGCGTGTTCGTGCTGGTCCTGGGGATAGCCGCGGTCGTGGACCTCCGGGACCACGACCGCGGCGAACACCGGGTCTAGCGCACGGCCTGCTTCGCCTTGTAGCGGCCGAGAAGCGACCGCGCGCCGGCGAGCGCGACCCGCCCGGCACCCTTCGCGCTCGCGGCCAGCACCGTCGTCCAGTCGAAGTAGTCGCGCCACAGCACGATCCGGCCCGCTTCGACCTCGAACGTGCCGCACACCCAGAACTCCGCTTCCCACGCGCCGCGGCGCAGGACGTCGGTGCGTTCGGTGAGCACGACGTTGCCGTCCACGGCGATGTGGTGGGTCCGCGCCTCGAAACCCGAGCCGTACTTGGCCATGAGGCGCAGCTGCTTTTCGACCGCGGCGACGCCGCGAGCGGGCGGCAACGGCACGTTCTGGTACACGATGTCGCTCGCCGCGAACGTCAGCGCGCGGTCCACGTCGAGGTCTTCGAGGGCCTTGAGGAACCCGGTCACCACTGCCTGGGGTTCATCGGTCATCACCCCAGGTTAAAGGTCAGTACGGCCGGTCGCCCGCGATGGCGACGCGCTCCGCGATCCGGACGTGCGGGTGGTAGTCGTTGACCGCGTAGTGCTGGGTCGCGCGGTTGTCCCAGAAGGCCACCGAGTTCGGCCGCCAGCTGAAGCGGACCTGGAACTCCGGCGTGTGGGCCTGCACGAACAGGTACCGCAGCAGCCGGTCGCTTTCGTCGCGGTCCATGCCGACGATGTGCGTCGTGAAGGCCTGGTTGACGAACAGGGTGCGCCTGCCGGTCTCCGGGTGCGTCCGGACGACCGGGTGCTCGACCGGCGGGAACTCGTCCTGCCACCGGGCGAGCAGCGCCGGATCGGCGAACCGGTCGAAGCCGGGGAGGTAGTCGTGGACGGCGGTGAGCCCGTCGATGCGGGCGCGGACGTCCTCGGGCAGGTTGTCGTAGGCGGCGGCCATGTCGGCCCACATCGTGTCGCCGCCGACGGGTGGCACCTCGATCAGCCGCAGCACCGAGCCGAGCGCCGGGTTCGGCCGCCAGGTCACGTCGACGTGCCAGATGTTCTCGTAACCGGGCATGGCGGCGGTGCGCTCGAAGCGCGTGACGGCGTCGTCGTCGCCCTTCGGGATGAACGGGTTGGTCTCCAGCTCGCCCCAGTTCGCGGCGAACGCGCGCTGCTGCGCCGACGTGATGTCCTGGTCGCGGAAGAAGAGCACCTTCCACTCGAGCAGGGCGTGGTTGAGCTCTTCGCGCAGCTCGGGGGTGAGCGGCTCGCGCAGGTCGACGCCGTCGACCTCGGCGCCGATCACCCGGCTGAGCGGGCGGATCCGGAAGAGCTCGTAGGTTTCCCGCGGCTCGTGCAGGACGCGCGGGCCTTCGACGATGCCGTCGGCGGGCGTGCGGGCCTCGCGCAGCTGAACCCGGGCAGGGACGTCTACGGACATGGGTGTGCTCCAGGGGGTTCGGAAGGGATTCGGACGCCGGGCTCGCGTCAGGCAGGGGGCGAGCCCAGGCGGCCGCGGCGCAGCAGGAGCTCCACGGTGCCTTCCCCGACCGACCGCTTGGAGGCGCGGCCGTGCCACCGGACCGGCGTGCTTTCCGAGGTGGCGGGCATGCGTCAATGGTCGCTTTCTTCCCGAGTCGCGGTCAAGACGTCCACTTGGTGGAACGCTGTTCAACGCCGCAGGTCACCGCGATGCGGGGCGGCTCGGAGGCATGAGGCAAGATCTTCCACGATCGGGTGAGCGCCCTTGACGACGGAGGTCCCCATGCCGGAAGGCAGAGGCTCGCGGATCGACAGTGACCGGCTGCGCGCAGCGGCCGACCTGCTGGATCAGGCCACGGCCGCCGACGACAAGGCAGCGGGCCGGTTCGCCGAGGCCCGCGTCGATTCGACGCCGTTCGGCATCTCGGCGCAGGCCCGCGAGCTGGCGGCCCGCTGGGCAGCGGCACTGGCGGCCCGCGAAGCCGACGCGAGGGTCCTCGGCGACGCGACGTCCGACCTGGCCGGCCGCCTGCGCATGACGGCGGAGAGCACCCGCGCCACCGGCTTCCGCGGCCGCCTCGCGGTGGCGCCGTGACGGCTCCGGTGTTCGAGCACCCGGCGTTGACGTCGGCGGCGGCGTCGCTGGCGTCGTTGCGCGCGGCGGCGGGCCGCATCGGCGCCCCGGACCCGGTCGCGGCCCTGCGTCACCTGGACTGTTCCCCGGCGTCGATCAGCGCGTCCGCGACGACGGTCGACGCGGGGGCGCTGCTGGTGACATCGGCGTCGGCGGAGTTCCGCGAGGGAGTGGAGCACGCGGAAACGGGCGGCAGCGCGGAGACGTTCGGCATCTGGGCGGACACAGTGGACGGTCAGTACGCGGCAGCGGCCCAGGCGGCCGCGGCCACGGCGGCGTTGGGCGCCCGGATCGCGTCGGAACTGGACACGCTGGCGGTCTCGACGGCGGCGCAGGTGTGCGAGCTGGCCTCAGCGGCCGCTGCCTCGGTGACGGCGGTCCTGGCGGGCGACCGTTCGGCCGAGGTGGTGAGCACGGTGAGTTCGACGTGCACTTCGGTGGTCCGGACGGTCTTGGCGCAGGTCGCTTCGTTGTCTTCGCTGGCGGCGGAGCTGGAACCGTTGACGGCGCCGGTGGTCGAGCTCAGCTGAACCGTTCGCGAGCCCATTCCTCGAAGGACCGCGCGGGGTGGCCGGTTACGTTCGGGACGTCGAGCGAGACGGGCTCCGGGTTGTCGACAAGCGAAGCCCAATAGGGCAGGGCGCTCTTCGCGAATTCCTCGCCGAGTTGCGTTATCGCTTCTTGTTCGGGCTGTTCTTCCCAGCGGACTGGCTTTCCCATCGCTTGCCCGATGATCTTCACCTGGTCCGCTTGGCTGAGGGCTTCCGGTCCGGTCACGAGGTAGAACTGCTTCGCGTGGTCTTCGGTGAAGGCTTTGACCGCCATGTCGGCGACGTCTTTCTCGTGCACGAGGGATCGCTTGGCCTGCCCGTACGGGGCGCGGACTTTGCCGGTTTCGGCTTGGGCGACCCAGCCGAGGGTGTTGGTGGCGAGGCCGGTGATCCGGAGGAAGGTCCAGTCATCGGTGACTTTCCCGGCGGCGGTTTCAATGTCACCCCAGAATCCCCCGTCCTCCGCGGCGGCCGAGGAGACGTAGACGATTTTCTTGTCTCTGAAGGGTTCCAGCGCTTTGTCGATTCCTTCGGAGGGGTAGAAGGGCCAGACGAAGTAGACGGCATCAACCCCTTCGGCGGCTTGGGCCGGGTCGGTGATGTCGCCTACTACGACTTCGCCTTGCTGCACTTTGGCGGGATCACGGACGAGAACTCGGGTATCGACGCCTCGGTCGAGCAGCCCGGCGACGACGTGCCGGCCGGTGTTGCCGGTGGCCCCGGTGACGAGGACCTTCATGTGCGCTCCTTGGTGATCGGCTGGTACCGACCACGCTCACACTTCAAGGGCCCTTCAGGTCAAGCGTCACGTAACAACCCGGCCGAGTACAGCGACCTCAACGCACGACCGGCGCCAAGATGGGAAGAACTCGATGAAGTGCCCCCGCTGTCAAGGACAGGAAATCCGGACGATCGCTCCGGGCTACTTCGAATGCAGGTCGGTCGGCACGACTACGATCTTCGTACCCGACCAGGCCAGGCCCGGCCAGATGCGGCCAGCGAGCAGCGGGACCGCTTGCGGGCACCTGTGGCAGGAAGCAGCGCCGTCCGGCGCCGGAGACACACCAGTGTGCCACGAGTGCGGCACCTTCGCCGTCGGCCGCTGCCCGGAATGCGGGCACGCGGTTTGCGGGGTTCACAGTTGGCTGATCAACGACAAGCGCCTCTGCCGAGCGCATGCGATCGCCGCGCAGAAAGCCATCGACGACCGACGTGCCGCAGCCAGCCGGCATCAGCAAGACCGTGTCGAAGCGGCTGCAGTTTCGGCGAAACAACGTCAAGAACGTGCCGAGGCCGAGCTGCGGAGGTTGATCGGAAGCCTCAACGAAGCAGGCCGACCCGGCTTGGCTCCTCGCCACCGCAGATGGCACGAGGAACGCTATTTTTCGAAGAAGCTCCGGGAAGTGATCGACCCCCTCGAACCCGGCTGGCCGGTCGGCCCGCTGCTTTGGCACTGGTCGTACGTCGTCCGCGGCGACGACATAACCGGCAAGCGCGCCGTCCAAAGCGCCGCCCTGCCGAACGGCAAGCTCGCGGAGTTGAACGTCGGTCACAGCTACGAATCCGAACACTGGTCGCTGAGACTCCACCCACACACTCTCCAGACGGAGCGCGTCAACACTGCCCTGGCCTGCCACCTGCGACGCACCGAACTGCCGGAGTGGCAGGAGGAGCCAACGAAGGGCAGCGAGACGCTCTCGATCATCGTGGACTTGGAGCACGCGGACAAGGCGGCTGACGAAGTATTCCTACGCGCAGCCGAAGGAAGCAGCAGCATCAGCGAATTGACGGAGACGG
This sequence comes from Amycolatopsis sp. NPDC049691, assembly GCF_040675005.1. Lineage (NCBI taxonomy): Bacteria > Bacillati > Actinomycetota > Actinomycetes > Pseudonocardiales > Pseudonocardiaceae > Amycolatopsis > Amycolatopsis sp. NPDC049691. The sequence continues at coordinate 78,541 of NZ_JBFANX010000002.1, forward strand.
CAGCGCAACTCGACAAAGCCATGCGAGCGGTCGAGGCATTGCTCAGGACCGTCGAGCCCACCTGGCTGACCGATCACCAGGGTGACCGGATCGTCCGCGCCCAGGAACTGGCCGCCCACACCCGAGCACGGCTCGAATCGCAGCTCGAGGACCGAACGCAACGGACCCCCGGCCAGCTGGGCTGACCGGGGGTCCGGGTGAGAGCGGTGGCGGTGGGATTTGAACCCACGGACGGGATTAACCGTCACACGATTTCGAGTCGTGCTCCTTCGGCCGCTCGGACACGCCACCGCCGAGAACAATACCGGAGGGCCGACCACGACCTCACAAGGGGTCGGTGCGCCGCCCCGAGCGGAGCCTGACCTGGGCTTCCCGCACCGCTCGACCGGCCCGCACGCGGACGTCGCCGACCGCCGAGCGGAACTGGGCCGAGCGCCTCTGGGCCCGGCCCGATGACTCCAGACGGCGGTTGCCGGTCACCGCGCCGGCCTTCTCGCGAGCACTACCCACTACCTGCTGGATCCGGTGCTTCATCGTCATACCGGAGGAGTACCCAAAAATCAGCGACGCGTAGCGAAGTACGTCTCCAAGACCGCCGCACACTCCACCGAAAGCACGCCTCCGTGCACCTCGGGCCGGTGGTTGAGACGGCGGTCACGCACGACGTCCCACAGCGACCCCACCGCGCCCGTCTTCGGCTCCCACGCCCCGAACACCAGGCGCGCGATGCGGGCCAGCACCAGCGCCCCCGCGCACATCGTGCACGGCTCCAGCGTCACCGCCAGCGTGCAGCCCTCCAGGCGCCAGCCGTCGCCGACGACGGCCGCCGCCGCGCGCAGCGCGAGGATCTCCGCGTGCGCCGTCGGGTCGCCCAGCTCGACGCGCGCGTTGCGCGCCGCCGCCAGTGGTGTGCCGTCCGGGCCGAACACGACCGCGCCGATCGGCACGTCCGCGCCCGGAGCCCGCGCTGCCTCCAGCGCGGCCTCCACGGCCTCGGTGTCGGACAGCCGGCTCAGAGCTCGTCCAGGAGCTTGGCGAACTCGCTGCCGAACCCGCAGCGCTGCGCGACCATCTGCAGCTGCTCGTCCGGGTACAGGTCGACCTCGCCGACGATGACCTCCAGCTCCGGCCCGGGCAGCCCGAGATCGGCGAGGATCTCCAGGTCGCCTTCGGGCCAGACGGAGTCGTCCTCCTCGTCGGGCGGGTCGACGCGCAGGACGTCGAGGACGTCCGCCGCGATGTCGTAGTCCAGCGCCGCCGCCGCGTCCGAGAGCAGCAACGACGGCCCCCGCGGGCTCGGGCGGACGATGACGAAGAACTCGTCGTCGACCGCCAGGAGCCCGAAGCTCGCGCCGGTGGAACGTAGTTTGCCCAGTTCAGTGATCGCCGCGTCCAGCTCGGTCAGCGCCCCCGGGTCGAGCGCACTGCACCGCCACCGACCGTCTTCCCGGACCACGGCTACCGCGAAGCCCGTGACCGGCTCATCCACCGCCATGCGCACACCGTATTCCGCCGCTCGACCGAACGCACGCACGGTGCGCCCGAAGCGCCGCATGGGGCACTATCGGGTCCATGACCGGCCCCACTGACCTGCCCACCCTGCCCGGCACGCCGTTCGCCGGCCTCCTCGACGACGCGCGGGCGCTGCAGGACCGCACGGTCGCGCTCCGCCGCGTCGTGCACCGCCACCCGGAGCAGGGGCTCCACCTGCCGCGCACCCAGAAGGCGATCAGGGAGGCCCTCGACGGCCTGCCGCTGGAGATCACCGAGGGCAAGGCCACGACGTCGCTGACGGCCGTCCTGCGCGGCGGGAAGCCCGGCCCCGCGGTGCTGCTGCGCGGCGACATGGACGCGCTGCCGCTCACCGAGGAGACCGGCCTCGACTTCGCGTCCGAGGACGAGGAGTCGATGCACGCGTGCGGGCACGACACGCACGTCGCGATGCTCGCGTCGGCGGCCCGGCTGCTCGCCGAGCGCAAGGACCAGCTGGCCGGCTCGGTCGTGTTCATGTTCCAGCCGGGCGAGGAGGGCCACCACGGCGCCCGCTTCATGATCCACGAGGGTGTGCTCGACGCCGCCGGGACGCGGGTCGAGCGCGCGTTCGGCGTGCACATCCTGGCCAACGCGCGCAGCGGGCTGCTGCAGCTGCGGCCCGGCCCGCTGATGGCGTCGGCGGACTCGTTCCACGTGCGCGTCACCGGCAAGGGCGGCCACGGCTCGGCGCCGCAGCACACGATCGACCCGGTGCCCGCCGCCGCGGCGATGGTCGGCGCCCTGCACACGATGATCACGCGCCGGGTCAGCGTGTTCGACCCCGCCGTGCTCTCGGTGACCCGGATCCAGGCCGGCACGACGTCCAACATCATCCCGGAGACCGCCGAGCTCGAGGGCACGATCCGCACGCTGTCCGAGCAGACGCGCGCGCTCGTCCGCGCCGAGCTGCCGAAGGTGTGCGAGCAGGTCGGCGCGGCGTACGGGTGCCGCGTGGTCGCCGACGTCGAGCCGGGCTACCCCGTGACGGTCAACGACGACCGCGTCGCCGCCGAAGTCCTGCGGCTCGGCGCGGAGGTGCTCGGCCCGGAGAACGTCGAGCTGCTCGCCGACCCCCTGATGGGCGCCGAGGACTTTTCCTATGTACTGCAACGCGTCCAGGGCGCGTATGCGTTCCTCGGCGCGTGCCCGCCCGGCGTCGACCCGGCCGAAGCGGCGGCGAACCACTCCAACCGCGTTCTCTTCGACGAGGACGCGATGCCGAGCGGCGTCGCGATACTCGCCGCGTTCGCGCTGGACGCCCTGCGTTAAGGCCCGGTCCTGGACGGCCTCCCGTCTTCCAGGTGGCCGGCGAAGCGACGGCGCCACCCCGGCGTCTCGAAAACGACGTCGTACCAGCCGTTCTTCGTCGGCACCGGGTAGTCGTGCGAGGCACCCGGCGCCAAGGTGACATCGTTCAGCGCGACCGGCGCCGGCCCGCTGTTGGTCACCGTGACGCGCAACGCGGGCGTCGGCGTGAACGTGACGGACGCGTCGAGGCCCGCGTTGCCGGAAGCCTCGACGACGAAGCCGTTCGGCCCGTGGATGGCGATGTCGTACGACTCGGCGTACCGGACTTCGCCAGTCGTCTCGGTCTTCGGGCCGAGGTCGAAGCGTTGTGACGCTCCGCCCGCGTGGTAGGCGTACGCGGCCAGCTGCAGCGCGTGCGTCCCGTGGTTGGCCAGGTGCAGCTTCAGTGCGCCCGGCCCGGCCGTGACCCAGGCGACCGGCTGGTACGGCAGCGGGCGCGCCTTCGCCGTGCCGGGGTCCTGCACCAGCGCCCCCGGTCCCAGCCCGGGCTTCGGCAGCCGGGGCTGCGTCCGGTCGGCTTCGGCGCGCAGCGCGTTCGCGTCCGGCAGCAGCGGGATCGTCGTGTCGTGCGTGCGGAAGTCGAAACAGCTGGTCAGGTCGCCGCAGATGGCCCGGCGCCAGGCCGAGATGTTCGGCTCGCGCACCCCGGTCCAGGTCTCGAGGAAGCGCAGCACCGACGTGTGGTCGAAGACCTGCGAGTTCACCCAGCCGCCGCGGCTCCACGGCGAGACGACGGTCATCGGCACCCGCGGCCCCAGCCCGATCGGCAACGGCGCGCCGGACGCCCCACCCTTCTCCGGCCGGTTGCCCGGCAGGTACTCGCCGGGGGTCCCGGGTGGCGGCGTCGGCGGGACGACGTGGTCGAAGAAGCCGTCGTTCTCGTCGTAGTTGATGAAGACGACGGTCGACTCCCACAGCGAAGGGTTGTCCCACAACGCTTTCAGCATCCGCTGGACGTAGGCGGCGCCGTCGACCGGCCGGGCGGCGGGGTGCTCGCAGTAGCCGTACGGCGCCACGACCCACGACACCGCGGGCAGTGTCCCGGCGGCGCAGTCCGCGAGGAACTCGGCCAGGACGTGGTCGAGGTCTTTGCCCTTGCCCGAGTCCGGCAGCAATTTGGTGCGCAGGTTCGCGCGTTCGGCCAGCCGCCGCTTCACCGGGTCCATCGAGTACAGCGCGTCGTGGAAGTTCTGGAACAGCCACAGCGGGTTGTCGCCGTAGTCGCCGACGAAGTGCTCGGGGACGCCGCGCTCTTCATCGTTCGCGTAGATCCGCCACGTGATCCCGGCGGACTCGAGCCGTTCGGGGTAGGTCGTCCAGCGGAACGACGGCTCGTAGTCCGGGAAGTTGTGCGTGACCGGGCCGCCGGCGACGCCTTCCGGGTCGATCGTGCCGGTCCAGTGGAACAGCCGGTTCGGCTGCGTCGGGCCCTGGATCGAGCAGAAGTAGTGGTCGCACAGCGTGAACGCGGCCGCCAGCGCGCGCTGGAACGGGATGTCTTCGCGCGTGAAGTACCCCATCGTCATGGGGCTCTTCGAGGCGACCCAGGCGTCGTACGCGCCGCCGTTCCACGCGCGGTGCGTGCTGTTCCAGTCGTGCGGCAGCTCGCCGAGGTCCTGGCCGTCCACAACGGACGTGTCGACCCGGAACGGCAGCACCGGCGCACCCTTGCCGCGCTGGCGGAAGACGTCCCGCAGCGCCGCGCGGTCGCCGAAGCCGCGTACGCCGGCCATGGTGCCGTAGTAGTGGTCGAACGACCGGTTCTCCTGCATCAGCACCACGACGTGCCGGACGTCGTCGATCGTTCCCTTCCGCGGCGGAGCGGCGCACGAAGCCGAGAGCGAGCCGGCGACGGTGGCGGCGGCCGCGCCGCCGAGCACCGTGCGCCGCCGGATGCGGCCCATGCCTGCCTCCTCGCACGAGGTTTGCCCACGTCAGCGGACCAGGTAGCTTTTCACCTCCGGGAGAGAGGTGAAGCCATGCTCGGCTCAGCGGAACTGGTCGCCTTCGCACCGTCAACCGACCTGGAACGTTCACGTGCCTTCTACACGGATGTCGCCGGGCTCGAGTTCATCGAGCAGACCCCCTTCGCGTGCGTGTTCCGCAGTGGCGCGACCATGCTGCGCGTCACCGCCGTCGCCGAGTTCACGCCCCAGCCGTTCACGGTGCTCGGCTGGGCGGTCGCCGACATCCGGGTCGCAGTGGCCGGCCTGCGCGACCGGGGCGTGGAGTTCCTCACGTTCGACACGCTGCCACAGGACACCGACAAAATCTGGACCACGCCCGGCGGCCGGATCGCGTGGTTCCGCGATCCGGATGGCAACGTGCTGTCACTGACCGAGTTCACTGGCAATTAAACAACAGTGTTGATTTAATGGGTGGATGACCGAAGCCGACCGCCTCGCCCAGCTCGCTGAGCAGGAAGAACGTCTCCAGTTCACGAAGTTCGACAACGAGACGGCGCTGGCCCTCGGCGCCCAACTGCTGGCCGCGGCCCGGGAGCGCGGCCTGCCGGTGACGGTCTCGGTCCGCCGCGGCGGCCAGCGCCTCTTCCACGCGGCCCTGCCCGGCACGTCCGCGGACAACGACGCATGGATCGACCGCAAGAGCCGGGTGGTCGACCGCTACGGCCACAGCTCGTTCTACGTGGGAACGCAGTTCCGCGCGAAGGGCGGCTCGTTCGAGGCGGACTCGCGCCTGGACCCGGACGAGTACGCGGCCCACGGCGGGGTGTTCCCGGTGCTCGTCCGCGGCGTCGGCCCAGTCGGGACGGTGGGCGTATCCGGCCTCCCGCAGGCCGACGACCACGCGTTCGTCGTCGAGCAGCTGGAGCTGTTCCTGGCTTCGCGAAAATGACTGGCGAGCGCGGCTACTGTTGAGAACATGAAGCGCGCTGCGAGCACGACGACGCCGGAAAGTGTCCCGGCGCGCTGATCCATGCTCACGCAAAGCCCGGGGCGGTCGCCCCGGGCTTTCGTCTTGTGGTCCTCCGCCTCGCCGCCCGACGAGGAGTCCACAATGCACGACCACCGCAAGCTCGGCCGCGAACTCGGCCTGTTCGGCACCGACCCGCTCATCGGCGCCGGCCTGCCCTACTGGCTACCCGACGGCGCCGTCATCCGGCACAGCCTCGAGGAGTACGTCCACAGCCTCGAACGGCGCGCCGGCTACCGGCACGTCCACTCGCCGGTGCTCGCCAAACGCGAGCTGTACGAGATTTCCGGGCACTGGGCGCACTACCGCGACGACATGTACCCGCCCATGGACGTCGGCGGCGAACAGCTCGTGCTGCGGCCGAGCCTCTGCCCGCACCACGCGCTGATCTACCGTTCGCGCAGCCACAGCTACCGCGAACTGCCGCTGCGGATCGCCGAAATCGGCGGGATGTACCGCAGCGAGCTGTCCGGCGTGCTCGGCGGGTTGAACCGCGTGCGCGCGATCCAGCTCAACGACGCCCACATCTTCTGCACCCTCGACCAGGTCGAAGCCGAAGCCGCCGCCGCGCTGGCGCTGATCCGCCAGGCCTACGCCGCCCTCGGCATCCAGCCCGCGCGCTACCGCCTCTCCCTGCCCGGCCCCGGCGGGAAGTACGTGCCCGGGAACTGGGACCGCGCCGTGGCGATCCTGCGTTCGGTCCTCGACGGCCTGCCGTACGACGCCGTCGAGGGCGAAGCCGCCTTCTACGGCCCCAAGATCGACGTCCAGATCGCCGACAGCGCCGGTCGCGAGTCGACCCTGTCCACCGTGCAGGTCGACTTCCACCAGCCGGAACAGTTCGACCTCGAGTACGTCGGCGCGGACGCCGCGAAGCACCGGCCGGTCATGCTGCACCGCAGCATCATCGGCAGCGTCGAACGCGCGGTCGCGCAGCTCGTCGAGGTCCACGGTGGCGCGTTCCCGGCATGGCTGGCGCCGGTCCAGCTGCGGCTGCTGCCGCTGTCCGTCGCGGAGCTGCCCTACGCGCAGTCGCTTGTGGACAGCTGCGCCGACCTGCGGGTCGAGATCGCGGCCGAAGGCAGCCTCGGCGCACGGATCCGAGACGGCCGGCTGGTGCCGTACCAGGCCGTGATCGGACCGCAGGAGGTCGCCGCCGGGCAGCTTTCCGTCCGGTTGCGTGACGGGAGCCGGGTGGACGCCCAACCGGTGGAGGACGCGCTGGCATCGATCCTGGACGCGGTCAGGCCGCCATGGCCTCGGCCAGCCAGTCGAAGGCGGGAGCCAGGCTTTCCGGTGCCGCCCAGCCGTTGATCACCCCCAATAGCTGCAAGTAGCGCTCGCGGCGCGGATCGTTGACGACGCCGAGCCACTCCCGGAGCTCGCCGGGATCGCGCCCCAACCCGTCGACGATCGCCTTCGCCGCCGGTGACTTCGGCACGATCCCGGCTGCGACGGCCGGGGTGACAGCGTCCCGCACCTCGGCAGCCAGGTCACGACGCAACCCGCCTTCGTGACGGTCCGCGAGCCGGCGCAGGTTCGCGCGGAACTCCGTGTCCCGCATCAGCGCGGCCAGCTCGAGCCACGCCTCGGCCTGCTCGGGGCTGGGGTCCTCGGGCAGGTCCGGGGTCAGGGTCCGGGCGATCCCCGCCAGCTCGGGACGCTCACCCAGCGCGTCGGCGAGGAAGTCGCCGATCAGGCACCGCCGCTCCACTTCGGACAGCAGGGCCCGCTGGTGCGAGAGACTCGCTTCCGCAGGGGACGAGCCGCGATCCGCCACCGCGTTCAGCACCTCCCTTCGCCGACGCAGCACGCCGATCTGCACCTCCACCGCCGCGGCGTGCTCCGCCGCGACCTCCGCGACGGTGGTCTCGCCGTCGATCACCTGCCGGATCGTGGCGAGGTCGACACCGAGGTCGCGGAGGACCCGGATGACGTCGAGCCGGGCGAGCGCGGCGTCGTCATAACGGCGCTGGCCCGCGGTGTTGCGCCCGGACGGCGGCACGAGGCCGCGATCCGAGTAGAACCGGACAGCCTTGACCGTGAGCCCGGTCCGGTGGGCGAGTTCGCCGATCGAATACCGCATGCCGCAAGCCTGGCAGCTCCCCTCGGGGGAGGCGCAAGACCTGCAGGTTCGCTCGATCGTGTCGATCACACGTTCGACTTTGCGCGGTACAGTCGAACGCATGAGCGAACGAGCTAGGCCTCCTCCCGGATCCGGGTGACCAGCTGAGTCGGGTTCACGAACCGCAACGCGATGAGAAGGAGCACGAGCATGGCGGCGGTGTAGATGGTCGCCATGGCGTCGACCGACTGGTTGGCCCGGATGCCCGCGGCGAACACGGAGTTGTAGAGCGCCACGACGAGGGTCGTCGAGTCCGGGCCGGCGGTGAGGAACGTCAGCTCGAACATGCCGACCGTCCGGACCAGCACGAGGATCGAGGCGGCCAGGATCCCCGGCAGCAGCAGCGGGCCCAGGATCCGGGTGAACACCGAAACCGTGCGCGCGCCGGACATGCGCGCGGCGGCTTCGATCTTCGGGTCGATCTGCTCGATGAACGGCGTCATGGTCAGCACGACGAACGGCACGGACGGCACCAGGTTGGCCAGGATGACGCCGGTGGTCGTGCCGGCCAGGTGGAACTTGTAGAGCACGGTGGCCAGCGGGATGCCGTAGGTGATGGGAGGGATCAGGATCGGCAGCACGAACAGCAGCATCACCAGGCGCTTGCCGCGGAACGAGCGGCGGGCCAGCGCGTAGGCGGCCGGGACGCCGACCGCCACCGACACGGCGATCACCACCAGGGCGACGATCGCCGTGGTGAGGAGGACGTCGGAGAGGCCGAACTCGCGCCAGGCGTCGGCGTACCAGTGGGTGGTGAAGCCGTCCGGGAGCCAGGTGCCGAACCACTGCTTGCCGAACGAGTCGACGACCACCGACAGCACGACCCCGGCGAGGTTGACGAAGAAGAACACGACGATGGCCCAGACGACCCAACGTCCGGGACGCGCGACCCAACCGGTCATCCCTTGCCTCCGGTCGCTCCGCGGTACAGCGTGCCGCGCCACGCCATGACCAGGCCGATCACGATCAGCATGACCACCGCCATGAGCATCGCGACGGCCGAGCCCATCGAGTAGTCGTACTCCTCGAACGCGGCGTGGTAGGCCGCGATCGAGATGACGCGGGTCTCGTTCGCGGGGTCGCCGACGAGCTGCGCGGAGGGGAACACGGAGAACGCCATCACGAACGAAAGGCAGAAGGTGATCGCCAGGCCTGGGGCCAGCAGGGGCAGCGTGATCCGGCGGAAGCGCTGGACCCAGTTCGCGCCGAGCGTCGCGGCCGCCTTCTCCAGGGAGGGGTCGATGCCCGAGAGATAGGAGAGCGTCAGCAGGAAGGAGAACGGGAAACCGGTGATCACCAGGGACAGCAGCACGCCGGTGTAGTTGTGGATCAGCGGGAGCGGCTGATCCGTGATGCCGAGGACGGTGAGCAGCTTGTTCAGCCAGCCCGCCGGGCCGCCGTACATGATCAGGCCCTGCGCGGTGAGCACCGTGCCGAGCGTGATCGGCACGACGAGGATCGTCGTCAGGAGGCGCTTGCCGCGGACGCGGCCGCGCATCACGTACGCGATCGGGATGCTGGCGAGCACGTTGATGAACGTCGCGGGCAGCGCGATGCCGAGCGTCGTCCAGATGGTGTCGCGGAGGTAGGGGTCGCCGAAGAAGCGCGCGTAGTTGGCGAAGACGCCGCCCCGGCGCGGGGCGAACGACAACTGGAGGCCGTACAGGAAGGGGTACAGGAACAGGCAGGCCGTGACCAGCAGACCGGGCACGAGGAGGAGCAGGGTGCGGTCGATGCCGCGTTCGGCCAGGCGGTGACGCAGTGCCGGGCGGGCACTCGCGACGGCCGTCATGGCTCGAACACCAGGACGCGCTCGGCCGGGACGCCGATCCGCGTGGTGTCGCCGGGGGCGAGGCGCTTGTCGGTCCGGAAGTAGACCGGCACACCGCTCTCGAGCCGGGCCGAGACCGACAGCTCGCGGCCGTGGTATTCGACGATCTCGACCGTGACGTCGAGGGCGTTCTCCGTGCCGTCGCCGACCACGAAGTCCTCCGGGCGGATCGCCACCTTGGCCGCGCCTTGCGCGAGCGAGCCGCGGCCGGTCAGGCGGACCCCCGCGCCCTCCACGGTGACGGAGGAGCCGGCGGTTCCGGTGACCGTCACGTCCAAGAGGTTGCGATAACCCATGAAGGAGGCGACATAGCTGTTCACCGGCTGGGCGTAGACCTCCTCGGGCGTGCCGATCTGCTGCACCGCGCCTTCGCGCAGCACGACCAGGCGGTCGGCCAGCGACAGGGCCTCCTCCTGGTCGTGGGTGACGTACACCGTGGTCAGGCCGAGCGTCTGGTGGAGCCGGCGGATCTCCATCCGCATCTCGAGGCGGAGCTTGGCGTCCAGGTTGGACAGTGGCTCGTCCATCAGGACCACCGGTGGCTCGAGCACCACGGCGCGGGCGATGGCGACGCGCTGCTGCTGTCCGCCGGACAGCTGCGCGGGGAACTTCGCCGCGTGGTCGGTGAGCTGGACCAGGCGGAGGGCCTCGTCGACGCGGCGGCGGGCGTCGGCCCGGCCGACCTTGCGCATCTTGAGGCCGAAGCCGACGTTGGCGCGGACCGACATGTGCGGGAACAGCGCGTAGTTCTGGAAGACCATCCCGAATCCGCGCTGCTCCGGGGGCTGGCCGTCGATGCGGGTTTCGTCGAGCCAGATGCTGCCGCCCGTCAGGGGCAGCAGACCGGCCAGGCAGTTCAGCGCGGTCGACTTGCCGCAGCCGGACGGGCCGAGCAGGGCCACGAACTCGCCGCGCGCGATGGCGAGGTCGAGGCCGCTCAGGGCGTTCGCGGTGCCGAAGCTGCGCGAGACGCCGTCCAGCCGCAGCTGCCCGAACGTCACTTCTTGCCGACCTTCGAGCCGCCGACCAGCTGGTTCCACTTGTCGAACGCCTTGACCTGCTGCTCGGCGGGCAGCGAGGTCTCCTTGGGGTACTGCGCGATCCACTGCTCGTACTCCGGGCGCCCGAACTGCTTGATCGTGTCCTGGCTCTTCTGCGGCGCCATCTGCAGGGTGACGTCCTTGACCGCCGGGCCGGGGTAGAAGTAGCCGTCGTCGTAGGCGATCGCCTGCTGGTCCGGCTTCAGCATCCACGCGATCAGCTGGAGGATCGCCGACTCCTGGTCGGGCGAGAGGCCCTTCGGGATCAGGGCGTACTGGGCGTCGGTGACCCAGTGCATCGGCTGCATGATCGCGGTCTTGACCGTGTTGGGCACCGTGCCGAGCTTGCGCGGGTTGATGTCCCAGCCGGTCGTCGACATGATCATGTCCACCGAACCGGACGCGAGGTTCTTCATGGTCTCGGTGGTGCCGGACGGGTAGTACTTCACGTACTTGCCCAGCTCCTGCAGGAACGCCCAGGTCTTGTCCCAGCCCTTGTCCGGGTCCTTCGGGTCCTTGTCGCCGAGCAGGTACGGCAGGCCCATGAGGAACGTGCGGCCGGGGCCGGAGTTGGACGGCTGCGCGTACTGGAACTTCTCCGGGTGCGCTTTGGCCCAGTCGAGCAGTTCCTGCGGGGACGCCGGCGCCGCCTGAACGGCCGCCGGGTTGAACTCCAGCAGCGGGCCGGACGGGTAGTAGACGACCTCGACGCCGTAGCCGTTGGCCAGCTCCTGCATCTTGGCCGCGGGCTCGAGGTAGTTCTGCATGAGGTTCGGGAACCGGCCGGAGAAGTCCGGCAGCACCTTCGCCAGCGTGCCGTTCGCGATGCCGGCGGAGAGGCCGTCCGTGCCGCTGAGGACGAGGTGCGTCTGGGCGACGCCGCCGTCCTGCTCGGCCTTCAGCTTGCCCGCCATGCTCGGTGCGGGCGCCGTCGAGTACGTGACCTTCGCGAGCACCTCGGGGTGCGCGGCCTTGAAGTTCTCGATCATCTGCTTGGTGAGCTGCAGGTTGCCCGCGACGTCGAGGATGTTCAGGTCGACGGGCTTGCTCGGCTTGTCCGGCACGGCCGAGGGGTTCGCCGCCTGGCCGCCGTCCCCGCCGGGCGCGCCACAGGCCGCCAGGCCGGCGGCGAGGCTCGCCGCCAGCAGCACTCGTCGGAATCGGAAGCCGGTGCGACGCTGCATGGCTGCTCCCTGGGTCCGTGATAATGTTGTATGTCGCATCGTATATCAGATCGGACATGCCAGTGGCGAGCACTTCTTCGGCCAGGAGGCCGCCGCCGCCCGTCTCGCGCACTGATTTCGTGCGGGACGCGATCAAGGAAGCGATCTTGAGCGGGGAGTTCGGGCCGGGCGAAACGCTCGTCGAGGCCGAGGTGGGCGCCCTGCTCGGGGTGTCGAAGACGCCGGTGCGCGAGGCACTGCGGATCCTCGCCGGTTCCGGTTTGGTCACGATGAGCACGTACAAGGGCGCCGCGGTCCGGGTCATGGACGCCGAGAGCGCCCACGCGGTGTACGACCTGCGTGCGCTTCTCGAGCCCGAAGCCGTCCGGCGCGCTGTCGAGCGCGGCGCGGACTTCGCCGACGCGCGGCAGGTGCTGGCCGGGGTCGAGACCGGCGCGAACGCGGCCGACCGCGCGAAAGCCAGCCTGGCCAACCGGCTGTTCCACCGCGCGCTCTACGCCGGGTGCGGGAACCCGCTGCTGGTCGAGGTCCTCGACGGCCTGCGCGACCAGGCCGCGCTGATCACGGTCACCGGCTGGGGCATCAGTCCCACGTGGCAGGGCGAGGCGGCCGAGCACCGGGCGATCCTGGCCGCCGCCGAGAGCGGGAACGCCCGGCAGGCCGAACACCTGCTGCGCAGGCACATCACGGATTTCCTCGACCGGGTCGCGTGCGGCCTGCCGGGTGAGCACAGCACCGAGACGAAGGGAGCCCGATGACGTTCGAGCAGCAGAGGCGGCGGCTTTCCGGGGTGGTGGCCATCCCGGTCACGCCGTTCGACGCCGAGGGCGCCGTCGACGGGCAGACGTACGCGAAACTCGTCGACCGGCTGGTGACCGGCGGCATCGAGGTCGTGACGCCGAACGGGAACACCGGCGAGTTCTACGCGCTGGACGCGGCGGAAGCCCGGCACTGCCTGGAAGTCACCGTCGAAGCGGTGGCCGGCCGGGCCGGCGTGCTCGCCGGGATCGGCCACGACGTCACCTCGGCGACGCGGGCGGCGACGCACGCGCGGGACGCGGGCGCCGACATGATCATGATCCACCAGCCCGTGCACCCGTACATCTCGGGCGACGGCTGGGTCGACTACCACGCGGCGATCGCGGCCGCGGTGCCCGAACTCGGCGTCGTGCTCTACGTCCGCAACCCGGCGATCGCCGGCGAACAGCTGCGGGCGCTGGGCGAGGCGGCCCCGAACGTCATCGGCGTGAAGTACGCGGTCCCGGACCCGGTGCGGTTCGGCTCGGTCGCGCGGGACGCCGGCTTCGACCGGTTCGTGTGGATCGCCGGGCTGGCCGAACTCTCGGCTCCCGGCTACTTCGCCGTCGGCGCGACCGGGTTCACGTCGGGCCTGGTGAACGTCGACCCGGCGATCTCGCTGGAGATGTTCCGCGCACTGTCCACAGGGGACTACCCGGCGGCGATGGCGGTCTGGGAGCGGATCCGCCCGTTCGAGGAGCTGCGCGCGGCGAACGGGAACGCGAACAACGTGAGCGTGGTCAAGGACGCGCTCGGCCAGCTCGGCCTGTGCCGCCCCGACGTCCGCCCGCCGAGCCGGCTGCTGACGGCGGCCGAACGGGAACAGCTCTTCGGGCTGCTCTCGTCGTGGGGGCTTTCGTAAGAAGAGCGGCTCGTCGGCGGGCCATGGCGCGGTGACGCCGGACCTCGGCCCGCCGACGAACCACCTGACGACAGGAACCACGACCGAGCGCGAAACTCGTTGCGGCAACCTTGATGGGCGCCCCGGGCGTCGCTCTGCGCGACTGCGGGCGGCTGCTCGCCGGCCGATCGGCCGGCATGGCTGCGGACAAACGGATTTCGGAAGCCGGGTCAGCTCCTGTCCCCGGCCGGTGTGCTCCGGCCGGAAGGTTCCGGGTGTGCGGCAAATCACCGTCATCCCGATGTGGCCGACTGTACACCTCTTCGGTGACCAGCGGGGAATTGTCATCCAGCGCCGGGGATGTCACGCTGGGGGCATACCGCGGAGCGAACCCGCGGTCAGGCCTCAGCGCCCTTCTTCGGGATCGGTCCGGCACACCCAGTGCCGGAAGCCGTTGCTGGACAAGCATTTCAGCTGACCAGGACGGCGGACATGACTTCGCTCCAGACACCGGAAACCTCGCACGGCAGTGATTTCGCCGAGCTGTCCAGGCTCATCAAGGACGCCGGGCTCCTCCGCCGGCGACGGCGCTACTACGCGATCCGCATCGGGCTCAACCTCACCGCGTTCGGCGGCGGCTGGGTCGCGTTCGCCTACCTCGGCGACTCGTGGTGGCAGCTGTTCCTCGCGGCCTTCTTCGCGATGATGTTCGGGCAGCTGTCGTTCATCGGCCACGACGCCGGGCACAAGCAGATCTTCCGCGGCCGCCGGGCGAACGACCTCACCGGCTTCGTCCACGGTGGACTGACCGGGCTGAGCTACGGCTGGTGGATCGGCACCCACGCCCGGCACCACGCCAACCCCAACCACGAGGACGAGGACCCGGACGTCGACATCGCCGCGCTCGCGTTCAGCAAGGCGCAGAGCTCGCGGAAGCGCGGTTTCCTGCGCTGGGTGGCGAAGTACCAGGCGTTTCTGTTCTTCCCGCTGTTGCTGCTGGAAGGCCTGAACCTGCACGTCTCCAGCGTGAAAGCGGTGCTGCGCAAGGATCTCCGGCGCCGGAAGCTGGAGTCCGCGCTGCTGCTCGCACACCTGGTGGCGTACCTGGCCGCGGTGTTCATCGTGCTGTCGCCGCTGACCGGGATCATCTTCATCCTGGCGCACCAGTTCCTGTGGGGCTTGTACATGGGCTGCTCGTTCGCGCCCAACCACAAGGGCATGGAGATGCTCGCGACCGGGCACCGGCTCGACTTCCTGCGCAAGCAGGTGCTGACGTCCCGCAACATCCGCGGCGGCCGGATCGTCGACTTCGCGCTCGGCGGGCTGAACTACCAGATCGAGCACCACCTGTTCCCGAGCATGGCCCGGCCGAACCTGAAGCACGCGCAGGTGATCGTCAGCGAGTTCTGCGCGCGGCGCGGGATTTCGTACGCCCAGTGCGGCTGGGCGCGCTCGTACGGGTACGTGCTCCAGCACCTCCACGAGGCCAGTGAACAGCTGCGGAAGCCGCGGGTGGCGGCGTGACGGCCCCGCTGCCCGACGCACCGGAGACACCCCGATCCGGTACGCGCTGCCCGAGCTGCCCCCACCCGCTCGGCACGCACGACGAGATAGCCCGCCGCTACTGCGCGGCGACGGCGGCGGGCCGAGGAGCGGACCGCGGCTGCGTCTGCGGCACGACGGCGGACCACAAACCAGCCTGACCCCGGCCGGTTGAGGGCAACCGGGGCGTGACCGAAGTTACTCGCGCGTTAACAACACGTCAGCGACCGACGGAAACCCGTCAGGACGGCATTCACGGGTGGGCGCCAACACCGCGAACAGCGGTGTCCTGGCGAAGTCCGATCCGCCGCGATGCCCGGAGGCACCCGTGACGCTCAGCGAGCTTCTTCCCAGCCTCGGCTGCGAAGCCGCCGATCACCTCGAGCCAGGAGTCTGGCCGCGAAGCACCCGACTCGGCGAAGACGGCGAACTCCTCTTCGCCGGCGCGAAGGTCAGTCACCTCGCTGCCCGCTTCGGGACGCCGTCCTACCTCCTCGACGAGCAGCAGGTCCGTGACACTGCCCGCGAGTACCGCGAAGCGCTGCCGGACGTCGAAGTCGCGTACGCGAGCAAGGCGTTGTGTACGCGGTCCGTACTGCGTTGGGTCGCCGAAGAGGGGCTGTCGCTCGACACCTGCTCCGCGGGTGAGATCGCCGTCGCGCGCGCTGTCGGCTTCCCCGCCGAGCGCATGCTGCTGCACGGCAACGCGAAGACGCCCGAAGACCTGAAGGCCGCTCTCGAGTACGGCGTCCGGCGGATCGTCGTCGACTCGCTCGACGAGATCGAGCAGCTCGGCGCGCTCGCGCACGGCGGACAGCAGGTGATGATCCGCGTGACACCAGGCGTCCCGGCCGGGGCCCACCAAGCCATCAGCACCGGCACCGAAGGGCAGAAGTTCGGCTTCTCCCTCCTCGACGGCGTGCCCGACAACGTCGACGCCGCCGTCGAGGCAGTGAAACAGCAACCCGGGTTGTTGCTGAAGGGCCTGCACTGCCACATCGGCTCCCAGGTGACCAGGATCGACCGGTACGAGGCCGCCGCGCGGCGGATGGCCGCGGTGCTCGTCCGGATCCGCGACACCCACGGCGTCACGCTGCGGGAGCTCGACCTCGGCGGCGGGCACGCCGTGCCGTACGTCGGCGGCGAGCCCGCGTTCGACCTCGGCGGCTACTCCCGGCGCCTGCGCGTCGCCCTCGCCTACGAGTGCGCGGCGCACGGGTTCCCGATGCCGCGCCTCACCGTCGAGCCGGGCCGGGCGATCGTCGGGCCGGCCGGGATCACCGTGTACCGCGTGTGCGCGGTCAAGCGCGGCAGCCGCACGTTCGTCGCGGTCGACGGCGGCATGAGCGACAACGCCCGCCCGTCGCTCTACGGCGCCCGCTACACGACACGCCTGATCGGGCGCCGCTCGAAGGAAAAGCGCGTCCCGATGACCGTCGTCGGGCGGCACTGCGAGTCCGGCGACGTCCTCGCCGACGGCATCAGCCTGCCCGGCGACCTGCACGCCGGCGACCTCCTGGCCGTCCCGTGCACCGGCGCCTACCACCACTCGCTGGCGTCGAACTACAACCAGGTCGGGCGGCCGCCGCTGGTCGGCGTCAAGGACGGCTTCGCGACGCTGCTCGTGCGCCGCGAAACCGAGGAGGACCTCAGCCGCCGCGACCTCGGTTAGCCACCTCCAGGCCCGCGAGCAGCACGCCGAGCGCGTACCGGAAGTCGTCGTCGGTCGTCGAACCGGCGCGCTCGCGCAGGCCCCGGGCCATCAGCGGGAACGGGAACGCGTCGGATTCGATCACCGCCGCCTCCTCGGAAGGTGCCGGTCGCGTCTGGTCCTCGACCGCCCGGCCCAGCACGAAGTGCACCAGCACCCCGGCCGCGCGGGTGGCCTCCCCGATCGGGAAGCCCGCCTCGTGCAGCACTCCGACCGCGCGCTCGGCGAACTCGCCGAGCGCGCGGGCCACGGTGAGGTCCGCGCCCAGCGCGACGCGGGCGCCGTCGCGGTGCGCGAGCAACGCCGTGTGCAGCGCGAATCCCGCGCGTTCGAGCCATTCGAGCCACGGCCCCGACGACGGCAGCCCCGCGACGACCGGCGCGACGATCGCGTCCGTCAGGTGGTCGAGCAGCGCGCGCTTGCTGCGGAAGTGCCAGTACAACGCGGGTGCCTTGACGCCCAGCTCGGTGGCCAGCCGCCGGACGGTCAGCTTGTCCAGCCCCTCGGCTTCGAGCAGGCGAAGCGCGACGCGCACCGCGCCGTCGACGTCCAGCGACATGCTCCTCCTTGACGCTTTAACTTGTTAAGGACATCCTAGTCCTTAACAAGTTAAGGGGGACCCATGGATGCCGATGTGATCGTCGTGGGCGCGGGCCCGGTGGGCCTGTTCCTCGCGGCCGAACTAAAGTTGGCGGGCGCCGAACCGCTCGTCCTGGAGCGGCTGGAAGCACCGTCCGAAGAGCCGAAAGCCCGCGGCTTGGGCGCACTGGCGACCGAAGCGCTTTGGCGACGCGGTCTCGGCGACCGGCTCGCCGAAGCCGACGTCGAAGGCACGAAGGACCTCGCCCGCGACCACGGCACCACCCGCGGCCACTTCGCGAACATCTTCAAGATCGAGCCCCGCGCAGACCGCCCGCGGACGAACATCTGGCAGCCGGAGCTGGAACGCGTCCTCGCGAAGCACGCCGAAGGCGTCCGGGTGCTGCGGGACCGCGAGGTCACCGCGCTGGAGTCCGATGTGGACGGTGTCACCGTGACCGCCGGACGGACGTGGCGCGCGAAGTACGTCGTCGGCTGCGACGGCGGCCGCAGCACGGTCCGGAAGCTGGCCGGCTTCGCCTTCCCCGGCACGCCGGCGCTGCTGCGCACGGTCGCCGGGCAGGCGCGGTTCGCCGGGGCCGTCCCGCCGGCCGGGCGGTACGCCGGGGGCACGTTCCTGCACGGCGGCAGCATGGTCGGCATCACCGAACCCGCGACGAAACCGGAGCCGGTCACCGCGGCGGACTTCGCCGAGAGCATCCGGCGGATCACCGGCGCGGACGTCGTCGTCGAGGAGTTCCGCGAGGAACGGCGCTTCGGCGACCAAGCCCGGCAGGTCGACGACTACCGCCGCGGGCGCGTCCTCCTGGCCGGTGACGCGGCGCACGTGCACTCGCCCAGCGGCGGCCAGGGCCTCAACCTCGGGCTGCTCGACGCGCTCAACCTGGGCTGGAAGCTCGGCGCCGTCCTCCGCGGCGACAAGCCCGAAGCGTTCCTCGACACGTACACGCGCGAAAGGCATCCAGCCGGCGAAGCCGTGCTACGCAACACGAGGGCGCAGTCCGCACTGCTGGCACCCGGCCCGCACGTCGACGCGCTGCGCGAGATCGTCGCGGAGCTGATGGACCTGCCGGAGGCGAACAGGTACTTCGCGGACCTCCTGTCCGGGGTCGGCACCCGCTACGACTTCCCTTACCCCGCCGGAAAGCCGGTCGGCGAGCACTGCCCGGACCTCGAACTGGCCCACCCCGACGGCCACCGGAGCAAGCTGCACGAACACACCCGCACCGGCCGCGGCCTCCTGCTGACCCCGGACGACGTGACCGAACCGCGAGTCGACGTCGTCCGCGTGACGAACACCGGCCCGCTGCTGCTGCGC
Source organism: Amycolatopsis sp. NPDC049691 (assembly GCF_040675005.1). Classification (NCBI taxonomy): domain Bacteria; kingdom Bacillati; phylum Actinomycetota; class Actinomycetes; order Pseudonocardiales; family Pseudonocardiaceae; genus Amycolatopsis; species Amycolatopsis sp. NPDC049691. The sequence continues at coordinate 97,306 of NZ_JBFANX010000002.1, forward strand.
CCCGACGGCGTCATCGCGTGGGCGGGCGAAGGCTCGCCGGCGACCGCGCTGGACACCTGGTTCTAGCCCGGCTCGATGACGTCGCCGCCGCGTCGCACCACCCCGCGCGGCAACCGGCGGCCGGCGAAGAAGTCCCGGCACGCGCGGTGGACGGCGAACATCAGCGGCACGCCGAGCACGATCGACACCACGCCGATCACCGCGACCCCGCCGATCCCGAACACCGTCGTCTCGCCCGCGTCCGGCTTCGCGTACTCCACCAGCGCGAACACCAGCACGGCCAGGAAGAACACCCCGCCGGCGAACGGCAACAGCCCGCGCAGCACGAAGTTGCGCACGCTCGCCAACAGCGTCCGGCGAAACACCCAGACGCAGGCCAGCGCCGTCATCGTGTACTCGATCGCGATGGTCAGCCCGACCGCGTCCACCGAATCCGAGAGCACGTTGTCGCTGACCAGCGCCAGGAGCACGTACACCGCCAGCGACACGAGCCCGAACGTCCAGGTGGCCACCGACGGCGTCCGGAACCGCGGGTGCACGCGGCCGAACACGCGGGGCAGCGCGCCGTGGCTGGCCATCGACAACGTCGTGCGCGCCGCGGGCATGATCGTCGCCTGGCTGGTGGCCGCGCCGCTGGTGAGCACCGAGACGATCAGCAGCACGCCCAGCACCTTGCCCGTCGTCCCGTCGCCGAAGACCGCGCTGCCGAGGCCGGCGAGGACGTCGTCGGAGTTGGCCTCGTTGCCCAGGCCGATCCCCTCGGCACCGACGCCCGCGAAGGCGAGCGCGGCCACCGTGACGAGCAGGTAGTTCAGCACCAGCAGCACGGTCGAAAGCACGGCGGCGCGGCCGGGCGCGTGGCGCGGATCGGCGGACTCCTCGTTGACCGAGAGCGAGCTTTCCCAGCCCCAGTAGATGAACACGGCCAGCAGCACGGCCGAGACGGCGGTGCCCGCGCCGACCCCGCCCGGCCAGAGCCAGTCCAGGCGCGGCACCGAGGCCTGCGGCCCCGCTGTGCCGTCGAAGACGCGGACGAGCGCGACGACCGAGAACAGCACCAGGACAGCGAGTTCGACGCCGAGCAGGATCCACTGCGCCCGCGCCGACACCTCGATGCCGCGGTAGCAGAGCCAGCACAGCACCAGCAGCCACGCGGCACCGATCGCCGTCGTGACCCACCGGTTGTCCGCCGCGCCGGACGCGCCGAACAGCAGCAGCGTGTACCGGCCGGTCAGCGCCGACTGGCTGCTCATCACCAGCAGCTGGGCGACCGTGACGACCCAGCCGGTGAACCACCCCGCGTGCGCGCCGAACGCGCGGGCCGCCCACGTGAAGTTGGTGCCGCAGTCGGGTTCCGCGGTGTTCAGCTCCCGGAACGCGAACGCCACGAACAGCACCGGCACGAACGAAAGCAGCACGAACGCGGCCGCCTTGAAGCCGGTGCCGGCCAGCACGATCAGGCCGAGCGTGGCCGCGATCGAGTACGCCGGCGCGGTCGACGACATCCCGATGACCATCGACGACACCATGCCCAGCGCGCCACCGCGCAGCCCCTTCTCCGGGACGGCGGGAGCGAGTGCCACGGTCATTGCGTTGGTCCTCCTGGGGTTGCGGGCGACGGCAAAGCCGACAGACGGTACCCGCCGCGGCCCCGCGAGCGGGTCCGGCTGTGCGCGGGCGCACAAAACCGCCTCGGAATGACTCGTGAGTTTCCCCCTCAGCCACCGAATCCTCGGCAAATCACGATCCTGGCGCCGGATCACGTGAAGCTGGCGCAGGGGTCTCGCTTTCTGGTCAGGTCTCGATACGCTGCGCACTTGACAAATCACATGCCGAAACACAGGGAGGGACGGCATGGGTGACGATTCACGTGCGCGCGGACTGGACAACACGGACAGATCGCTCATCGCCCTGCTGCAGCAGGACGGCCGCGCGTCGTTCACCGCGCTCGCGAAGGCGGTGGGGCTTTCGGAGGGAGCCGTCCGCCAGCGCGTGCAGCGGCTGCTGCGCGACGACCTCATGCAGATCGTGGCGGTGACCGACCCGGTCAACGTCGATCTGACGCGCCAGGCGATGGTCGGCATCAGCGTCGACGGCGCTGATCCGCGCGAGGTGGCGGACAAGCTGTCCGAGCTCGCGCACGTGCACTACGTCGTGCTGTGCGCCGGGCGCTACGACCTGCTGGCCGAGCTCGTCTGCCGGGACGACGACCACATGCTCGAAGTGCTGGGCGAGGAGATCCGCAAGATCGACGGCGTGTCCGGGACCGAGCTGTTCGTCTACCTCAAGCTGGCCAAGCAGAACTACGCCTGGGGCCGGCTCACGGCGTAGCTCGTGCGGGGATGACGGACCCCACCCGCCATCCCCGCCCGGCTACAGGAACCGCCGGTGCCCGGCGCGCACGGGCGTGCCCGCGTCGGCGAGCCCCGACAACACCGCCGGCAGCGGATCCCGGTGCAGCACCCCGAGGCGCTGCGTGGCGCGCGTGAGCGCGACGTACAGCTCGGCCGCGCCCCGCGCGCCTCCGGCCAGGATCCGCTCCGGTTCGACGACGAGGACGGCGTCGAACTCCAGGCCCTTGGCCGCCGACGGCGGGACCGTGCCGGGCACACCCGGCGGGCCGATGACGACGCTGGTGCCTTCGCGCCCGGCTTCGGCGCGGACGAATTCGCCGATGGCGGCCGGCAGTTCGCCATCGGCGATGCGCCGCGACCACGGCCGGATTCCGCACGCGCGCACCGATTCCGGCGGCCGCACGTCCGGCGCGAACTCCGCGAGGAGCGCGCCGGCGACGGTCATGATCTCCGCCGGCGTCCGGTAGTTGACGGTCAGCTCCCGGTACACCCACCGGTCGGCGACGTACGGCGCCAGCACCGGCCCCCACGCCGTCGCCCCGGCCGGGCTGCGCCGCTGCGCCAGGTCGCCGACAATCGTGAACGACCGGCTCGGGCACCGCCGCATCAGCACCCGCCAGTCCATTTCGGACAGTTCCTGAGCCTCGTCGACGACGACGTGCCCGTACGTCCAGTCGCGGTCGGCGGCGGCACGTTCGGCGAGGTCGCGCGGGTCGCGTTCGGTGAACCGGCCGGCCAGGTCTTCGGCGTGGAGCAGGTCGGTGGCGACCAGGCCGAGGTCTTCGTCCAGTTCCTCGCGGTCCAGCTTGATGAGGTCCATGACGCCTTCGGCGTACTCGGCGTCCTCCCGCGCCCGCCGGCGGGCCGCGGCGCGTTCGGCGGAGGCGTCGTGGCCGAGCAGATCGACCAGCTCGTCGAGCAACGGCACGTCCGAGACCGTCCAGGCCGCGCCGTCCGCGCGGAACAGCGCGGGGTCGGCCCCGGCGGCCGCGAGCCGGCGCGGCGACATGTACAGCGGCGCCAGCAGCGTCTCCGGCGTCAGCTCCGGCCACAGCGCCGCGAGCGCGGCGTCGAAGCCTTCGTGTCCGGCCAGCTCGTCGAGGACGTCGGCACGCAGCTCAGCCCACGCCCCGCGATCTTCGCTGGTCAACCAGCCCTCGCCGATGCGCGCGACGGCCCGCTCGGCGAGCGCCGTCACGACGTGCTCGCGGAAGACCGCGCGGGCCTCGTTGTGCGGCAACCCGGACCGGCGGGCCGCCAGCCGGGCCTCCTCCGCGATGCCGGCGTCGAGGTCGACGGTGACGTCGGCCAGCTCGACCGGCACCGGTTCGTCGGGCACCTTCTGCCGGTCGGCGACCGCCGCCTTCAGCACGTCGAGGATCTTCAGCGAACCCTTGAGCCGCGCGGCTTCCGGCGTGTCCTCGGCGGTCACGCGCAGCCCCGGGACGAGGTCGCCGGTGGTCCGGAAGACGACGTCGGACTCGCCGAGCGACGGCAACACCCGGCCGATGTGGTCCAGGAACAGCGGGCTCGGCCCGACCACCAGCACGCCGCTGCGCGACATCCGCTCGCGCCGGGTGTAGAGCAGGTACGCGACGCGGTGCAGCGCGACGGCGGTCTTGCCGGTGCCGGGCCCGCCCTCGACGACGAGCACGCCCGGGTGGCCGAGCCGGATGATCTCGTCCTGCTCGGCCTGGATCGTCGCGACGATGTCCCGCATGCCCTCGCCGCGCGGCGCGTTGACCGCGGCCAGCAGCGCCGCGTCCCCGCGCTCGTCGGCACCCGGCCGGCCGAGCACCTCGTCGGTGAAATCGACGACTTTCCGCCCCATGGTGTGGAACTGACGACGGCGGCGCGTGTTTTCCGGCGTCGCCGCGGTGGCGACGTAGAACGGGCGCGCCGCCGGTGCCCGCCAATCCAGCAGAAGCGGTTCGTAGTCGTTTTCGCCGTCGAAGAGACCGATCCGGCCGATGTAGCTGGTTTCGCCCGAAAGGGTGTCCAACCGGCCGAAGCAGAGCCCATTGTCGGCGACGTTCAGCCGGACCGTCTCCCGCGCCCGGACGCGCACGTCCGCGTCCCGCTCCACCAGCGTGGTCCCCGGTTCCCCGAGAGCGGAGCGGTAGCGGGCGCGCGCTTCGTCACGTTCGCGGTCGAGGCGCGCGTACAACCCGTTGACGTACGCGCGCTCCGCCCGCAATTCCTCGTCGTACCCCTGATTTGACAAATTCCCCTCACAGCGGTTAGACTTACGGAACATTCGATGGGCCATCCTGTTTGTTCGGAAGGCACGTCGATTTTTTATTGTCCACCCGCTGTCAAGGGCCTCAGCCCAGCATGAATTCACGCGGGTTCAGCGGCCGGTCGACCACCCGCACGTCCCCCAGCAACCCGGCGAAGCTCCGGTCCACCTTGCCGTCGTACGACGACGCGCCGACCAGCCACGAACCGCCCGGGTTCGCGAGCCCGATCGCCGGCGTGGCCGGGTTCCGCACCACCGGGCAGCCGTCGACATAGACGACCGTGCGCCGCCCGTCGTTGACCACCGCGACGTGCCACCACTTCTCGACCGGCAGCTCGTGGCCCCAGTTCGTCGAGATGCGGTCCTGGTTGAGCGGGAACACCGCCCACTGCAGCTCGCCACCGTCCGAAAGGGACAGTGTGGCCGCCGATTCCTTCGGGTCGTCGCCGGTCTTGCCCGCGGCCGCGCCGCTGCCCTCGCGGGCGAACAGGCCGCACCAGCCGTGGTGACCGTCCTTGAAGTTCGCCGGCAGCCAGAAGAACGCCTCGACGGTGTAGCCGCGCTCGAACGTCAGCTTGTTCATGGGCGCCGCGTCGACCGTGCGCAGGTACGCGCCCCGGCTCGGGTCGCGGCCGCCGTCGAACCGCAGGCTCGCCCGCGACGGCTGCCGCGGCGAGAACTCGCTCGAGAACTTCAGCGCGTCCGGCCCGCTGCCGGGCGCGGTGACGCGGGTGAGGTCGTTACCACGCCCGGTCTGGTCGCGCACGACGACGTTGTCCGGCACGGGCTTCCCATCCTGGCCACCTTCGAAGCGCCAGTAGGCGACCGTGCCCGGCACCAGCTGCTGCTTCGCCGGACGCCCCGGCGGCACCGGCACCGGCGCGAAGCCCTGGAAGCGCTCGGCGAAGTCGATCTCCAGGCTGAAGTAGTCGGCGGTGCCGCTGCGTTCGACCTCGATCCGCTGCATCTCGGACAGGTGGTCCTGCGCGGCGAGCCACGGCGAGAACGTCCGGACGTCGATGACGCCGCGCGCGAGGTCGAACTGGTAGAGCCGGACCATCGCGCTGCCGCCGTAGTAGCGGTCCTGGTAGTTGGCGATGTGGACGTGGACGTCGTGCCCGGCGGCGTTCTTGCGGACCGTGCGCCCGGTCGGCCAGTAGTGGCCGTTCAGCGTCAGGAAGATCTGGTCGTTGCCGTCGACGAGTTCCTTCCAGACCATCTCGCCGAAGGTGGAGAACTGGGCTTGGTGGTCGTCGTCGGCCCAGACCAGCTCGTGGATGGTGAGGATGGCGGGCAGCGCCGGGTGCTGCGCGAGGACCTGCTTCGCCCAGTTCAGCCCGCCGGCCGAGGGCCGCCAGTCCAGCGCGAGCAGCAGCCAGTCGCGGCCGCCACCGCGGAAGATGTGGAAGGTGTTGTAGCCGTCCTTCGACGCGCCGCGGAACGTCGGCGAGGTGCGCTGGCGCTGCGGGCCGAACGCGTCCAGGTACGGCGACGGGCCGCGCTGGTCGTCCTTCGAGCCGTCGATGTCGTGGTTGCCGGCGAGGGTGCTGTACGGGAACCGGCGGCGGTCGAGGGCCTGGAACGACCTGCTGATGCGGGCGAACTCGTCCGCGCGGCCGTTCTGCGTGAGATCTCCGAGGTGAGCGAGGAAGACAACGTTGTCATCGGCCTCGTCGAGGACGTACCGCAGCGAGGCGTCCAGTGGGGCCGCGTCCCCGCGGTCCTCGTCGAACAGGTACTGGGTGTCCGGCATGACCACGAGCGTGAAGCGCGGATCTTCGGCGTCCGGGCGGTGCAGGCCCTGGGCTTCGGCGGCCGGCGCGCCGAGGACGCCCGGCAGGGTCGCCGCGGCGGCGACGGCCGGGGCACCGAGGAGGAAGGTCCGGCGAGAAGTGTCAGTCACGGGCGGGAAGCTACGGGCGCCGGCCGACTGCCCCGGCAACTGCTGCCGAACACGGGATGAACAGCGGTACTGTGCGCGCATGCGGGTCTTCCGGCTGATCCAGCCCGTCGACGACATCGAGGTCGCGGTCGCCTTCTACGCCGCCGTCCTGGGCGACCCCGGCGAGCGGATCTCCGTCAACCGGCACTACTTCACCTGCGGCGGCGTGGTGCTCGCCTGCGTCGAGGCGCCACTCGAACACCGCGAACCGCGGCCGCGCAAGGATCCGCGGATCGTCTACCTCGCGGTCGACGACGTCGAGGAGACGTTCGGGCGGGTGCGCGCCGCCGGGCCGCGCTGGCTCGACGACGCGATCGAGACCCAGTTCTGGGGCGAACGGTCCTTCTACGCCGACGACCCCTTCGGCAACCCGCTCTGCTTCGTCCAGGAGGACACGCTCTACTTGGGCGGTCCCGTCGGCTGATCGCCGTTCGCCGGGTTCAGCCGCAGCGGCATCGCGAACCAGAGGATCCCGAAGATCAGCACGCAGAGCACGCCCATGACGATCATCGCGATCTCGCCGTAGACCACCTTGGCGATCAGCGCGACCGTCGACGTGATCGCCAGGGCGAGGCAGACCAGGCCGACCAGCACCAGGCGGTTGCCGACCGTCAGGATCCGCTCCCGGCTCCCGGTGCGGAACAGCAGGCGGTGCCACGCCGCGGGCGCGGTCAGCAGCGCCGTCGCCGCCACCGCGAGCGCCACCGCGGACAGGTGCAGCGACTTCTCGAACCCGCTGGCGTCGTGGAAGCGGTCGGTGAACACGACCGAAAGCAGGAAACCGAACAGGATCTGCACGCCGGCCTGCGCGACGCGCAGCTCCTGCAGCAGCTCGCCGATGTTGCGCTGCAGCTTCTCGTTGCGGGTCTCGCCGGTGTGTTCCGCCACAGGAAGACGATACGCGGGTTCCGTCCGGTTCACCGGTCTTCGGCGGCGGCCAGCAGGCGCTGCCCGAGCACGCGGACGGCCTCCCGGACTTCGCGGCACCGCACGATCCGGAACGGCGCCGGGATCCGGGCGAGCTGCTCGGCGTACCACGCGGGGTTGCTGGTACTGCCGGTCAACCGGGTCGTTCCATCGTCGACGCGCGCCAGCTTCCCGACGGCGCGCGCCAGGCACCGGCCCACGAGGTCGAGCGGCGCGTCGATCACGACTTCGACGTCGTACTCCCAGCCGACGGCGAGGTGGTCCTCGACCGTCGCGACGGGGTCGAGGTCCCGCGGCGGCTCGAAGGTGCCGTCGCCGATCTCGACGCCGCGGACGCGGTCGATCCGGTACGCCCGCTGCGCGCCCTTCGGGTGGGTGCGGCACAGCAGGTACCACCGGCCGTGGCGGACGACGACCGCCCACGGGTCGACCTCGCCGTCCCACTCCGTGCCCGCCTCGGAGCGGTAGCGGAGCCGGACGCGCCGATGCTCGGCGCAGGCCTGGACGAGGGCCGCCGTGGTGTCGTGATCCGGCCGCGCGGCAGCGGCGTCCGGAGCGGGCGCGGCGGTCCGCCGGACGGCCTCGGCCTGCGCCGCGACCGGCTCCGGGAGCGCCTGCACGATCTTGCCGAGCGCGCCGCCGACCAGGGTGGCGGAGTCCCGGGCGTCGTGGTGCCCGTCGAGCACGGCCATGACCAGGCCTAGCGCCTCGGCCGGGCTGAACGTCAACGGCGGCAGCCGCAGGCCACGCCCGACCCGGTAGCCGCCGTACGGCCCGCGCGTGGCGACGACCGGGATGCCGGCCTCGCGCAGGATGCCGACGTAGCGCCGGGCGGCGCGTTCGGACACGCCGAGCTTGGCCGCGAGCCGGTCGGCGGTGCTGCCCGGACCGGCCTGCAGGAGCTCCAGCGTGCGCAGCGCCCGCGCCGTCGGGCTCGTGTCGTCCGCCATGGCGATTCTCGATTCCGGCAGTGGATCGTCCGGAATCGATCCTAGGCTGCGCGACCATGACCGCCGACGTCGACATCGTCCCCGCCAACGAGGCGTCCTGGGCGGACCTCGTCGCGATCTTCGGCACCGCCGACTACCCCGGCCGCTGTCAGTGCCAGCGGTTCAAGGTCGCCGGCTGGATCTGGCGCGACTCCACCCAGGAGCAGCGGACCGCCATGCTGCGGAGCCAGACGGCTTGCGGGGTCCCGGACGCCACCACGAGCGGGCTCGTCGCGTACGTCGACGGCGAGCCGGCCGGCTGGGTCGCCGTCGAGCCGCGGACCGCCTACCCCAAGCTGCGCGGCTCGCGCGTCCCGTGGAGCGGCCGCGCCGAAGACAAGGACGACGACGGCGTCTGGGCCGTGACGTGCTTCGCCGTCCGCAAGGGCTACCGCGGCCGTGGTCTCACCTACCCCTTGGCCGAGGCGACGATCGGCTTCGCCCGCGAACGCGGTGCGCGCGCGCTCGAGGCGTACCCGATGATCACCCGGCCGGGCAAGGAGATCACGTGGGGCGAACTGCACGTCGGCGCCCGTCAGGTGTTCGCCGACGCCGGGTTCACCGAAGTCAGCCACCCCACACCGCGACGCGTGGTCATGCGTATTGAGTTGTCTACAGTGGACTGATACTCACCACCCCCAGGAACGCTCGGGCACCACGCGGATGCGGACGGAGTACTCGGCGTCGAACGCATCGGGCGTCTCGAACCCGATGGCGGCATACGCGGGGCCGTACTTGTCGAGGTAGCCGGGTGCGTCCGACGCCTTCCCGGGTTCGACGTGCGCCTTGCCGTTCACGACGAGGACCGCACCGCCGCCTTCGTTGCTGTTGAGGTGAAAGCTCACCTCGGGGTTGGCCTCGATGTGCCGCAGCTTCGCGGTGTCCGGCTTGCTGAACACCACGATGTCGTCGCCGTCGAGGACGAACCACACCGGTCGCGGTGCGGGCCGCCCCTTCGGCGTGACGGTGGTCAGCCAGCCGATCCGTTCCGCGGACCGGTCGGCGAGGTTCGGTTGGGTCATCGGTCGCTCCCCCTGGTCGTCGGGTTGTGATCCAGGTAACCACAGGGGTACGACAATTCTTCCGCGTCAGCGGGAGGCGACCCGCCGCGCGTACCGCGTCCCGGCCGCGAGCAGGACCAGTCCCGCGCCGAGGAACGCGCCGACGCGCGCGAGGCCGTCCAGCGTCGCCAGGTCGAACAGCACCAGCTTCAGCACGGCGGCGCCGACCAGGACCAGCCCGATCACGCGCAGCGCGACGACGTCGATGCCGCGCAGCAGCAGCACCAGCGCCGCGATCGTCCAGGACACCGTGATCAGCGCGTGGCCGAGCAGGAAGCCGGTGCGCCCGGGGACGGCCAGCAGCGACCCGCACAGCACGACGCCGGCGGCGCCGTACAGCGCGGAAACCCCGGCGACGAGCCAGATCGGCAGGTCGTCGGCCGGCCCACGGAAGACCGCCAGGCGCAGGGCCGCCCACGGCAGCGCGACCGAAACGGCGAGGAGCAACGCGGCGACCGCCAGCGCCCCGGCGACGTCGCCGGCCGGCCGGATCCGGTACACCATCAGCAAAACCGGGGTCACGTCGAAGAACACGCCGATGACGCCGCCGATCATCGCGAAGCCGAGCGCGGCGCCCAAGGCGACCTTGTTGCGGCCGCCCAGCGCGGCCACGACGAGCAGCAGCGCCTCGCCGAGCAGCACGGCGGCGCGCGCCGGACCGTCGAACTGCGTGACGGTCGCCTGCAGGATCGCCAGCAGCCCGGCGAGCCCGGCCAGCTGCCCGGCGAGACCCGGCCACCAGCGGCGCGCCGCCCACACGGCCAGCAGGACGACCCCGGCACCGGCCGCGACGGGCACCGCCTGGACCTTCGGCAGCAGCACGGCCGCGACGAGCGTGGGCAGGATCGCCGTCGCCAGCAGGGAAAGCGCGGCGGGGTCGTTTTCGCGGCGGCGCAGGACGATCACCGCGAGCGTGACGCCGACGAATCCCGCGCCGAGCGCCGCGGAGGTGTTCGCCCAGCCGCTGTGCACCACCGCCGTGCTGACGACGGAGGCGAACAGCGGCGGCACGCCGGCGGCGAGCGTCAGCGACGACCAGTCGCGGCGCAGCTGCACCGGCGTCGTCGCGAGCTGGACCATCAGCAGGAAGGTGACGAGTTCGGGGCTGAAGCCGCCGGTGATCATCGGCGCGCAGACGACACAGCCGATGACGACGGCGGAGGCCAGCAGCGGCGACTCCCAGCGCACGGCCACGAGCAGCCCGCCGACCGCGACCGCCAGTCCGGCGGCGAGGCCGGCGAGGACCGGCAGGAAGCTGTAGAGCGCCGTCGCGGCGACGGCGTCCAGGTAGAGCGTCGCGATGCCGGTGGCGGCGAGGGCGAAGGCGCCGGTGCGGCCGGCGGGCTTGCGGTGCAGCCAGACGCCGGCCCCGGCCAGCGCGAGCCCGAAGGCGGCCCCGACGAGCACGCGCGGCAGCGGCCCGAGCCAGCCGCGCTGGACGGCCAGCACGAGCAGCAGGACGACGCCGAGCAGCGTGACGGCACCGCCGACCCAGGCCAGGACGCGGCTGCCCGCGCCTTCCTTGCCGAGCTTTTCGCCGAGCGTCGGGCGCGGCGGGGGCGGCAGGTAGGGCGACGGCGGCGGGGCGTAGCGCTGCTGAGGTGGCTGCCAGGGGTTCTGCGGCCAGGGCGCCTGCTGCGGAGGCGGCTGCGGCCAGGGCTGAGCCTGGGGCTGGGGCTGGGGAGGCGGAGGCACGGCCGGCTTCGACGGCTCAGCCTGCTTCGGCTGTTCGGCCCGGACGGAACGGAGTTCGGAGCCCACCACGGCGAGACGACGCCCCAGGTCGTCGATCTCGCCGGCGAGCCGGAGGAGCACATCTGCGTCGGTGGTCATACCGGACAGAGTCACCCACAACGGCCCGCCGGCGGATCCGTAGCACTACTCAACCGCGGTGAGTACCCGGTCCATGGTCGTCATGATCGAGACGGTCTCGGCGAGCGGCATGAGCGGGCTTTCGGTGTCGCCGGCCGCCAGCAGCCGCGCGACCTCGTCGGCCTGGTGCCGCAGGCCACGGCCCTCGTCGACGTACTCGTGGCGGACGCGCTCGCCCTCGCGCGGGACGAGCGTGAAGGACGCGGGAGCGTAGAACGGCCCGTCGACCTCGATGCGCGCGTCCGTGCCGACGACGACCGCGGTGGTCGGCGAAACCGCGCTCAACGTGCAGTTCAGCACGGCCTGTGCGCCGTTCGGGTAGCCGAACAGCATCGACATCTGCGCGTCGACGCCGGTGAAGGCGGGCGTCGCCATGGCGGCGACGCGGTCGGGCGTGCCGAGGACCATCGACGCGAACGAAACGGGGTAGATCCCCAGGTCGAGCAGGGCGCCACCGCCGAGTTCGGGTGCGAAGAGCCGGAAGGCGGGGTCTTCGGCGAACCACTGCCCGTGGTCGGCGGCGACGGTGACGACGTCGCCGAGGCTCGGCAGCAGCTCCCGGATGTGCCGGATGTGCGGCAGGAAGCGCGTCCACATGGCTTCCATCAGGAAGAGGTTCCGCTCCTTCGCCAGCGCGACGAGGTCCCGCGCCTCTTCGGCGTTCATGGTGAACGGCTTTTCGACCAGCACGGGCTTGCCCGCTTCCAGGGCGAGCCGCGCGTTGCCGTGGTGCAGGGGGTGCGGAGTGGCGACGTAGACGACGTCGACGTCCGGGTCGTTCGCGAGGGCTTCGTAGCTGCTGTGCCGGGTCGGGACACCGCGCGCGTCCGCGAACCGCTCGGCGCTCTCGGCCGTGCGCGACCCGACGGCCGCGACGACGCCGGAGTCCGTCAGCTTCAGGTCTTCCGCGAAGGCGCCGGCGATGCCGCCGGTGCCCATGATTCCCCAGCGCAGGGGCTTGTCGGTCATGCCGGAACCCTATGTCGGCAAAAGCACGGTGGGTGCCCGCCGCGCGGTCGGGCACGGTGGGGGTTCCCGAGTCGAGCGGAGGCTCGCCGTGCCCCGTCGCCGTGTGCCCGAACGCGCCACCCCCGTCGGCGCCGGCCGGATCTTCCTGCCGGTGATGCTGGTCGTCTTCGGCCTGGGGACGCTGGTGCTCCTGGTCGCCACGGTCAGGGTGCTGGCGAGCGACCCCGACCGGTCGCCGTGGCTGGTGCTGTCGGCGTTCGCGACGGCGATCCAGCTGATCGCGGTGGTCGCGCTCGGCTTCAAGCGCCGCTGGGGCGCGCAGGTGCTGGCGGCGGCGTTCGTGGCGAGCGTGCTGCTGGACTTCGCGTCGGTGAGCGGGCTGACCACGGGCGCGGCCCTGATCAAGATCATCGCGGCCGGCGTGCTGGCCACGGCGGTCCTGGTGCGGTGGGACGACCTGGTCGCTTGACCGCCCCTGGTCGACGTGATCGACACCACAGGCGACAATGGAGGACGTGACCGCCACCCTGAGCAAGCCCGCCCTGAAGATCGGCCCCTACCAGGTCGATCCCCCAGTCGTGCTCGCTCCGATGGCCGGCATCACCAACGTCGCCTTCCGGCAGCTGTGCCAGGAGTACGGCGCCGGCATCTACGTGTGCGAAATGATCACCGCGCGAGCCGTCGTCGAACGGCACCCCGGGACCATGCACATGATGACCTTCGGGGCCCACGAAAAGCCCCGGTCCATGCAGCTCTACGGCGTCGACCCGAAGACCATGGCCGAAGCGGTCCGGATCATCGTCGGCGAGGGGCTCGCCGACCACGTCGACTCCAACTTCGGCTGCCCGGTCGCGAAGGTGACGCGCAAGGGCGGCGGGGCGGCGCTGCCGTACAAGCGGAAGCTGTTCGAGGCGATCGTCCGGGAGTCCGCCCGCGCGGCGGGCGACGTGCCGTTCACGGTGAAGTTCCGCATCGGCATCGACGACGACCACCGCACGTTCCTCGACGCCGGCCGCATCGCCGAAGCCGAGGGCGCGGCGGCGGTCAGCCTGCACGCGCGCACCGCCGCGCAGCGCTACTCCGGCCAGGCCGACTGGACGAAGATCGCGGAGCTGAAGGAAGCCGTCACGAGCATCCCGGTGCTGGGCAACGGCGACATCTTCACGGCGGACGACGCGCTGCGCATGGTCGCCGAGACGGGCTGCGACGGCGTCGTCGTCGGCCGCGGCTGCCTGGGCCGGCCGTGGCTGTTCGGCGAGCTGGAAGCGGCCTTCGCCGGACGCCCGCTGCCGACCCCGCCGAACCTCGGCGAGGTGGCCCGCGTGCTGCGCCGCCACACGGAACTGCTCATCGAGCACGACGGCCACGACAAGGCGATGCGCGACATCCGCAAGCACATGGCCTGGTACCTGATGGGCTTCCCGGTCGGTTCGGAGCTGCGCCGCGGGTTCGCGATGGTGTCGTCGATGGACCAGCTGGACGACCTGATCGCCCAGCTGGACCACGCCGCGCCCTTCCCCGAGGCGGCGACGGGCCCGCGCGGGCGTCAGGGCTCCCCGGGCAAGGTCACGCTGCCGCACGGCTGGCTCGACGACCCGGACGACGACTGCGTCCCCGAGGCGGAAGACATGCACTCAGGAGGCTGAGCCCGAAGAGCAGCACCCCGAGCGGCACGTGCACGACCTTGACGTGCGCGATCCCCAGCGCGACCTGGGCCAGCACGAGCACGAGAAAGCCCGCGGCGAACCCGATCGGCCGCGGTGAGCCGCCACCGGGCCGCCACGCCAGCACCGTCGCGATCACCTGGACCACCGCCACGCCGAACACGGTGTACGCCGCCGCGCTGTGGAGCGGATGGCCGGCTTTGGTGGTGAGCAGCAGGCCGGCGGTGACGGCGGAGAGGAAGACCGCGAGGGTCTGCACGAGGCGCAAGAAGGTTCCCATGCGGACCCGACGACGCAGGCACGCGGAATGTGAGGCCGTGACATCTGTCAGGCCGAAGTCGTGGCGGACGGCATCCGTGCCGGACCTCCCGCGGCGCCAAGCTTTTCCCATGACGAACAACGGTTCCCCGCTCAAGTCCCTCGCGATCGACATCGCGGTCCCGATCGGCGTCTACTACGGGCTCCACGCGCTCGGCGTCAGCGTCTTCCTGAGCCTCGCCCTCAGCGGTGTCGTCCCGCTCGCCCGGACGCTCCACCAGTTCGCCAAGGAGCGCACCCTCAACGGTCTCGCGCTGGTCGTCCTGGTCACGAACGTCGTCGGCATGCTGCTGACCTTCGTCTCCGGCGACGCCCGGATGATGATCGCCAAGGACTCGCTCGGCAGCGGCATCACCGGGCTCGTCATCCTCGGCTCCGCGTTCACGGCGGCGCCGATCATGACCAAGACGATCCAGCCGTTCATCACCCGCGGCAAAGCCGAAAACGAAGCCGCCTGGGACCGCGTCAGCGGCACCGCGCAGTTCCACCGGATCATGCGCCGCACCAGCGTCATCTGGGGCATCGGGTTCGTGCTGGAGTCCACCGCCCGCGTGATCGGCGCCTTCACGCTGCCGGTCGAAACCATGGTGTGGCTGAGCACTGTCATCTTCGTGAGCGCCTTCGCGGCGATGATGGTCATCGGCGGGAAGACGGCCGAGCGGGCCGGCAAGCTGGTCGAAGCCGAAGCCAGGCAGCTCGTCGCGGCTTGACCTGCGACAACACCAGGGTGTACAGGTGTGTACATGTACAGCAAGCGGCAGCAGCTCGTCGGTGACCTCTCCGACCTGATCCGCTCGGGCCGCCTCGCCCACGGCGAACGGCTCCCCGGCGAAAACCAGCTCGCCCTGCAGTACCAGGTCAGCCGCGGCACCGTCCGCAGCGCCCTGTCCGAGCTCCAGCAGCTCGAGCTCATCTCCACCCAGGCCGGCGTCGGCTCGTTCGTCACCTTCGACGGCGTCCAGCTCGACCAGCGGATCGGCTGGGCCCGCGCCCTCGCCGACGCCGGCGCGCCCGTCACCACCGAGCTCCTCGGCATCGAGGCCGTCGAAGACCAGGCCCTCGAAGAGGAGTTCGGCGAGACGGCCTACGTCGCCGTCCGGCGGCTGCGGCGGGAACACGACCGAGGCGTCTCGCTCGAAACCGCCACCGTCCCGGCCACCGGCCTGCTCGCCGACCTCCCCGAGACCGGCCTCCGCGACGGTTCCCTCACCAAGACCCTCGAAGCCGCCGGGCGGATCTCCGTCGGCGGCGATCAGTGGATCAGCACCGAACGCCTCGACGCCGGCGCCGCCGAACTGCTCGGCCGCAGCATCGGCGAGCTCTTCCTCCGCGCCGAACGCACCTCGGTCGACATCGAGGGCAGGCTCGTCGAACGCGTCGTCAGCCTGCTGGACCCCGACCGGTTCCAGTTCCACCTCACCTTCGGACACCGGTGAGCGCGCGGGACCGGGCGGTCGGCGCGTTCACCGGCCTCGCCGTCGGCGACGCGCTCGGCATGCCGACGCAGTCCATGTCCCGCGCCGCGATCGCCGCCGCCTACGGGCCGGTGACCGGCCTGCTGACCGCCGTCGCCGAGCAGCCGGTCGCGCCGTCGATGCCCGCCGGGTCGGTCACCGACGACACCGAACAGGCCGTCCTGCTGGCCCGCCTCCTCATCGACGGCCGCGGCACCGTCGAGCCGCACGTCTTCGCCGACGCCCTGCTCATCTGGGAGGCGGACATGGTCCGCCGCGGCTCCGCGGACCTGCTCGGGCCGTCGACGAAACGCGCGCTTTCCCAGCTGCAGAACGGCGTCCCGGCCGACGAAGCCGGCCGCACCGGCACGACCAACGGCGCCGCCATGCGCGTCACGCCGGTCGGCATCGCCACGCCTTCCGAGGACCTGCACCGGCTGGTCGACGCCGTCGTCGCGACCGCGCGCGTCACGCACAACACCAGCCTCGGCATCGCGGCCGCCGCCGCGGTCGCGGCCACCGTGTCCGCCGGGATCGACGGCGCGAGCCTGCCCGAAGCGCTCGACGCCGGCGAGCGCGCGGCAGTCGTCGGCGGGGAACGGGGCCACTGGGCGCCCGGCGGGGAGATCGCCGCCCGGATCCACTGGGCGCGCGGCTGGGTGCGGGGCATGGCGCCGGACGCCGTCGCCGACGCCGTCGCCCGGGTCATCGGCACGTCCGTCGCGTCGCAGGAGTCCGTCGTCGCCGCCTTCGCGCTGGCCGAGGCCATGGGCGACGACCCGCCGGCGGCGTTGCGGCTGGCCGCCGGGCTCGGCGGCGACACCGACACGGTCGCCGCGATCTGCGGGGCGATGCTCGGCGCCGCGCACGGCGTCGGCGCCTTCCGCCCCGACGTCGTCGAGACCGTGCTGACCGTCAACCGCCTCGACCTCGGCCCGCTGGTCGACGAGCTGCTCAAGCTGCGCCGCCGATGACCGGGCGGCTGGTGCACACCGGGCAGGTCGTCCTCGACCTCGTCATGGCGGTACCGGCCCTGCCCCCGCCGGGTGGCGACGTGCTGGCGTCTTCGACGGACCTGGCGCCCGGCGGCGGTTTCAACGTCATGGCCGCGGCCGCGCGCTCCGGCGCCCGCGTGCTCTACGCGGGCAGCCACGGCACCGGCGTCTTCGGTGATCTCGTGCGGGCCGCCCTGACGGCCGAAGGCATCGAGCTGGCCCACGACCCGACCCCGGAGCTGGACACCGGGGTCGTCGTCGCGCTGGTCGACAGCACCGGCGAGCGCACCTTCGCGACCGGCACCGGCGCCGAAGGGCGGCTGACGCCCGCGGCGCTCGCCAACGTCCTCCCAACGAGTGACGACGTCGTGTACGTATCCGGCTACAGTTGGTTGCACAAGAGCAATCGCAGGGCTCTCGCCGAGTGGCTTCCCCACATCTCTGGCTCGAGAACCCTTTTCGATCCCGGCCCGCTGGCCGGTGACCTCACTCCCGGAGACCTGCACGAGTTACTGTCCTATGTAGACATATTGAGCTGCAACGCGCGCGAAGCCGACGTGCTCGGCGAGCTGCCGGAAGTGGCCATCATCCGCGACGGCGCGAAAGGCTGCCGCGTCCACGACCACGGCCGCGTCACCGACGTGCCCGGCTTCCCCGTGGACGCGGTGGACACCAACGGGGCCGGCGACACGCACTGCGGCGTTTTGGCCGCGGAACTGCTGCGCGGCAGTACCCTCCTCGACGCCGCCGTGCGCGCCAACGCGGCGGCCGCGCTTTCGGTGACCCGCCGCGGCCCGGCGACGGCACCGCGCCGGGCGGAGATCGACGAGCTGGTGGAGGCCACGACATGAGCGGTACCGAAACCCGCGGTCTGAAGGTGGAGACCAACGGCCTCGACGTGATCGACGACGCCGAGCGCCGCGGGCGCCCGCGGCAACTGTTCTGGCCGTGGTTCGGCGCGAACGTGTCGGTGCTGGGGCTGAGCTACGGCTCGTTCACCCTCGGCTTCGGCATCTCGTTCTGGCAGGCACTGGTCGCCGGCGTCGTCGGCATCCTGTTCTCGTTCCTGCTGTGCGGGTTCATCGCGATCGCCGGCAAGCGCGGCTCGGCGCCGACGATGCTGCTCTCGCGGGCGGCGTTCGGTGTCCGCGGCAACCGGCTGCCGTCGGCGATCTCGTGGCTGCTGACGGTCGGCTGGGAAACCGTGCTCACGGCGTTGGCGACGCTGGCGACGTCGACGGTCTTCGAGCGCCTCGGCTGGGGCGGCGGGACCGCGACGAAGGTGATCGCGCTGGTCGTGGTCGCCGCGCTGACGGTCGCCGCCGGCGTGCTCGGCTTCGACGCGATCATGAAGCTGCAGACGTGGATCACCTGGATCACCGGCGTGCTCACGGTGGTCTACGTGGTGCTCGTGGCCGGTGACGTGCACTGGGCCGCGGTCGGCGCGCTGCCGTCCGGCTCGGCGCAGCAGTGGGTCGGCTCGCTGGTGTTCCTGATGACCGGCTTCGGCCTCGGCTGGGTCAACGCGGCCGCGGACTACTCGCGCTACCTGCCGCGTTCGGCGTCGGGCCGGGGCGTGGTCGGCTGGACGACGTTCGGCGCGTCGGTCGCGCCGCTGGTGCTGCTGGTGTTCGGGCTGCTGCTGGCCGGCTCGTCGCCGGACCTGAACAAGGCCATCGCGGCCGACCCGATCGGCGCGCTGACGACGTTGCTGCCGCTGTGGTTCCTGGTGCCGTTCGCGATCGTCGCGGTGCTCGGCCTGGTCGGCGGCGCCGTGCTCGACATCTATTCGTCGGGCCTGGCGCTGCTCTCGGCGGGGTTGCGCGTGCCGCGCCCGCTGGCGGCGTTCGTCGACGGCGTGCTCATGGTGGCGGGCACGATCTACATCGTCTTCTTCGGCGGCGAGTTCCTCGGCCAGTTCCAGGGTTTCCTGGTGACGCTGGGCGTCCCGGTCGCGGCGTGGTGCGGCGTGATGCTCGCGGACGTCCTGCTGCGCCGGCGCGACTACGCCGAGGCCGACCTGTTCGACCCGGCCGGCCGCTACGGCGACGTCCGGGTGGGGCCGATCGCGCTGGTCCTGGTGTCCACGGCGCTCGGCTGGGGTCTGGTGACGAACACGTCCGCGGACTGGCTGAAGTGGCAGGGCTACCTCTTGGAGCCGTTCGGCCTCGGCGGCCGCGACGGCTCGTGGGCGTACGCGAACCTGGGCGTGCTGCTGGCGCTGGCGCTCGGTTTCGTGGTGACGTTGTCGACGCGCCAACGCATCCGCGCGCAGGAGGCAGCGGCGTGAGATCGGTCCTGGCGGTCATCGACCTGCAGAACGTGTTCGCCGACCCGGCGAGCGAGTGGTTCACCCCGCGCTTCGCCGAGGTGGTGCCCCGGATCGCCCGCCTGGTGACGGCCTTCGGCGACGACGTGGTGTTCACCCGGTTCATCGCACCGGCGAAGCCGGAAGGAGCGTGGCAGCAGTACTACGAGCAGTGGCCGTTCGCGTTGCAGCCGCCGGAGTCCCCGCTGTACCAGGTGGTCGACGCGTTCCACCCACAGTCCACAGTGGACGCGACGACGTTCGGCAAGTGGACGCCCCGCATGGCCACCCGGGTGGGCGGCGCGCGCCTGGTGCTGGCGGGGGTCTCGACGGACTGCTGCGTGCTGTCGACGGCGCTGGCGGCGGCGGACGCGGGGGTGTCGGTCACGGTGGTATCGGACGCCTGCGCGGGAGTGGACGACGAGAGCCACGCGAAGGCACTGGACATCATGCGGCTGTACGGCCCGTTGGTGAAGGTGGCCACCACGGAGGAGGTGCTGGGCTAACGTTGGCGCGGTGAGCCTCGAAGCCTCGGCGATCGCGTTGACGACAGCGGTGGTGAAGGCCGCCGCGAAGATCTGGCTGGGCGACCGCCCGATCGCCGCCGACGCTTCGGCCAAGGCACTCGACCTGCTGGAGAAGCAGGTCACCGGCCTGAACGACCGCCGCAAGCTCCGCCTGCTGTTCACCAACCTGGAATCGCGGGTAGCGGACCGGCTGCTGCCCTTCCTGGACGTCGAGTTCCGGGCGCTGCCGGAGAACGAGCGGGCCGCAGCGGTGGACGCGGTCCGCGAAACGTTCGACGAAGCCGCCCTGACCGACGACGACCTGTTCGCCACCGACCTCGACGCGGCGTACCTCTACCGCTACCTGCTCCGAACGGTCCCCGGCGTGACCACGCTCCTCTCGGCGGACGCGACCGAGCTGTACCAGCGGGTCCTGCGGGAGTGCTGCGCATACCTGGTGCAGGTGACGAGCACCTTGCCCCGCTTCCAGCCGGGCGCGCTGGTCGAAGTACTGCGCCGCGAGACGGAGATCCTGGAAACGGTCCGCAACGTCCTGGCGGCATTGCCCGAACGCCGCCACCCGGAAGACTTCGCGGCGGACTTCCGCCGCCAGGTGGTCACAGCGCTGGACCGGATGGCCCTGTTCGGCGCGGGCCTGACCGACGCGACCCGGCTGTACCCGCTGTCGGTCGCCTACCTCAGTCTCACCGTCAGCACCGACCGGGAAGGCATGCCGGCGGACCGGATCGAGCACGTCCTTCCCCAGACCCGGCGGATCCTGATCCGGGGCGAAGCGGGCTCCGGCAAGACGACCATGCTGCAGTGGCTGGCCGTCAAGTGCGCGAACCGGGAGCTGCGGAACATCGACGGCTGGGACGATCTCGAACCGTTCCTGGTGCGGTTGCGGCAGTTCAGCTGGTCTCCGCTGCCGGCACCGGAGCGGTTCCTCGACGACGTCGGCCGGCACATCGCCGACGAAATGCCGAAGGGCTGGGTGCACCGGCGCCTGCGCCAGGGCCGGGCCGTCGTGCTCGTGGACGGGATCGACGAGCTGCCCGAGGAACGCCGCCCCGAGGTGCGGGAATGGCTCGGCGAGCTGATCGAGACGTTCCCGCGCGCCCGGTACGTCGTCACGACGCGTCCGGCCGCGGTGGGGCCGGGCTGGCTCTCCGCCGAGGACTTCACCGAGGTGCGGCTGCAGCCGATGACGCCACGCGATGTCCGGACGTTCGTCACCCGCTGGCACGCGGCGATGGGCGAGCACCTGGCCGAGCGCCGTGACGCTCTGGTTGCGGCCATCGGCACGCGCAGTGCCTTGCGGCGGCTGGCCGAGAACCCGTTGCTGTGCGCGCTGTTGTGCGCGTTGCACCACGAAGGCAACGGGCAGCTTCCGGACAACCGGATGGAGCTGTACGAAGTCGCCCTGCGGATGTTGCTCGACAGCCGTGACGTCGAACGGCGGATCGAATCCGACGTCCGGCTGTCGCTCACCGAAAAGCTCGTGCTGCTGCGGTACCTGGCGTACTGGCTGGTCCGCAACGGGCACGCGGACATCGCTGCAGAAGACGCGGAGACGCGGATCGCGGCGAAGCTGGCGTCGATGGGTCAGATCGACGCCAGCCCGCACAAGGTGTTCCGGCACCTGCTCGATCGTGGCGGGGTACTCCGGGAGCCGGTGCCGGGGAGGATCGACTTCGTGCACCGGACCTTCGGCGAGTACCTCGCGGCCAAGGCGGCGGTCGAAGAAGACGACATCGGCATCCTGGTGGCGAACGCCGATCGTGACGATTGGCGTGAGGTCGTCGTCCTGGCAGCCGGTCACGCGTACCCGGCGCAGCGGGAGAAGCTGATCCAGGGCATTCTCGACCGCCGGGTCACCCAGCTCAGCCTGGTGGCGTTGGCGTGCCTGGAAACTTCACCCGAGCTGCCCGACCGGTTGCGCTCGGAAATCCACCGCCGGACCGCGGCACTGATCCCGCCCAAGAACAAGGGCCGGGCGGAATTCCTCGCGAAGGCGGGCGAGTTCGTTCTCGACCTCCTCGCCGAATGCGATCCCGCCGAACCCGAGACCGCGGCGGCGACCGTCCGCGCGATCGGGTTGATCGGTGGCCAGGGTGCACTGGAACTGCTGACCCGCTTCGGCGGGCGGTCGGACCCCGCTGTGGTGAAGGAACTGGTCGCGGCGCGGGAACGGTTCGATCCGGCCGAGTACGCCGAGAGCGTGCTCGCCCATGCCGTCTTGCCGGACGGCTACCTGCACGTGACCGACCCGGCGCTGCTCGATGGCCTGGAACACCTGCGGTACCTCGAAAAACTCGACTGTTGGTTCGAGGCGGGCTACGGAGACCTCGGGTTCGTCCGGAAGCTGCCCCGGCTGCGCAGCCTCGGCGTCGGCGACCTAGCCGGGTTCGACCTGCGTTCGCTGGCCGGAACCGCGCTGGAACGCATCACCTTGATGGGAAATCCGCTGCCCGGGTCCGTCGACATCGGCGTGCTCGCGGACATACCCGGCCTGACCACCTTCATCACCGACGTGGAGACCCACGGGTGGTCGCGGTTCGCGCGGCTGCGGCACCTGGAACACCTGCAACTGAGCTGGGTCCAGGACCCCGGGACGCTGGCAGAGCTGACACCGCTGAGCTATTTGCCTTCGCTGGCCCTGTACCAGGTCGCCGACCTCACGGACTTGAATCCAGTGTCCTTCTTGGCCGCACCGCGCACGCTGAGCTTCGACTCCTGCCGGGCGCTCCGGGACATCTCGGCCGTCACCGAGTGGTCCGCGAGCCTGACCGATCTCCGGCTGCGCAGCTGTCCCGCCGTGGACCTGGCACCACTCGGCAGGCTGACCGAGCTGCGCACGCTTCAACTCGTCGACGTCGACGAAGCCGACCTCACGCCGCTCGCCGGCAAGGCCGGTCTCACGGTGCGCGTGACCGACGGCACCCGGCTGGCCGGTGCCGGCCTGCTGGGTCCGGGCAGCGAAGTCGAGCGACGCTGACACCGAACGTTCAACCGGGCGAAGTAGATTCGGCCTCGTGATCGACCACATCAGCATCCCCACCGAAGCCGGTTCCTTCGACGCCATCGCGGCCGGGCCTGAAGACGGCCGGCCCGTGTTGCTGCTGCACGGCTTCCCCGAGGCCGCCGTCGAGTGGGAGCACCAGGTCGCCACCCTCGGGGTGCTCGGCTACCGGGCCGTCGCGCCCGATCAGCGTGGCTACTCGCCCGACGTGCGGCCCGAGCAGGCCGCCGACTACTCCATCGATCACCTCGTCGGGGACGTCGTCACGATCACCGAACGGCTCGGCTGGCAGCAGTTCGACCTCGTCGGGCACGACTGGGGCGGCGCCGTCGCCTGGTGGACCGCCGACGCGCACCCCGAACGGCTGCGCAGCCTCACCGTCGTCTCCACGCCGCACCCCGCCGCGCTCGCCGACGCCATGAAGACCGACGAGGACCAGCACCTGCGGACGCGGTACATGACCGAGTGGCGCCAGACCCGCGTCACCGAGCGGCGGATGCTCGAGAACGACGGCCGCGCGCTGCGGGAGATGTTCGAGCGGCGGCTGCCGCCGTCGAAGGTCGACGACTACGTGCAGCGGCTGTCCGAGCCGGGCGCGCTCACCGCGGCCCTCAACTGGTACCGCGCCGGCCGGCCCGGCGGGAAGATCGGCAAGATCTCCGTGCCGACGCTCTACATCTGGAGCACCGAGGACGTCTCGTTCGGCTCGACCGCCGCGCTCGACACCGCGAACTGGGTCACCGGCCCCTACCGGTTCGAAATGCTGGAAGACGTCACGCACTGGGCGCCGGAAGAGGCGCCGGAAGCCGTCACCACGCTCATCGTCGAGCACCTCGACGCGCGGTAACGACCCGTCACCCGGCCGGGCGGACCGCCGGTAACCCACCCGCATCGCGGTACGGGCGCCGGTCGTCCGTCGTGTTCACTGGGGTGGTGGACATCGCGACCGAACCCGAGACCGAGCAGGTCGTCTTCGTCACCGAAGACGGCGTGCCCACCGGCGAAACCGGCCCGAAGCTGGCCAGCCACCACGAGCACACCCGGTTGCACCTGGCCTTCTCCTGCTACGTCTTGCGACGCGCGGACAACGCCCTGCTGATCACCCAGCGCGCGCTGCACAAGAAGGTCTGGCCAGGGGTCTGGACCAACAGCGTCTGCGGCCACCCGGCGCCGGGCGAGTCCCTCGAGGACGCCGTCCGCCGGCGCGCCGGCTACGAGCTCGGGCTGCCGTCGCTGTCCGGCCTGCACTGCGTGCTGCCGAAGTACCGGTACCGGACGCCGCCGTTCCAGGGCATCGTCGAGAACGAGTTCTGCCCGGTCTTCGCCGCCTGGGCCGACGCCGAGCCGGAGCCGAACCCGGCCGAGGTCGGCGACTGGCGCTGGGTTCCGTGGACCGACTACCAAGAGCTACTGAACGACGAAACGGCTAATGTGAGTTACTGGGCCAAAGACCAGTTCGCCCAGCTCAAGGGGATCGAGCCGTTCTCCGGACTCTGACGGTTTGACTCCGGAGCGTCACTGCCGTACTCCCGTTTGAGCGAAATTCACCTTCGTCCTCAAGCGCGACCTCCGCTACGACGACAACCAATGCGTGGTGGAGGTGGGCATGGTCGCCGGGGACGAAGCCGTGCTGCGCCGGAGCCCGGACGCGCCGGACCTGCTCCGCCTGCACGAGGCCGTCGCGACGCTCTTCGCCACCCAGGGCGACTGGCGGCGCGCCTACCAGCACCTCCGCTCGGCGCTGGACATCGCCCGCGACGGCAGCCTGCGCGACGCGCTGACGTCGAGCTACAACCGTCGGTACCTCGACGAGCGGTTGTCCGGACCGTTCGCCGACCGGCAGCCAGGGCCGCTCGGCATCGCGCTCGTCGATCTCGACCGCTTCAAGCGCGTGAACGACACGTACGGTCACCTCGTCGGCGACCGCGTCCTCCGCCGGGTGGCCGACCTGCTCCAGGAAAAGCTGCCGCCGGACGGCTTCTGCGCCCGCTACGGCGGCGAGGAGTTCGTGCTGTGGCTGCCCGGCGTCGACGCCGGGCACGCCGTGGAGATCGTCGACGCGGCCCGCGTGCGCGTCGCCCGTCATCCCTGGTCAGAACTGCAGCCGGGACTGCGCGTGACCATCAGCGCCGGCCTGGCCCACGAGGGGTCGGGCGCGCCGGCGCGCCAGCTGCGCAGCGCCGATGACCTGCTTTACGCCGCGAAACGGGCCGGACGGAACAAAGTCGCCTATCAGGGCGCGCAAAGCACGCGGTTAATAACCCACTCTGAGTAACGTAAACGGCCCATTACCCCGGAAAGCTGCGGGCATCGGTCACCCGTTTGTCGACGGCCAGCGGCCGTTCGTCGACTCAAGGTGAAGAAAATTCCGGGAGGGTGTCGTCACGAACGGGGGGTATCCGTACGATAACGAAAACCTCCGGGGGAACGATCACCTCTCGCGGGGGAAGACGGCCAAGTCACGACCCCGCCTTCGATCGCGCGAAAGGAGACCGAGTGCCGGACGAGCACGACAGCCCGGGAACCGGTCGCCGTTCGGACGGTCCCGCGCGGCCCCGCACCGGCAGGCGCCGGTCGATGGAGGACCAGGGCGGGATCAGCGTCTCCGACGTCGTCGCCAAGTCCACCGGCGTTCGCCCCCTCCCGGCGCGCGAGGACCGTCCCGAACAGCCGGGACGCCGGGCCCGCGCCGCCGAGCCGCACTCGCGGTCGGCGGAACCCGCCGAAGACCCAGTACCCACGGACGCCACTCGTCAACCACGCCCGCCGAGGCCGCGCCAGCCGCGCCGCACGACGGCGGCGGCACCGGCACCCGAGGCCCCGCTCCAGCGCAGGCCCCCGGCGGCCAACCCAGGCCCCCAGCAGACGGCGGCGGCCCCCCAGCCCCCGCGGCGCATGCGTCGGCCGGCTCCGGAGGGGGAGAGAGCCGCACCGCAGCGCCCGGCGGCGCCCGGTGGTCCGGCTCGCCGCGGCGCAGTGCCGGAGGGGGCCGAGGCAGCCGCGCCGCGTCCGGCAGGCCGCCGCGCGGCTTCCGAAGGTTCTTCCGAGGTAGCTGCGCCGCGCCCGGCCCGACGCCCCGCCGAAGGACGCCCCGGTTCCGAAGGTTCTTCCGAGGCAACCGCGGCGCGGCCGGCCCGCCGCGCCGCCGAAGGACGCCCCAGTCCGGAAAGCTCGGCCGAAGCCGCCGCACCCCGCCCGGCCGGCCGACGCGCTGCCGCCGAAGGCCGCCAGGGTCCCGAAGGCTCCCCCGAAGCGGCCGCACGCCCGGCAGGTCTCGCCCGCCGGGCTGCTGAAAGCGCTCCCGACGCACCTCAACGCCCGGGCGCCGCCGCTCGGCGCGGCACCTCCGACGGCCCCGCTGCCGCTCGGCGCACCGAAAACTCTCCGGAAGCGGCCGCACCGCAGCGCCCCGCGGCTCGCCGGGCCGGAGCGCCCGAAGCCGCCTCCCGGCGCCCCGGGCCCGACAGCTCCGAGGCGGCCACTCCGCAGCGGCCGGCCCGTCGTCCCGCGGCCGAAGGGCCGCGCCGCACGCACGCCGACGGGCCCGCGCCTCGCCTGGCCGGAGCAACCGGGGCAACCGAAGCGGCCGGACCTCGGCGCCCGGGTGCCACGCCCGACAGCCCCGGCCCGCGCCGCGCCGCGGCCGATGGTGCCGTCGCACCCGCCGAAACCGGCGTCGATGCTCCCACCCAGAAGCGTCCTCCGGTCGCCGATGCTCCCAAGCGGCGTCCTGGTGCGGTGCCGGCCCGCACCGAGCTCGATCCGCTCACCATGACCGACGAGATGGAAGCGATCGACGAGGCCACGCAGTACCGCCGCAAGATCGACCACACCCTCGCCCGGTTCTCCGCCGCCCACGACGAGATGGAAGCCGAGGAAGCGAAGCGCCGCGAACGCCGCGAACGCCTCTCGCCCGCTTCGCTCATCGAGAGCACGCGTACAGCGCTTCAGCGTGTCGTCACGCCTACGCCGTCGCCCGAAGAAGCCGCGGAAGAAGCCGCGCAGACCCGGCTCCAGGAGAAGAAGGCCCGGAAGATCGAGCGCTCGGCCCGGTTCGGCCGGATCGCCGCTGCCGTCGTCGCCGGGCTCGTCTTCCTCGGCATCGGGGGCGCCTGGGGCGCGCAGACCTACTTCGACGCCAAGTTCACGCAGGTCTCCGCGCTCGACGAGAACTCGTCCGACATCCAGGACGCCGACGCGCAGGCCAACGACGAGAACTTCCTGATGGTCGGCTCCGACACCCGCGACGGCGCGTCCGCCGAGGAAGGCGTCGGCACCGCCGACAGCACTCCGGGCGCCCGGAGCGACACCGTGATGGTCGCGCACATCCCGGCCGACCGGAAACGCGTCGTCGTCACCTCCTTCCCGCGCGACCTCGAGATCAACCGGCCCGAGTGCCAGCGCTGGGATCCCGCGCAGAGCAAGAACACCGACGAGAAGGTCCCCGCCCAGAAGATCGCGAAGCTCAACACCGCGTACGCCGTCGGCGGGCCGTCGTGCGTCACGAAGGTCATCCAGCAGATCACCGGGCTGCGGATCAACCACTTCGTCGGCATCGACTTCAACGGCTTCAAGGAGATGGTCGACGCCGTCCACGGCGTCACCATCCACAACGAGATCCCGATCGACGACTCCGTTCTCGGCAAGGTGCTGCTGGAGACCGGCGACGTCACGATCTCCGGTGACCAGGCCCTGAACTTCGTGCGCGCCCGGCACGTCAAGGGCGACCCGACGTCCGACTACGGCCGCATCAAGCGGCAGCAGGAGTTCATCGGCGCGCTGCTGCGGAAGGTCATGTCGTCGGACGTCGTGCTCGACCCCGGCAAGCTCAGCGACTTCATCACGGCGTTCGCGAAGGCCACCTTCGGCGACAACCTCGGCGTCAAGCAGATGATGACGCTGGCGCAGTCGATGAAGGGCCTGGACCCGTCCAAGATCTCGTTCCTGACCGTGCCGACGGTCGGCGTGGCCAACAGCCGCGGCAACGAAGTCCTCGTCGTCAGCAAGACCAAGGCCCTCTTCGATGCGCTGCGCAACAACACCCCGCTGCCGGACCCGAACGCGCCCGTCCCGCAGAGCGAGCAGCCGCCGCCGACGAGCACGTCCAAGTCGAAGACCAGCACGTCGAAGTCGACCACGAGCAAGAAGAGCGGCACCACCGGCTGACTCGCGAGGATCGTTAGACCGGGTTCACGTGCGGTTCACCCGGCGATGCGGTGTTTGGTCACGGTTGGCCGTAGGGTTGGGCCATGCGTGAGGCTTACCATGTCGAACTCGAACAGCTCGCCGACCACCTGGCCGCGATGTCGGTCCAGGTCGCCGACGCCATGGAGCGCGCCACGCGGGCACTGCTGGAGGTCGACCTCAGTCTCGCCGAACAGGTGATCAGCGACGACGCGAAGGTCGACGACGCCCGCGCCCAGTGCGAGGAGCAGGCGTACGCCCTGCTGGCCCTGCAGGCGCCCGTGGCGACCGATCTGCGCACGGTGCTGGCGGCGATCCACGCCGCCGAAAGCCTGGAGCGGATGGGCGACCTGGCGCTGCACGTGGCGAAGGCCGCGCGGCGCCGCCACCCCGAGCCGGTGCTGCCCGAGGCGGTGCGGCCGTACTTCGCCGAGATGGGCGAGGTCGCGGTGAAGCTGGCCCGGCAGACCGAGCAGGTCATCAAGTCCAAGGACGTCGAAGCGGCGAAGACGCTCGAGTCCGACGACGACCAGGTGGACGACATCCACCGCCACCTGTTCACGGTGATCATGGACCGCGAGTGGCCGCACGGCGTGGCCGCAGCCGTCGACGTGACCCTGCTGGGCCGCTTCTACGAGCGCTACGCCGACCACGCGGTGTCGGTCGCGAAGCGGATGATCTTCGTGGTGACCGGCAAGATGCCGGGCTACGGCTCCGACGACGACATCTGAGCACCCTCTTCGAAAAGGCCCCTGGCGCAGGTCAGGGGCCTTTTTCGTGGCGACCGACGAGTTTCGCGGCACGCGTGTCTCTCAACGGGTGACAGCACACCCCACGAAGGAGCCGGACATGCGCAAGGTCATCGCCTACGTCAACCTCACCCTCGACGGCCACCTGGCCGGCCCGGCGGGCGAGCTGGACTGGATGCTCCCCGACCCCGAGCTGAACATCGCCCTGTCGGACGAGCTGCGCGGGCGCGTCGACACGATCCTCACGGGCCGGAACTTCCACCACGGGATCGAGCAGAACTTCCGTGCCCAGGCGGCCGACCCGGCGAGCCCGGCCGAGCTGGCCGACTTCGCCACGTGGATGATTTCGACGCCGCAGGTGGTCTTCTCGCGGTCGCTGACCGAAGTGGCCGCACCCCACCGCCTGGCCGGCGACCTCGCCGGGGAGGTCGCGAAGCTGAAGGCGTTGCCCGGCAAGGACATGGTGCTCTTCGGCGGGGTGTCGATCGTGCGGCAGTTCGTCCGCGAAGGGCTGGTCGACGAGTACTGGATCAAGCTCTACCCGACGGCGATCGGCGCGGGGCAGCCGATGTTCACCGAACGGCGGCGGGAACTGCGGCTGGTGGAAAGCAAAACGTGGGAATCGGGAATCCTGACGCTGCGGTACACCCCCAAGCGGTGATCCACAAAGGACAAAAGAAAAGGCCTTTCTCGCCGACCCCGAGCACCGGCGAGAAAGGCCTTGTCCCCCAACGACGACTCAGCCGAAGCGGCCGGAAATGTAGTCTTCCGTGGCCTTTTCGTCCGGGTTGGAGAAGATCTTCTCCGTGTCGTTGAGCTCCACCAGCCGGCCCGGCTGCCCCACGCCCGCCAGGTTGAAGAACGCCGTCTGGTCGGAAACCCGCGCCGCCTGCTGCATGTTGTGCGTCACGATGACGATCGTGTAGTCCTTCTTCAGCTCGCCGATCAGGTCCTCGATCGCGAGCGTCGAGATCGGGTCCAGGGCCGAGCACGGCTCGTCCATCAGCAGGACGTCCGGCTGCACCGCGATCGCCCGCGCGATGCACAGCCGCTGCTGCTGACCACCCGACAGGCCGCCGCCCGGCTTGTTCAGGCGGTCCTTGACCTCGTTCCACAGGTTCGCGCCGCGCAGGGCGCGCTCGGCGATGTCGTCGAGGGTCTTCTTGCCCTTGGTGCCGCCCAGCTTCAGGCCCGCCACCACGTTGTCCTTGATGGACATCGTCGGGAACGGGTTGGGACGCTGGAACACCATGCCGATCGTGCGGCGCACCTGCACCGGGTCGACCGCCGACGCGTAGATGTCCTCGCCGTCCAGGAGCACCTGGCCGTCCACGCGGGCGCCCGGGATGACCTCGTGCATGCGGTTCAGCGTCCGCAGCACCGTCGACTTGCCGCAGCCCGACGGGCCGATGAACGCGGTGACGTTGCGCGGCGGCACCGAGAGGGTGACGCCGTCCACGGCGTGGAACTTGCCGTAGTAGATGTCCACGTCCTTGACGTCGATTCGCTTGGCCATGACTGACAGCTCACTTCTTCTTCGGGGCGACAAGGCGCGCGAACACGGTGGCGAGGAGGTTGATGACGGCGATGATGAGCACCAGGGTCAGTGCCGCGCCCCAGATCCGGTCGAAGCCGACCGAGCCCGGGTCCATCGGGTTGCTGACCCGTTCGTTGTTCATCAGCAGCGGCAGGGCCGCCTGCTCGCCGTGGAAGATGTCCCAGTTCGTGTAGGCCGAGTACCCGACCAGGACCAGCAGCGGCGCCGTCTCGCCCATCACGCGGGCCAGCGCCATCATGACGCCGCCGACGATGCCGGACAGCGCCGTCGGCAGCACGATCTTCATGATCGTCTTCCACTTCGGCACGCCCAGCGCGTACGACGCCTCGCGCAGGTCGTCCGGGACGATCCGCAGCATCTCCTCCGACGACCGGACGACGACCGGGATCATCAGCAGCACCAGGGCCAGCGACACGGCGAAACCGCTGCGCGGCAGCCCGAGCGTGGTGATCCACAGCGCGTAGATGAACAGCGCCGCCACGATCGACGGGACACCGGAGAGGATGTCGACCATGAACGTGGTCGCCTTGGCGAGCTTGCCGTTGCGGCCGTACTCGACGAGGTAGATCGCGACGAGCATGCCGATCGGCACCGCGATGACCGCGCAGACCAGGCCCTGCAGCAGGGTGCCGATGATGGCGTGCAGCACGCCGCCGCCGACCTCGTCGGACAGGACCGAGCCGAAGTCCTCGGACCACCAGTTGCTGTACGGGATGCGCTTGATGCCGTACGCGATCACCGTGTACAGCACCCACACCAGCGGGACGACGGCGATCAGGAACGACAGCCAGACCAGTGTGGTCGCCAGCCCGTTCTTGACCTTGCGGCCCAGGCTGACCTGCTGGAACGCCGGGGTCGTCGCGGGAGCTTCGAGCGTGGTGGACATGCTCAGTCCCCCTTCTTGCCGATGATGGACCGCGCGAAGAAGTTCACGACGAACGTGAGCACGAACAGCACCAGGCCGGCCGCGATGTACGCGCCGGCCGAGACCTCGTTGTTGAACTCGCTGTAGTTCGCGGCGATCTTCGAGGCGAAGGTCGCGCCGCCGTCGAAGAGGCTCCAGTCGAAGTTCTTGCCCTGCGGGATCAGCAGGATGACGGCGAGGGCGATCGTCTCGCCCAGTGCGCGGCCGAGGCCGAGCATGGACGCGCCGACGTAGCCCGCCTTGCCGAACGGCAGCACCGTCGTGCGGATGACCTCCCAGCGCGTCGCGCCGAGGGCGAGCGCGCCTTCGATGTGCGGCGTCGGCGTCCGCTCGAACACCTCGCGGGACAGCGACGTGATGATCGGCAGGATCATCACGGCCAGCACGATGCCGGCGGTGAAGATGGTGCCGCGCACGCTGGGCGCGACGTTGCCGGGCGCGAGGATCGGGAACCACGAGAACGTGTCGTTGATCCACTGCGCGAACGGCTCGATCGCCGGGGCGAACACGAGGATGCCCCACAGGCCGAAGATGATCGACGGCACCGCGGCGAGCAGGTCGATGATGTACGCGAACGGCCGGGCGAGCCGCGACGGCGCGTACTGCGTCAGGAACAGCGCGATGCCCAGCGAGATCGGCATCGCGATGATCAGCGCCACGACCGACGTCGCCACGGTGACCTCGAGCAGGTCGAGGATGCCGAACGACATGTTCGCCGGGTCGCTGGTCGACCAGCCGTGGTTGGTCAGGAAGTTGACCTTGTCGGCCTTCAGCGCCGGGATCGCCTGGATGAGCAGGAAGAGCCCGATCAGGCCGATCAGGGCGACGACGAAGATCCCGGCCCCGGTGGTCAGGTTCTGGAAGATGCGGTCACCGGGCCGCACCTTCTTCGCTTTCTCGCTCGCGGGCGGCTGCGGCGCCGCCGGGGAGCCTGGTTGCTCCGAAATCGGGACCTCCGGGGGCGTCGTGGCGGACGACGAACGCCCACCGGGGTCGCCGGTGGGCGTTCGCGTCGAGGATGACTCGCTCATCAGCTACTTCTGACCAGCCTCTATCACTCGGATGTCAGTCGCAACGCCGGGTCAGGAGATGGCCTTGACGGCGGCCAGGACCTTCGTCTGCAGCGACTGCGGGATCGGCACGTAGCCCTTGGCGGACAGCGGCTGCTGGCCGTCGGTGGCGGCCACCGTCAGGAACGCCTTGACGGCCTTCGCGACGTCCGGGTTCGCGTACTTCGAGCAGACGATCTCGTAGGTCGTCAGCAGCAGCGGGTAGGCACCCGGGGTGTTGCTGGCGTAGATCGCGTTCAGGTCGAGCGCGAGGTCGTTCGAGCCGTCCTTGAGGAACTTGGCCGCGTCGAGGGACTTCGCCACGTTCGCCGCGTTGAGCTCGACGCCGCCGGAGCCGCTGTCGATCAGCGCCGGGGTCAGGCCGTCCTTGGCGAACGCGCCCTCGACGTAGGTGATGCCGCCGTCGGAGGCCTTCACCGCGGTCGCGACACCGTTGGAGCCCTGGGCACCGTTGCCGACGCCGCCGTTGAACTTCTTGCCGGCACCCTTGGTCCAGTCGGCCTTGGCCGCCGCGGACAGGTACTTCTGGAAGTTGTCGGTGGTGCCCGACTCGTCGGCGCGCGAGACGACCTGGATGGGCTTGTCCGGCAGGTTCAGGCTCTCGTTGCCCTTGACCGCCTTGATGGCCGGGTCGTTCCACTTGGTGATGCCACCGCTGAAGATCTTCGCGACGACCGACGGGGTCAGCGTCAGCTTGTCCACACCGGACAGCTTGTAGGCGACGGCCACCGGGCCGACGACCATCGGGATGTTCCAGGCGTCGCTCGCGCAACGCTTGTTGGCGGCTTCGAGGTCCGCGCCGGTGACCGGCGAGTCCGAGCCGCCGAAGTCGATCTGGTTGGCGTTGAACTGCTTGACGCCCGCGCCCGAGCCGCTCGGGTTGTAGTTGACCTGCTGGCCGGAGCACTTCTTGCCGTACTGCTGCGTGAAGATGTCGATGGCGTTCTTCTGCGCCGACGAACCTTCCGCGGAGAGCGGGCTCTTGCCACCGCACTCCACGTCGGCGGTGCCGGTGGCAGCGGGCGCCGAAGCCGAGTTCGAGCTGCTGCTGTTGGACGCCGCGGGGTCGGAACCACAGGCGGCGAGCACGAGGGCGGCGCTCGCGACGATGCCCACCGCGCTCAGGGGCCGCATGATCTTCACTGCTGTTTCCTCCATCAGGAGCTTGACCGGGTCGCCGCGGCGTGGTGCCGCAACGGATCCGGACATTAGGCAGCCCTGGTGGACGGTCGGCCCTCATCAAATGAACGCGAAGTGAACAAGGCGCCCGATGTGAGGAGTGCTACTAGCCTGGAAGGGCGCCGTGTCCTGGCCGTGACCTGCGCGTATGCCCTCAGTGACGAGCCGCTCGCGCCGCGTCGACCGTGGTCACCGACCGTACTGGACGTCGGTTTCGTGACGCGTGAACCCGAGCTTGGTGTAGACCGCGAGCGCCGGGGCGTTGTCGCCCTCGACGTACAGGATGATCTGCCCCAGCCCCCGGCTCGCGAGGTACCGCAGGCCGGCCAGCGTCAGCGCCCGCCCGAGCCCGCCGCCCTGCGCCGCCGGGTCGACGCCGACGACGTAGACCTCGCCGACGCGCTCGCCGCCGAACCGGCCCGGCGTCGGCTCGTGGACCTTCGTCCAGTGGAAGCCGATGACCTCGCCCTGTTCTTCGGCGAGGAAGAACCCGTCGGCGTCGAACCACGGACGAGCCTCGTCGGCGCGGATGTCGTCGGCGGTCAGCGCGCCCTGTTCGGGGTGCCAGTCGAAGGCCCGCGCGTTGACCCGCACTACGGCGTCCTCGTCCTGCCCCGGCACGAACGTGCGCAGCGAGACGCCGTCACGCAGCCGCGGCTCCGGCCAGTCCGCGTCCTTGACGTCGGTGTGCAGGATCAGCAGCTCGCGCTTGCGCTCGAAGCCGACCTTCTGCGCCAGCTTCCGCGCCGCCGGGTGGTCGCCGTGCGCCCAGATGCGGAAGCCGACGGCGGCCCGCTCGTCGACCGCCCGCAGGAGCTTCGCGCCGTAGCCGCGGTCGCGGTGGGCGGGGTGCACGAACAGCTCGGCGACCTGGTGCCCGAAGGAGTCGCCGGTGGTGTCGAGGTGGGCGTAGCCGACGACCTCGCCCTCGACGCAGGCGACGAGGTGCTCACCGCCGTCGAACTCACCAGGCAGCGGCCCGTCGGGTTCGACCTCCGGCCGCCCATCGGCGTCGCGGACGGCCAGCAGCAGCCCGCGGACGTCGTCGAGTTGCTTGTCGTCCAGTTCCTGGCGCCACTCGCCGTCTCCAGTCACCCTGCGACCGTACCCGCGCCGGAGGCAACGCGACGGCTGTCACCGCGTCCTGGAAAGTGTGATGGCGTCAGTGCGCGAGCTCGGGGGTCTCCGCCGGTGCTTCGGCCGGGACCGCCGCCTGGCGGGGGACGCCGCCCTTGGCGGGCCGCTCGAACTTGTAGCCGACGTTGCGCACGGTGCCGATCATCTGCTCGTGCTCGGGGCCGAGCTTCGCGCGCAGCCGCCGGACGTGCACGTCGACCGTGCGGGTGCCGCCGAAGAAGTCGTAGCCCCAGACCTCCTGCAGCAGCTGGGCGCGGGTGAAGACCCGGCCGGCGTGCTGGGCGAGGTACTTGAGCAGCTCGAACTCCTTGTAGGTCAGCTCCAGGGTGCGCTTGCGCAGGCGGGCGGTGTAGGTCGCCTCGTCGATGACCAGCTCGCCGACGCGCAGCTCGGCGTCGACCTGCTGGGAACCGCCGTCGCGGGTCGTCACCAGCCGCAGCCGGGCGTCGACCTCGGCCGGGCCCGCGGTCGGCAGGAGGATGTCGTCGGTGCGCCACTCGGCGCTCACCGCGACCAGCCCGCCCTCGCCGACGACGGCGATGATCGGGGTCGCGGCCTCGTCCTCGCCGGTGCCCTTGAGCAGCCGGCAGAGGCTCTTCGCCGAGGCCAGGTCGCTGCGGGCGTCGAGGAGGATCACGTCGCGGTGGCCCGCGTCGAGCAGGGCCGTCACCTCGGGAGCGCGGACGCGTACGGTGTGCGGCAGCAGGTCCAGCGCGGGGAGCACCGAAGTGGCGTCGGCTTCCGCAGTCAGTACCAGAAGGTCCAGGCTCATCAGCCGCACCGCCTTCACAAGTCGTCGCCTCACAGGTGGCGTTCGCCGGTGCTAAGTGAGAATAGCGGCTGAACGGCCGGGCACCTAACCCTTGCTGGATCGATCACACCTGGAGGAACTCCCGGGTGTCCCCGACGAACAGGAGTACGGACGCGATGGTGAGCAGGCCCGTGACCCGGGACGACCGACCCGCACCGAGGCCGGACGCGCGGCGCCGCGGGCGCCGGGCCCGCCGCTGGGTGATCGCGCTCGTCGTCCTGGTCTTGCTGCTGGTCGGCGCCGATTTCGGGGCCGCGGCGTACGCCGAGCACATGATCTCGCAGAAGGCCCGTACGCAGCTGCAGCTGACCGACGACCCGTCGGTGACGATCCACGGCTTCCCGTTCCTCACGCAGGCCCTGGGCGGTGACTACAGTCACATCAGCGTGTCCGCCGCGGGCGTGCCGGTCGCCGGCAAGCTCCAGGACGTCGCCGTGAACGCCGAGCTCGAGGACGTCACCGCGCCGCTGTCGGACCTCACCAACGGCAACACGAAGGCGATCACGATCGGCAAGCTGACCGGCTCGGTGACCGTCAAGGCCGCCGACCTCGCGCGCCTGTCGCCGCTGGACAAGATCAAGGACCTGCGGATCGAGCCGTCGACCACCCAGTACGTCCAGAACGGCGACAGCGGGCAGAGCGAGCCGACGCCGACCACGACGACCACCGAGGGCCAGGCCGACCAGGACGAGTCGAGCACCGGCGTCCGCATTTCGGGACACCTTCCGTTCGCGGGCAAGGATCTGGAAATCTTCTGCTTCGCGATGATCGAGGCCGACGCGAAGGGCGGGACGATCGACTTCGTCCCCAAGCGGCTGCAGTTCGGGAATGACCAGGAGACGACGGTCGTTCCCCAGGCGGTGCAGAACGCGCTGATGCCGAACTTCAAGGCGTCGATCAGCACGAAGGACCTGCCGCTGTCGGTCACCCCGACCGGCGTGCGGGTGCAGAGCGGATCGGTGACGATCAAGGGCGAAGCGACGAACGTGTCCTTCGCGGACCTGAGCAGGTAAGGAGCCGCCGGTGACGGGGCTGTGGGTGCTCGTGGCGGTGCTGGTGGTGGCCACGGCCGTCGGCCTGCTGCTGAAGGCGCGCAACGGCCGGGTCCGGAACGCCAAGCCCGCCGGCCGTGCGCTGCCCGGCCCCGTCACCGACGTGCTCGACCCGGCGTCCGCCGTCACGCTGGTCCAGATCTCCACCACCTTCTGCGCGCCCTGCCGGCACGCGAAGGCCGTGCTCGAGCCGCTGGCCGAGCGCACCGACGGCCTGCACCACGTCGAACTCGACGTCACGAACTCCCCGGAGGTCGCGCAGTCGCTGTCCGTCCTGCGGACGCCGACCACGATCGCGCTGACGCCGGACGGCCGGGAGCTGCTGCGCGTCGGCGGCGTCCCCAAGGGCCCTGAGCTGCTGGACGCGCTGCGGCCCCATCTCACGACCCGGACGTCCTGACCAGCGATTGTCCCGAGTACTGGGAATCGTCCCAAGGTATGAACGTGGTTCCCACCCTGAGAGAGCTCTGGGTACCCTCGCACCCGTGACCGGGCTGACCACCTTCTTGACGCAGCGACGCGCAGTCGACCTCTGCCGCGTCCGCAGCAGCCTGTGTCGCGCTTCCTCCGACCGGCGCTGAAGCACGTCCGGTCCCGCCCAGCCCCGATGCCGCTGAAGCGTGCCGTTCGCACGCACCCCGCTTTGCCCCAGCTGGAGGAACCATGTCCGCCGGACCGGCCGTCGACCCGCGTGGCCCGCGGTTCGCCGCCATCCTGACCACGATCGTGCTCGCGGTCGTCCTGGTCACCCAGTGGTGGCCGCTGCTGGCGATCCAGACCGTCGTGTTCGCCATCGGCGCGTTCGTCGGGCTCAAGCCGGCGCCTTACTCGATCGTGTACCGCGCGCTCGTGGCCCCGCGCCTCGGCCCGACGTCCGAGCGCGAGGACGCGGCGCCGCTGCGGTTCGCCCAGGCCGTCGGGTTCGTGTTCGCCCTGGTCGGCACGATCGGTTTCGCCGCGGGAATCGCCCCGCTCGGCATCGTCGCGACGGCGTTCGCGCTGTTCGCGGCCTTCCTCAACGCGGCCTTCAACTTCTGCCTCGGCTGCGAAATGTACTTGCTCATCAAGCGCTTCAGCCCCGCCCGCGCGTCGTCCTGAAGTCCAACCCAGAAAGAGAGTTCTGTTCTCATGAGCCGTGAAGACGTCCTGGTCACCACCCAGTGGGCCGAGGAGAACCTGGACACCCCCGGCGTCGTGTTCGCCGAGGTCGACGAGGACACCACCGCCTACGACGCCGGCCACATCCGGGGCGCGGTGAAGTTCGACTGGCGGAAGGACCTGCAGGACGGGGTGCGCCGCGACTTCGTCTCCAAGGAGGGCTTCGAGAAGCTCCTGTCGGAGAAGGGCATTTCGAACGACGACCTCGTCATCCTCTACGGCGGCAACAACAACTGGTTCGCGGCGTACGCGTACTGGTACTTCAAGCTGTACGGCCACGAGAAGGTCAAGCTGCTCGACGGCGGCCGCAAGAAGTGGGAGCTCGACGGCCGCGAGCTGAACTCGGACGAGGTCAAGCGCGACCGCACCGAGTACAAGGCCCAGGACCAGGACCTGTCGCTGCGCGCGTTCCGCGACGAGGTCGTCCAGTCGATCGGCGTGAAGAACTTCGTCGACGTGCGCTCGCCCGACGAGTTCTCCGGCAAGCTGCTCGCCCCGGCGCACCTGCCGCAGGAGCAGTCCCAGGTTCCCGGCCACATCCCCGGCGCGCTGAACGTGCCGTGGGCGAAGGTCGCCAACGAGGACGGCACCTTCAAGACCGAGGAAGAGATCAAGGAGCTCTACAAGGACGAGGGCATCGACGAGGGCAAGGGCACCATCGCCTACTGCCGCATCGGTGAGCGCTCCTCCATCGCCTGGTTCGCGCTGCACGAGCTGCTGGGCTACGAGGACGTCAAGAACTACGACGGTTCGTGGACGGAATACGGCTCGCTGGTCGGCGTGCCGGTCGAGTTGGGAGCCAAGTGATGGCGGTAGACGACAGCTGCGGCGCACCGGTCCAGGAGGCCACGCCGGCGGACTTCGACACCCGGGGGCAGGTCGTGCTCGCCGGCAAGGTGACGGGCGCGAACGGGCCGGTCGGCGGCGCGTTCGTCCGGTTGCTGAACGGCGGCGGCGACTTCACGGGCGAGGTGGTCTCCTCGGCCGACGGCGACTTCCGCTTCTACGCGGCGCCGGGTGACTGGACGGTCCGCGCCCTGCACCGCACGGGCAACGGCGAGGCTTCGGTCACGGCCGAGGGCCCGGGCCTGCACCAGCTGGCCATCTCGGTCGGCTGACGTTCGTTCCCGGGAAGGGCACCGCCACTTCGGTGGCGGTGCCCTTCTTCGCGTTTCCGGCCGGGTGACTGTGCTCACCGTGGCGACCCTGCGCGGGGCCGGACGCGGGGCGGCGGACTAAGCTGCCAGCCGTGGAAGCCTTGTTTACGACCCTCCTGGTGCTGGCGGGCGTCGCGATCACCTGGTTCGCCGTCTACGTCGTTTACCGGCTGTACGCGGACCAGCGCTGACCCATGACCGCCAGCGGCGACGAAGCCATCGCGGCAGCGGAGGCCCGTGCGGAGAGCACCCGTACGCGCAACCTCCCGCTGTGGGACGACCTGCCCATCCCGAACGACACCGCGAACCTGCGTGAGGGCCCGAACCTCAACGACGCCTGTCTCGCGCTGCTGCCGCTCGTCGGCGTCTGGCGCGGGGAGGGCGAGGTCGACTACCCGACCATCGACGGCCCGTACAAGTTCGCGCAGCAGCTGACGATCTCCCACGACGGCCGCCCCTTCCTGATCCACGAGGCCCGTTCGTGGCTGCTGGACGACGACGGCAACGTCATCCGCCCGGCCGCCCGCGAGTCCGGGTTCTGGCGGCCGCAGGAGGACGACACGATCGAGCTGCTGCTCACCCACAACACCGGCATCGTCGAGCTGTACTACGGCAAGCCACGCAACCAGACGTCCTGGGAGCTCGGCACCGACGCGGTGATCCGCACGGCCACGGCCAAGGACGTCACCGCGGCCCAGCGGCTGTACGGCCTGATCGAAGGCTCCCTCGGCTACGTCGAGGAACGCGCGATGGTGGGCCAGGAGATGCAGCCCCACTCCTCGGCCCTGCTGCGCCGCGTCGTCGGCTGACGCCGTGCGCTGGCGGCCGTGTGGCGCGGACGCCGCCCTGCTCGACTGCGACTCCCTCGAGCAGATGCGGGCGGCCCACGCGACCGTGGCTGCCGCCCGCCCGGCCGGGGTCGTCGACCTCGTGCCCGGCGCTCGCAGCCTGCTCGTCGTCGGCGGGGTCGCCGCCGTGAAAGCCCTGCTCGAAGACGCCGATCTGACGCACCCACCCGCCGGTGAACCGCGCGAAGTGACTCTCGACGTCCGTTACGACGGCGAAGACCTCTCCCTGATCGCGTCGGATGCCGGGATCTCCACCGACGCCGTCGTCGAGCTGCACACCGAAGCCGTCTACACGGTCGCCTTCACCGGCTTCGCGCCCGGTTTCGGCTACCTGACCGGGCTTCCCTCGCCGCTGCGGCAGCCGCGGCTGGAGTCCCCGCGCACCCGCGTCCCGGCCGGGTCGGTGGGCCTGGCCGGCGAATTCACCGGCGTCTACCCACGCGAATCGCCGGGTGGCTGGCGGCTGCTCGGCCACACGTCGGCGACGCTGTTCGACCCCCGCGCCGACCCGCCCGCGTTGTTCGCGCCCGGCGACCGCGTCCGCTTCCGGAGCGTCCGGTGAGGTCCCTCGAAGTGCTCGACCCCGGGCGGTACGCGCTGGTCGAGGACCTGGGCCGGCCCGGCTACGCGCACCTCGGGGTCGCGCCGTCCGGCGCGCTGGACACGGGGTCCCTGCGGCTGGCGAACCGGCTGGTCGGCAACCCCGCGACGGCCGCGGGCATCGAAGCGCTGCTGGGCGGCATCGAGGTGCGGCTCACCTCCTCCGCGACGGTCGCGGTGACCGGCCCGGCCGTCGATGTCTCCGTCGACGGCCGCTCCTTCGGCTCCCACGTCCCGGTGCCGGTGCGGGCCGGGCAGACGCTGACCGTCGGCACGCCGTCGGCCGGTCTGCGCTGCTACCTGGCGGTGTCCGGCGGGATCGCCGTCGAGGAGGTGCTGGGCAGCCGCTCCCGCGACGTCCTGTCCGGCATCGGCCCCGAGCCGCTGGCAGCCGGGGCCGTGCTGCCCCTCGGCGAGCCGGCCGGGATCCCGGCGGGCGCGGACGTCGTCGTCCCGGCACCGGCGCCGGCCGAGCTGGTGGTGCCGGTGACGCTCGGCCCGCGCGACGGCTGGCTCGCCGACCCGGCGCGCGGGCTCTCCGCGTGGTGGACCGTCACGGCGGAGTCCAACCGCGTCGGCCTGCGCCTCGACGGGACGCCGCTGCGCCGCGCGATCGACGGCGAGCTGCCCAGCGAAGGGGTCGTCACGGGCGCGATCCAGGTGCCGCCGAACGGGCTGCCGGTGGTGTTCCTCGCCGACCACCCGACGACCGGCGGCTACCCCGTCGCGGCCGTCGTGCGGCCCGCCGCGCTGAGCGCGCTCGCCCAGGCCCGCCCGGGCGTCCGCGTGCGGTTCCGGCTGACCTGAACCGCCAAGCGGGTGAGACCCGGATCACCCGGTGCACCCGTCCGCGTGAGTGCTGGAACCATGTCGCGCCGTCACCCGTCCTGATAGGCGTGGAACAGGTGACGATCAGCGGTGGCACGGGTTTCCTCGACGTGAACACGCGGGTGCGGGCGGAGCTGCCCCAGTCGCTGCGGATCGCGCTGGCCACCGGCCAGCTGCGCCGCCCGCTCGCCACCACGCTCGGCCCGGTCCTCGACCTGCTCGTCGACGGCGACTACCGCGTCAGCGGCCCGGAACGGCTGCCCGAAGACCGGCTGCTGACCCCGACCGACGCCTGGCCGCCGTCCGACGAGGCCCGCGTCGGCTACTACCGGACGGCGATCCGCACCGGCCACCGCCCGGTCGCGGTCGTGCTGGCCGACGGCGACCGCGAGCTGATCATCGACGGCCACCACAAGATCGCCGCCTACCGCGCCGAAGAGGTCGCCCCCGCCGTCGTCCGGATCCGCCTCGGTCAGGAGTACTCGGCCTCGTAGGCCGCCACGAGCTCGGCGTAGACCGCCGACGAGTCCGGCAGCCGCTCGCCGTCGAGGGTGTGCACGCGGGTCAGCTTGCGCACGCTCGACGCCATGAAGACGCCGTCGCCCTCGACGAGGTCGCGCACGGTCAGCGGCTCGACCTTGACCGCCCAGCCGGCCTTCTCGGCGCCGCGGAACAGCGCGGCCTGGGTGGTGCCCGGCAGGATGCCGATGCTCGACGGCGGCGTGTAGAGCGTCCGCCCCTTCGCGAGCACCACGGTCGAGGTCGGCCCCTCGAAGATCGAACCGTCGGCGGCGGTGAAAATCACATCGTCGGCGCCGCGGCGGCCGGCTTCGCGCACGGCCGCCATGTTCATCGCGTACGACAGCGGCTTCGCGCCGAGCAGCAGCCAGGGCGCCCGCTCGGCGAGGTCCGGCGGGAAGCCGCGTTCGAGGGTGATCGCGGCGACGCCTTCGGCGCGCGCCGTCAAGATCGACGGCGGGACCTCGGAACCCAGGGCGAACCCGGTCGGGACGGCGGCCGGGTCGCCGTCGGATCCCCTGGTGTACACCAGTTTCAGCGTCATTTCGCGGCCGCCGGTCCACCGCTGGAGCACCTGCGCGACCACGCGTTCCCACGCGGCGAGGTCGGGCTCGGGCAGGTCGAGCATGGCCGCCGAGCGGGCCAGCCGCTCGAGGTGGGGACGCAGTTCACGGGGCTTGCCGTCGACGACCAGGATCGTCTCGAAGACCCCGTCCCCGCGCAGCAGACCGAGGTCGTCGACCTTGATCTGGGCGGCTTCGGGGTCGGCCGGGGTTCCGTCGAGGAAGACGAGCACGCGCATGCCGACACGGTACTCACCTAGGCTGGGCGGTATGCCGTACCGCTCGCCGCTGCTGGACGTGCCCGGATCGATCCCCGCCCCTGAGTCTGACACTGTGCACCCCGAGGCCGGAGTGCCCTGGCACTGGGGAGACCCCTTCGCGGAGCAGCGCACGGCCTCGCGCAGCGCGGTCGTCATCGACCGGTCGCACCGCGAGTTCCTCGCCGTCAGCGGCGAAGAACGGTTGTCGTGGCTGCACCTGGTCATCTCGCAGCACGTGACCGAGCTGGCCGAAGGTTCCGGCACCGAGGCGCTGGTGCTGGACAGCCAGGGCCGCGTCGAGACGCACATGGTGGTCGCGCACCTCGACGGCACCGTCTACCTCGACACCGACCCGGGCACGAGTGTCACCAGCGCGCTGCCCAAGGGCGGCCCCCAGACGCTGCACGAGTACCTCGAGGCGATGAAGTTCTGGTCCAAGGTGGACATCCGCGACGCGACCGGCGAGCTCGCGCTGCTCACCGTGCTCGGCCCGGACGCCGAGCGCGTGCTGAGCGCGGTCGGCGCCGAGATCGGCCCGGAGCCGTACGCGGTCGCGGCGCTGCCCGGTGGCGGGTTCGCGCGGCGGATGCCGTGGCCCGGCCGGTGGAGCGTCGACCTGGCGGTGCCGCGCGGCTCCCTCGTCGAGTGGTGGAAGCGGCTCACCGACGCAGGCGCCCGCGCCGCCGGCAGCTGGGTGTTCGACGCCCTGCGCGTCGAGTCGCTGCGGCCGCGGCTGGGTGTCGACACCGACGACCGCACGATCCCGCACGAGGTGGGCTGGGTCGGCTCGGCCGCGCACGTCGCGAAGGGCTGCTACCGCGGCCAGGAGACCGTGTCGAAGGTCCACAACGTGGGCCGCCCGCCGCGCAACCTCCTCCTGCTGCACCTCGACGGCTCACCCGAGGTCACACCCGAGACCGGCGACCCGGTGCTGCTCGACGGCCGGACCGTCGGCCGGATCGGCACGGTCATCCAGCACCACGAGCTCGGCCCGATCGCGTTGGCGCTGGTCAAGCGCTCGACGCCGGTGGGCGCCGAGCTGCTGACCGGTTCCGAGGACAACCTTGTCC
The DNA here is from genome assembly GCF_040675005.1 of Amycolatopsis sp. NPDC049691. Taxonomy (NCBI): domain Bacteria; kingdom Bacillati; phylum Actinomycetota; class Actinomycetes; order Pseudonocardiales; family Pseudonocardiaceae; genus Amycolatopsis; species Amycolatopsis sp. NPDC049691. The sequence goes on from NZ_JBFANX010000002.1 coordinate 140,594, forward strand.
AGGCGGCGATCGATCCGGATTCCGTCCCTTCGGAGCAGCCCGCACCCGGCCGTGCGGCGGCGGCGCAACTCCGTGGCTGAACGAAAGCCCCTGACAGCGAGATCACGCTCAACCGGGATAAACTGCGCTGTGATCGAAGTGCGGCCCGGCGGCAGGCGGCGGATCGACCGCGTGCTCGGCCCGGGGTACCTCAGCGGCCTGGGCGAACTGCCGCTGAAGGTGCTGCGCGAGCGGCGCGACGAAGCCGCGCAGGAAGAGACGGACCTGTCCTACCTGCGCCGGCTCCTGCACGCCCGGATCGACATCGTCCGCGCCGAGCAGGCCCGCCGCAGCTCCGGCGGCGAGTCGAGCATCGTCGACCAGCTGGCCACGATCCTCGCCGACAACGCGCTGGGCCCGGCCGCGGGCTCCGGACGGCACCAGCAGCTCGAGCCCTCCCGCGCCGGTGAGCACCGGCGGCACGCCGAAGCCCTGATCGGCGACACCGACCTGACCGACGTCGAGTCACTGACGGACGAGAAGCTCGCCTCCGCTTTGGACACCTACGCCAGCGAAGAGCTGTCGGTTTCGTCCTTCCGCCGCGAGGTCCAGGGCGTGATGGACGCGCTCAACGCGGAGATCGCGAAGCGCTACCAGCAGGGTTCGGCCACTGTGGACGAGCTGCTGGAGAGCGAAGGCGGGCACGGCGAGTGACGAACCCCGTCCTCGCGGAAGTCGTCCGGTCCGGTTTCGTGGAAAGCGTCCACCGCGGCGCGCTCGTGGTCACCGGCCCGGAAGGCGACGCGCGCCTGGCCCTCGGTGACGTGACGTCGCCGGTCTACCCGCGCTCGTCGAACAAGCCGCTGCAGGCCGTCGGCATGCTGCGGTCCGGACTCGACTTCACCGGCGAGGAGCTGGCCCTGGCGTGCGCGTCGCACTCCGGCGAGCCGGGGCACGTCAAGCGGGTGCTCGAGCTGCTCGGCGCGGCCGGGCTGCGCGAAGACGACCTGGCCTGCCCGCCCGACTTCCCGCTGCACGTCCCGAGCATGCGCGACGCCGCCGAGCCGCGGCGCGTGATGATGAACTGCTCGGGCAAGCACACGGCGATGCTGACGACCTGCGTCCGCGCCGGCTGGCCGACGTCCGGCTACGAGTCCCCGGACCACCCGCTGCAGCAGGCGCTCGCGGCGACGGTGGCGGAGCTGACGGGCGAGCCGATCGCCCACACGGGCGTCGACGGCTGCGGCGCGCCGCTCTTCGCGTTCTCCCTGACGGGGCTGGCCCGCGCGTTCGGCCGGGTCGCGTCGGCTCCGGCGGGTCCGCTGTCCGAGGTCGCTTCGGCCATGCGCGCACACCCGTGGCTGGTGGCGGGGACGGGCCGCGAGGACACCGAGCTGATGTCCGCCGTGGACGGTCTGGTCGCCAAGGGCGGCGCGGAGGGCGTCCACGCGTTCGCGCTCCCGGACGGGTTCGCGGTGGCGATGAAGATCGACGACGGCAACAAGCGGGCGTGCGCGCCCCTGGCGGTCGAGGCGCTGCGGTACCTGGGCGCGGACGTCTCGGGGCTCGGCGAGCTGGCCCGCGGCTCGGTGCTCGGTGGCGGGCGCCCGGTCGGCGAGGTGCGGGTGCCCGAGCTGCGCTGAGCAGCCCCCGTTTTCCACGCTACCGGTGGGGGCCGACAGTTCCGCTAGTTCGAGCGTTCCTTCGCCGCCAGGTCGCCCCAGAACTCGCGCAGGTCGGAGAACAGTTCGGCCAGCTCCTCGACGTTGCCCGAGCGCAGCGCGTCCAGGATGTCGTGGACCTCGTCCGCGGTGTTGTCGGACTCCAGGACCGGGTCCGCGAACAGCTGGACCAGCCCGCCGTAGTCGAGCTCGACCACCGAGTCCGCGTGGAAGTTGTCCAGCCACCGCCGCGTCTCGTACAGCACGCGCCCGGGTCCGGAGTCGCCGAACGTGTGCTCCAGCAGCTCGCCCGCCTCGCGCGCCCGGTGCTGCGCGTCGGCGAGGGTGGTCCGCCAGGAGAGCTCGCGCTTCGGGTCGTCGCGGCCGCTGCCGAGCACCAGCCGGCGCTCGTCCGGGTCGACCAGCACGAACCACGGCAGCGGCACGGTCCACGTCGTCGACAGCGTGTGCGCCGCCGTCGTGGTCAGGTCCGCCATCGCCGACTTCGTCCGCGCGCGGATCGTCTCCTGGGTGAAGCCACCCTCGTCCAGGACGACGTTCTTCAGCGCCGGGTGCGCGTCCCCGATGAACGTGACCAGCGCCGCGGCCGAGCGGGCCCGCAGCTCCAGCGGGCAGACGAACGGTCCCTGCCCGGCCCGGCCGTCCGGGACGTCCTCGGGCGCGAGCACCAGGACGTCGGTCAGCAGGCTCGGCGCGGGACGCCCGTCGGCGAGCTCCGCGGGCAGCAGCCGCCGCGGCGCCGCGACCTGTGACTTGAGCCACATGGCCTGTTCGCGGGCTCCCGCGTCCGTCCGCCGCAGCTTGGCCGCCGCGACGGCCGCACGCAGCCGTTCGTCCGGCGGCTCGCCCAGGGCGAGCAGGGGTTCGTACACCCGCAAGTAGGCCGCGAAGGGACGGAGCACGAGTAGATCGTGGCACGCCTACCTGCGCCGATCGCCACCGACCGGCCGGTAACCGGTGTCCGGCGGACACTGTCACCACCGGCACACCGTGCCACGTCGCATCCAACCCCCCGGACACGGTACGGTGTGAGCAGGAAAGAATTGTCGAGACGATGCGGGGCCGCCGATTCCCCCGGCCGCCCCGCCCCTGTGCGAGGGGGTCGAGCCATGGGGCGCGGCCGGGCTAAGGCCAAGCAGACGAAGGTGGCGCGTGAGCTCAAGTACAGCTCGCACGAGACCGACTTCGATGCTTTGCAGCGCGAGCTGTCCAGTAACTCCTCGAATGATCATCACCACGAGGAGTCCGACAGCCAGTATCAAGACCCGTACGACGACGGGTACGACGAGTACCGTCGTTGAGCACGCGTAACCGCGCGAGGGCGTAGCCGGGCACCACCCGGCGACCGCCCTCGCGCGCTGCGTGCTGCCCACAAAGCAGCCGGGTCGGCGAAGCGGACAAGGAGTGAGCCGGTGGTAAGTCGGGTTGGAGTCGTCGGGGCGGGCCTCATGGGGTCCGGCATCGCCGAGGTGCACGCCCGGTCCGGGTTGGACGTCGTGGTCACCGAGGTGAACCAGCCGGCGCTCGACGCGGGCAAGGCCCGCATCGAGAAGTCGCTGCAGCGCGGCGTCAAGAACGGCAAGCTCTCCCCGGAAGACGCCGACGCGGCACTGGGCAGGCTCCGCTTCACCACGGACATCGCCGAGTTCGCCGACCGCGAACTGGTCATCGAGGCGATCCTCGAGCAGGAGCAGGCGAAGGTCGACGTCTTCCGCCAGCTGGACAAGATCGTCGAGGCGGAGGACGCGCTGTTCGCGTCCAACACGTCGTCGATCCCGATCATGAAGCTGGGCATGGCGACGAGCCGGCCGCAGCAGGTGGTCGGCATCCACTTCTTCAACCCGGTGCCGGTGCTGCCGTTGGTGGAGCTGGTGCCCTCGCTGCTGACGAGCGAGGAGACGGCCCGCCGCGCGGAGGACCACGCGACGACGGCACTGGGCAAGACGGTCATCCGGTCCCAGGACCGCGCCGGCTTCATCGTGAACTCGCTGCTGGTGCCGTACCTGCTGTCGGCGATCCGCATGATCGAGTCGGGCTTCGCCTCGGCGGAGGACATCGACCGCGGCATGGAGCTGGGCACCGCGCACCCGATGGGCCCGCTGCGCCTGTCCGACCTGATCGGGCTGGACACGATCAAGGCCATCGCGGACTCGATGTACGCGGAGTTCAAGGAGCCGCTGTACTCGTCGCCGCCGCTGCTGCTGCGCATGGTGGACGCGGGCCTGCTGGGCAAGAAGACCGGCCGGGGTTTCTACTCCTACAGCTGATCGAACTGCACGGGCGCGTCGAAGGCGGCCCGCCGGGCGGCCCGCCGCAGTACGGCGAGAACGGCCGGCCCGAGCAACACGATCGCGACGGCGTTGGTGATCGCACGGCCGGTGTCCCAGCCGAGCGTCGACGTGAGGACCGTGAACGCCGCGAACCGCCGCAGGTTGTCGGTCAGTGGTGCGCCGGGCACGAACCCGAGCTGGGTGCTGGTGCCGGCGAGGAACGGCCACGACCACAGGCTCATCAGCAGCCCGAAGAAGTAGGCCGCGAAGACGCCGTACGCGACGAGCATGCCGATTTCGGCCTTGCCGCGAGGTTTGCGCGGAAGCAGCCCGGCCCCGAGCCCGATGAGCGACGACGCGAGCATCTGGAACGGCAGCCACGGCCCGACGCCGGCGGTGAGCAAGGCGCTGGTGAACAGCGACGTCGAGCCCAGCACGAACCCGAAGCCGGGCCCGAACACGCGCCCGGCGAGGACGAGCAGGAAGAAGACCAGCTCGATCCCGCCGGTGCCCGCGCCGAGGGGGCGCAGGCCGGCGTTGACGGCCGAGAGCACGCCGAGCAGGGCGAGCGCTTTGGCGTCGATGCCACCGCGGGACAGCTCGGCCAGGACGACCAGGATCAGCACCGGCAGGGTCGCCATGAAGACGAACGGGGCGTCCGCGGTGTGCGCGGCCGCGGTCGGTGCCGGGTGGGCGAAGAGGGGCCAGCAGAACATGGCCAGCCCGAGGACGGTCGCGATGCCGAGGACCAGCGCGGGCCGCAGGGTGACGCGGACCGCGCGTGGTGGACTGAGGAAGTCGGTCATGTCAGGCCCACCGAGGACGCGCGCGGACCGCGGGGGAGGTCACCGACGCACCGCCTGTCGAGCCGTCGCCGGCCGCAGGGCGCGCCGAGGCGCTGAACAGCAGGCGGTGCCGGCACACGCCGCGGGACCGCGCCGCGGCGCCGGGCGACCGGCCTTGCCGGCGCCCTCCGGCCCACCGAACCGGCAAGACACTGCCAGGCGCGCAACGCCGGCAAACCACCGGCCACGCCGGGGGCTTGGCGCGACCTCCGAGAGGCCGTGGCATGGTGCTGACCAGGGCCCCCCGCCCCCACCCCGCCCCTCCGCCTCCTCCGTCCCCATGCCGGCGTCCTCATGCCAGCGCCTCGGCTACCTCGTCCACCGTCAACCACTGCTCCGGCGCCAGGATCTTCGCCACCTGCGGCGCGAACGCCGGGGAGGCGACGACCACCTCCCTCGTCGGGCCGTCGGCGACCACCTCGCCCTCGGCCAGCACCACCACGCGGCTCGCCACCGTGGCCACGAACTCGACGTCGTGGGTGGCCAGCACTACCGCGTGGCCCTGCGAGGCCAGCTCTCGCAGGGCCGACGCGAAGCGCCGTTTCGCGTGGTAGTCGAGACCGCGCGTGGGCTCGTCCAAGAGCACGACCGGCGGGGCCGCCGCCAGCTGGACCGCCAGCACCAGCGCCAGTCGCTGCCCTTCGGACAGGTCGCCGGGGTGCGCTTCACCGGCGATCCCGGGGGCGAGCCGGTCCAGCAGGGCCCGGGCCGTACCCGCCGGTACCTCGGATTCCGCGTCGGCCTGTGCGCACTCGGCGTCTACCGAATCGAGGTACAGCAGGTCGGCCGGGGTCTGCGGGACCAGCCCCACGCGCTGACGGGCCGCTCGTGGCTTGAGCAATGCCGGGTCCGCTCCGCCGACGTCGACCTTCCCCGCCGACCTCGGCCCGCTGCCCTGCACCGCCCAGAGAAGCGACGACTTGCCGGAGCCGTTGCGTCCCATCAGCGCGACTACTTCCCCCTGCCCGACGCGCAGGTCCACCCCACGCACCGCCAGGACATCGCCGTAGCGGACCACCACCTCTCTCACGTCCAGTGCCGAACCGGTCACCGAGAGAGTACGACCCACCACCGACAATTTCTGCAGCCGCGATCGCAGCGGCCCCGCGACCCGCCGGGCGTCCCGGACCGACAACGGCAGCGGTGACCAGCCGGCCAGCCGTCCCAGCTCGGCGATCGGCGGGGCGATGGCCGACGTCGCCAGGATCTCCGCGGGCGGGCCCGAGCGCACCGAACCGTCGCCCGGCAGGTACAGCAGGCGGTCCGCGTACTGCGCCACCCGCTCCATCCGGTGCTCCGCGACGACCACCGTCGTGCCGAGGTCGTGCACCAGCCGCGTGATCGCCGCCAGGACGTCCTCGGCCGCCGTCGGGTCGAGCGCCGACGTCGGCTCGTCCAGCACGACCACCGACGGGTGCGCCGTCAGCACCGAGCCGATCGCGACGCGCTGCTGCTGCCCGCCCGACAAAGTCCGAAGTGGACGGCTGCGCAACTCCGCGATGCCCAGCAGGTCAAGGGTTTCCTCGACGCGCTTGCGCATGACGTCCGGCGGTACCGCCAGCTGCTCCATCGCGTACGCAAGTTCTTCCTCGACGGTGTCCGTGACGAACCCGGCGAGCGGGTCCTGCCCGACGACCCCGACGACCGAAGCCAGCTCACGCGGTGGGAACAGGGCCGTGTCGCGCCCGTCCACCAGGACCCGGCCGGCCAGCCGGCCGCCGGTGAAGTGCGGGACGAGCCCGTTGATCGCGCCGAGGAACGTCGACTTGCCGGCCCCGGTCGGCCCCGCGACCAGGCACAGCTCACCCTCCTCGACCTGCAGGGACACGTCCGAGAGCACCGGGCGCGGCGCGTCCGGGTAGGTCACCGTGACCCGCGAGAACTCGATCACCGGACGACCCCCGGCGAAGGCGGCGCGACGAAGGCGGGCAGCGCCGCGACGAGCAGGGAAACCACGTGCACCAGGGAAACCTCCGGCCACCGCAACGGGCTCAACGACGGGTACAGGTTCGCCGGATCGATTCGCGCCGAAACGAACAGCAGGACGCACGACCCGACCCCGGCGAGCGCGACCGCCGTCTCCGGCCACCGCCACGGATCCGGCCGGTACGCCGTCCGCCGGACGCGCCGGCCGCCGACGACGAACCCCACGACCGCCACCGCCAGGCCCAGGACCAGCAGCGGCACACCGGGCCACGAGGACGTCCCGTCGAGCACGCCGTAGACGCCGACGCAGACGCCGACCAGCCCGGAGAGGACGCAGGCGGCGATCAGCACCCGGACGCCCGGGCTCAGGTAGGCCCGGCGCCCGTAGCCCCGGGAGTCCATCGCGGCCGCCAGCCGCAGCGCCCGGTCCATCGCGTCCTCCAGCACCGGCACCACGATGCCCTTGACCGCCCGCAGCCCGCGAGTCCGGCCCGCCCGCAGCCGCCGCGCCCGCCGGACGCGCTGGACGCTCTCGACGAGCTGCGGCGCGACCGTCAGGGCGACCGTGACCGCCGTGCCCACCTCGTACAACGCTCCCGGCACCGCCTTGAGCAGGCGTTTCGGGTTGGCGAGCGCGTTCGCGGCGCCGACGCAGACGACCATCGTCGCCAGGCGCAGGCCGTCGTAGAAGCCGCCGAGCAGCGCCTCCGCCGACGTCGGCCCGAGCAGGGACAACCCGGCCGTCAGCGGGATCCGCGGCAGCGCGAGCAGCACGTGCCCGCCGTCTTCGCCGCCGACGAGGATCCGGAACAGCACGCGCGAGGCGACGATCAGCGCGCCGACGTACGCGTAGAGCCGGAACGCCAGCGCCCAGGGCGCGGCACTGCGCCGGTTCGCGACGACGAACCCCGCGACGGCGATGATCAGGCCGAGCAGCAGCGGGTTCGTCGTCCGGCTGGCGGCGACGGCCAGCGAGAGCGCCCACACCCACCAGGCGCCGGGGTGCAGCGCCCTACTGCGCACGCCGGCGACGGGCCACGACGATCCCGGCCCCGGCGACCACCACGATCACGACGGCTCCGATGACCAGGCCCCACGGGAACGAACCGCCCTGCTCGGCGGGAGCGGGCGCCGGAGCGGGGGTGGCCGCCTGCCGCACGGGCGCCACCTTGGGGGGTGCCGGCAGGTCGTTCGCCGACTTCGGCCGCGCGAACGCCCAGCCCTCGAAGCCGCCGGCCACCGGCTTCGAAGTCTGCGCACCCTCCTGGCTCGACTCCCAGGTCCCGCCCGCCGCGGCGTGCCAGTAGCTCCAGTACGCCGTGGCCGACGGCATGCCCGCGCACGACTCGACGTCGGGTCCCGGCTTGCCGTCGATCCGGCAGGCGACGGCCAGGCCGTACTTCTGCGAGCCGGCGACGTCGATCCCGGCCTCCTGCAGGGCCGCGATGCCGTTCGCGGGCGTGCCGGGGGCGCAGCGGACCAGCGGCTGCGGGCCCAGGTCGCCGAAGTCGACGACCACCGTCACGCCGCCGCCCTCCGGGCACGTCCCCGCCGTGCCCGTCGCCGAGGCGGGCGCGGCGCCCGCGAAGGAGGCGCCCAGCAGCAGGGCGCAGACGGCGGACAAGCGGGCGAAACGTGCGGCGATCATGCAAGAACCATAGCCAGCCGCGGACGCGGTTCCGGCGCGACGAGGGACACACCTAGACTTCGGGCCGTGGGACAGCTCATCGCGGACGGACAGCTGCGCGTCGGCCTGATCGGCGCCGGCCCGTGGGCGACGACGATCCACGCGCCCGGACTGGCGGATCACCCCGGTACGGCGCTGACCGCGGTCTGGGCCCGGCGGCCCGAGGCCGCGCAAGCGCTTGCTGAGACGCACTGCGCGACGACCGCCGGCAGCGTCGAGGAGCTGTTCGAGCAGGTGGACGCGGTCGCGTTCGCCGTTCCGCCGTCGATCCAGGCCGAGCTGGCCGTGCGCGCCGCCGAAGCCGGGAAGCACCTGATCCTGGAGAAGCCGATCGCCGCCGATCTCGCCGGGGCGCAGCGGCTGGCCGACGCCGTCGCGGCCGCGGACGTCGCCGCGCTCGTCGTGCTGACCCTGCGGTACTCCGCGCAGACCCAGGAGTGGCTCGCCGGCCTCGCCCAGGCGGGCGGCTGGGCCGGCGGGGGCGCGCGCTGGCTGTCCGGCGCGCTGCTCGGCGGCCAGTACGCCGCCTCGGAATGGCGCCAGGACGACGGCGGCGCGCTGTTCGACATCGGCCCGCACGCGCTCGACATGCTGGACGCCGCGCTCGGCCCGATCACCGAGGTCGTCGCCGCCCGGCGGAGCCCCGGCGACCTCTGGCACCTGATGCTCGCCCACGAAGCCGGCGTGATCAGCACCGCGACGCTTTCGCTGCGCCTGCCGGTGCAGCCGACGGTGGTCGAAGTCGCCGTCTGGGGCGAGCACGGGTACCGGACGCTCGGCCGCAAACCGGGCTCGGCGCAGGAGTCCTACACCGCGCTGCTGGACGACTTCGCCGCGATGATCGCGAGCGGCACCACCACCCACCCGTGCGACGTCCGGCGCGGCCTGCACCTCCAGAACCTGCTCGAACAGGCCCGCGCGCTCGCCGAGTAGTACACAGGCCCGGCGCGCGGTTTTTCGTTGTGAAGTAAGGCTTCTTCCTCAACTCCCCGAATTCATCCACAGGGTTGTCCACAATCTCCACTGTGGACAGTGCGGCCCCCTGACCGAACCACGGGAAGACAAACACCGCCACCGGAAAGATCACCGAATAGTGCGGTGCCCTCGGACTGCCGAGTTGATCTTGCGGTGCGAAGGTGAATCCGAACGGAGGGGTTCCAAGAGAGGACGCGCATGGAAGCGCTGCTTCGTGCCTTCTGGGGGATGATTCCGATTTCGGCGATCGCACTGCCGTACGCGCTGCTGGGGTGGCCGTTGCTCGCGGCCCGGCGGCGACGGAGACTGCCGGCCCGCTTCGCGACCGCGACGGCCGGCGTCGACTGCGCCGCCGCGCTCCTGGCGTTCCTGGTGTTGTGCCTGGTCGTCATGCCGGTCGGCGGCTCCTCCGAGAGCACGCTCGACCTCGTCCCGGGCTCCGACATCACCGCGGCCTTCGCCGACGACGGTTCACTCTGGCAGGTGACCGGCAACGTCCTGCTGCTGTGCCCGCTGGGCGCGTTGCTGCCGTTGCGGATCCGCCGTCTGCGCACGCTCCTGCGCGTCGCGCTGGCCGCGCTGCTGGCGTCCGTGCTGGTGGAAGGCACGCAATATCTGATCCACTGCGGCCGGGTCACCTCGGCCGACGACGTCCTGCTCAACACCACCGGCGCGACACTCGGCGCCGCGCTGAGCCGCCGTGGGTGGCGCGCGCTGGAACCGCCGCCGCCACCGGTGGCCGTCCCGGCGCAACGGCGCCGGATCTGCGAGTCGCCGACGCTCCGGCTGCGGGTGCCGCGCTCGGTCTGGGACACCCGCTACGCGGCGATCGCGCACCCGGAGCGCCAGTAATCCGGTTGCGGGCCGTGCCAGGATGGCCCCGAGGACAGTTCCCTTCGAGTCAAGGAATGACCGCCTATGCCTGGCGCCGCCCCCGGCGTCGGCCCCCGCTAGGCCCGACGCCCGGCGATCCGCCCGCGAGCCCGCACCGGGCCGCGGTTCCTTGACGTGCTTTCGAAAGGTTCACATGTCCGCCATCCAGGCATATGTCCGCACGACGGCGCCACGCGGCCGGGACACCGAGCGGGTCGGCCCCTTCCTGGCCACCTACTCGCCGGGCACGCCGCACCCGATGCTCAACTACGCGATCCCGGACGACGGCGCACGGCCGACGCCGGCCGAGATCGACGCCCTGACCGAGGCGTACCGCCGGCGGGACCTGCTCCCGCGGCTGGAGTACTTCACCGACGTCGCCCCGGAGCTGGAGAAACTGCTGGTCGGCGCGGGGTACGGCCTCGAACGCCGGGTGCCGCTGATGACCTGCACCCCGGAGAGCCGGATCGACCGGCCGGCGCCGGCGGGGATCCGGCTGCGCGCACCGGAGTCCGACGAAGACATCCGGCGCATGCGAGTAGCGCAGAACACCGCGTACGGCGAGGCACCGGAGGTCGGCGCCGAAGAGGTCGAACGCCTCAAGGCCGGCCTGCGGGCCGGGGTCCGGCACGCGCTGGCCGAAGACAGCTCCACCGGCGCCGTGGTCGGCGGCGGGCTCGCGCTCGAGGTGGTCGACGGGACCACCGAGATCGCCGGGATCGGGGTGCTCGAGACCCACCGCGGACGCGGGATCGCCGCGGCGCTCACCGCCCGGCTCACCCGCGAAGTCCACGAGGCCGGCGCCCACACGGCGTTCCTCACCCCCGGTGACCTGGGGATCGGGAACGTCTACGCCCGCGTCGGCTACCGGCCGGCGGGCGAGTGCGTGCACCTGTCGCTGGCCTAGTCGTCGAAGCGGCCGGAGCGGCCTCGTTTCACGTCGCTGCGGCGCTTCTTCGACGCCAGGCGGCGCTCCTTCGAACCGCGGGACGGTTTCGTGGGGCGCCGCTTGGCGGGCGGCGGCGCCGACGCGTCGAGCAGGAGGTTCGCGAGCCGGCCGCGCGCCGCCTCGCGATTCTGCAGCTGCGAGCGGTGTTCGCTGGCCGCGATCGTCAGGACGCCGTCGACGAGCCGGTTTTCGAGCGCGGCCAGCACGCGGTCACGCAGGTGCTCCGGGATCGACGGCGACCCGGCGACGTCGAACGACAGCTCGACGCGCGAGTCCGTCGTGTTGACGCCTTGACCACCGGGGCCGGACGACCGCGAGAAGCGTTCGCCGAGCTCGGCTTCCGGGATGACGAAGCGGGAGCCGACGACGACGTCCCCGGTGGCCACGCTCAGAACCGCGGGTGGTCGCCCGAGAGCACCGCGCGCGGGCCGTCGACGTCACCGGCCGGCTGGACGTCGCCCAGGATCCACGCCGGGACGTGCCGCGCGGTCAGCATGGCCAGCGCCCGGTCGACGTCCTCGGCGCCGACGATCGCGACCATGCCGACGCCCATGTTGAACGTCTTCTCCAGCTCGGCCCGCTCGACCTTGCCGCGCTGGCCGATCAGGGCGAACACCGGCGCCGGCGTCCAGGTGCCGCGCTCGAGCCGGGCGACCAGGCCGCGCGGCATGACGCGAGCCAGGTTGGCCTCCAGGCCACCGCCGGTGATGTGCGCGAACGTCCGGACCTCGGTCTCGGCGGCGAGCGCCAGGCAGTCCTTCGCGTAGATCCGCGTCGGCTCCAGCAGCTCCTCGCCGAGGGTGCGGCCGAACTCCTCGACGTGCCCGTCGAGGGGCATCCGCGCGATGTCCAGCAGCACGTGCCGGGCCAGGGAATAGCCGTTGGAGTGCAGGCCGGACGAGCCGAGCGCGAGCACGACGTCGCCCGGGCGGACCTTCTCCGGCGAGAGCAGCTGGGACGCCTCGACGACGCCGACGCCGGTGGCCGACATGTCGTAGTCGTGCTCGCCCATCAGGCCCGGGTGCTCGGCGGTCTCGCCGCCCAGCAGCGCGCAGCCGGCCTGGACGCAGCCCTCGGCGATGCCGCCGACCAGCGCGGCGATCTTCTCCGGGTGCACCTTGCCGACGGCGATGTAGTCCTGCAGGAACAGCGGCTCGGCGCCGGTCACGACGAGGTCGTCGACGACCATGGCGACCAGGTCGATGCCGACCGTGTCGTGCTTGTCGAGCGCCTGCGCGACCGCGATCTTGGTGCCGACGCCGTCGGTCGACGACGCGAGCACCGGCTCCTTCCACTTGTCGAGCTTCAGGGAGAAGAGCCCGGCGAAGCCGCCGACGCCACCCAGGACCTCGGGCCGCGTGGCCCGCTCGGCGTGCGGCTTGAGCAGCTCGACGGCTTGGTCGCCGGCGTCGATGCTGACCCCGGCGGCGGCGTACGTGGCGCTCGTGGACTCGCTCACGGTGGACGGACTCCCTACTGGAAGGAACTCAGGGACGCCGGACGGCGTCTTCGGCACCGTACCCGGCGGGGCTGACCGGGAGCGAAGACACTGTCGCGCCATCCTTTGAACTGAGGCTTTCGAGCAGGTGCTTCCCGATCAGCGCGTCCTCCGGCAGCGGGATCGGGTACTCGCCGGAGAAGCACGCCGTGCACAGCCGCGACTTCGGCTGTTCCGCGGCCGCGACCAGGCCGTCCAGGGAAATGTAACCCAGGGAGTCGGCTCCGATCGAGCGCCGGATGCCGTCGAGGTCGACGCCGTTCGCGACCAGCTCGGCCCGCGAGGCGAAGTCGATGCCGTAGAAGCACGGCCAGCGCACGGGCGGTGACGCGATCCGGACGTGCACCTCGAGCGCGCCGGCTTCGCGCAGCATCCGGACCAGCGCGCGCTGGGTGTTGCCGCGGACGATCGAGTCGTCCACCACGACCAGGCGCTTGCCGCGGATGACGTCCCGCAGCGGGTTCAGCTTGAGCCGGATGCCGAGCTGGCGGATGGTCTGCGACGGCTGGATGAACGTGCGCCCGACGTAGGCGTTCTTCACCAGGCCGGTGCCGTAGGGGATGCCCGAGCCCTGCGCGTAGCCGATCGCGGCGGGCGTCCCGGACTCCGGCACCGGCATGACGAGGTCGGCTTCGACCGGCTGCTCGGCGGCGAGCCTGCGGCCGATTTCGACGCGGGTGGCGTGCACGCCGCGGCCGGCGATCGTGGTGTCGGGGCGGGCGAGGTAGACGTACTCGAAGACGCAGCCCTTGGGGTCCGGGTTCGCGAAGCGCGAGGAGCGCAGGCCCTCGGCGTCGATCGCGATGAGCTCGCCCGGCTCGACCTCGCGGACGAACGACGCGCCGACGATGTCGAGGCCGGCCGTCTCGCTGGAGACGACCCAGCCGCGCTCGAGCCGGCCGAGCACCAAGGGGTGCACGCCGTGCGGGTCACGCGCCGCGTAGAGCGTGTTCTCGTCGGAGAACACCAGGCAGAAGGCGCCCTTCAGGGTGGGCAGCAGGTCCATCGCGGCGGCTTCGATGCCCTTGTCGGCGGCGTTCGCGGCGAGCAGCCCGCAGATCAGGTCGGAGTCGCTGGACGAGCCGGTCAGGCCCGCGTGCGGCTTGAGCCCGGCCTCGATGGTGCGTTCGCGCAGCTCGGCCGTGTTGACGAGGTTGCCGTTGTGGGCGAAGGAAAGCCCGCTGCCGGTCTCGGTGGTGCGGAAGATCGGCTGGGCGTTCTCCCAGATGGTCGCGCCGGTGGTCGAGTACCGGCAGTGCCCGACGGCGATGTGGCCCTGCAGCGACTGCAGGATCTGCTCGTCGAACACCTGGCTGACCAGGCCGAGGTCCTTGAAGACCACGATCTGCGAGCCGTCGGAGACGGAGATGCCGGCGGCCTCCTGGCCCCGGTGCTGCAGGGCGTAGAGGCCGTAGTAGGTCAGCTTCGCGACTTCTTCCCCGGGAGCCCAGACGCCGAAGACGCCACACTCCTCACGGGGTTCCGGTTCGGGCTGGTCGGACACGAGCTGCGGGTCGGAAACCACCGAGGAGCTCCTGGGAAGACGTGGTCAGGCCAGCTTCAGTGTAGACGGTGCGGACATGAGTCAGGCCCCGCCCGACGTGGTACTGACCACTTCGGACAGGGCCTGAAGTCTTCGTCCCTAGCAAGCATCCGGCAGCGAGAGGATCTCCGTGAGCACTTGCGCGCCTTCCCCGCGGCGGCGCCACAACCAGCGCTCCGGCTCGAAGATGTTCTCCTCGGTGCCGGGCATCCGGGTCGCCACGACGTCGTCTTCGGCGTTGAGCCGGACCACGTCCACCACGTCGTCGTGCACCCGCACGCCGACGACGGCGACGACCTCGCCGCGCTCGTCGGCGGGGTGGACGAACTGGTAGCCGCGGGCGACCAGCTCCTGCAGTCCGGTCTCGATGTCGAAGACGGCGACGGCCTCAGCCGAGGACATCGTCGAATTCACCGTCCTTGGCACCGGCCAGGAAGGCCGCCATCTCCGCGCGCGTGTAGACGAGCGCCGGACCGGCCGGGAAGCGCGAGTTGCGCATCGCGATCTCACCGCTGGACAGCGGCGCGACCTCGACGCAGTTGCCGACGGCACCGCTGTAGCTGGCCTTCCGCCACTCGGCACCGGACAACCGGTCGGCCGGGATGCCGTTCTCGAATCGCTCTGCCATGGTCCCACCTCTCGATGTGGAAAAGCTTCGAGGGCGTTGCATCTGCATGTGCATTTGCCCGCGTATCGGAGGCTAGCACGTGTGCCTGCAGCGGTAAATGCACGTGCAGAATTTCTTGCAAAGTTCTCGGACGGTAAAGAATCACCAGGTCATGGTTAACCTATCGGGTGACAGATAGCGGCACGAACGGGTTAGCTGCTACTGGGGGTTACCGCTCAGTGGGCACACGTCCGCGCCGCCAGGGTGGTTCACCGGTTGGGGCGACGCCTAGATTTCCGCGCGCCGCTTGGCGAGCAGGGCGCGGCTGCGCTCCGGCGTCTCCGCGTCGACCGCCAGCATGTCCAGCGCTCGGCTGTACTTCTCGATCTCTTCGCGCTTTTCGATGTAGTGCGCGCCGGTCAGGTACTCGACGTACGCGATGTTCGGCAGTTCCGGCTCGCCGAACCGCAGCAGCGAAAACGCGTGCTCCGCCGACAACCCGCTGCGCGAATACGGCAGGACCTGCACCGACACGTGCGGCAGCGCGCTCATCTCCAGCAGGTACTCGATCTGCTGCTTGAGCACTTTCACGCCGCCGATCGGGCGGTACAGCACCGACTCGTCGAGCACCATCCACACCCGGGGCGCGTCCGGCCTGCTGAACATCTTCTGCCGGCGCATTCGCAGCGCGACCAGCTGGTCCACGCGCTCGTCGGCCATCTCCGGGCGGCCGTGGCTGAAGATCGCCCGCGCGTACGGCTCGATCTGGAGCAGGCCCGAGACGTACAGCGGCTCCCAGATCTGGATCCGGGCGGCGGCTTCTTCGAGGCCGACGAGGTCGGTGAACCAGTTCGGCATCGTGTCGCCGAAGCGGCGCCACCAGCCGGGCTCGTTCGACTGCTTGACCATGTCGAGGAACGTCTGGCGCTCGGTCGGGTCCTCGACGCCGTACATCGTGAGCAGGTCGGTGACGTCGCATTCCTTGAAGCCGACCCGGCCCAGCTCGAGGCGGCTGATCTTGGACTCGGACCCGCGGATGTTGTAACCGGCCTGCTGACGGGTGATGCCGGCCTCTTCACGGAGCCGGCGGAGCTGCGAGCCCAGGATCATCCGGCGCGCCGTGGGGCCGATGTTCTGTTCACCTGCGGACGCGTTCACCGCGTTCATTCCCGGACCTTCCGCGCTCACGTCACCAGGGGGTTCTAGCCCGACTACCGAAAGTACACGTTGGGCCGTCCTGCGCAAAGAGGTGACCCGGTTTACCGCATGCGTGTGGAGTCCTACTCTACGTAGAGTACGAGACTTTCGACACAGAACTTGCGAGGTTCAAGATGCCCGACGCCGCGACCCGGACCGAACGAGTTCCCGTGGGGGTCGACCCGACCCGAGCGAGCATCGCGCGCGTGTACGACGCCTTCCTGCTCGGGAAGGACAACTACGAGATCGACCGGGAGGTCCTGCACAAGGTGCAGCAGGCCGCGCCGGAGGCCCAGGACCTCGCGTTCGAGAACCGGGGCTTCCTCATCCGCGTGTGCCGCTTCCTCGCGAGCCAGACCGGCATCACCCAGTACCTCGACCTCGGCTCCGGCCTGCCGACGGCGGAGAACACCCACCAGGTCGTGCAGCGGATCCACCCCGAGGCCACGGTCGTCTACGTCGACAACGACCCCGTGGTCCTCGCCCACGGCCGCGCGCTGCTGGAGGAGAACGAGCACACGCACTTCGTCGCCGAGGACATCTTCGAGCCGCAGCGCATCCTCGAGAACGAGGTCATCCGCGAGCACATCGACTTCACCCAGCCGCTCGTGCTGCTGCAGATGGGCACGCTGCACCACTTCAAGGGCGACCACGACCGGCCGAAGGAGATCATGAAGGAGTACGTCGACGCGCTGCCGTCCGGCTCCTTCGTCGGGATCAGCCATTTCTTCGACCCCGAGAACGAGGACTCCGCGACCGCGCGCCGCATGGAGGACTTCTTCGTGCACAGCCCGATGGGCTCCGGCACGTTCCGGACGCAGAAGGAGATCGAGGAGCTCTTCCCCGGCCTCGAACTGGTCGACCCGGGCGTGACGCTGTGCGCCGACTGGTGGCCGGACGGCCCGCGGCTCAAGGAGCTCAACGTCGCGCAGCGGACGATCGCCGGCGGCGTCGGCCGCAAGCCGTAGGCACCGGCGTCCGTCAGAGGCGGACGAGCGGCAGCCAGTGGGAAAGGTCGGCCCGGGTGCCCGAAGCGGACACCCGGCCGTCCGCCACCGCCGTGGTCCAGTCCAGCCGGCCGGTGGCCAGTTCGAGCCACGTGCGCGGGTCGGTCTCGATCACGTTCGGCGGGGTGCCGCGGGTGTGCCGCGGGCCCTCCACGCACTGCACCGCCGCGAAGGGCGGCACGCGGACTTCGACCGTGCGGCCCGGCGCGTCGGCCGCGAGCGCGCGCAGGCTGAGCCGGACCGCCGCGGCCAGTTCCGGCCGCGCGGGATCGGGCGCGTCGCCCTGCAGCCATGGGGAAATCGCCAGCACCGCCGCACGTAACTGTCCGGGGTCGACCGAACGCGAAGAGGCCATGGGCAAACAGTAGAGTGGCGCACCAAGACTTTTCAGGGACACCCGAGAACGTGGGGATGAGATGGCGCAGCGGGACGAGGCAGATCGGATGGTTTCGCAGCAGCCCACCGGAAGCGGGGCCGATCGCCCCGGCAAGCACAGCAAGCCCGGCCGCGCCGCGCGCCGCGGTGGGCAGCAGGCCCGGCGCTCGGGCAAGCACGGCACTCCCGAGATCACCGCGGAGATGCGCGCGAACGCCCGCACCAACCCCAACAGCTGGCTCTACGTCATCGACGAGGCCTTCGACCCGAACGGCCCGGTGCCGTCGTGGGCCGTCGTCGGCGCCTACCCGGTGAACGGCGCCGGCGACGTCGTCGCGGACTTCCACCCGAACGACCGCTACCGCCCATCGCCCAAGGCGCTCGGCTTCCCGGAGCCGGCGAACGACCTCGAGCAGCTGCTGCAGCTCGTCCGCACCGAGCACCGGCCGCCGTCGGACCTGCCGAAGGCCGTCCTCGACGCGACGCTGTTCGTCTACGCGATGTCGCCGGTGCAGCGCACGGTGATCGGCTTCCACAACACCGACGGCCGGGTCATGGTGCCCGCCTACACGCGCAAGGCGCTGGTGCCGCGCGAGTGGCCGCACGCGCGGGCGGTGCTCGGCCGCGACATCGTCGGCCTGCTCGGCGGACACCCGGTCGCGATCAACCCGCACGACCTGATCACCGCCGTCGTGCCGGCCGAGCACCTGCTGAAGGCGCTGGCCGACGAACAGCGCTGACCTGCGGGTTTGACCCCATCGAGTGACCACCCGAGTCGCCGATCGCGCGACTCGGGTGCATCGTGAGACTGGAGAAGTCTCACGAGAACGGTGGGGAGCATGAGGGTGAAACGTGCATTGCTTCCCTTCGCCGTCGCCGGTCTGCTCGTCGCCGGTCAGGCGCCGGCGACGGCCGGCGATGTGTACGAAGGCGCCGAAGACCACTACGCCGGTTCGCAGATCGCCAAGGTCGAAGGCGTCGACGCGGCGCCCGGCGTGCTCTACGGCGGCGACGACCAGCAGCTCGGCCACGACGTCAGCGGGCACCAGGGCCCGGTCGACTGGCCCGGCGCGGCGCGGACGGGCGCGAAGTTCGTCTACGTCAAGGCGACCGAGGGCACCGGGTTCGTCAACCCGCAGTTCGCCCAGCAGTACAACGGCTCCTACAACGCGGGCCTGATCCGCGGCGCCTACCACTTCGCGCGGCCGGACATCTCCGACGGCGCGTCGCAGGCACGCTACTTCCTCGCCCACGGCGGCGGCTGGTCGGCCGACGGCCGGACCCTGCCGGGCGCGCTCGACGCGGAGTACAACCCGTACGGCGAAACCTGCTACGGCAAGGACGCGGCCGGCATGGTCGGCTGGATCGCCGACTTCTCCGAGACCTACCGCGCGGCCACCGGGCGCTACCCGACGATCTACACGTCGACGAGCTGGTGGAAGCGCTGCACGGCGAACAACGGCGGCTTCGGCGCCAACCCGCTGTGGATCGCCCGCTACAACACCTTCATCGGCGAGCTGCCCGCCTCCTGGAACATCCACACGATCTGGCAGTTCGCGGACAGCGGCAGCCTGCCCGGCGACCAGAACTGGTTCAACGGCTCGGCGGACCGGCTGCGCGCCCTCGCGCTGGGCTGAACCCCCGGCTCACGAATTATAGGTGTTAACTGGTCACCGATTGACGAGCGTCTTCCCGGGAAAATCACCCACGCGTATACCCAATTTCACGGAACTGAGTGACAAACGCCACTTCGTCACCAACAATCGTGCACGGGCGGCTACCTGCAGTAAGCCGCCCTCAGCGAGGGTATCTGTGAAGGGATTCAACGATGTCCACTTCCCGAAGAGGGCGGCTGTTCGCCGCCCTGGTCGTCCCGGCCACGCTGCTCCTGCTCGGCAGCACGGCCCAGGCGGCGACCTTCTCCCCCGAGGCCGACCCCGTGTCCGCGATCAACGCGGACATCGCGCAGCACAACCACGAACTGGGGTCGCAGATCCGGCGCGTCGAAGGCGATTCCTCGACTCGGGACTCGCAGAAGGCGGCCCAGCAGCCGCAGCCGGCCCAGGCGATCCCCAACCAGGTGCTGGCCACCGTCGCCGGCATGGACGTCGCCAGCTACCAGGGCAACGTCGACTGGGCGAGCTGGTGGAACCAGGGCAAGCGGTTCGTCTGGACCAAGGCCACGGAGAGCACCAGCTACACCAACCCGTATTTCGCGCAGCAGTACAACGGCTCCTACAACCAGGGCTTCATCCGCGGCGCGTACCACTTCGCCACGCCGAACACCTCGAGCGGCGCGGCGCAGGCCCGGTACTTCGTCGCCCACGGCGGCGGCTGGTCCAAGGACGGCAAGACGCTGCCCGGGGCACTGGACATGGAGTACAACCCGTACGGCGCGACCTGCTACGGGCTCAGCAAGGCGGGGATGACGTCGTGGATCCTCGACTTCCACGACACCTACCACTCCCTCACCGGCCGCTACCCGGTGATCTACACGTCGACGAGCTGGTGGAGCAGCTGCGTGAGCGGTGACTTCTCCAGCACGGCCCCGCTGTGGGTCGCGCGGTACGCGTCGTCGGTGGGCACCCTGCCGTACAACTGGGGCTACTACACCGTTTGGCAGTACACCTCGAGCCCGCTCGACCAGGACACCTTCAACGGTGCCTACGACCGGCTCCAGGCACTCGCCAACGGCTGACCCGCACCCCGGCTCCCGGATCGTGACGAGTTCGCGTCGTCGCGCCCGGGAGCCGGTTTCATGCCGTACCGTCCGAGCTTGCAGAATGCTGCTCACCACGTCCTGGGGGAACCAATCGGGCCTTGCGGACGTCGGAAGCGCACGAACACCCAGCGCCCGGAAGGCATGAAAGATGACGTACCCGCCTCAGCCGGGCCAGCCCGGCCAGCCCGACCCGTACGGCCAGCAGCCGCAGTCCGGTGGCTTCCAGCAGCCGTACCCGCAGCAGGGCGGGTGGGACCCCAACCAGCAGCAACAGCCCTACCCGACGCAGCAGTACCCGCAGGGCTTCGACCCGAGCCAGCAGCAGGGCTACCCGTCGGGCGGGTTCCCGGCGAGCCCGCAGCCGCAGTGGGGCGACCCGAACGCCCAGCAGCAGCAGGGCTGGGGTGACCCGAACGCGCAGCAGTCGGCCTGGGCGGACCCGAACGCGCAGCAGTACGGCCAGCAGGCCTGGGACCCGAACCAGGGCGGTCAGATGTCGGGCTGGGAGCAGCCCGGCGGCTACGGCCAGGGCTTCGGCGGGCCGCCGGCGCCGCCGAAGCAGAGCAAGACCGGGATGTGGATCGCCATCGGCGCGACCGTCGTGGTCGTGCTCGCCGCCCTGGGCATCACGGGGTTCGTCGCGCCCGGGTTCTTCCTGTCGAAGGACGACAACACCGTCGCGGCCCCGCCTTCGTCGAGCACGTCGGCCAAGCCGTCGACGCCGAAGTCGACCACGAAGAAGACCCCGACGTCGACCAGCAAGCCGCCGTCGTCGGGTGGTGGCGCGGACGCCAAGGTCGTGCTGCAGGGCTTCATCGACAAGCTGAACGCGGGCGACAACGCGGGCGCGCTCGCGCTGGGCTGCTCGGACTCGAAGGACCTGCTCGACTCGTGGCTCAAGACGTTCCTCAAGCCGCCGCTGCAGCTGACGCTCGGCGAGGTGCCGGACGACGAGTTCCTCGTCGAGGGCCAGGTCACCGGGACGTCCGCGGGCAAGAACGTCAAGGGCACGCTGAGCGCGACGAACTTCGACGACAAGGGTTTCTGCGTCAGCACGATGCTGGTTTCCTGACCAGGTGAAGCTGTGGCGATCACCGCTGGCGTGGACGTTCCTCGCGTCGGTGGTCCTGCTGGCGGGCGTCGGCGGCTGGCTGCTGACCGACCCCGCCACCAGCCGCAGTGAGGCGCTGAAGACGGGCGGACTCGCCGGCGGCGCGATCGTGGCGTTGTACGCGCTGTGGCTGAACGACCGGCGCCGCCGCGTCGAGGAGCGACGTCAGGACATCGAGCGGCGCCGCCACGAGCTGGAGTCGCAGCGCGCGGAGCAGGACCGCGAGCGGGTGGCCGACGAGCGGTTCGCGAAGGCCGTCGAGCTGCTGGGCCACGACGCCGACCAGGTGCGCGTCGGTGCGCTGCACGCGTTGGCGGGGCTGGCCAGGAGCCGACCGGAGTACACGCAGACGGTGCTGGACGTGCTGTGCTCCTACCTCCGGCGGCCGTTCCAGCACCCGCGGTACGAAGACGACGTCGACCGGACGAAGCGCGCCTCCGTGGTCGGGCCGCCGGACGCCGAACGCGAGCTGCAGGTGCGGTTGACCGCGCAGCGGCTGGTGGTCGGGCTGCTGCCGCGCGCGGACGCCGAGAACGCCCCGGAGTACGACCTCGACCTGACCGGCGCGACGCTGGAGTACTTCGATCTCTCCCGCTGCCGGGTCCGCGACCTCTGGCTGCGCTACGCGAGCCTGTTCAGCAGCACGAACCTCAGCGGCGCGGTGTTCACGGGCAAGGCGTACTTCACGGGCGCCGGCACGGGTTCCGGACGGCTGATCGGGATGTTCCGGTGCCGCGGCACGGAGTTCCGCGGCCACGCGTGGTTCAGCGGCACCCGGTTCGCCGAGACCGCCGACTTCACGAACACGACGTTCGCCGGCCCGACGACCTTCAAGGACGCGGTGTTCGCCAACGCCGCGGTGTTCCCCGGCGTCCGGGCCACGGACTCGCTGGACCTGCGGCGCGCCCGGTTCGACGGGCAGACGGATCTGCGGTTCGCGTCGCTGCCTTCGGCGGTTTCGCTGTACAACACGTTGGTACGCGCCGAAAAGGACGTACAACTGCCGGCGGAGTGGACGCTGGAGGAACTGCGCGACGGCGAGTCCCGGATCACCGCGGTGAGCGGGTGAAGCGGGTCTCGCCGCTGCTGGTGGCGTTCGTGCTGAGCGCGGTCGCGTTCGGCGGCGTGCTGGTCTGGCTGCTCGCGGACCGCGCGACCAGCCGCGGCGACGCGCTCAAGACCGCGGGCCTGGCGGGCGGCGCGGTCGCGGCGCTGTTCGGGCTGTGGCTGAACGACCGCCGCCGCCGCGTCGAAGAAGACCGGCACGAACTCGAGCGGACGCGGATTTCCGACGAGCGGTTCGCGAAGTCGGTCGAACTGCTCGGGCACGAGGCCGACCAGGTGCGCGTCGGGGCGGTCCACGCGCTGGGCGGGCTCGCGCGGACCGAGCCTTACACGCAGACAGTGCTCGACGTGTTGTGCGCGTACTTGCGGCGGCCGTTCGATGCCGAGGGGACCGAGGCCGCGCGGGAGTCGGAAGTCCGGCGCACCGCCCAGCGGGTGATCCGGGCGTCGCTGCCGGAGGCCGGGACCGGTCCGGCGTACACGCTCGACCTCTCGGGCGCGCGGCTGGACCGCTTCACCCTCTCAGGCAAGCACGTGGGCCTGCTGGGAGCGCAGGGTGCGACGATCGTCAACGGCGTTTCGTTCGCGGACACGGCGTTCACGGGGTCGGTGTTCCTGACCGGGGCGAGCGTGCACGGGCCCGTCGACTTCACGCGGACGAAGTTCGGGGCGGGGACCGGGTTCCGGGACTTCACCGCGCACGACGAGGTGACTTTTCGCGATGCTTCCTTCGCGCTGGCGCCGGATTTCGGCCAAGCGCGCTTTCCGGCGGGGACCGAACTGCCCTGAGCAGCCCCCGTTTTCCACGCCAGCGGAGGGCACCGACAAGAACCGGTGCCCTCCGGTCACGTGTCCACAGGTCAGTCGAACAGGGCCGGGAGCGTGGACTCCCACGCCGTGCGGAGCTCGTCGAGGGTGAACTCCGTGATGCCCTGCAGTTCCAGCGTTCCCGACTCCGGATCGACCACGCCCGTCTTGCGCCACGGCAGCCCGCGGGCCGTGCACATCTCCGTGAAGCGCAGCTCCTCCGTGCGCGGGACCGCCACCAGGACGCGGCCCGACGACTCGGAGAACAGCTGGACGAACGGGTCCTCGTCCGAGTCAAGGAACACCCGGGCGCCGCACTGTCCGATGAGGACGGTCTCGACCAGTGTCTGGATCAGGCCGCCGTCCGAGAGGTCGTGGGCCGCCGAGATCATGCCGTCGCGGGAGCCCGCCACCAGGATCTCGCCCAGCAGCTTCTCGCGGGCCAGGTCCACCTTCGGCGGCACGCCGCCGAGGTGGCCGTGGAGCTCGCGGGCCCACGCCGAACCGTCCAGCTCGTCGTGCGTTTCGCCCAGCAGCAGCAGGGTTTCGCCCGCCTCCGCGCCGATGCCGGTCGGGATGCGGCGGGTCACGTCGTCGATCACGCCGAGGACGCCGATCACCGGCGTCGGCAGGATCGCCGTGTCACCGGTCTGGTTGAAGAAGCTCACGTTGCCGCCGGTGACCGGGATGCCCAGCTCGACGCAGCCGTCGGCGAGACCGTGCACCGCCTGCTCGAACTGCCACATCACGCCCGGGTCCGTCGGCGCGCCGAAGTTCAGGCAGTCCGACACCGCCACCGGCGTCGCGCCGCCGGTGGCCACGTTGCGGTACGCCTCCGCCAGCGCCAGCTGCGCGCCGCGGTACGGGTCGAGGTAGACGAACTTGCTGTTGCAGTCCGTCGCGACCGAGACGCCGCGGCCGGTCGACTCGTCGATCCGGATCATGCCCGAGTCCGACGGCTGCGCGAGCACGCTGTTCCCGCGCACGTACCGGTCGTACTGCGACGTCACCCATTCCTTCGACGCCTGGTTCGGCGACGAAATCAGGCGCAGGATGTCGGCCCGCAGTTCGTCCGGAGTGGACGGACGCGGCAGCTTGGCCGAGGTGTCCGCGATCAGCGCGTCCTGAGTGGACGGACGCTCGATCGGCCGGTCGTACACCGGGCCCTGGTGGGCGACCGTGTGCGCCGGGACGTCGACGACGACCTCGTCATGCCAGGTGATGACCAGGTGCTCGCCGTCGGTGACCTCGCCGATGTCGGTCGCGATGACGTCCCACTTGCGGCAGACCGCCATGAACGCCTCGACGTTCTCCGGCGAGACGACCGCGCACATGCGCTCCTGCGACTCACTGGAGAGCACCTCGGCGGGCGTCATCCCGTTGGCGCGCAACGGAACGCGGTCGAGGTAGATGTGCATGCCGCCGTCGCCGGCCGCCGCCAGCTCGGACGTCGCGCAGGACAGCCCGGCGCCGCCGAGGTCCTGGATGCCGACGACCAGCTTCTGCGCGAAGAGCTCGAGGCAGCACTCGATGAGCACCTTCTCGGTGAACGGGTCGCCGACCTGGACGCTCGGGAGCTTCTTGCGGCCGGACGCCGACTCGTCACCCGAAAAGGTGTCACTCGCCAGGACGGAAACGCCGCCGATGCCGTCGAGGCCGGTGCGGGCGCCGAACAGGATGATCTTGTTGCCGGTGCCGGACGCGAACGCCAGGTGCAGGTCCTCGACGCGCATCGCGCCGACGCACAGCGCGTTGACCAGCGGGTTGCCCGCGTAGGACGGGTCGAAGACGAGCTCGCCGCCGATGTTCGGCAGGCCGAGGCAGTTGCCGTAGCCGCCGACGCCGGCCACGACACCGGGCAGCACACGCTTGGTGTCGGGGGCGTCGGCCGGGCCGAAGCGCAGGGCGTCGGAGACCGCCAGCGGCCGCGCGCCCATCGCCATGATGTCGCGGACGATGCCGCCGACGCCGGTCGCGGCGCCCTGGTACGGCTCCACATAGGACGGGTGGTTGTGGCTCTCCACCTTGAAGGTGACCGCCCAGCCCTCGCCGATGTCGACGACGCCGGCGTTCTCGCCGATGCCGGCCAGCATCTTGGCCTTCATCTCGTCGGTGGCGGTCTCCCCGAAGTACCGCAGGTGCTTCTTGGAGGACTTGTAGGAGCAGTGCTCGCTCCACATCACCGAGTACATGGCCAGCTCGGCGTCGGTGGGCCGGCGGCCGAGGATCTCCCGGATGCGGGCGTACTCGTCGTCGGCGAGGCCGAGTTCGCGGTAGGGCTGCGTGTGGTCCGGGGTCGCCCCGGCGCGCTCGGTGGTGTCAACGGTGCTGGTCACGGTGTCCGTGTCAGGGTTCGCCACGGCCGCCAGGATACGGGGCGCTCCCGGTGGCTCCGGACGGTGGGCCGCCGAAATCGGGCGGCCGCGGGGTGGGTGTGAGCGAGCCGACATCGCGGGCCCCGGAGCTGCCCTGGGGACAACTCCGGTTCGCGGGCACGGAACTGTCGGTCCCCGCGAGTAACGTTGAAACCGGGGGTCCCCCCAGCGGCGGGGGCCATCGCGAACGGCCGGGCGCGCCCGGACGCGCGGCCGGGGGTATGCCCGAAAATCGGTCGCCTTCCGCTGGTCGGCGGCTTACCGTCGGGAATCGTGCTTTCCGCCACATATCCCTTTCCGCCGCTGCGGCTGCCCGCGCGGCCGAGTGCGAGCCGCTTCCTGCTCGCCGTGTTCCGGGCCCGGCTCGGCACGGTGCTGGGCGCCGCCGCGCTCGGTGTCGTGTGGGCGCTGCCCGGTGCCCTGATGCCGCTGGTCGTCGGCCAGGGCATCGGTGCCGTCGGCGCGCACGACGGCGCCGGCGTCTGGCGCTGGGCGCTGGCCGCCGCCCTGCTCGGGGTGGTGCAGACGCTGACCGGGACCTGGCTGCACTTCCTCAACTACGGCCTGTGGCTGCACGGCGCGGGCTCGACCCAGCGGGCCGTCTCCGCGCACACCACCCGCGTCGGCGCCGGCCTGCGCGAGCAGACGACCACCGGCAACCTCGTCGCGATCAGCACGACCGACATCAACCACATCGGCAACACCGTCGAGGTGACCGGCCGGGCGTTCGGCTCGCTGCTGGCGTTCGTCGTGGTGGCCGTGTGGCTGATCTCGACGTCGCCGCTGCTCGGCGTGGTCGCGCTGGTCGGCGTGCCGGTCGCGGTGCTGGGCATCGGGCCGTTGCTCGCTCCCCTGCAGAAGCGCAAGGCGAAGCAACGCGAGAAGCGCGGCGACGTCAACGCGCTCGGCGCGGACATCGTGTCCGGCCTGCGGATCCTGCGCGGCATCGGCGGCGAGCGGCGGTTCTTCGCCCGCTTCCGCGAAACGAGCCAGCGGGTCCGGCGGGCCGGCATCGAGGTCGGCCGGGCCGAAGCGTGGCTGGCCGGGGCGGAGATCGCGCTGCCCGGCCTGGTCACCGTGGTGATCACCTGGCTGGGCGCGCGGCTGGCCGTGTCCGGGGAGATCGGCGTCGGGCAGCTCGTGGCGTTCTACGGCGTTTCGGCGTTCCTCATCTGGCCGGTCACCGCCGCCACCGAGGCGGTCGGGTCGATCACGTCCGGCCTGGTCGCGGCGCGGAAGGTGGCGGCGCTGCTGGCGATCCGCCCGAAGCTGGCGGACCCCGAACACCCGGTCCGGCTGCCCGACGGGCCGCTGGAGCTCCTCGACTCCGAGTCCGGCGTGCGCATCGCGGCCGGGCGGCTGACGGTCGTCGACTTCGGCGCCGACGGCGAAGCGGTGGCCGATCGGCTGGCCCGGTTCGCCGACCCGGCCGAAGGCGAAGAGGTGCTGGTCAACGGCATCCGGGCGGACCACGTCGCGCTCGCGGAGCTGCGGCGCCGGGTCGTCTACGCGCACAATCAGGACATCTGGTTCTCCGGCGTGCTGCGAGAGCAGCTGACACCGGCGCGGCCGGGCGGCGTCACCAGCACCGAAGCGCTGTACGCGGCTGACGCCGACGACATCGTCGAGGCGCTGCCCAACGGCGTCGACGAGGTGATCGGCGAGCGCGGGCGCGAAGTGTCCGGCGGCCAGCGGCAACGGCTGAACCTGGCCCGCGCGCTGGCGGCGGACGCCGACGTGCTGGTGCTGGACGAGCCGACGTCGGCGGTCGACGCGCACACGGAGGCACGCATCACCGAGCGCGTCGCGGCCCTGCGCCGCGGCAAGACGACGGTGGTGTTCAGCCAGAGTCCTTTGTGGACACATGTGGCCGACGAGGTTTTCACGGCGAAGGTAGTGACGGTATGAAGCGGCTCCCCACGGCGTCCCGGCGGGACGTCCGGCGCTGGGCGCTGAAGACGGCGGCGGTCCACAAACGCGAGTTCGGGCTGCTGCTCGGCGCGCTGTGCGTGGCGACGCTGATCGGACTGGCCGGGCCGCAGCTGCTCGGCGCGCTGGTCGACGACGTCGCGGCCGGCACGACGACGGGTCACGTCGACGTGCTGGCGGCGGTGTTCGTCGGGATCCTGGTGCTGCAGGCGGTGGCGCGGAAGATCGCGCGGATGCGCGGCGCGGTGTTCGGTGAGCTGGTGCTCGCCGAGACCCGCGAAGAGTTCGTCGGGACCGCGCTGCAGCTGCCGCTCGGCACGGTCGAGGCGGCGGGCACCGGTGACCTGCTCAGCCGGGCCACCACCGACCTCGGCCGGATCGACCACGCGGCGCGGTTCGCGGCGCCGGAGATCCTGATCGCGGCGGTGACCGTCGTGTTCACGGTCGTCGCGATGGTGCTGACGTCGCCGCTGCTCTCGCTGGGCCTGCTGGTCGCGCTGCCGCTGCTGGTGACCGTCAACGTCTGGTACCAGCGGCGGATCCCGTCGGTGATGCAGTGGATGCTCGACCGCTGGGCGGACCTGACCACCAGCGTCCACGAGACGGCGGAGGGCGCGCGCACGGTCGAGGCGCTCGGGCTCACCGAGCGGCGCGTCGACGCGGCGTACGACGCGCTGGACCAGAGCATCCTCGGCGAGCGGCGGATGCGGGCGCTGCAGCTGCGGTGGCTGCCGTCGCTGGAGATCAGCTACGTGCTGCCGCTGGCGGTCATGCTGCCGCTCGGGCTGCTCGCGTACACGCGCGGCTGGGCCGGACTCGGCGAGATCACCACGATGCTGCTGTACGTCCAGGCGATGTCGGCGCCGCTGAACGAGGCGCTGTTCTGGCTGGAGGACCTGCAGGTCGCGGCGGCCGCGGCGCGGCGGATCCTGGGCGTGCGCGAGGTGGCCGTCGAGGAGTCGCCGAAGGTGACGGAGGTGCCACGCGGGCGGGACATCGACGTCCACGGGGTCCGGTTCGCCTACACGGCCGACCGCGAGGTGCTGCACGGCATCGACCTGCGGGTGCCGCGCGGCGAGCGGCTGGCGATCGTCGGCCCGTCCGGCGCGGGCAAGTCGACGCTCGGCCGGCTGCTGGCGGGCATCGCGGCGCCGTCGGCCGGCTCGGTTCGCATCGGCGGCCAGGACGTCTCGGCGCTGGCCGACGACGTCCTGCGCGGCGAGGTCCTGCTGCTGACCCAGGAGCACCACGTGTTCTCGGGGACGCTGCGGCAGAACCTGGCGCTGCCGGCGCGTCGTGCGGGCGGCGACTGGACGGACGAGGAGCTGCTCGCGGCGCTCGACTCGGCGGGCGCGTCGGAGTGGGTGGCGACGCTGCCGTCCGGGCTCGACACGAAGCTGGGCTCGGGCGAGCACCCGGTGCCGGCGGCGATCGCGCAGCAGCTGGCGCTGGCCCGCGTGGTGCTGGCGGACCCGCACACGCTGGTGCTGGACGAGGCGACGTCGCTGCTGGACACGGGCTCGGCGCGCGATCTGGAGAAGTCGCTCAACAGCGTGCTCTCCGGGCGGACGGTGATCGCGATCGCCCACCGCCTGCACACGGCGGCGGCCGCGGACCGGGTCGCGGTCGTGGAGGGCGGCCGGATCACGGAGCTGGGGCCGCACGCATCGCTGCTGGCCGCGGGCGGCTCGTACGCCCGGCTGGTGGCGGCGGCTTCGTAGCCCGGAATGTCCGGAGTGTGGGGCTGGTTACTCCCCGGGTAGGCCTACTTGGGGAGTGCCATGTCGTTTGTGATGACCGCTTCGGAGCGCGAAGAGTTCTTGAGCGGGGTGCACGTGGGGGTCCTGGCGGTGGAGCGCGCCGGCCGGGCGCCGCTGGCGGTCCCGGTCTGGTACGACTACTCGCCCGGCGGCGAAGTGCTGATCTGGATGGAGCGCGACACGGTCAAGGACCGGGCGATCACCGCGGCCGGCCGGTTGAGCTTGGCGGTCCAGGACGAGAACCCGCCGTACAAGTACGTGACGGTCGAGGGCCCGGTGGTGGCGAACGACCAGCCCCCGACGCGCGAGCTGGCGCTGCGGATCGCGGGGCGGTATTGGCCCGAGGAACAGGCGACGGCGTACGTCGACGCGGCGCTCGGGGAGCGGTCGGTGCTCGTGCGGGTGCGGCCGGAGAAGTGGCTGTCGAACGACCAGAGCAAGAGCTGAGCAGTTCCGGGACTGTGGACAACTCGGGTCCCCAGCCCCGGAAACGCGCCGGTTCTGTCGGTGGCCCCCGGTAGAATGGTTACCGGGGGCCGAGGCCCGCCCTCAGGCCTTGACCAGCGCGTCCACCGCGCTGAAGAACATGCCCAGCCCATCGTCCGACGGGCCGGTCAGCGCGTCGATCGCGTGCTCCGGGTGCGGCATCAACCCGACGACCCGGCCGTTCTCCGAGCGGATCCCGGCGATGTCGTTGCGCGACCCGTTCGGGTTCCCGCCGACGTACCGGAACACCACGCGGCCCTCGGCCTCCAGCTCGTCCAAAGTGGACTGCTCGGCCACGTAGCAGCCGTCGATGTTCTTCATCGGAATGAGGATCTCGGCACCCTCGTCGTACCGGGTCGTCCACGCGGTGGACGTGTTCTCCACCCGCAGCCACTGGTCGCGGCAGATGAAGTGCAGGCCCTGGTTGCGGATCATCGCGCCCGGCAGCAGGCCGGCCTCGCAGAGGATCTGGAACCCGTTGCAGATGCCGAGCACCGGCATGCCCGCGCGCGCCGCCTCGATCACCGGCGTCATCACCGGCGCGAACCGGGCGATCACGCCCGCGCGCAGGTAGTCGCCGTAGGAAAACCCGCCCGGGACGACGACCGCGTCGACGTCGTGGAGGTTCTCGTCCGCGTGCCACAGCGGCACCGCCTCCGCGCCGGCGTACGTGACCGCGCGGGCCGCGTCGCCGTCGTCGAGCGTGCCCGGGAACGTGATGACGCCGATGCGCGCGCTCACGCGTCCACCCGCTTGATCGTCCACTGCTCGATGACCGGGTTCGCGAGGAAGCCCTCGGCGATCTTCTCGAGCGTCGCGTCGTCGACCGTGTCGTCGACCTCGATCTCGAAGTGCTTGCCCTGGCGGATCTCCTTGATCCCGGTGAAGCCGAGGCGGCCGGCGGCGCCGAGCGCGGCCTGCCCCTGCGGGTCGAGGATTTCGGGCTTCGGCATGACGTCGACGACGACTCGGGCCACGGCAGGCTGCTCCTTATTCACGCAGGTCGTGGGTACCCTCCGAGCATAGTTCACCCAGTTCGGCAGCCCGCGAGGACCTAGACTGGCCGTACGCGCCGCGCTGCGCCATGATGAGTCGTTGACATCGCGCCAACAGCTGTGGAGGCACCGTGGACTCCTACGACTACGTGATCGTCGGCGCCGGGAGCGCCGGGTGCGTGCTGGCGAACCGGCTCACCGAAGATCCGTCCGCCCAGGTCCTGCTGCTCGAAGCGGGCGCGGCGGACGCCGCCGACGAAATCCACATCCCGGCCGCGTTCCCGTCGCTGTTCAAGACCAAGTGGGACTGGAACTACGAGACCGTCGAGCAGAAGCACACCGGCAAGACGGCCTACTGGCCGCGCGGCAAGATGCTCGGCGGCTGCTCGTCGATCAACGCGATGATCTACATCCGCGGCAACCGCGCCGACTACGACGGCTGGCGCGATTCCCACGGCGCCGAAGGCTGGGGCTGGGACGACGTCCTCCCGTACTTCAAGCGCGCCGAGGGCAACCAGCGGCTCGACGGGCCCCTCCACGGCACCGACGGCCCGCTCCACGTCGAGGACCGCCGGTTCACCCACGAGCTGTCGACGGCGTGGGTCGACTCCGCCGTCGCGTGGGGGCTCAAGCGCACCGACGACTTCAACGGCGAGAGCCAGGAAGGCGCCGGCGTCTACCAGGTCACCTGCAAGAAGGGCCGGCGCTGGTCGACCGCCGACGCGTACCTGCGGCCCGCCATGGAGCGGCCGAACCTCACGGTGAAGACGTGCGCGCCGGCCACCCGGGTGGTCTTCGAGGGCACGCGCGCGGTCGGTGTGTCCTATTTGGACAACGGTGTCGAGACGACCGCGCGCGCGTCGGCCGAAGTGATCCTCTCCGGTGGTGCGGTGAACTCCCCGCAGCTGCTGATGGTGAGCGGTGTCGGCCCGGCCGAGCACCTGCGCGAGCACGGCATCGACGTCGTCGCCGCGCTGCCCGGCGTCGGCGAGAACCTGCACGACCACCCGGCGTGCGGGATCATCTGGTCGACGCGCGGCACCACCGACCTGGTCGACGCGGCCACGCCGGCCGGTCTCGTCCGCTACCAGCTGACGAAGCGCGGGCCGCTGGCGTCGAACATCGGTGAGGCGGGCGCGTTCTTCCCGACGGCCGACGGGCTGCCGGCGCCGGACATGCAGATCCACGTCGCGCCGACGCTGTTCTACGACAACGGCATGCGCGAGCCGACGGTCCCGGGGTTCACGTCGGCGGCGACGCTGGTGGACGTCGCGAGCCGCGGCCGGCTGCGGCTGAAGTCGGCGAACCCGTTGTGGAAGCCGGAAATCGACCCGGCGTACTACGCGGAATCGGTGGACATGGACCGGATGGTCGCCGGGCTGCGGGCGTTGATCGAAATCGGTCGCGTGGGGCCGCTGAAGCGGTTCCTGGACCAGCCGTTCCTGCCCGCGCGGCACGATTTGAGCGATTCCGAGCTGGCCGAGCACATCCGCGAGAACACGCAGACGCTTTATCACCCGGTGGGGACTTGCTCGATCGGGTCGGTGGTCGATCCGCAGCTGCGGGTTCAGGGGGTTGAGGGGCTGCGGGTCGTGGACGCGTCGGTGATGCCGGTGGTGCCGCGCGGGAACACCAACGCGCCGACGATCATGGTGGCCGAGAAGGGCGCGGATTTGATCCGGGGGCGGTGAGGGCGGGCCTCGGCTGCGTATTTCCCGGCCGGAGACTTGCCCGGGGAGTCGGTTTGCCCGCGCGAGCGTCCGAACCGCCGGGGAGCGAGCAGCCTGGGCAGTCCTGCCCCCGTCGCCGGGTTGGTTTGCGGAGCCCGGCCGAGGCGAGGCCCGGCGCGCCGGCAGGGCGAGCCAAGCCATGCCGCTGCGCGCGCACGGACGGTGGGGGTTGCCGCGCGATTGCCGTGGAATACCGCCGCGCTCGGGGGGAGGCGACCAGCTTTGGGGCGGGCCTCGGCCCCCGGTAACCATCTTACCGGCGACCACCGACAGAACCGGTGCGGTTCCGGGGTTGTGGACACCAGTTGTCCACAACCCCGGACCGACCTCAGCGCTTGCCGTGCAGGATGGTGACCAGCTTGGCCACCAGTGCGTCCGTTGATTCCTTGCGGCTGAACGACGTCAACGTCAGCGGGGCCGTGAACCGCTGCCGGGCGATCGCCTTCGTGCGGGCGAACTCGCGCAGGCCCTCCGGGCCGTGGATGCGGCCGAAGCCCGAATCGCCCACGCCGCCGAACGGCAAGGAGGCGATTCCCGCGAACGACAGCGGTGCGTTGATCGCCGTCATCCCCGTGCGCAGCTTCTCCGCCAGCTCGACCCCGCGGGACTTCGAAAACACCGTCGACCCCAAGCCGTACTTCGTGCTGTTGGCCTTCTCGACCGCTTCGTCCATCGAGGCGACCTTCGCGATCGTCACCGTCGGGCCGAACGTCTCCTCGGTGACCGCTTCCGAATCCTCCGGGACGTCGACCAGCACCGTCGGCTGCGCGTACCGGTCGCCGACCGCTTCCTCGCCGCCCAGGACCGCCTTGCCTCCCCGGGCCAGTGCGTCCTGGATGTGCCTCTTGATCACGCCCAGCTGGGACGGCATCGTCACCGGGCCGTACTGCGCGGCCTCGTCCGAGCCCGCCCGGACGTCCTTCGACTTCTCGACCACCTTCGCCACGAACTCGTCGTGGACCTTCTCGTGGACGTACACCCGCTCGACGCCGATGCACGTCTGGCCCGAGTTCGAGAACGCGCCCCAGACCGTCGCGTCGGCCGCCGCGTCCAGGTCCGCGTCCGCGTCGACCAGGACCGGGTCCTTGCCGCCCGCCTCGATGACCACCGGGGTCAGCGTCTCCGCCGCCGCGGCCATGATGCGCTTGCCCGTCGCCGTCGAGCCGGTGAACGCGATCTTGTCGACACCGGCTCGCACCAGCGCCGCGCCCGTCTCGCCGAAGCCCGTGACCAGCTGCAGCACCGGCTGCTCCGGGACGATCTCGGCGAACGCGTCGACCAGCCACTTCCCGACGCCCGGCGTGTACTCGCTCGGCTTGAACACCACCGCGTTGCCCGCCGCGAGCGCGTACGCGATCGAGCCCAGCGGCGTGAACACCGGGTAGTTCCACGGGCCGATCACGCCGACCACGCCCAGCGGCTGGTACTCGACCGTCGCCGCCTGGTTCGACATCAGCAGGCCGGCCGAGCGCTTCTGCTTGCCGAGGATCTTCTTGGCGTGCTTGCCCGCCCACGCGATGTGCTCGATCGCCAGGACGCTCTCGAGCTGCGCGTCCGCGATCGGCTTGCCGGTCTCGTCGCGGACCACCTGGCACAGCTGCGGCAACCGCCGCGTCAGCACGCCCTTCCAGCCGCGGAGCCGTTCGGCGCGCCCCGCGAAGCCCAGCCCTTCCCACCACTTCGCCGCGACACGCGCTCGCTCGACGGCCGCCTGGACGTCCTCGGCGCTGTGGACGGGGTAGGTTCCGACCACCTCGTCGGTCGCCGGGCTGAGCGAGTCGAAGGTCTCGCCGACCGACGTCGGCTTCGGCTGGACGGCAGTCATCGGCGTCTCCCTGGAGGTCGCGGGTCAGCCCAGGTTACGGCGTTACTGACATTGTGCCAATAGCTCGCACGGGCTTCGCCACCAGCATTCCACCGGCGATCGCCGCGGCAAAGACACCGAACAACGGGGTGACCCACAGCGGCAGCACGCCGACCGCCAGCGACCCCAGCCCGAAGCCGCCCGCCTGCACCGTGAACGATAACGAGAACCCCGCCGACCTGCGGTTCTTCGGCAGCAGCCGCTGCAGGTTGACCGAGGTGGCGGCGACCAGCGGACCCGTGCAGGCGCCGATCAGGGCCACCGAGCCGAGGAGCCCGGCCCAGCCGAAGCCGCCCGCGAGGGTGAGCCCGCCGATGACGAACCCGGCGAGGAACAGCCGCGGGTCGCCGGTCTTGCCGCGCCACGCGTAGAGCGCGCTGCCCGCGATGCTCGCCCCGCTCAGCACGGCGATCACGACCGGCGCCACCGTCTCGGGCGCGCCCAGCCGCTGGACGAGCGGGAGCGGCGCCACCTCGATCGTCGACAGCAGCAGCCCGACGGTGAACGCGCAGCCCAGCCACGGCAGGTAGGTGGCGAGCCGCGCGGGAGGGACGTCGGCTTCGGATTCCACCCGTTCGTGCTCACGAACACCGCGCGGGACGAGCAGCGCCGCCGCCACGCAAGCGACCGCCATCGCGGCGAGCGGGACGAACGTGCCGGCCAGGTCGAGCAGCGCGACCAGCGCCGGACCGCCGATGAGGATCCCTTCGAGGAGCATCGCGTCGACGGAGATCGCGCGTGGCAGCAGCTCGTCGTCGACGGTGTCCGCGAGGAGCGTCCGGAAGCCGCCCGACAACGCGCCGCCCGCGATGCCGGGCAGCAGGACGAGTGCGACCAGGACCGGGGCGGGTGCGTCGGCGGCCAGCGCCAGCACGACGTACCCGGCCGCGGTCAGCAAGAGCAGCGCGGGCAGGCCCCGCGCCGGACCGACGCGGTCGAGCAGGCGCCCGACCGGCACCGCGCAGACCATCTCGGCGGCGACGTAGACCGACATCAGCACGCCGCCGAGCCGGTAGGAGCCGGTCGTCGCGGTGGTCAGCAGGGTGAACGCGAGCGGCGCCATGGTGGCCGGGAGCCGGGCGAACTGGACGCCCGCCGACCAGCGCCAGTAGGCGCGATGGGTGAACAACGACATGCCGGTAGCGTCGTTCGCCGCTCGCGAGGAGCACACTGATTCGGGTGAGGGCGAATCACCGATGATCGAGCTGGTCCTGACGGCGGCGGGCGCGCAGCGCGTCCGGTTCGCGATCTCGCCGTTGGAGGAGGTGCTGGGCGCCGTCCAGACGCTGCTCGGCGTCCGGCGGCACCCCGCGCACCTGCCGTGGCTGCCGGCCATCCCGGACGTGCCCGAGCTGGCCGCGGTCCTGAGCGCGCGGCACTACATCACCGAGTTCCTGAGCCCGCCGCCCGACGGCCCGGAGACGACGGCGTCCGCGCAGCTGCGGGCCGTGCGGGCGACGCCGCCGGCGCAGGTCGCGCTGGAGCTGGGGATGGTCGACGCCGACCTGTCGCTGCTGCCGGCCGACCCGGCGGCCGCGCGCGACCTGCTGGCCTCACAGCTCGAGACGGTCTGGCACGCGCTGCTCGCGCCGGAGTGGCCGCGGCTGCGCGAGCTGCTGGCAGCGGACATCGCGTACCGGACGCGGCAGCTGGGGTCCGGTGGGATCGCGGCGATGCTCGCGGAGCTGCACCCGCGCGTGCGGCTGTCGGAGACGTCGGTCCTGGTGGACGTCCAGGCCCGCGAGCGGCTGGAGCTCGACGCGCGCGGGTTGCTGCTGATCCCGGCGGTGTTCGCGTGGCCGAACGTCGGGGTCGTGACGGTGCCGCCGTGGCAGGTTTCGCTGCTGTACCCGGCGCGGGGCGTGGCTTCGCTGTGGACGTCCCCGACCGAGCCACCGGAGGCCCTGGCCGAGGTCCTGGGCCGGACGCGGGCGCTGCTGCTGACGAGCCTGGACCGCCCGGCGGCGACGACGGAACTGGCCCGGCGCCACGGCTTGGCCCCGGCGACGGTTTCGGCGCACCTCACGGCGTTGCGCGCGGCGGGGTTGCTGGCGTCGGAACGCCGCGGGCACCGGGTGCTGTACCGGCGCACGGAACTCGGCGACGCGCTGCTCACCGGCAAACTGTGACGGGTGACCAGAACAGTGGCTTGGGAAGGTTTCCACAACACCAGGGACCTGGGCGGCCTGCCGACGCGCTCGGGCCGCGCGACCCGCCGCGGCGCGTTCTTCCGAGCGGCGGACCTCCGGTTCGTCACCGATGCCGGCTGGGCACAGGCGCGCGAGGCCGGCGTCCGGACCGTCATCGACCTGCGCAACCCCGACGAGATCCGGCCGACGGCGGACGCTCCGACGGCGCTGGCGGGTTCCGCCCAGTTCGCCGCCGCGGCCGGCGTCACCACGCCGCCGGGCATCGACCGCGTCGAGGTGCCCCTCGACGACATCGGCGACCTCGAGTTCTGGCGGTACGTCAACGGCGAGCGGCTGAACGGCTCCCCGCTCTACTACCCGGTCTTCCTCGACCGGAAGGCCGAGCGCTGTGCCGCCGTCATCGAAGCGATCGCGGAGTCCGCCCCCGGCGGCGTCCTGTTCCACTGCGGCGGCGGGCGCGACCGGACCGGTCTCGTCGCGCTCCTGCTGCTGGCGCTGGCGGACGTCACCCCCGACGCCATCGCCGCGGACTACGACCTGTCCACCGAAGCCCTGAAACCGCTGTACGCCGCGATGGGGGCCGAAGACCAGGGGCCGGCCATCGCGGCGCTCCTCGCGCAGCGGGGTACCACGACCGCGGCGGCGGTCCGGGCCACGCTCGACGGGTTCGACGTCGAGCGGTACCTCCTCGACGCCGGGGTCGCCCGCGGCGACCTCGACGACATCCGGCGCCGGCTCGTGCACCAGGACTAGGCTGGAAAAGACCCCCCGTTAAGGAGAACCAACGATGCGTATCGTCCATTTCGGACACGCCTGCCTGTTGCTGGAGACCGGCTCCGAGCGGATCCTGATCGATCCCGGGGCGTTCTCCACCGGGTTCGAGGGCGAGCGTGAGCTGTCCGCCGTGCTCGTCACGCACCAGCACTTCGACCACCTCGACGTCGAACGGCTGCCGAAGGTCCTCGAAGCCAACCCGGACGCCAAGCTGATCGTCGATCCCGGGTCCGCGCCTGAGGTCGAGAAGCTGGGCGTCCAGTTCGAAATCGCCAATGTGGGTGACGCATTCGCCGTCGGGGACACCTCGATCAAGGCCGTCGGCGGTCAGCACGCCGTCATCCACGCCGACATCCCCGTCATCCCGAACATCGGGTACGTCTTCGACGACGGCGCCTTCTTCCACCCCGGTGACTCGTTCTTCGTGCCCGAGCAGAAGATCGACGTGCTCGGGCTGCCGACCGGCGCGCCGTGGCTCAAGGCCGGCGAGGCCGTCGACTACCTGCGGGCCGTCGCGCCGCGGGCGGCCGTGCCCATCCACGAAGCCGTGCTCGCCAACCCGGCCATGCACTACGGCCTCTTCGGGAACCTCGCGCCCGAAGGAACCGAGGTCAAGGTGCTGGAGCGGGCCGAACCCACGAAGTTCTAGACCGCGACCGCGCGCAGCGAACCGTAGGTCGCGCCGAAGGCCCGGTTCTCCAGTGCGACGTCCACCGCGTCCAGCAGCGCCTGGCGGAGGCCGGGGCGGGTCAGGTCCGCGGCATCCACCCCCAGCCGGACCAGCCCGCCCCGGCGGGCCGACCGCGCCGCCGCCAGCACCAGCGCGAAGCAGCGCACCGTCTCCGTGCGGTGCGACTGGCTCGTGAACTCACTCACGCGCGCCCGGCGCACCTCGCCGGTCACCAGGTCGCGGACCGCGCCGAGGTCCGCGCACAGCCGGAAGCCGTGCTCGGCCAGCGCCTGCAGCGTGCCCTGGGAGGCGATCCAGCGCGGCGGCGCGAAGCCGTCGACCGACAGGCCCGCGGCGTCCAGCGCCGCCTTCGCCGCGATCAGCCGCAGGCGCGCCTCGTGCGCCGGCAGCGTCGCGAACTCCGCCTTCTTGCCCAGGTACACCGTGCGGTGCGTGGGCGTGACGGTGTGGTCGTAGCCGTGCAGCAGCACGGAATCGCCGGCGCGGGCGCGGGTGCGCACCCACTCCGTCACCGGACCTTCGCCGGTGCGGGCGGCGTACAGCACGGACAGCGGCACCTTGCGGCGGTCGAGCTCGGCCGCGAGGTCGGCGCACCGGTGCAGCGTGCGCGGGGTGATTCCCGACAGCGAAACCAGCAAGCGAGCGTCCACGCCACCATTGGGACGCACGCGTCTGACGTCGCCGTGAACTGCGCAGAACGGGCGAGCGTCCGTTGCCGGAAGCGTCAGGCGGCTTCACGCAGCCGGGCGACCGCCACGGCGATCCGGCCGCGCAGGTCGGGGTCCGCCACTTGGCCGTCGGCGACGTCCGCCCGCGAGACCGGGATCCGCGCGCACGCCTCTTCGACGATCTTCGCGCCCGCGTACGTCAGCACCTTGCGCAGCGAGTCGTGCGCGTCGCGGCCGCCCGTCGGGGCCGCCACCGACGACGCGTTGATCCACGAGACCGGCTTGCCGTAGATCTCGCCGCCGCCGACCGTCCAGTCCAGGAGGTTCTTGAACGAGCCCGGCAGGCCGCCCGCGTACTCCGGCGTGCAGATCAGGATCGCGTCCGCTTCCGCGATCGCCGCGCGCAGCTCCGCGACGGCCGGGTGCAGCGGGTCGCGGTCGTCATCGGGGTTGAAGTGCGGCAGGTCGCCGAGGCCGGTGTACGTCTTGCTCGCGGTGAGGGTCGCGACGGTCCCCAGCACCGCCGCATTGCCCGAGCCTGCTCGCAGGCTGCCGCAGATCAGCAGGATCACGAGGCCAGTCTGCCAGCGAAAGCCCGGTGACGCGGTGGTACGCCTCGATGTACCGGTCGCGCGTGGCCGTCACCACTTCCGGGGGCAGCGGCGGCAGCGCGGACACGCAGTCCCAGCCCGACGCCGGCCCGACCAGCCAGTCGCGCACGTGCTGCTTGTCGAACGACGGGCAGGGGCGGCCCGGGCGGTGGCCGTCGGCCAGCCAGTAACGCGCCGAATCCGGCGTCAGCAGCTCGTCGGCCAGCACGAGCTCGCCGCGGGCCCCGATGCCGAACTCGAACTTCGTGTCGGCGAGCAGCAGGCCCTGCTCCGCGGCCCGCGCGGCGCCCCGGCGGTACAGCTCGAGCGAGGCCTCGCGGACCTCTTCGGCGAGCGTGCGGCCGAGGACCGACACGAACGTGTCGAAGTCGATGTTCTCGTCTGGCTCGCCGGGCCGCGCCTTGGTGGACGGCGTGAAGATGGGCTCCGGCAGCCGGGCCGACTCGGCCAGCCCGGACGGCAGCTCGAGCCCGCACACCGAGCCGGACCGCCGGTAGTCCGCGTACCCGCGGCCGGTGAGGTGGCCGCGGACGACGGCCTCCACCGGCAGCATGTCGAGCCGTTCGACCAGCAGCGCCCGGCCGCGGAACGCCGCGGGGACCAGCGGCCCGTCCCAGGCCACGACGTGGCTGGGCAGGACGTCGGCCAGCTCGCCGAACCAGAACACGCTCATCGCGGTGAGCACCCGGCCCTTGTCCGGGACGGGGGTCGGGAACACGCGCTCGAAGGCCGAGATGCGGTCGGAGGCGACGAGCAGCAGGTGCTCGTCGCCCACGGCGTAGAGGTCGCGGACCTTGCCGGAGGCGAGCCGCTCGGGGGTGGGGAGGGGTGTCACGCGCTGAACCCTAACGGGCACCCTCCGCCACCATGGATGATGCTCACATGGCGTACGACTGGATCTCGGTGACGACCGACTACGGCCTGCGCGACGGCTTCGTGGCGGCCTGCCACGGCGTGATCGCGCGGCTCGCGCCCGCCGTGCGGGTGATCGACGTGACCCACGAGGTGCCGCCCCAGGACATCCGGCACGGCGCGATGGCGCTGGCCCAGACCGTCCCGTTCCTCCCGGAGGCGGTGCACGTCGCCGTCGTCGACCCGGGCGTCGGCACGGCCCGGCTCGGCGTGGTCGTCGTCGCCGAGGGCGGGTTGCTGGTCGGGCCGGACAACGGCCTCCTGCTGCCGGCCGCGCACGCCCTCGGCGGGGTCCGGGAGGCCTACGAGCTGGCCGAGCCGTCGCTGCGGCTGCCGGTCACGTCGGCGACCTTCCACGGGCGGGACGTCTTCGCGCCCGCGGCCGCCCACCTGGCGCTGGGGGTCGCGCCGAGCGAGTTCGGCGCGCGCGTCGACGACCTGGTCGAGCTGCCGGAGCCGTTCGTGGCGGCGTTCCCCGGGAAGCTGGTGTCGGAGGTGCTGACCGTCGACCACTTCGGCAACGTCCAGCTCGCGGCGACGCCGGCGGACCTGGAGCTGTCGGGGCTGTCCGGCCCGGTGTCCGTGCACAGCGAGCGGGTCGCCGTGACCACCGAGATCGGGCGGACCTTCGCCGACGTCCCGGCCGGCGCGAGCGTCCTCTACACCGACTCGGCGGGCCGGCTCGCCGTCGCGGTCAACGGCGGTTCGGCCGCGGCGGTGCTGGGGCTCGGACCGGCCCAGGAGTGCACGATCACCTCGTCGCCGACCGCGAGCTGACCCGGCCGCAGTACCGCGGCCTTCATCCCGAACGTCACCCCGCCGTCGGGGTGACGGCGGTAGCCGGCGAGTGTCCGGATCGGCTCGGGGCCGGCCTTCTCGCCGGTCTCCTGGTCGACCATCGGGACCGTGCAGCGCACGCACTGCTTGGCGTACCCGAATTCCGCGGTGCCGGCGGTCATCGCGCGGACCTCGTCCTCGGTGTGCGGCTCGACCCAGCCGGAGACGACGACGTTGGGGCGGAAGCGGTCCATCGGCACCGGCTCGCCGCCGCGTTCGAGGATGCGCGCGTTCAGGTTGTCCAAAGAGGACTCAGCGGCGACGAGCAGGGCGTGCCCGTCGGCGAAAGCGGCCGTGCCGGGCGTCTCGCCGCTCGTCACGCGCTCGTGGTCCGGTGCGACGCCGATCAGCACCGACGGCAGGCCGAGCAGCTCCGAGAACCACTCCGCGGCTGCCTCGCCCTGGTGGATGCCCTCGCCGTGCCAGGAGAACGTCGAACCCGGGTGGCGCGGGCCGTCCTGCCGGACGTCGATTTCGAGGTCTTCGCGGCCGGGTGCGGACAGCGTCAGCCGATCGCCCCGGAGGCGGGGCCGGACCGCGGCCAGCACCGGGTGGCGGCGCTGGCTGCGGAAGTCCCCGTCGGGCGCGACGACCTCGAAGACGCGGTCGTGCGCCAACCCGGCCGGGGTGACCTCGGCGACCGGCACGTCGGTGCCGGCGCAGCCCTTGACCGGGTAGTACGTCAGTCGCGCGATCCTCGCCATGCCCGCAGGCTACCCGGGGCGTGGCCGGCCAAGCCCCTCGTTTTCAGAGCACCTGTGACAGGAATCGCCGCAGGCGGGGGCTCTGCGGGTCGTCGAACACCTGCGCCGGCGGGCCCTGCTCCACGATGCGGCCCGCGTCCATGAACGCGACTTCGTCGGCCACGTTGCGGGCGAAGCCCATCTCGTGCGTGACCACGATCAGCGTCAGACCGCGCGAGGCGAGCCCGGCCATCAGGTCCAGCACACCCTTGACCAGCTCCGGGTCGAGCGCGCTGGTGGCCTCGTCGAAGAGCATCACCTCGGGGTCCATCGCCAGCGCCCGGGCGATCGCGACGCGCTGCTGCTGACCGCCGGACAGCGCGCTCGGGCGGTACGGTGCCTTGTCCGCCAGGCCGACCTCGGCGAGCCGGGCGCGGGCGATCGCCGTCGCCTCCTCCTTGCCCAGCTTCTTGACGCTGCGCAGCGGCAGCACGATGTTGTCCAGCACGCTCCGGTGGCCGAAGAGGTTGAAGTGCTGGAACACCATGCCGACACGCTGGCGCAGCGCGTCCGGGTCGGCATGGATCACCGACTCGCCGTCGAGCAGCAGATCGCCGGAATCGGGCTCCTGCAACCGGTTCACGCACCGCAGCAGCGTCGACTTGCCGGACCCGGACGGCCCGATCACGCACGTCGTCCTGCCGCGGTCGACGCGCAGGTCCACTCCGCGCAGGACTTCCAGCGTCCCGAAGCGGACGTGGACGTCCCGCAGCTCCACACTGGACGATCGCACCGCCGTCGTCACGAGCCGGCCTTTCCACTGGAGACGAGGTCGAGTTCCGGTTCGGCGGCGCGCACCTTGCGGCCGGTCCGGAGCAACTTGTCGATGTGGTTCACCAGGTGCGTCAGCGGCACGGTGATCACCAGGTAGACGAACCCGGCCGCGACCAGCGGCGACAGGTTGCCGGTGTTGGCCGCGAGGTCCTGCCCGATCCGGAACAGCTCGCGCTGCTCGGACAGCAGGCCGAGGAAGTACACCAGGCTGGAGTCCTTGATCAGCGCGATGAACTGGTTCACCAGCGCGGGCAGCACGCGCCGGACGCCCTGCGGGATGATCACCAGCAGCATCGCCTTGCCGTAGCTCATCCCGAGCGCGCGGCTGGCTTCCAGCTGTCCGTTGTCGACGCTCTGGATGCCGGACCGGAAGATCTCGCCGATGTACGCGGCCGCGATCAGGCTGAGCGCCAGGATGCCGAGCGGGTAGGGGTTGGTGCCGACGACGTCGCGCGCCACCGTGCCGAGCCCCTGGCCGATCACGAGGATGGTCAGGATCGCCGGCAGGCCGCGGAAGACGTCGGTGTAGACCCGCGCCGGCCAGCGCAGCCAGCGCTTGGTGGACAGGCCCATGACGGCCAGCACCATGCCGAACACGATGCCGATCAGCCCGGACGTCAGCGCCAGGACGAGTGTGTTGAGCAGGCCCGTCTTCAGCAGGTCGGGGAAGACCTGCCAGATGTACTCCCAGTTCAGGAAGGTGTCGAGGAACTGCTCCATCTACTGCCCCGGCTTGAATTCGGCAGGCACGGGCGCGGTCGGCTCGAACCGGTCGTGGACTTTGAGCCACGTCCCGTCCGCGACGACCTTCTTGATGCCGTCGTTGAGCTTGTTCGCGAGTTCGTCGTCGCCCTTCTTGACGGCGAAGCCGTGCGGGATGGT
The DNA here is from genome assembly GCF_040675005.1 of Amycolatopsis sp. NPDC049691. Classification (NCBI taxonomy): domain Bacteria; kingdom Bacillati; phylum Actinomycetota; class Actinomycetes; order Pseudonocardiales; family Pseudonocardiaceae; genus Amycolatopsis; species Amycolatopsis sp. NPDC049691. The sequence goes on from NZ_JBFANX010000002.1 coordinate 183,893, forward strand.
CGTGACGATCGACTTCGCCACCTTGAGCCCCGCGTTGTTCTTCGCGTAGTCCTCGGCGGTGGCCTGGTCGAACACCGCGCCGTCGACCGCGCCGGTCTTGAGCGCGCTCAGCGCGGCGGCGTCGTTCGGGAACCGGACGACCTGCGCGGCGGGCGCGTTGGACGCCAGCCAGTTGTCCGACACCGTGCCCTGGACGACGCCGATCCGCTTGCCCGACAACGAGTTCTCGTCGGTGATGCCGGCCGTGTCGCGGGCCGCGATGCCGAGGGCCTGGTAGTTGTAGGGCTCCGAGAAGCCGACGGTCTTCTTGCGGGCGTCGGTCTGCGCGATGGCCGAGCTGCCGATGGCGAAGGTGCCGTTGGCGACCTGGCCGAGCAGGGCGGAGAAGTCGGTGGCGACGAACTCGAGCTTCAGGCCCTCCTTCTGCGCGATGGCCTTGAGCAGCTCGTTGTCGAACCCGGTGAAGGTGCCGTTTTCCTGGTAGGCGTTGGGTTTCGAGTCACTGAGCGTGCCGACGCGCAGCGTCGAGGAAGCGCTGTCCGAACCGCTGCCGCACGCGGTCAGCGTGAGCGCGGCGGTCAGTGCGGTGATGATCAGCTTCTTCATCTCAGACACCCACGTTCTTGACCGGCAGACCCGGCCCACCCTGCTGCAGTTCCTTCGACAGCGGCGTGGTCTTGTAGAACTGCGCGTAGATCCGGGCCACCGTCCCGTCGGCGACCGCCTTCGCCAGCCCGTCGTTCAGCTTGTTCAGCAGCTCCGTGTTCTTCTTCGCCACCGCGAACGCCGACGGGGTGTCCTTGTCCTCGACGGTGTAGCCGAGCTCCAGCGGGACCGCCGGGTTCTGGTCCAGGTACTTCTGGCCGATGTCCTGCGGGACGACCCAGCCGTCGAGCGTGCCGTTCTTCAGCTGCGCGAAACCCGCGTTGTAGTCCGGGAACCGGACCACCTGCGCGCCGGCGGTGCGGCCCGCGAACTCGTCCTGGACCGATCCCTGGACGACGCCGAGCCGCTTGCCCGCGAACGCCGACGGGTCCTTCAGGTTCGCGCCCTTGGCCGTGACGATCGTCGTGAAGCCCGTGTTGTAGCCGTTGGAGAACGCCACCGTCTTCTTGCGCGCCTCCGTGCTGGAGATCGTCGAGCTGCCGATGTCGAACTTGCCGTTCGCCACGCCCGCCAGCAGGCCGGCGAACTCCGTGCCGACGAACTCCACCTCGAAGCCCTCACGCTTGGCGATGTCGCGCAGCAGTTCGTTGTCGTAGCCGGTGAACCGGCCGTTCTCCAGGTAGATCGACGGCGGGGCGTCGCTCAGGGTGCCGACGCGCAGGGTGGTCGAACCACTGTCCGAGCCGCAGGCGGTCAGGGTCAGCGCCAGCGCGCCCGAGGTGACGAACGCGGCGATTTTCGACAGCGTGGATCTCATCGCTTCTTCCATGGTTGAGCGCGCGCGGGTCGCGCGCGAAGAACACGGGGTCAGCGACCGAGATTAGGGATTTCGCCCGTTCGAGTGGATTCGTTCCAATCCGTGGACGGGTGCGTCAGCTCACAGGATCGGCTGCGGCGCGTAGCCCGCGGCTTCGGGGAACCGCTCCAGCACCCGCGCCACGCGCTCGGCCACCTGCTCGACCTGACGGCCCGCCGTGCCGGTGAAGGAAATCCGGTCGGCGAGGAGTTTGTCCAGCTCACCGCGGTCGAGCGGGATGCGCTCGTCGGCGGCGAACCGGTCGAGGAGGTCGTTCTCCGCCCGGCCTTCGCGCATTTCGAGCGCGACGGCGACGGCGTTCTCCTTGATGGCTTCGTGGGCCGTCTCACGTCCGACGCCCGCGCGGACCGCCGCCATGAGCACCTTCGTCGTGGTGAGGAACGGGAGATAGCGATCCAGCTCACGCTCGATCACCGCCGGGAAGGCGCCGAATTCCGAAAGGACCGTGAGGAACGTCTCCAGCAGGCCGTCGAGCGCGAAGAACGCGTCCGGCAGCGCGACGCGGCGGACGACCGAGTCGGAGACGTCGCCCTCGTTCCACTGGTCGCCGGCCAGCTCGCCGATCATCGACAGGTAGCCGCGCAGCACGACGGCGAGGCCGTTCACGCGCTCGCACGAGCGGGTGTTCATCTTGTGCGGCATGGCGGACGAGCCGACCTGGCCGGGCTTGAAGCCCTCGGTGACCAGCTCGTGGCCCGCCATCAGCCGGATCGTCTTGGCCAGGCTGGACGGCGCCGCCGCGAGCTGGACCACAGTGGACAGCACGTCGAAGTCGAGCGACCGCGGGTACACCTGGCCCACGCTCACGAACCGGCGGCCGAAACCGAGGTGCTGCATCACGCGGTCTTCGAGCTGGTCCAAAGTGGACTCGTCGCCGAGCAGGTCGAGCATGTCCTGCGCGGTGCCGACCGGGCCCTTGATGCCGCGCAGCGGGTAGCGCTCGATGAGGTTGTCGAGCCGCTCGAAGGCGACGAGCAGCTCGTCGGCCGCCGTGGCGAACCGCTTGCCGAGGGTGGTGGCCTGAGCGGCGACGTTGTGCGACCGACCGGCCATGACGGTGTCGGCGTGCTCGACGGCGAGCGCGGCCAGCCGCGCCAGCACGGCGGCGACGCGGGTGCGCACCAGCTCCAGCGAGCGGAGCAGCTGCAGCTGCTCGACGTTCTCGGTGAGGTCGCGCGAGGTCATGCCCTTGTGGATGTGCTCCTGGCCGGCGAGCTCGCTGAACTCCTCGATCCGTGCCTTGACGTCGTGGCGGGTGACGCGCTCCCGTGCCGCGATCGACTCGAGGTCGACCTGCGAATGGACCCGCTCGTACGCCTCGACGACGCCGTCCGGCACCTCGACGCCGAGGTCCTTCTGCGCCTTGAGGACGGCGATCCAGAGCTGCCGCTCGAGGACGACCTTCTGCTCCGGCGACCAGAGCGAGACCAGCTCCGCCGAGGCGTAGCGGGCGGCGAGCACGTTCGGAATGCGGGGCTTGTCCGTCACGCCCTCACGATACCTGCGCAGGTCAGCAGGGTTGCACGTCGGCGGCCTTCACGTAGACGACCCGGTGGTTGTAGGACAGCTGGAGGTACTTCGTCCCGCCTGTGACCAGGGTGTGGTTGGCCGGCACGCCCGCCGGGTCGAACCGCGCGTAGTAGTTCTCGGCCCGGAACTCGCCGGTGACGACGTAGCTCTGGCCCGCGGGCAGCGTCCACGGGATGGCGCCGACCGTCCAGATCGGGTCGAACGGGATCTCGGCCGGGTATTCGGACTGCTCGGGGAACGCGCGCCCGTACAGCGGCACCGACGTGGCCGCGGTCACGCGCCGGCCGTGCCCCGGGACGGTCGCGCGGTGGCCCGGGTTCTCGAACCACGCCTTCTGGCCGCCGTACCAGATGGCCGTCCAGTCGCCTTGCTCGCCGGCGAGCACGTACGAACGGCCCGCGACGGCCTTGTCGCTCCAGTCGTCGATCGCGGTCGTGCCCGCCGACCCGTCCGGGTGCACGACGGGGTCGGTGATCAGCAGGGACGCGGCGTCCGGCGCGGTGTGCAGGTAGACGAAGTTCGCGCCGTGGGCCGGCAATGGCGTGCAGGTGCCGCCGCCGCAGGTGGTCAGCTCGGGCTGGTTCGCCGCGTAGTCCGGCCTGATCGTGACGACCGGGCTGCCCGCGTCACCGGTGGCCTTGACCGGCGCGCCGAGCAGGTCCATGTAGTGGTTCCAGTCCCAGTACGGGCCCGGGTCCCAGTGCGCGGCGGCGAAGTTCGTCGTGCGCTCGCGGGAGATGTCCTCGTGGCCGAGGATGTGCTCGCGGTCCAGCGGGATGTGGTACTTCGCCGCCAGGTACTTCACCAGGTTCGCCGAGGCCTGGTACATCTGCTCGGTGTACCAGGTGCCGCCCTCGGCGGCGATGCCTTCGTGTTCGATGCCGATCGAGTGCTCGTTCATCGTCCAGTTGCCGGCGTGCCAGGCGACGTCCTTCGTCGGCACCATCTGCGTCACCTGGCCGTCGGACGAGCGGATCACGTAGTGCGCGCTCGACCCGCTCGACGGCTTCTGGAAGGTGGCGATGGCCTGGTCGTACGGGCTGACACCGCTGCCGGGCAGGCTTTCGGTGTCGTGGATGACGATGTACCGGATCTGCTGGCCGTCGGCCGGGCGGTTCGCCGGGTCGTAGTTCCCGTAGTTGTTCGGGTCGCCGTGGTCCGCGCTCGCCCAGTCGTAGGCGGCGGGCACGAACCGGCAGTCGAGGTTCGCCGGGCATTCCGGCGCTTCCTGCGCGTGGGCCGTGACGGGCAGGGCGGCGGTGACGGCCAGCGCGAACACCGCGGCGGTCAGGCTTCGGACGGTGAAGGGCACACGCCATCTTCCCGGATCATGGCGCGGATCAACAAGCCGGTCTTCTCGCCCGGCCCGAGAGTCGTCAAGGGACCGAGGACTTCCAGCTCGACGATCCGCGCGGGCGGGTCCAGGTTTCCCAGTTCCTCGAGCGGTGCCGGAAGCGGGTGCTCCAGCCAGATCTCCAGCGGCGAGCCCTCGTCCGGGTACTCGCCGGCCGGGTCGACGGCGAAGCTCAGGGTCAACGGGCCGTACGACACCCAGCCCGCCGAGCCCGGCACGCCGAGCTTGCCCACGACGTCCTGCGGCGGCACGACCAGCCGGTCACCGTCCACTGTGTACTCCGGCGTGCCGGTGCCCGCGACGAGCGCGACGACGTCCGGCCGCCGGAGGCCAGCGATGACGGTCCCGCCGCCGGGCAGCTGGGTCACGTTCCACAGTGCCCACCGCACCGGCCGATCCGCCGTGTTGGCGGCGGTCAGCCGCAGCTCGTAGCCGTCGTCGAGGATGGTGATCGCGCGCGTGAAGCGCAGGCCGGTGCGCGGGTCCGGCGCGCTGGTCATGGTCACCGTGTCGCCGTCGACGACCGCCGCGTACGGCCCGGAGTCCAGGACCGGGTCGGGCGGCCCGGGCCACTGGTCCGGCCCGGCCCAGCCCTGCGGGGCGGGCCACGTCTTGTCGCCGCCGTAGTTGACCCAGTCGCCCATCCGGCCCGAGTTGGGCGCGTACTCGCCGCCCAGGTCGTCGTCGAGCAGTTTTTCGTTGCGCCACAACAGTTCCGTGTCGCGGTACCGGACCGACAGCAACCGGCCGCCGAGTTCCGGTACCAGGCCGAGCCGCAGGTCGCCGCGACGGAGCCAGGTCACCATTCGGCGAGCCCGCCGTCGTCGTGGCGCCACACCGGCGAGCGCCAGGTGTGCCCGACCTCGTCGGCGCGGCGGACGGCCTCTTCGTCGACCTCGATGCCGAGCCCCGGCTTCAGCGGACGGGCCGCGTAGCCGGCCTGGAAGGCGAAGAGCGACGCGTCCACGAGGTACTGGTGCTCCCGACCCTCGTGGTAGTGCATGCCGACACTCTGTTCCTGGATCAGGAAGTTCGGCGTCGCGAAGGCGACCTGCATGGACGCGGCCAGCGAGATCGGCCCGAGTGGACAGTGCGGCGCCAGCGAAGCGCCGTAAACCTCGGCCAGCGCGCCGATCCGCCGCAGCTCGGAGATGCCGCCGGCGTGCGACGGGTCCGGCTGGACGACCGCGACGCCCGCGTCGAGCACCGGCTTGAACTCCCAGCGCGAGTAGAGCCGTTCGCCGAGCGCGATCGGCACGGTGGACGCCTCGACGATCGAGCGCAGCGCGTCGCCCTGGGTCTCCGGCAGGATCGGCTCCTCGACGAACATCGGCTGGACGTCTTCGAGCAGCTTCACGAGCCGTCGCGCCATCGCGGGCGAGACGCGGCCGTGGAAGTCGATCGCGAGGTCGCGGTGCGGGCCGAGCACCTCCCGCGCCTCCCACGCGCGCGCCACCGCCGCGTCGGCCTCGGCGGGGGACGCGATCGCGGCCAGCGGGCCGGCGACGTTCATCTTCACCGCCGTGAACCCGGCCTCGACCTGCGCGGACACGGCTTCGCGGATGCCGGCCGGGCGGTCGCCGCCGACCCAGCTGTAGACGCGGACGCGGTCGCGGACCGGGCCGCCGAGCAGCTCGTGCACCGGCGCGTCGCGGACCTTCCCGGCGATGTCCCACAGCGCGTGGTCGTAGCCCGCGAGCGCGCTGGAGAGCACCGGGCCGCCGCGGTAGAAGCCGCCGCGGCGCAGTACCTGCCAGTGGTCCTCGATGCGCAGCGGGTCCTGGCCGATCAGCAGCTCGGACAGCTCGTGCACGGCCGCGCGCACGGTCTCCGCGCGGCCCTCGACCACGGGCTCGCCCCAGCCGCTGACCCCTTCGTCGGTGCTGACCTTGAGGAACAGCCAGCGCGGCGCGACCAGAAACGTTTCAACCCCGGTGATCTTCACTCGTGTCCCCCATCTACGCGGAATCCTTGGCGGCGGACCAGCCGCCGTCGACGGTCAGCTCGGCCCCGGTGACGAACGACGCCGCGTCCGAAAGCAGGAACGCGATCACGTTCGCGACCTCGGCCGGGTCGCCGAGGCGGCCCGCGGGCGTCGCCCGCGCGCTGCGTTCGCGGTCTTCCGGCGAGATGCGGTTCCAGGCTTCGGTGAGCACCGGTCCCGGCAGGACGGAGTTGACCCGCACGTCCGGGGCGTATTCGACGGCCAGCTGCCGGGCCAGCGCGACCAGCGCGCCCTTGCTGGCGGCGTACGCGGGGTGGCCCGGCAGCCCGAAGTGCGCGTGCACCGACGAGACCAGCACGACCGCGCCGCCCGTTTTTCGCAGAGAAGGCAGGCAGGCCTTCAGGGCGAGGTAGGTGCCGGTCAGGTTGACGTCGAGCTGGCGCTGCCACTCGGCGCGGTCGATCTCGTGCAGCGGCCCGGTGCTGGGGACGTAGGCGTTGCTGACCAGGGCATCCACCTCGCCGATGTCGGCCCAGGTCGCTTCGTCGCCGACGCTGCCCCGGAGCGGGACGACGCCGTCGGGGAGTTCGGCGATGTCCACGCCCAGCACGCGGTAGCCGTCGTCGAGCAGCTTGCGGGCCGTCGCCAGCCCGATCCCGGACGCCGCTCCGGTCACCACCGCGGTGCGCGTGGACATCGCCTCTCCCTGTGTCAGAACTTCGCTACGTGGACATGGTCGTCCGGCCCGCGGGCGGCGAACCACAGCGACGCGCCGTCGGACGCCGCGCCCAGGGTTCCCACGATGCTCCCGCCCGGGTACTCCGGCCGTTTGAACCAGCCGGCCCACGTGCCGGACCAGTCGTTGGCCCACAGCGTGTAGTCGCTCGCGGACGCGGTGAGCGCGACCTTCGCCCCGACCGCGACGAGCGTCGGGCTGCTGCTGACCGTGCCGCCGATGGACGTCCAGTCCGACCAGGTGCCGCCGGTCTTCGTACGCACCCAGACGCTGTCGTCGGCGGTGCGGACGGCGACGACCGTGCCGCTGGTCGACGTCGCCGCGCCGGGCCGGCCGTAGACCGGCTTGCCGCCGGGCGCGCCGAGACCGGACCACCGACCGTCGGCGGTCCGCTGCCAGACCTGGCCGTCGCCGCCGCGGACGAAGACCGTCCCGTCACTGGTCACGGACGGCGAGTCGGTGAGCGTGCCGCCGAGCCGCTTCCAGTCACCCCAGCCCTTGGCGAAACTGCGCTGGTAGAGGGCGTTGTCCAGGCCGCGGACGTAGACGTCGACGCCGCTCGGCGTGGCGACGGCGGCGGGCTGGCCGAGGAACCTGCCGCCCACCTGACGCGATCCGTCGAGGCCGTTCTGCTGGAGGTTCCCGGCGGCGTCGCGGAAGAACGTGACGGTCTTGCCGCCGGTGCGCACGACCGCCGGGCTGGCGGACGCCGGACCGCCGACGTCGTCGCCGGGGACGAGGTCGGTGCCGTGCAGGCGGAGGAACGCCGTGCCGTGCGCGGGGACGGTGACCGTGTATTCGCCGACGGCACTCCCGCGGTCGGCGCGAGCGCGGAGGTCGCGGACGGCCACCCGGCCGTCGAGACCCGCGTCGGCGAACTTCAGTGTCATTTGCGTCGGCGCTTCACCGCGGTTGAGCAGCACCACGGCCCGGTCCCCGCGCTGGGAGAGGACCTTGCTGTAGGTGTCGGTGCTGCCGGTCGTCGCGACGCGGACGCCCTGGATGCCGAGGCGGTCCTGGTTGACGCCGACGATTTCGGGGTTCTTGAGCGTGTTCAGCATCGACGTCGGGAGCGTGCGGGGGTCGGAGCCGAGGATGAGCGGGGAGGCCATCTCCGCCCACATGACGAACTGGGTGGTCGACTCCTCCTCGTTCAGCTCGTAGGTGCCCTGCTCGGTCTTGCGCATCGGGATGAGGTAGTCGGGGTCGTTGTAGTGCCCCGGCCCGTTGGCCTCGGGGTGCGCCGCGTTGGCGTCCATGTTGCGCAGGACGTCCGTCCAAATGCCTTCGTACGGCGTGCCGAACGCGATGTCGGTGCTGGTGCGCCAGGAGTCGGCGACGAGCGGGCCGTAGCTGTAGGCGATGCCGGCGACCTGGTCGGGCCCGTGCGGGACGCCCCACTCGTCGGTCACCGGGTTGCAGATGTTGAGCACCATCGGGCGCCCCGCCTTGGCGAGGGCCTGGCTGAACTGCGTGAACGCCTCGGCGGGCTTGAGGTTCTGGGCGATGCCGCAGAGGAAGTCGACCTTGACGGCGTCGAACTTCCAGCTCGCGAACCGCTTGGTGTCCTGCTCGTAGTAGCCGCCGGAGCCGGCCGCGCAGTTCTTGCCGTCGGAGGCGCCCGCGTCGGTGTAGATGCCGGCCTTCAGACCCTTGCCGTGCAGGTAAGTGACCAAAGTGGACAGTCCACTCGGGAACTTCGCGGGGTCCTCGTGGAGGTTGCCTTGAGCGTCGCGCGGATCGGGTGCCGTCCAGCCGCCGTCGATCCAGACGTACCGGTAGCCGGCGTCGCGCAGGCCGCTGTTGACGAGGAAGTCCGCGACGGACTTGACCGACGCCTCGCTCGGGGCGCCGAGGCCGTAGTAGGTGTTCCAGCCCATGTAAGGGGTCTTCGCGACCCCGCTGTCGTAGTAGTCGGGAGCGCCTTGGTCCACGGCCGGGGTCGCTTGCGCGGGGGCCACGGCGACCGCGGCCGCCATCGCGGCGACCACCGCGAGGGATCTCTTCAAGAGCATGTGCCGGACGCCTTTCTCCGGTGAACTGCGAGCCGGGAGCAGCATGCCGGGGACCGTCGTCGCCCGTCAAGAATAAATCCTAAATTAAGATTTCACGAGGTATGCTCGGCCGATGAGCTACCGGTGGGAGATCACAGCGAACGTCCTGCGCCAAGGCGTCATCGGCATCGTGCGCACCCACGACGCCGAGTCGGCGGTCTCCGCCGCTCGCGCCGCGCTCGAAGCCGGGCTGCGGGCGGTCGAACTGCCGCTGACCAACCCCGGCGCCCTCGACGCCATCGCCGGGCTCACCGCCGCCTACCCGGACGCGACGATCGGCGCCGGCACCGTCCTCGACGAGACCTCGGCGGTGCTCGCCATCCGGGCGGGCGCCCGGTTCCTCGTGTCGCCGTCGGTGAACACCGCCGTCATCCGTACCGCTCACCGGTACGGTGCCGCCGCACTGCCCGGGGCCGGTTCCGTCACCGAAATCGTGCGCGCGCTGGAAGAAGGAGCCGACGCGGTCAAGGTTTTCCCCGCGTCCGCGCTGACCCCGTCATGGGTCAAGGACGTACGGGCGGCGCTTCCCCAGGCGCCGCTCGTGCCCACCGGCGGCATCGGGCCCGAAGACGTGCCAGGCTGGCTGGCAGCGGGCGCGGTGGCGTGCGGGGTCGGCTCGGCGCTGACCCGCGGCACCACCGCGGACATCTCCGCCCGGGTCGAGACGCTGTTGAGGAGCGCGCATGGCTGAGCTGGTCTTCGTCGGGTGCTACACCGGGGAAGCGGGGAACGGCACGGGGATCACGACGTTCTCCCGGTCCGCCGCGGGCGAGCTGCACGAGGTCGCGTCACTCGCCCTCGAGTCGCCGTCGTGGCTGACCCGGCACCCGTCGCTGCCGGTGCTGTACGCGGTCAACGAGACCGCCACCGGCGAGGTCACGGCGCTCTCGTTCGACGATGCGGGCAAGTTGTCGGTGCTGGGCACGGCCGAGACGGGTGGCGCGCACCCGTGCCACCTCGCGGTGACCCCGGACGGCCGGTTCCTCCTGTGCGCCAACTACACCGGCGGCAGCCTGGCCGTGTTCGCGCTGTCGCCGTCCGGCTCCATCGAAGCGCGGACCGCGCTGGTCCGGCACGAAGGCAGCGGCCCGCGCACCGACCGCCAGGAGGCCGCGCACGTCCACATGGCCGTTCCCGGCCCCGGCATGGTGAGCGCGGTCGACCTCGGCACGGACGAGATCCGCAGCTACACGCTGTCTTCCGACGGTTCGGTCGAGCTGCTGGCGGTCTCGTCGCTGCCGGCGGGCACCGGACCGCGGCAGCTGGTCCGCCGTCCGGGCACGGACCTCGCGTACGTCGTCGGCGAGCTGGCCGGGACCGTCGTGACGGTCCGGGAGACGTCGCCGGGCGCGTTCGAGGTGGTCGCGTCCACGCCGTCGACACTGTCTTCGGTGACCCCGAACCTGGTCGCCCACCTGGAGCTGACCGGCACGCGCATGTACGTGTCCAACCGGGGCCCGGACTGCGTGACGGAGTTCGCCCTCGACGAGGCCGCGGCGGTGGCCGACCAGGCGTGCGGCGCGAACCCGCGCCACTTCGCGTTGGTGGACGGCACTTGCTACGTGGCGGCGCAGTCGGAGGACGCGATCACGGCGTTCGCGCTGACGGCTTCGGGGGAGGCGGAGCTGAAGTACTACCCGACGGGTTCGCCGACGTTCGTGCTGCCGGTTTCACTGCCTTGAGCCACACTCGGCGGGGAGCAGGAAGTCCCCGGCTCCCGCGACCGCGCAGCGGACGGGGACCGCGGCCACGCGCGGACGGCCGGAGGCCTGACCGAGCTCCATGGCGGCGGTCAGCAAGTCCGCGGCGATCACCCGGACGATCGGGTGCCCGTGTTCGACGATGTCCAGCAGGATGGGTGCCGCACCGAGGTGGCGGCGGCCAGCTCACGCAACACGGATCCGACGCTGTCCGGCTCGTACCAGCCGGCCGGCCCGGGAACGGCGTGCCAGTCCACTGCGGACACCCGGCCTCCCTCGTACTCAACGTATAGCGCACCCCCGGGCTTGCGGCAAGACCCCGTGCGTCCCGCAGAATCGGCGCACTGCTCATCAACCTGGGGGTTTGCGCGATGCGTGTGCTGCTGTCCACCTACGGCTCCCGCGGCGACGTCGAGCCGCTGGCGGCGTTCGCGGTGCGGCTGAGGGAACTGGGCGCCGAAGTCAAGGTGTGCGCGCCGCCGGACGAGGACTTCGTGCGGCGGCTGGCCGCCGTCGACGTGCCGCTGGTGCCGGTCGGGCCGTCGGCGCGCGAGCTGACGAAGGCCGCGCCGGCGCCGTCTTCGCTGCCCGAGCGGGCCGCGCGGTTGATCGCCGCACAGTTCGACGTCATGCCGGCGGCCGCCGAAGACTGTGATGTCCTGGTCGCCACCGGCATGGTGCCGACCGCGGCCGGGGCGCTGTCGGTGGCCGAGCTCGTCGGGATCCCGGCGCACTACGTCGCGTTCCAGAAGCTGTCGCTGCCGTCGCCGCACCACGCGCCGCTGCCCTACCCCGGCCGGCCGCACCCGCCCGGCGTCACCGACAACCGGGCGCTTTGGGACGTCGACCGCGAAAGCTTGAACGTGCTGTTCGGACCGGGCCTCAACGCGAGCCGGGCCGCGCACGGCCTGCCCGCGGTGGACGACGTCCGCCGGTTCGTCGTCGGCGAGCGGCCGTGGCTGGCGACCGACCGCGTCCTGGACCCGTGGCTACCGGGCGACGGCCTCGACGTCGTCCAGACCGGCGCGTGGATCGTGCCGGACGAGCGGCCGCTGCCGGCCGATCTGGCGGAGTTCCTGGCCGACGGCGAGCCACCCGTGTACGTGGGGTTCGGGAGCATGCCGATGCACGCGGCGGCGGACGTCGCCGAGGTGGCCGGGTCGGCGGTGCGGGCGCACGGCCGGCGCCTGGTGCTCAAGCGGGGCTGGGCGGGCCTGACCGTCGACGGCGACGACGTCTTCCTCGTCGACGAGGTCAACCACCAGGCGCTGTTCCCGCGGGTGGCGGCGGTCGTGCACCACGGCGGCGCCGGGACCACGACGACGGCCGCGCGCGCCGGCGTCCCGCAGGTCGTCGTCCCGCAGGCCACCGACCAGCCGTACTGGGCGGCCCGGGTCGCGGCGCTCGGTGCCGGCGTGGCCCACGACGGTCCGGTGCCGACGGCCGAATCCCTGACGGCAGCCCTCGGGGCGGCCCTGGCTGTGCCGGATCGCGCCGCCGAAGTGGCGGCCCTCGTCAGCACCGACGGCACGGTGGCGGCCGCGAAGCTGCTACTGGGATCGGCGTAGAACCACGATGTCCGCGTCGTGCGAGGCCGTCCAGTCGAAGGGGAGACCCGCGTACTTCAAGTGAACGCCCGAGTACCGGGCGCCCTCATCGTCCACATAGGACGACTCCGGGCGCACGTCGAGGCGCACGCGCGACGAGCGGCCCGGCACCAGCGGTGCGCCGGTCAGTTCTCCGGTGTTCCACGCCAGTACCACCACGGTGTCGCCGTCTTCCGAGGTGTACTGGATCGCGCCCGCCAGGACCCGGGCGACGCCGTGGTGGACGACGTCCCGGATCGACTTGTACACGGCCACCAGCGAAGCCGCCTCCGCGTGCTGCTCGGCCGTCCACTTGGAAAGGTCCGCGCCGATCCCCAGCACCCCCGCCATCGCCGTGACGAACCGGAACCGCAGCGACCGCGGCCGCGGGTCGAAGACACCCGGGGAGTCCGTGACCCACGAACTCATCAGGTGCGGCGCGTGCATCAGCAGGAACCCGTCCTGGATGGCCAGCCGGTCCAGGGGTCCCGTGTTGTCGCTCGGCCAGACGACGTCGGTGCGCGCGACCGTCGCCAGGTCGGTCCGGCCGCCGCCGCCCGCGCACGCCTCGATCGTGACGTGCGGGTGCGCGGCGCGCAGGTGGTCCAGCACCGACAGGTACCCCGCCACGTGCTCGGCGTCCAGGTCCGCGTCCGGCGAACCCGGGCGGCCGCGTTCGGTGGGCGGCCGGTTCATGTCCCACTTCAGGTACGAGATCGGGTACTCCGTCAGCAGTGAGTCCAGAGTGGACTTCACGAACGAGACGACTTCGAGCCGGCCGAGGTCCAGCAGGAGCTGGTTGCGGATCAGCGTCGCCGGGCGGCCGTCGATGCGGTACACCCAGTCCGGGTGCTCGGCGTACAGCCGCGACTTCGGGCTCACCGCCTCCGGCTCGACCCACAGCCCGAACTCCAGCCCCAGTTCCCGCACCGCCTCGACGAAGCCGCCGAAATCCGGCTCGGCCGGGGTCCAGTCACCGAGGCCGCCGGTGTCGTCGTCGCGGCCGGTGAACCAGCCGTCGTCCACCACGAACAGCTCGACACCGAGGTCGGCCGCTCGCTTCGCCAGCTCCAGCTGACGATCGCTCCGGACGTCGAAACCGGTGGCTTCCCAGGAGTTGTAGAGCACCGGACGCGGGCGCTGCCAGCGCGAGCCCGCCAGCACGCGGTCGTAGTCGTGCCACACCGACGCGAGTCCGGCGAGTCCTTCCACACTGGACGCCAAGGCGACCGCGGGCGTCTTCAGGGAACCGCCCGGTTTCAGCGACACCGGCCCCGGTGACGGCAGCCGTCCGGCCCGGACGCGCGTCAGGCCCGACGGCTCCACGTCCGCCTCGATCGACCAGGAACCCGGCCACTCCAGAGAAACACCCCAGGCCGGACCACCGGCGGAGTCCTGCACCGCCAGCCACGGCACGTGCGCGTGCCCCGGGACGCCGAACCGGCTCTCCATCCGGAACCCTCCAGCGGGCAGATCCACCGTGCGCCGCGTGAACTCCTGCGACCACTGGCCGGTCAGGTAGGTCAGCCGGGCACCGGAAACCGTGGGGACGCAGACACCCGCCGAACCCAGCCGGTCGAACTCCAGTGCCGACGAGCCCGTGTTCTCGAACTCGACCCACCGGGTCAAGACGTCCGTCTCGGGCACCGGCCGGTAGCAGAGCACGGCGCGCAGCCCGGTCAGCTCGTCGAGGAAAGCCAACCGCAGGTCGTCGTCCGTGGAAGCCGATTCGAACCGCCACCACGAACCGCCGCGCACCGAGACGTCCGCGCCGGAGAACGGGCGCAGACCCAGCGGGGCGTACTCGACCGGGGCCGCGTCGGCTTCGGTGATGAAGTGGACCGCGCCCGCGTTGGTGAACACCGAGGGCCCGTCTTCGATCCCGTGTGGACCCCACGCCACCAGCTCGAGCCAGCGCTCGGTGGGGTCCAGCGCCACGGTGTACGAAGTGGACTTCATGGACACGGTCCACGTCACTTGATCGCCCCGATCGCCAAGCCCGAAATGAAGTGCTTCTGGAACCGCAGGAACACGGCTACCGTCGGCACGGCCGCGATGACCGACCCCGCCGCGATCACGTTCCAGTTGGACACGTACTGCCCCTGCAGGCCGAGCAGCGCCGGCGTCACCGGCATCACGGTCCCGGTGCGCAGCACGGTGATCGACCACAGCAGGTCGTTGAACGTCCAGGTGAACGCCAGCGCGCCGAGCGCCGCGAGCGCCGGGCGGGTCATCGGCAGGATGATCCGCCAGAAGATCTGCGCGACGCCGGCGCCGTCGATCAGCGCCGCCTGCTGGATCTCGCCCGGGATCGACCGCATGAACCCCTGCAGCACGAACGTGTAGAAGCCGAGCCCGAACCCGACCTGCACCACGATCAACGCCGTCAGCGTGTCGTAGATGCCCAGCAGCTCGGCCAGCTTCGCCACCGGCACGAGCAGGATCTGCGGTGGCAACAGGTTTCCGGCCAGCATCACCAGGATGATCGTGCGGCGGAACGGGATCTCGTACCGGCTCAGCGCGAACGCCGCCGCGGAGCTGAGCAGCAGCGCCAGCAGCACGGTCGGGATCGTCACGAGCAGGCTGTTGAGCATCGCGTGCCCGCCGCCGCCCTCACCCCAGGCCTGCCCGAAGCCGTCCAGGGTGAACGACGCCGGCAGCGCGCCGAGGCCGTTCGACGCGATGTCCGAAAAGGACCGGACGCTGGTCGTCAGCACCAGCAGGATGGGCAGCAGCCACAGCACGGACAGCCCACCCGCGAGCAGGTGGAACCCGAAGGTCCGCGTACTCCTCACGAGTCCTCCCGGAACGCGCGCACGAGGTAGGTCACGATCACGCCGAACGCCAGCACGAAGATCACCACGGCCAGCGCGGACGCGTACCCGAGCCGCAGCGACTGGAACGCCGTCGCGTACATGTACGTGCTGAGCAGTTCGGACGAGTGGTACGGCCCGCCCTTCGTCATCGACCACACGACGTCGAACGACCGCAGCGAGTCGATGATGATCACCGACAGGACGACGGAGTTGACGCTGCGCAGCTGCGGCCACGTCACGTTGCGGAACTGCTGCCACGCCGTGGCACCGTCCAGTTTGGCCGCTTCGTAGAGCGCCGGATCGATGCCCTTGAGGCCGGCCAGGTACAGCACCATCACGTAGCCGAGCTGCCGCCACAGCGCCGGGACGAGCACCGCGTACAGCGCCGTCTTCGGGTCGGCCAGCCAGGCGTGCTGCCAGCTGCCCAGCCCGATCGCGCCGAGCACCTTGTTGAAGACGCCGTCCGGCTGGTAGATCACCTGCCAGATCAGCGAAGTCGCGACCAGCGAGAACACCACCGGCGTGAACAGCGCGGCCCGGTAGAAGCCCACCCCGCGACGCTCGCGCTGCAGCAGCGTCGCCAGCGCGAGCCCGCCGACGGCCGAGAGGCCGCCGAAGAGCACGAGCCAGAGCACCGTGTCGAGCGCGGCGGTCTTGAAGATGTCGTCGGAGAACATCTCGGCGAAGTTCCCGAGGCCGACGAACGTGGGCGCCGAGACGCCGTCCCAGTTCGTCAGCGCCAGGTAGAAGCCCTGCAGCGCGGGCCAGAACACCCAGAACCCCTCGACGACGAGGGGTACCAGGACGAACGCCAGCAGCACCGGCGAGATCCGGCGGCGCCGTTTCGGGGCCCGCGCCGCGGTTTTCGGCCGTTCGGCGGTCAGCACCGCCATGTCAGGACTGCCAGACCTTCTGCGCGGCGGTCTGCCAGTCGCGCAGGATCGAGTCCAGCTCGTTGGGCTTCTGGATGAACCGGATCAGCGCGGCGTCGGCGGTCGGCTGCAGCGCGTCGGAGGAGTCGCGGTTGAAGAACTGCGTGATCTCCTTGGCGTCGGCGAGCATCTTGCGTCCCTTTTGGACCAGTGGAGTTCCGTTGTCCTTGGCGGAAGGGTTCGTCGGCAGGACCGTGCCGGAGGAGTTCTTGATGTACAGCTCCTGCGCCTCGGCCGTCGCGACGTACTTGAACCACTCCTTCACCTCGGCGACGTGCGGGGTGCGCGCGCTGGCGAAGAAGCCGTCGGTCGGGCCCTCCTCGGCCACCGGCACGGCCGGGTCGAGGATCGGGAACTGGAAGAAGTCGAGGTCGCCGAGTGCGTCCTTCGGGGCGGCGTCGGCGAAGAACGTGCCGGTCAGGACCATGCCGGTGCGGCCCTGCAGCAGCACGGTCGTGGCGTCCTGGAACGCGATCGCGGTGCCGTTCGGGTCGAAGTACGGCAGGGCCTGGCGCCACGGGTCGAAGATCTTCTTGACGCGCGGGTCGTCGAAGCGCTGCTTGCCGGATAGGAGCTCGCGGTGGAAGGGCGCGCCGTTGATCCGGATGTTCAGGTAGTCGAACCAGGCCGACGCGGTCCACGGCGTGTTGCCGCCGGCGCCGAGCCCGATCGGCGCGATTCCCTTGCCCTTCAACGTTTCGCACAGCGCGAGGAACTCGGTCCAGTTGGTCGGCGGCTGCACGCCCCACTTCGCGAAGTTGGACTTCCGGTAGAAGAAGCCCCACCAGTAGTAGGACGTCGGGACGAAGACCTGGTGGCCGGCGCCGTCGCCGGAAAGCGCGCGGAACGCGGCGCTGTAGTCGCCCATGGTCTGCCAGACGTCGCCGACGTCGAGCAGCAGGCCCTTGCGCGCGTAGCCGGACAGCAGCGAACCCGGGTACCACGTGAAGGTGTCCGGCGGGTTGGCCGCGGTCAGGTAGCTGGGCAGCTGGGTGCGGAAGGTTTCCGACGCGACCGTGTTGACGGTCGCCGTCGCGCCGCCCTTGTCGCCGAACGCCTTGGCCAGCGCTTCGATCGCCTTCTTCGCCTCGGGCGAGGAGAGGTTCGACTGGACGGTGACCGCGCCCGCGGCCTGCTTGACCGGGCCGGAGTTCGCGGAGGTGGCGCAGGCGGCGAGGAAGCTGCCCGAGCCGATGGCACCCAGCCCGGCGAGGCTCGCGTTGCGCAGGAAACGACGGCGGGACAGGCCGGCACTCGTCATGTCGTGACCCCTTTGTCTTGGTGCCCGCTCGGGCGTGACTGCTGCCAAAGAGTGCAACCGGGCGCCGCCGGTGTCAAGATGTATTCATAATTTATGACGACTTCGGTCGCAGCGTAGGATGGCCCGACCACGAACCACCAGTCGAGAGGGCCCTCCATTGACCGAACACCGGCCACGCGGGCTGCACGGCCAGACCGTGGAGGCACTGGCCAGCCGGATCCTCTCCGACGAGTGGGGCGAGGGCACCGTCCTGGACCTGCCCGCGCTGCGCGAAGAGCTCGACATCAGCCTGACCGCGCTGCGCGAGGCGCTGAAGGTGCTGGCCGCGAAGGGGATGATCGACGCACGGCAGAAGCGCGGCACGTTCGTCCAGCCGCGCGAGAAGTGGAACATGCTCGACGCCGACGTCATGCGCTGGCAGACCGCGGCCGCCGACGACCCCGGCCTGCTCGACGAGCTGACCGAGGTCCGCGCGGTCGTCGAGCCGGCCGCGGCGCGGATCGCGGCCGAGCGGGCGTCGGACGAGGACCTCGAGTCGCTGCGGGAGGCGCTGGCCGACATGGCCGCGGCGGGCGACGACGCCGAGGCGAGCGTCCAGGCCGACCTGGCCTTCCACCGGCGGCTGATGACCGCCACCCACAACAACTTCCTGATGCGGATGGAGCGGATCATCGCGATCGGGCTGGCCGAGCGCGACAAGCTCGTGCACGGGGCGTCGGCGGCGGAGGACCCGGTGCCGAGCCACCGCAAGGTGTTCGACGCGATCGTGGCCGGCGATCCGGCGGCGGCCGAGCAGGCGATGCTCGCGCTCGTCACGAAGTCCCGCGACGACCTGGCGAAGGCTCAGCGGAAGCCTGCACGAGGGTAATTCGTCGAGTAACAAAGTTGCATTTGAATCAGGCTTCCGGCCGTGCCGTAATGGCTTCATGACTGACGTTCTGAACACGATGGTTGCCGCGGCCGCGGCGGCCGCCCAGGCTTTGCTGGCTTCGTACGACCCGGCGAGCCGTCCGCCGGACCGGGAAGCGATGTACGCGCTCGGCACCAAGCTCGAGGCGACGTCGACCGCGGTGGTGCGGTCGGCGCTCGACGGCGTCGACGGCGTGGGCTGGTGGGACGAGGACGAGCGCGGCCGGGAGCTGCCGCCGGGGCGGTGGTGGGTGGTCGACGGCGCCGAGGGCGCGGTCAACCACGTGCACGGCCTGCCGGAGTGGGCGGTGACGATCACGCTGATCACGGACGGGCAACCGGAGCTGACGGTCGTCCGCCAGCCGATCGGCGACCTGACGTACACCGCTTCGCGCGGACAGGGCGCTCACCTCAACGGGTCGCCGTTGCGGGTGTCGGCCAAGACGGACTTGTCGGCCGCCGCGGTGACGGCGAGCCAGGCGGGCAACTCCCCGGCGGTCCACCAGCGGTTCGCGGGTGCTTTCGCGGCCATGGCGTCGAAGGCCTTGCTGGTGCGCAACACGATTCCGACGGTGTTCCCGTTGCTGGGACTGGCCGCCGGGCAGTACGACGTCTTCTGGCAGTACGAGCCGGATCTGCCCGGCACTGCTTCCGGTTCGCTGCTGGCTCTCGAGGCGGGGGCGGTCGTTTCGGACTTGTCGGGTGGTCCGTGGGACGTGAATTCGCCGGACATCCTCGTCGCCGCCCCGGGTCTGCACGCCGCGGCGCTGGAGGTGCTCGCGTGAGCCGGGTGGCGGTGCTCGGTGCGTCGGGCGCGGTGGGCGGCGAACTGGTGAAGCAGGCGTTCGAGCGCGGACACGAGGTGGTGGCCATCAGCCGTCGCGCGTCGGCTACCGGGGAGCGGCTGAGGTCGGTCGCGGCCGACGTCCACGACGCCGCCGCGATCGCGGACGCGTTGCGCGGCAGCGAAATCGTGCTCGACGCGCTGGGCCTGCGGAAGGGCGATCCACCCGGGGTGCTGACGGCGGGCGCCCGCGCGGTGGTGGCCGCGGCACCGGCGCGCGCCGTGTCGGTGGGAGCGCTCGGCACCGGACCATCGGCCGCCGCGGCCGACTGGCTGAGCCGGACGGTGGTGGCGCGGCTGCTGAAGGCCGAACTGCCGGACAAGGTCGGCGCGGACACGGCGATCCTCGGCATGGGCGGAACGGTGGTGCACGTCGGCCCGATGAAGAGCGGCCCGACCAGCCCGACCCGGCGCTCGGTGCGGCTCGACGCGGTGCCGCGCAGGCTGTTCCCGGCGACGATCAGCCACGCGACGGTGGCCGCGGCCATGCTCGACGCGGCGGAGAACGGCCCGCGCGGCGAAGTCCTGGTGGCCCTCTCCAAGTGACCTCGTGAGTGAGAAACAGTGTTCTAACCCTGTTTCTCACTCACGACGAGCCGCGGCAGACTGCGCGACCGGCGGCTAGGCCAGTACCTCCGCCAACGCCGTCCGGCAGTGGCCTCTCAACCACTCGTGCGCCGGGTCCGTGTCGTAGCGGCTGTGCCAGCTCACCACCACCGGCGCACCCGGCAGGTCCATCGGCAGCTCCGTCGCCGCGAGACCGAGGTCGGCGCGGGCCTGTGCGGTGGCCCGGTCCGCCACGACCCCCACCACCTCGCTGTGCGCGATCGCCTGCAGCGCCAGCGCCACCGTCGGCAGCGCCGCCACCACCCGGCGGCGCAGCCCCAGCTCCGCCAGCACCTTGTCCACCCCGTCGCGCAGCCGCCCGCGCCGCGACACGATCACGTGCTCCGCCGCCGCGAACTCCTCGATGTCCAGCTGCCGCCCGGCGCGGGTCACCAGCACCAGCCGGTCCTCGCCAACCACGAGATGGCTGATCTCCGGGGACGCCGGCACCGTCGCCCCGACCTCCAGGTCGACGTGCCCGCGGGCCAGGTCCGGCGTGTCCACCGGCGCCTCCGCCAGCAGCCGCAGCCCGATTCCCGGTGCCTCGGCCGACGCCGTGCGCAGCAGCGCCGGGAACAGTGCCGCCAGCAGCGCGTCGTGGCCCTGGATGGTGAACGTGCGCCGCAGCGTGGCCGGGTCCACCGTGCGGGCCGGGGCCAGCACCCGGTTCGCGCGAGCCACCAGCGTGCGGACCTCGTCGCGCATCGCCAGCGCGCGCGGGGTCGGGGTCATCGTGCGGCCGGTGCGCACCAGGATGTCGTCGCCGGTCGTCGCGCGGATCCGGGCCAGCGTGCGGCTCATCGCCGGCGGCGTGAGGTGCAGCCGGTCGGCCGCCGCCTGCACGGAGTTCTCCTCCAGCAACGCGTCCAACGCCGTCAGCAGGTTCAGGTCCACCTGCACGACAGTAACGACTCAGGTGCCGTCGAGTGCGTTCTGGAGCATGCGCGACGCCGCCGCGCGCGGGGCCGGGTCGACCGCGATCAGCGCGTTGACGACGGCGCCGTCGACCAGGGCGATCAGCCGCTCGAGCTCGTCGGCCGAAACCGGCGTGCCCGAGCGGGCGAAGATCTCCGTCAGCAGTTCGTTGAGCTGGGCCGACAGCGTTCGCATCAACGGCCGCAGGTACGGCCGGCGGCCGGTCGCGACCAGCCGCTCGTACCGCAGCAGCACCGCCTCCGCGTCCGCCTCCGGGTCGTCGGTCTCCGGCCCCAGCAGCATCTCCAGCACCAGCTCGACGGTCGCCTGGACGCCGCGGTTGCGCGTCGCCAGCTCCTCCAGCCGGCGGCGGCCCGTCTCCAGCTCACCCTGCCCGTGGTGCTCGACGGCCGCCGTGACCAGGTCTTCCAGCGAGTCGAAGTAGTACGTCGTCGAGGCGAGCGGCAGGCCGGCGCGCTCGGCGACCGCCCGGTGCCGGACGGCGTCGAACCCGCCCTCGACGAGCAGTTTCGCGGCGGCCTCGACGAGCGCGGCGCGCCGTCGCTCCCCCTTCGGGGTGGTCGCAGCGGTCATGACCGGTCATTCTGCCAACCGGGCGGACCCGGGCTCAGAAGCGGGCCGCGAGATGGTGCGCGAACGTCTCCACCTGCCCCGCGTACGGCGCCGTCCCGCCCGAAGACGGCACGCTGACCAGCACCAACGCCCCACCGGACGCGGTCGCCACCTGGGCCGTCACCGTGCCGGCGGGCTGGGACTTGAAGACCACCGGAACGCCCTTCGGGTACACCGCCGCGGAGACTTCGCCACCCGCGACCGGGAACCCGGCGGAGCGGGACACCGTCGAACAGGCGCCGCCCGGGACAGCCGGGGTACCGGCGACGTGGCCGGGGAGCTCGCCAGCGAGGGCTGTGGCGAGCTCCCCGTCCACCTCTTCGCACCCGGAGGCGCCTTCGGCCAAGTGGCCGGTCTTCCCGCCCTGGTCACCTCCCTGCCGAGGTGGTTCGGACGAGAAGTTCGGTGACTCCCCACCGATCTCAGGACGTGCCGGGCTGATGCCGGGTTGCCCCGAGCCCGGCCCCGATTGCGACGACATCACGCCGTCGCCCGCGGCCGTCATCGACTCGGGGGTACCCCCGGACAGCAGTCCGTATGCGCCGAAGCCGACCACGACCAGCGCCGCGGCGCTCACGCCGGTGGTGATCCGGTTGCGACGCCGCACGGTCTGGCGGCGGGATTCGCGGACGACGTCGTCCTGCGTGAAGCCCGGCGAAGGCGCGTCGCCGGGCGCGGCGGAGAACAACGAACGCAGCTCCTGCTCATCCATTGGTCTCCACCTCCCGTTCCAGCACCTGCTTGAGGTTTGCCAGCCCGCGCGCGGTCTGGCTCTTCACGTTGCCTTCGCTGCAGCCCAGCGCCTTCGCCGCGCCGGTCACGTCGAGCCCTTCGAAGAACCGCATGACCAGGACCGCCCGCTGCTTGGGCGGCACTTCCTTCAACGCCGCGAGCAGGTCTTCCCTGGTCGCGACGAGGTCGTCGAGGCCGGGCGTGTCGTCGGCGGGCTCGGGCAGCGTCTCGGTCTGCCACTCACGCCGCCACGGCCGCCGCGATTCGTCGATCGACGCCCGGACGAGCGTCTTGCGGACGTACGCGTCGGTCGCCGCGGGATCCCTGATCTTCTTCCACCTCCGGTGCAGCGCGACGAACGCCGTCTGCGCGAGGTCGTCCGCCCGGTGCCAGTCGCCGCAGAGCATGTACGCGGTCCGGCGCACGGCGTCCCGCCTGGCGGCGAAGTACTCCGCGAACTCCTCCTCGTCGCGCTGGTCCACGCGCAGTCGTGCTCCGCTCTGGTTGTCGTTCGCCCATGAGGACGGAATCAGGGGCGTCCACGGTTGCACGGACCGAGTGGGTTCGACCACTCCGGGGCTGATTGATCCCCACGAGGTGGGTGTGATGTGATCGCTCCGTGACCTTCACGCTGCCGCCGCTGGACTTCCGCTCCGACACCGTCACCCGTCCGGATGACACGATGCGCGCGGCGATGGCGTCCGCCGAGGTCGGGGACAACGTCCTCGAACGCGACCCGACGGTCCAGCAGCTGGAAGAACGCGCCGCGCACGTCCTGGGCATGCCGGCCGCGCTGTGGGTGCCGAGCGGGACGATGGCGAACCTCGTCGCGCTGAGCCTCCACCTGCAGCGCGGCGACCGGTTCCTGGCCACGCGGGGCGCCCATGTGCTGTCCAACGAGCTCGGCTCGGCGGCGTGGCTGGCCGGCGGGATGCCGGACATCCTCGAGCACGACGGCGGCCCGGGCCGCCCATCGCCCGACGCCCTCGCGGCCGCGATCGGACAGCCCGGACCGTACTTCACATTACGGACATCGCTGCTCTGCCTCGAGAACACGCACAACGCGGCCGGCGGCGCGGTGACCCCGCCCGACGAGCACGCCCAGCTGCTGTCCGTCGCGAAGGAAGCCGGCCTGACCGTGCACCTCGACGGCGCCCGGCTCTGGCAGGCCGCGGTCGCGCTGGAGGTGCCGCCCGCCGCGCTGACCGTCGGCGTCGACACCGTGTCGGCCTGCTTCAGCAAGGGACTCGGCGCGCCGGTCGGCTCGGTCGTCGCGGGCAGCACCGCCTTCGTCGAGCGGGCCCGCCGGATGCGGCAGATGCTCGGCGGCGGCGTCCGGCAGGGCGGCGTCCTGGCCGCGGCCTGCCTGGTCGCGCTGGACCGGATCCCCGACCTGGCCGAGTCGCACGAGAACGCGCGCCGGCTCGCCGAGGGCCTGCGCGAGCACGGCTGGCCGACGAACGAGCCGGACACCAACATCGTGCTGGCCGACGTCCCCGACATCCCGACCGCGCTCGCGTGGCTCGACTCGCTCGGCGTCCGCGCGGTGCCGATGGCGGGCCGGGTCCGGTTCGTGACGCACCGGGACCTGAGCGCCGCCGACGTCGAAGAAGCCTTGCGCCGGATCAAGACCGGCGCGTGACTCCACTGGGACACTAGGAAACTGGGGCAACCGTGAACTGGATCGTGTTCGACTACGGCGACGTGCTGAGCAAGCCGAGCCTGGCCCGGCCGGACCTGGCCGCGCGCATGGGCGTGCCGCTGCCGGAGTTCGAAAAGGCGTACTGGGACTACCGGATTCCGTACGACGCGGGGAGCACGCCGCTCGAGTACTGGCAGGCGGTCGGCGACGCGCTGGGCGTGTCCGTCGACGAAGCGCTGTCGGCCGAGCTGACCCGCGTCGACGTCGAGGGCTGGGGCCACCTGGAACCGTCGTCGGAGGCGCTGCTCGAAGCGCTTTCCGAGGCGGGCGCGTCGCTGGCGCTGCTGTCGAACGCCCCGGTGGTGTTCGGCGAGTGGGTCCGCGCGCAGGAGTGGGTCCGCCACTTCCGCGTCACGCTCTTCTCGGGCGACGTCCGGTGCGTGAAGCCGGACGCGAAGATCTTCCGCCTCCTGCTCGACGAGCTGGGCGCCGAGCCGGCGGACTGCCTGTTCTTCGACGACCGTCCGTCCAATGTGGAGGGTGCACGGGCGGTGGGGCTGAAGGCCGAGGTGTGGAACGGCGCCGAGGCGGCGCGGGCCTGGCTCGGCTGATCTCACCCGCACCGCACGTCCGCCTACCGCTGGTGATCGTTCGTGGCCTAGGCTGCACGCGACCCCGACTTCCCCGGTAGGCCGCCATGACGAGCGAACGACCGTCGGCCCGCGTCGACTTCGACCGGCCGAGCATCGCCCGCGTCTTCGACGCGCTGATGGGCGGCAAGGACCACTACGAGGCCGATCGCGCGGTGCTGCGGCAGATCCTGGAGATCGCGCCGGAATCCCCGGCGATGGCGCAGGAAGTGCGGCAGTGGCTCGTGCGCGCCGTGCGGTACCTGACCGAACGGCTCGGCGTCGACCAGTTCCTCGACCTCGGCTCGGGCTTCCCGACGGTGGAGAACACCCACCAGGTGGCGCAGAAGTACAACCCCGAGGCGCACGTCGTCTACGTCGACAACGACCCGGTCGTGCAGGCGCACGGCCGGGCGTTGCTCGTCGACAACGACTTCACGCACATCTCGGGCAACGACCTGCTGCACCCGGCCGAGACCCTCGCCGACGACACGGTCAAGCAGTACCTCGACTTCGACCGGCCGGTCGGGCTGGTGATGTGCGCGGTCATCCACCACATCGCGGACCTGGAGCAGGCGCGGCAGGTGGTCAAGTCCTACGTCGGCGCGGTGGCGCCGGGGTCGTACCTGGTCCTGCTGCACCAGCACAACCCCAGCGACGGCTCCGCGGCGGCCGCCGTCGCGACGGAACTGCAGCAGCGGTACAGCGGCACCGGGCTCGACACGCTCTACCGCACGCGGGCCGAGATCGCGTCGTTCTTCGACGGCCTCGACCTGCTCGAGCCCGGGTTGACGGCGCCGCACCTGTGGTGGCCGGACGGGCCGCGCCTGGCACCGCTGACGCCGGTCAACTGGACGTCACTGGGCGGCGTGGCGCGGATCCCCTAGTAGCGGTTGATGCGCCGCGGGTCCTTGCGGCCGCCGGTGATCGCCTTGTAGCCGGCCGCGCCGAGGAAGGCGATGCCGCCGATGATGGCGATCCAGAGGACGGCCTTGAACACGAAGCCGATCACGGCGCCCAGCACCATGAACGCCACCCAGGCGACGATCAGGCCGCCGACGATCTTCCAGAACATGGCTTCCTCCGATTGCTCCCGTGGCCGCTGGCGGCCCGATGCCTCCACTGTGGCACCTCGGTGGGAGAAACTCCCCTTGCCGAGCCAACGTTCAGGGATGAATCAGGGTTCCCCCTGGCGCAGCCACCCCCCGAGCCGCCGGACGCCTTCGTCGATGTCCTCGGCGCTGCCGGCGAAGGAGAACCGCACGTACTTGCCGCCGTCGACCGGGTCGAAGTCGACGCCGGGCGTGATGGCGAGGCCCGTGTCGGCGAGCAGCCGCTGGCACCAGCTCAGGCTGTCCTCGGTGTACGCGCTGACGTCGGCGTAGGCGTAGAAGGCGCCGTCGGCGGGCGCGAGCTTGTCGATGCCGATGCCCCGCAGGCCCGCGAAGAGCCGGTCGCGGTTCGCGCGGTAGTGCTCGACGTGCGCGTCGGCCTCCGCGTACGCCTCCGGCGTGAAGGCGGCGAGCGCCGCGTACTGCGACACCGCGGGCGGGCAGATGGTGAAGTTCCCGGTCAGGACGTCGACGGCGCGGTGCAGCCGCTGCGGCACGAGCATCCAGCCGAGCCGCCAGCCGGTCATCGCGAAGTACTTCGAGAAGCTGCCGAGCACGAGCGGCTCGCGGCCGTACTGCCACGCGCAGTCGAGCTCGGCGCCGTAGGAGATGCCGTGGTAGATCTCGTCGCTGATCAGCTGCACCCCGTGCGACGAGCACCAGCCGGTGATGGCGGCCAGTTCGCCGGGCGGCAGGACGGTCCCGGTCGGATTGCTCGGGCTGGCGACGATCAGCCCGTCGATCGGGCCAAGCTCGTCGAGCAGCCGCACGGTGGGCTGGAAGTTCGTCTCGGCGGTGGTGGCGAACTCGACGACCTCGCAGCCGAGGACCGACAGCAGGTTCCGGTAGGCGGGGTAGCCGGGCCGGGCCATGGCGACCTTGGCGCCGGGGTCGAAGGCGCTGAGGAAGGCGAGCAGGAAGCCCCCGGACGAACCGGTGGTCATGACGACGTCGTGCGCCTGCACGTCGAGGTCGTACTTCCGCCGGTAGTGCCCGGCGACGGCCTCGCGCAGCTCGGGGATGCCGAGCTGTTCGGTGTAGCCGAGGGTGGAGTTGTGGAGGGCCTTCGCGGCCGCTTCGAGCACGGGCTGCGGAGCGGGAGCGGAGGGCTGCCCGGCGGCGAGCGACACGAGATCGCCGTGACTGCGCTGCCGGGCGCCCGCCGCGGAGAGGACGTCCATGACGTGGAAGGGCGGCACACCGGCCCGCAGCGCGGGACCCGCCTCGAGGTCGGCCATGGGGCCAGGCTAGTAGCCCCGGTAGGCACCTCCGTGGGCCATGGCCTTGATGCCGGGCACGTTGTCGAGGCTGCCGTAGCGGTCGAAGGAGTACCGGACGCCCGCGATGATGTTGTCGACCGGGTTGTAGATGTTGTCGTGGCCGGGCAGCTTGTGGGCGTTGAACGTCGAGTCGATGCATTGCATGAGCCCCTTGGACGGGTGCCCCGCGGCGGCATTGGAATCCCAATTGTTTATAGCGTTTGGATTCCCGCCCGACTCGTGCTGGATGATCGCCCAGATCTTGGGGATGTCGGCGTCGGTCACCGGGATGCCCGCGGCCTGCAGTGCCTTCATCGCTTCCTGGATCCACTGCTGGACGTTCCCCGGGGGCGGCGAGGACGGGGGACCGCCGCTCGGGCCGAGGCCGCCACCACCGCCGCCTCCACCTCCGCCGCCACCGCCGTGGTGGGAGGAGCCGTTGCTGTGGATGCCGCCGGTGCTCTTGGGCGCCGCCGCGGAGCTGGCCGGGAGCGGGACCTGGTCGTAGCCGCCCTCGATCTGCTGGGACATCAGCTTCTGCGACGCCTTGATCGCCGTGTCGGCCTGGGCCTGCAGGCCCGCCACGTCACCGTCGAAACCCGCGGTGATGTCGTGGATGTCCGTCTTAGCCTTCGCCAGGATCTCGTCGGCGCTGGGGCTCGGTCCCGGCTTTCCTTCCTCGTGCGCCTTCTTCGCCGCGGCCAGCGCGTTGTTGATCTGGGTCTCGGCGGTGGCGTTGCGGGCGTTGACCGCCTTCTCCGCGGCCAGCTGCTTGTCCCCGACGTTCTTCTTGATCTGCTCGAGGGTGGACGCGAGGCTGTCGAGGTCCTTGGCGACGTCCTCTAGGTGGGTCTGGACCTTGGTGCCGGCGTCGCGCACCTGGCGGACGTAGGTGAAGAACTGGTCCGCCGCGGGGCCGGCCCAGACACCGCCGTTGAGCGCGTCGGTCGAATTCTTCAGCGACGCATTGTGGTCGCCGGCGTTCTTGCCGGCCTCGCGGAACTGCGTCGCCGCCGCGGTGATTTTTCCCAAATCGACCTTTTCGACCTGGTCCACCTTCTTCATGAAAGCTTCCCAGTTGTCCGGCGTTCCGGCGCCGACCGCGTTCAAGCCCACTCTCGTGCCCCCTGCTCAGTTCACTTGTCGACGTGGAGGGTCAGGTCGCTCGCCCCGACCTGGTCGGTCTCGGCGATCAGCCCGGCGGCCTTGCGCATGGCGAACCCCAGCGCCTCCATGTGCTTGCCCGCGGCGTCGAACTGGCTGTGCACGCCGTCCTTGAACTTGCCGACCGCGCCGTGCGCGTCGCCCGTCTCGTCCATCCCGCCGAAGGGGCTTTCCTTCTCGTGGTCCAGGCCGGTGACCTTCTGCTTGGACTTCTCGAACTCGTCCTTCAGCTTCTCCACCTGGCCGGCCGCGATGGCCATCGATTCGGTGTCGTAGACAGGCACGGTTCGTCATCCCCTTCGGAAACTCGTATCCGCCCGATCAGACGTCGCCATGACCGGGACGGTTCCCGCGCTTACTTTATGACTTCCCGAGGGGCGCGCGTACGGATCCCGGGCAACTTCCACCCGCCCGCGCTCAGGCCTCCGCCACCAGTTCGCGGATCCGGGTCGCCAGCAGGGCGTTGTCCGCCGGGGTCACGGTCGCCCATTCGCGGCCTTCGCGGTCCGGTGCCACCTGGAACAGGTAGCGGCCCGCATCCGTGTCGAAGAACGCCACCACGCGGCCCGCCCGGTGGACCACGCCGTCGCGGCCGACGCGCTCCGCGCCGAACTGGCCGCGGGCCTCCTGGCCCAGCAGCATCCCCGACAGCTCCTGGGCGTGGAACAGCTCGACGCCGCGGTCCTCCAACGCCGTGACCAGCGCTTTCGCGTCGCCCTTCGCCGCCGAATCCGCCGCTCGCAGGACGTCGTACGGAATGCTCACCGTCTGGCCGATGCCCGGGCCCAGGTCGCCCGCGACCGAGACCGCCGCCTCCGCGAGGCCGTCCTCGGTCGCCGGGATCAGCCACACCTCGCCGTGGTCCACCACCGCCAGGACCGCCTGGCCGCGGGCGCTCACCACGCGGCCGCGGATCTCGCGCTCGGCCCACACCCAGACGTCGATGCCGTACTGCGGGCGGGCCAGCAGGTGCAGCTGGTCGGCCACCTCGCCGGTCACCCGGCGGTTGCGGGCCAGGCGCCGCTCGCTCAGCGACGCCCACGCCGCGTCCACCAGCTCCCGCCGTTCGGTGTGGGTGGTTCCTTCGCTCGGCACGTCCAGCGCGACGTGGCGGCGGGGCAGCTCGAGCGACTCCCAGAGCACGTCGAACTCGTGCGCGGACAGCACCAGCGACACGGTCAGCGCCCGTCCCCTTCGTGGTCACCGATCACGTCGGGCGAGACCATCCGCTGGTCGGCGAACAGGTCCTGGTCGTCGACGCCGTAGCGGCGGACGTGCTCGGCGTCGTCCTCGTGCGGGGCCGCCTCGGCCAGGAACTTCGCCTCGCCGGGCTTCTGCTTCGGGCTGATCTGCTCCGACTTGCGCAGCGCGGCGGCCTCCTCCTCGGGCAGCTCGCCGACCGGCAGCGGCCGCACCGGGCCCTTCGCCGGGCCCTTTTCGCGCCGCTGGCGTTCCTTGTCGCCGCTCAGCGCGCCACCGGCCGCGCCGGCGCCGATCGCCGCCGCGCCCGCGCCGATCTCGCCGGGGGTCGCGCCGGGCTTGACGGCGAACCCGCGTTCGGCCGTGAACTGGCCGGGCGGGAGCGGGGCCTGCGGCATCGAGCCCACCGTGCGGCCCTTGGCCAGCAGCCCGTCGGGGCCGCGGCCCGCCGAGCTGTCGAGGCCGGTCGAGCCGCTGGACGCGCCTCCGCCGCCGCCGAGCGACTTGATCGGCGCCGTCGCCGGCGACGAGCCGGGCGGCAGCGCGCCGGGCGCACCCGGCGGGACGAACTGGTCGCCGGCTCCGACGGAAAGACCGGGCGAGAAGTGGGTGGAGTCACCGGACGCCGTGCCGCGGCCCGGGGCGTTGACCCAGCCGGGCGAGGGCGTCGCCGTCGGCGGCTTCGCGCTCGACGGAGTCGTCGACGAAGGCGTCGTGTGCTGCGCGGCCGGTGCGGTCACCGATCCCGTCTGCCGCGGCGGCTGCGCCACGGGCCGGGACGGCTGCTGCGCCGCGACGCCGTAGACCGGGGTCGGCGGGTCGGCGTGGACCATGTGCGACACCGGCTGCACGACCGGCGGGTCGACGTGCACCGACCGGACCTTGTCCGAGGCGGGCTTCACCCCGCCGTCCGGCGTCACCGCGACGGCGGCGCCCGCGACGTCCAGCACGCCCGGCGCGATCCCGGGGGCGGCCAGCTTCAGCGACTCGGGGTCGGACAGCGACTGCGTCGAGAGCAGGTTCGTGCCGCTTTCCTGCGCGTACTCGTTGAGCGCCTGCTTCGCCTGCTCCTTGGCGTTGTTCGCGGCCTCGACCTGACGCGCGTGGTCGGTCTCGAAGCCGATCAGGGACAGCAGCAGGCCGTCGGTGAGCGTGTAGCCGCCCGCGCCCTTCCGGACGGTCTCGGCGTCCGGCAGCTTGTACTTGGTGCGGTTGAAGGACTCGCCCTGCTCGAACACCATTTCGGCGGCGTGCGCGACCTTCGTCGTGGCGTCCTGAGAGAACCCGGCCTGCTCGGTGAGCACCTGGCTCGCCGCGCCACCCGCCTGGCTCTGCCACTCGACGCCGAGCTTCAGCAGCTGCGCGCGCAGCGTCTGGTCGGTGTGGGCGAGGGCGGTCGCGACGGCCTTCAGCGCGTCGACGGCCGTGCCGATGCTGCCGGTGCCGTCGCCGTTGACCATCCGCGTGATCTGGTCGGCGATCGCGGTGTTGGTCCAGCCGTCGAACCGGTGGTTCTGGATGCCGGCCGCGAGCTCGGAGAATTCCACGCGCCCTCCCTAGTTGCGTGCTTTCAGGGTCTGCACGGCGATGTCGGCGGCGTGCACCGACATCTCGCACAGCTGCGGCTGCGTGAGCTTGCCGCGGGTGATGGCGAAGGTCTGGACGGCCAGGGTCTGGCCGCGTGCGACCCCGACGAGCGCCTCGCAGTCGGCGGGGTCGCCCGCCGCGCGGTAGTTCGTCAGCGCCGGGAAGCCGTCGATCGTCTTCGGCTCGGTGGTCATGCTGTTCTTCCTGCGGGCCCCGGTGATCCACTCGCCGAGGTCCGCGGTCACGGCCCGGACGTGGTAGGCGTGCACCGGCTCGGCGCCGTCGGCGTCGAACACGCACGTCGGCCCGTCCTCGGACGGGCCTTCGCGGGGCGTGCTGGTGATCTTCAGCGCGTCGAGCTGCACCTGCGGGAAGACTTCGCACAGGTTGACGCCCTGCAGGGGCAGCTCGGCCGGGCGCTGCGGCAGCTGGGCCGCCTTGGCGCTCTGCGACGCCGCCGTCGCGGCCGTCTCGACCGGGTACGGGGTACCTTCGGTGCCCGCCGAGCAGCCGGCGAGCGCCGCCGTCGCGAGCACGCCCCCGGTGATCCGCAGCGTCCGGCTACGCACCGTGCTTGCCGCGGTCACCGAACACCGCCGCCTTCTCCTCGTCGCTGACCTTGTAGTCCTTGGCGGCGTCACGCAGCTGCGAGACGAGGCGCTTCAGGCCGGCGACGTACTCGCGGACCTGACCCGCGTAGGAGCGGTCGCCGTCGGCGATCAGGGAGTTCCAGGCCTCGATGGACTGGGTGCTGATCACGTCGGCCGACGGCGCGTCGATCCGCAGCAGGCCGAGCTTGGTCAGCAGCTGGTCTTCGAGGGCGTTGGCCTGCTCTTCGACGATCCGGGCGACGTCGAGCAGCTTGTCCGGGTGGACCAGGACGTCCGCGGCCGCCGGCGCCACCGGGACGGCCGGGCTCAGGTCGTACGAGGGTCCTGACATGCTCTCCCCTGACGTCATGCGGACAGTGACCGGCCGACTCCCGTCGAGGTTACCAACCCACGTGTAGGCGCAGCCTGAGGTTGGACGAAGACCGGACGCCGCCGGTTCCCCCGATCAGGCGCGCTGTTTCGCCGGGGTGCCGACCTCGCCGTTCGCCGCCTTGAGGGCGATGTCCGTGCGGTGGTGCGAGCCCGCGAGGTGGATCTTCTCGACGGTCTCGTACGCGTGCTTGCGCGCCGACTTGAGCGTCTTGCCGGTGCCGACGACCGAGAGCACGCGGCCGCCCGAGGAGACGACGGCGCCGTCGTCGCGGCGGCGGGTGCCCGCGTGCAGCACGCCCTCCAGCTCGGCACCGCCGATGACGTCGCCGGTGCGCGGCTTGCCCGGGTAGCCGTCGGCGGCGATCACGACGGTGACCGCGGCGCCGTTCGCCCACTCCAGCGGCGGGTGCTCGGCGAGCTTGCCGGTGGCGGTGGCGTGCATCAACCCGGCGATCGGGGTGCGCAGCAGGGCCAGCACGACCTGGGTCTCCGGGTCGCCGAAGCGGCAGTTGAACTCGATGACCTGCGGGCCGTCGGAGGTCAGCGCGAGCCCGGCGTAGAGCAGGCCGGAGAACGGCGCCCCGCGCCGGACGAGCTCGTCGGCGACCGGCTGGACGACCCGCTCGACCAGGTCGTCGACCAGGTTTTCGGGCGCCCACGGCAGCGGCGCGTAGGCGCCCATGCCGCCGGTGTTGGGGCCGGCGTCGCCGTCGCCGACGCGCTTGAAGTCCTGCGCGGGCAGCAGCGGGACGACGGTGTTGCCG
The DNA here is from genome assembly GCF_040675005.1 of Amycolatopsis sp. NPDC049691. Taxonomy (NCBI): domain Bacteria; kingdom Bacillati; phylum Actinomycetota; class Actinomycetes; order Pseudonocardiales; family Pseudonocardiaceae; genus Amycolatopsis; species Amycolatopsis sp. NPDC049691. The sequence goes on from NZ_JBFANX010000002.1 coordinate 216,269, forward strand.
TCGACGAAGCAGAACAGCGAGGCCTCCGGGCCGTCCAAAAAGGACTCCAGGAGGACCGGGTGGCCGCCGTCGAGCAGCATGATCGCGTGCTTGCGTGCGACGTCGTAGTCCGTCGTGACGACGACGCCCTTGCCGGCGGCGAGGCCGTCGTCCTTGACCACCCAGGTGGGGCCGAAGCGGTTGAGCGCGGCATCGAGGCGGGCCGGGTTGTCGACCACCTCGCTGCGCGCGGTCGGCACGTTCGCGGCGGCCATGACGTCCTTGGCGAAGGCCTTCGAGCCTTCGATGCGAGCGGCGGCGGCCGAGGGCCCGAAGCAGGCGATGCCGGCCTTCCGGACGGCGTCGGCGACCCCGGCGACGAGCGGCACCTCCGGCCCGACGACGACGAGGTCGGCCTGCCAGCTCTTGGCGAGCGCGGCGACGGCTTCGGGATCGGCGGCTTCGACACCGAGCTGCTCGGCCACGGCGGCGGTCCCGGCGTTGCCGGGCGCGCAGGCCAGCGCGGTGACCGCGGGGTCACCGGAGGCCGCGAGGACGAGGGCATGCTCACGGGCGCCGGAGCCGATTACCAGTACGCGCACGGAGCACAGCGTATCCGGCCGGGTTCGCGGCGGACATTTCGCCGTCGGTCGGCAGCTGGGGTGGGCGGGAGGCCACGCGCCGTTCAGGGGCTCGGCGGGGCCGGCTGGCCACTCGGCGAGCGATCCGCCGGCCGCCCCCAGCGAAACGGCAGTGCCGAGGTCGGCCGGGTTCGCGGCGGACCGGGCAGGTCGCTGACGGGCTTGTCCACAAGTCGCCGCCGTTGTGGACTACTCGGCCTCCGGCCCCGGCGATCCGGACGTTTCGTCGGAGGGCGCCGATACGCTGGAAGCGGGGCTGCCCCCAGGGAGGGCGGGGCGCCGCTCGGCCGGGGCGCCGCTCGGCCGGGGCGCCGCTCGGCCGGGGCGCCGCTCGGCCGGGGCGCCGCGCGGGCAGGAGTCCATGCGCCGTTCACCGTCCGGTTCGCCCGGATACGCACTTCGGATGCTTGCGACATCGAGGGTTGCGCGGGTAGTCAGGGTCAACCCTGTGGGAAAAGAGGTCACCAGATGAAGCGCAAACGTGTCGGCGTACTGGCACTCGCCGGACTGGCGCTGCTGAGCGTCACCGGGCTGGCCGTCGGGTCGGCGAGCGCGTCGGAAACCGGGTCCGCCGATGCGGCCGCGCACGGGCGGGGCCACGATGACCCCGTGATCGTCGGACACCGCGGTGCCCCCGGCTACCGGCCGGAGCACACCCTCGCCTCCTACGAGCTCGCCTTCCGGATGGGCGTCGGCTTCGTGGACGTCGACCTCGTGCCCACCAAGGACGGCCAGCTCGTCGCCCGGCACGAGCCGGAGATCGGCGGCACCACCGACGTCGCGAAGCACCCCGAGTTCGCGAACCGGAAGAAGACGCTCGTCATCGACGGTGTCTCCACCACCGGGTGGTTCACCCAGGACTTCACGCTCGCCGAGCTGAAGACCCTGCGCGCGGTCGAGCGGATCCCGCAGAACCGCCCGCACAACACGCTGTACAACGGGCGCTACCAGATCGCCACCTTCCAGGAGGTGCTCGACCTGACCAAGCGGCTCGGCAAGGAGCTGCACCGGACGCTCGGCACCTACCCCGAGGTCAAGCACTCGACGTTCTTCTCCTCCATCGGCAACCCGACCGAGCCGAAGCTCGTCGCGCTCCTCAAGCGCAACGGCCTCGACCGGCCGGACGCGCCGGCGATCATCCAGTCGTTCGAGGTGTCGAACCTGATCGAGCTGCACAAGCAGGTCCGGACGCCGCTGCTGCAGCTGACCTCGGCGACCGGCGCCCCGGCGGACTTCGTCGCGAAGGGCGACCCGCGGACGTACGCGGACCTCGTCACGCCGCAGGGGCTGCGCGAAGTCGCGAAGTACGCGAAGTACCTCGGGCCGGACAAGGCGCAGGTCATCCCGCGGGACAAGAACGACAACCTGGGCACGCCGACCGCGCTCGTCGCCGACGCGCACCGGGCGGGTCTGAAGGTCCAGCCGTACACGTTCCGGAACGAAAACCCGTTCCTGCCGGCGAACCTGCGCTCGTCGGCCGAGCCGGACGCCTACGGGGACGTCTTCACCGAGGAGGCCGCGTTCCTCGAGGCCGGCGTCGACGGCTTCTTCGCCGACCAGCCGGACACCGCGCTCGAGTCGCTGCACGCGTTCCTGGGCCGGTAGAAAACCGCTTTGCCGGGAAGGGCGCTTCCGTGGACGCTGGGTCCGTGGAAGCGCCCTTTTCCGGTGTCGTGCTGGTCAGCCGCGGCGACGAGACGCTGCTCGCCGAGGCGTCCGGGTACGCGCACATCGCCCACGGCGTCGAAAACACCATCGACACGCGGTTCGCGATCGCCAGCGGCACCAAGGGGTTCACGGCGCTGGTGGTCGTCGGCCTGGTCGCCGAGGGGCGCCTCTCGCTCGGCACCACGGCACGGGAGGTCCTCGGCGGCGACCTGCCGCTGATCGACGACCGCGTGACCGTCGAACACCTGCTGACGCACACGTCCGGCATCGGCGACTACTGCGACGAAGACGACGAGGCAGGGCCGCCGCCGACGCCCCTGCTGGCCACGTCGGCCGACTACCTCGCCGCGCTCGACGGCTTCCCGCAGCGGTTCCCGCCGGGCGAACGCTTCCACTACAACAACGGCGCCTTCGTCGTGCTCGGCCTGATCGCCGAACGGATCGCGGGCATACCTTTCGCCGACCTCGTGCGGACGCGCGTCACCGAGCCCGCGGGGATGACCGACACGGCGTTCCTGCGCTCGGACGCGCTGCCCGCCCGGACGGCCACCGGCTACCTGGAAGACGGCCGCACCAACGTGTTCAGCCTCCCGGTCGTCGGCCACGGCGACGGCGGGATCTACAGCACTGCGCCGGACTTCCGGAAGTTCTGGCGCGCTCTGTTCGACGGCCGGATCGTCCCGCGCGAGTGGGTCCGGCGGATGCTGCGCGGGGAGCGCTACGGGCTCGGCTTCTGGCTGCCGCGGCCGGGCGTGGTCCGGCTGGAGGGCGGCGACCACGGCGTCAGCTTCCGGAGTACGCACCAGCCGTCGTCCGGGGTCACCGCGACGCTGATCTCGAACGACCACCGAGGTGGCGGGCCCCTGCTCGCGCGGCTGGACGAGTATTTGACGAAGGCTTGACACCCTCCGGGACCAAGGCTACCTTCGGCGAATTCAATGGTCTGGCCGCATACCTTTCAAGAGGTGCCCGATGGATGTTTCCGACCAGCAGACCACCCCCGACCACGCCGACGAAGACAGCGCGCGCCTGCACCAGCTGGGGTACGCCCAAGAGCTCAAACGGACGATGTCCGCGTTCTCCAACTTCGCCGTCTCGTTCACGATCATCTCGATCCTCTCCGGCTGCCTGACGCTCTACGGCTTCGGCATGAAGACCGGCGGACCCGCCGCGATGATCTGGGGCTGGCCACTGGTCGGGGTGTTCGTCATCCTGGTCGGGCTCGGCATGGCCGAGGTCTGCTCGAGCTACCCGACCGCGGGCGGCCTCTACTACTGGGCGGCGAAGCTCGCGCCGGACAGGTCCGGACCCGTCTGGTCGTGGTTCACCGGCTGGTTCAACCTCATCGGGCAGATCGCGGTCACCGCGGGCATCGACTTCGGCGCGGCGCTGTTCCTCAACGCGTTCCTCGACCTGCAGTGGGGCTACGAGGCGACGCCGGGGCACACGATCCTGCTGCTCGCGATCATCCTCGTGGTGCACGGCCTGCTGAACACCTTCGGCGTCCGGATCGTCGCGATCCTCAACAACGTCAGCGTGTGGTGGCACCTCATCGGCGTGCTGGTGATCGTCGGCGTGCTGGTCTTCGTGCCGGCCAAGCACCAGGACGCGTCGTTCGTCTTCGGCAGCTTCGTCAACCAGACGGGCTGGGGTTCGACCTTCTACGTCTTCGCACTGGGTCTGCTGGTGGCCCAGTACACGTTGACCGGTTACGACGCATCGGCGCACATGACCGAGGAGACGAAGAGCGCGGCGACGGCCGGGCCGCGCGGCATCGTCATGTCGATCGTCGTCTCGCTCGTCGCGGGCTGGATCCTGCTGATCGGCCTGACGTTCGCGATCCAGGACTACGACGGCGCCGTCGGCTCGGCCACCGGCGTCCCGCCCGCGCAGATCTTCATCGACGCCACCGGCGCGGTCACCGGCAAGTTCCTGCTGCTGATCTGCATCGGCGCGCAGCTGTTCTGCGGCATGGCGTCGGTTACGGCGAACTCGCGGATGATCTACGCGTTCGCCCGCGACGGCGCGATCCCCGGATCGGGGTTCTGGCACAAGATCAACAAGCGGACGCAGACGCCGACCAACGCCGTGTGGCTCGCTGCGGGCGGCGCGCTGGTCCTGGCGCTGCCGTACCTGTGGAGCGCGACGGCCTACGCGGCGGTGACGTCGATCGCCGTCGTCGGGCTGTACGTGGCGTACGTGATCCCGGTGTTCCTGCGCGTCCGCCGCGGCGACTCGTTCGAGCCCGGACCGTGGTCACTCGGCAGGTGGGGCAAGCCGGTCGGCATCATCGCGACGATCTGGGTCGTGCTGATCTTCTTCCTGTTCATGCTGCCGCAGGTGTCGCCGGTGACGGTGGACTCCTTCAACTACACGCCGATCGCGTTCCTCGTGGTGCTCGGCGGCGCGGCCCTGTGGTGGGTGCTCTCGGCCCGCAAGTGGTTCAAGGGCCCGAAGGTCCAGGGGTCCGAGGCGGAACTGGCCGCGGTCGAGCAGGAGCTGAAGGAGCTGGGCTGACGTCGTCTTCGGCCGGGGAGCGGCGGCCGGGACGGACCACCGTCACGGCCGCCGCGCCCAGCGCGCCGACACCCGCGAACGCGTAGAAACCCCACGGGTACGCGATTCCGGCCGTCAGCAGCGCGCCGCCGAGGATCGGACCGGAGATCGCGCCGATCCGGCCGATGCCGGCGGACCAGCCGAGGCCGGTCGCGCGGATGGCGTCCGGGTAGATCCGGCCGATGTAGGCGTACACCAGCACCTGCGCGCTGAACACGAAACAGCCGGTGAGGAACACCGCCGCATACAGCCCGACAGCGGGCAGCTTCACGCTCAGCAGTGCGAGGAACACCGCGCCCGCGCAGAACCACACGATGGCCGACGGCCGGATGCCGACGCGGTCGGCGACCCGGCCCGCCACGAGCAGGCCCGCGATGCCGCCGACGTTCAGCGTCAGCAACAGGCTCAATGCCGCGCCGAGCGGGTAGCCGGCCTGGCGCATGATCTCCGGCAGCCACGTGTTCAGGCCGTACACCAGCAGCAGTCCCATGAACGACGTGACCCAGAACGCGATCGTCGCGCGCAGCAGGCCGCCGCGGAACAGGCCGGCGACGGCGTGCCCGGCCGACCGCTCGGTCTCGCGAACCCGCTGGAACGACTCGGACTCCGGCAGGAACTTCAGCATCAGCGGGATCAGCACCACCGCCGGGATCGCGCCCGCGACGAACATCGCGCGCCAGCCCAGCGGCGAGATCAGCACGATGCCCAGCAGCGCCGTCAGCACCGCGCCGACGTGGTAGCCGGTCATCACCGTGGTCGTCGCGCTGCCGGACTTGCCTTGGCGCGCGTACTCCGTGACGAGCGTGATCGCCGTCGGCAGGCAGCCGCCGAGGCCGAGGCCGGCGACGAACCGCAGCAACCCGAAGACGAACGTCGAGGGCGCGAACGCGCACAGCAGCGTGCAGAGCGAGAACAGCGTCACCGAGATGATCAGCGACTTCCGGCGGCCGATGACGTCGGTGACGGTGCCGATCGCCAGCCCGCCCAGCATCATCCCGGCGAGCCCGACCGTCGACACGACCGACGCCGTGGCGGGTGTCAGGCCCCAGACGTGGCCGCGGAGCAGCACGGGCAGCACGGTGCCGAGCACGACCAGGTCGAACCCGTCGAGCAGGACGGCGGTCCAGGCCAGGGGCACGACCCAGGAGCGGGTGCCAGGGGACATGGAGAACCTCCGGATGTGCGTCGGTGCACGTGATCCGCACAGGTGTACGTATTGCGCACAAGTATGCCTGGGAGGTATGTCGTAATCCAGGTCACTTCCACTGAGCGGAAGCCGAGCGCAGGCCGTCTACCTGCGGGAAGATCACGCGAGTGGAAATCCTGACGCTGATGGGCGTGCTCGCCGGCTCGCTGGCCCTGACCGCCCTCGCGCGGCGCTACAACCTGTCGGCGCCGCTGCTCGTGGTGGTCGTCGCGCTCGGCGTCGCGCTGATCCCCGGCGTCCCGCGGTTCGAGCTGGAGCCCGAGCTGGTGCTCACCGTCGTGCTGCCGCCGCTGCTCTATTCGACGTCACTGGAAAGCTCGCTGACGCACTTCAAGAACAGCCTGCGGCCGATCGTCGCGCTCGGCGTGGTGCTGGTCGCGGTGACCGCGGTGGTCGTCGCCTCCGTCGTGCACCTGCTGCTGCCGGACGTGCCGTTCGCCTCGGCGCTGGTCCTCGGCGCGGTGGTGGCGCCGCCGGACGCGGTGACGGCGGTGGCGATCGGGCGCAAGCTCGGCCTGCCGCGGCGGCTGATGACCGTGCTGACCGGGGAAAGCCTGGTCAACGACGCCGCCGCGCTGACGCTGTACAAGGTCGCGCTGGCCGCGGTCGCGGGCACCGCGGGTTCGGCGGGGCACGGGTTCGCGGTGTTCGGCGTGGCGACCGTGCTGGGCATCGCGGTCGGCCTCGCGATCGGCGCGGCCGTCGTGCTGGTCCGGCGCCTGCTCGACGACCCGCTGATGGAGTCGGCGTTCGGGATCATCGTCCCGTTCGGCGCGTACGTCACCGCGGAACACCTGCACCCGTTCGGGGCGGAGTTCAGCGGATCCGGCGTGCTGGCGGTCGTCGCCGCCGGCCTCTACCTGGGGGCACGCTCGCTGTACGCGTCCCCGGCGACGCGCATGCAGGACAGATCCGTGTGGGCGTCCATCGACGTCCTGCTGGAGGCGCTGGTGTTCGCGCTGATGGGGCTGCAGCTGCCGTTCGTGCTCGACGGCGCCCAGCACGCCGCCCGCGACAACGGGACGCTCGCGCTCGTCGCGGTGGTCGTGCTGCTGGTGACGATGGCGGTGCGGATCCCGGCGGTGTTCGTCTTCGCCTACCTGCCACGGGCGATGCGGCTGTTCGGCCGCGGCCGCGCGGCCCCGCCGTGGCGCTCGCTGGCGGTGTTGTCGTGGACCGGCATGCGCGGCGTCGTGACGCTGGCCGCGGCGGCCGGCGTCCCGGCGGGCACCCCGGGCCGCGAGGAGATCCAGCTGTTCGCGTTCGCCGTGGCGATCGGGACGGTGCTGATCCAGGGGCTGACGCTGCCGCCGTTGATCCGGGTGCTGAAGGTGCAGGACCCGGCGGAAGCGTCGCGGGACGAGGCCGAGGAGCTGGCCGCGCGGGAGGTCGCGAAGAAGGCGGCGCACGAACGCCTGCGCGAGATCAGCCGCGAGCGGCTGGCATCGCTGGACCTGCCGCCCGAGAAGGTCCAGCGGCTCAAGGAGCGGCTGGAACGGCTGGTCGACACGCGCTACCGGTTCGCCGAAGCGACGATCAAGCTGTCGGGCGAGGACCGCCCGGGCACCCCGCAGGCCCAGTTCGCGAAGGCCCGCAAGGAGCTGCTGATCATCCAGCGCAAGGCGATGATCGAGGAGAACCGCGCGGGCCGCCTCGATGACGACGTCCTGCAGAAGGTGCTGCGGGAGCTGGACCTGGAGGAGATGTCGGTGACGGCGACCCTCACGAACCGATTGAGCTGATGACCTCCCAGGTCCGTTTCCGTTCCGCGGCCGACCGGATGCCGGTCTGCGAGACGAGGACGTCGGTCGCGCCGGCGTCGTAGTAGCGCCGGAGCCCCTTGAGGACGGTGTTTTCGTCGCCGATGATGGCGAGGTCCGCCGCGTGGCCGACGCCTTCGACGTCGAGGATCCGCCGGTAGGACGGGATCTGGCCGTAGAAACCCATCTGTTCGACGGCTTTCGCGCGGACTTCATCGGGTTCGTCGGTGACAATGGCGGGGACGGCGGCGATGACCCGCTTGCCGGCCATGGCCGGCACGATCCGCTCGGAAAGCGCTCTCGGGCCGGCGAGGAAGGGCAGGGTGCCGTCGGCGAGCTCGGCGGTGACCTTGAGCGCCTGCGGCCCCATGGCGGCGACGATGACCGGGATGTCGCGGCCGCCGGCCACGGTGGAGGGTCCCGGCGGTTTCGCTTGGACGGTTTCGCCTTCGAAGTCGACGGCTTCCCCGGCGAAGACCTGCTTCAGGACGGTGAGGTACTCGCGCAGGTGCCGGATGGGCGGCGGGTAGCCGAGGCCGTAGACGGGACCGAGGAAGCCTTTCGAGCCGAGCCCGATGCCGAGGGTGAAGTTGCCGTGCGCGGCGGCTTGCGCGGTTTGCGCGGCACTGGCGACGAGCAGCGGGTGCCGCGGGTAGGTCGGGACAACGGAGGTACCGACCTCGAGGCCGGGGTTTTCCCGCCCGGCCAGCGCGGCGACGGCGATGGCGTCCTGGCTGAGGGGAAGCTGCGAGAACCAGACGGACTTGAGCCCGGCATCGGCGGCTTGCCGGGCCTGGGCGAGCAGCTCGTCGACGAGATTGGGGGCGGCGTCGGTGTCGCCGGCGGGGAGGGTGACTCCGATGGTCATGGGTTCAAGTTAGCGAGACGCGCCACCGGTTTCCGGCTTCCCAGGAATTGAGAACCGACGGCTTGGCTTGGTTCGGCGGGGTTTCCGACAGTTTCCGGCTCGGGGAGCCGCGGCGGGCCTGGGTTGTCCACATGCGGTCCGGTTGTCCACAGATTCCGGCCGAGCCCGTTTTTGCTACCCGGGTGCCGATACGCTGGAAGCGGGACCGGCCCCCCAAGGGAAGGGCGGGGTGCGCCCGGCGGCCGGTTCGACGGGTCCCGGTCGGATTGCTGCGGAGCTTCGAAGAAGTTCAGCTCAACCTCGTGATCGTGATCGCGACTGGACCGACGTTGGTCGCCACAGGAAGAACTGGCCCGCCCGCGCCGGCAGGCACAGCGGACGGAGGCCGCCGCTCATCATCCCCGTCCCAGCCGCCCGTGCAAGCGCTTCCGCATTCCGGACGCCGCCGCTCCCAGGAATTGAGAACCCGAGCGGGCCGTCGTGAAATCCCCCACCCTGAAGCGAAATCACGATCTTCAGGAGAGCCCATGTCGCTGACCGACGTCATCGAAGGCACCCGCAAGGCCGTCGACGCCGACCCGCACAACGCCGCTGTTTCCTTCTCCGTCGCCAACACCCTCAAGCCCGGGACCAAGACCGAGGTCCACGTCCAGGTGCGGGACCACAGCTTCACCGTCGACGAGCCGCCCGCGCTCGGCGGGACCGACCAGGCCGCCAACCCCGTCGAGTTCGCGCTCGCCGCCCTTGGCTCCTGCCAGGTCGTCACCTACCAGTTCTGGGCGGCGAAGCGCGGGATCCCGCTCGACTCCGTCAAGGTCACCGTCGACGGCGACCTCGACCTCCACGGCTTCTTCGGCTTCTCCTTCAACACGCGCCCCGGTTTCGGGGACGTGCGCGTGTCCGTCGAACTCGAAGGGCCGGCGAGCCGGGAGCGCTACGAAGACCTCAAGCGCGAGGTCGACGAGCACTGCCCGGTGCTCGACCTCTTCCGCAACGAGACGCCGGTCAGCACGAAACTGACCTAGACGAACTGGTGCCGGACGATCGTCTGGTCGCGGCCCGGGCCCACGCCGATCGCCGAAATGCGGGCGCCCGACAGTTCTTCCAGGCGCTCGACGTACGCGCGCGCGTTCGCCGGGAGCTCCTCGAACGTGCGACACGCCGAGATGTCCTCGAACCAGCCCGGGTGCTCTTCGTAGATCGGGATGGCGTGGTGCACGTCGGTCTGCGTCATCGGCATGTCCGGCGTGCGGAAGCCGTCGACCTCGTAGCCGACGCACACCGGCACCTTCTCCAGGCCGGACAGCACGTCCAGCTTCGTGAGGAAGTAGTCGGTGATGCCGTTGACGCGCACCGCGTACCGCGCGATCACCGCGTCGAACCAGCCGGTGCGGCGTGAGCGGCCCGTCGTCACGCCGAACTCGCCGCCCTGCTTGCGCAGGTACTCGCCGGACTCGTCGTGCAGCTCGGTCGGGAACGGGCCCGAGCCGACGCGGGTCGTGTACGCCTTGAGGATGCCGAGCACCGTGGTGATCCGGCCCGGGCCGATGCCCGACCCCGCGCTCGCGCCGCCGGACGTCGGGTTCGACGACGTCACGAACGGGTACGTGCCGTGGTCGACGTCGAGCAGCGTGCCCTGCGAACCCTCCAGCAGCACGGTTTCGCCGCGCTCGAGGGCCTGGTTGAGCTGCAGGCGCGTGTCGGCGATGCGGTGCGCGAACTTCTCGCCCGCGGCCAGCACCTCGTCGGCGACCTCGTTCGCGTCGAGCGCCTTGCGGTTGTAGACCTTCACCAGCACCTGGTTCTTGAACTCCAGCGCGGCTTCGACCTTCTGGCGGAAGATCTTCTCGTCGAGCAGGTCCTGCACGCGGACGCCGACGCGGGCGATCTTGTCCTGGTAGCACGGCCCGATGCCGCGGCCGGTGGTGCCGATCTTGCGGCTGCCGAGGTACCGCTCGGTGACTTTGTCGATGGCCACGTGGTACGGCATGATCAGGTGCGCGTCGGCCGAGATCAGCAGCTTGGACGTGTCGACGTCCCGCGCTTCGAGGCCGGACAGCTCTTCCAGCAGCACGCCCGGGTCGACCACCACGCCGTTGCCGATGACGTTCGTCACGCCCGGCGTCAGGATGCCCGACGGGATGAGGTGCAGGGCGAAGTTCTCGCCGTTCGGCAGGACGACCGTGTGACCGGCGTTGTTGCCACCCTGGTAGCGGACGACCCACTGGACGCGGTCACCCATCAGGTCGGTGGCCTTGCCCTTGCCTTCGTCTCCCCATTGGGCACCGATGAGCACGATGGCCGGCATGTGACACTCCAGGTGTTCGACGACTGAGGTTTAGTGTCCCGGACGGACACCGGTGGCGCTGACGAAATGCCGGTGCATGACTGTAACGGAGGACCTGCGGGTGCGCGGAATCGTGGTGGCCTGTGGCGACGGCGCGGCCGGCTTCGAAGAAGTCGACGACGTCGAATCCGTCCGCGTGCCCAGCCGTCCCGGCAAGGCGGAAATCGACCCCTTGCTGGGCGAACACGATCACCTGGTCGTGTCGGGCACGGACGCGGACCTCGCCGCGGTCGTGCTGCGGCTGCTCCGGAAGGACGCGCTCTCCGGCGTGTCGGTCGGGTACGTGCCGTCGTCGCCGGACTCGTCGGTCGCCGCGCTCTGGAACCTGCCGAAGACGCCGCTGCAGGCCGTCGCGCTCGCGCTGCGCGGCGAGGTCGACCCGGTGCCGCTGATCCGCGACGACGTCGGCGGCGTGCTCGTCGGGCGCGGCGAGCTGCGGCTGGTCCGCGGGGTGGCCTACGCCGACGAGCAGGTGGCGCTGCGCGGGCCCGCCTCGACGGTCGAGGTGACGCCGGACCCGGGCGGGCCCGGCCTGGCGATCCGCGTCGTCAAGGGGACCCTCTTCAAGCGGCCGACGACGTTCTACGCGCGCGCGTTCCAAATCGGCTGCATCCCGACGCGGCCCGTCAGCGACGACGTCGTCCACGAGCGCGCGGTGAACAAGTGGACGTGGTACCGGCACACCCAAGACCTTCGGCTGGTCCGCGGACCGGCCTGACCTGCTAGTTTCACGGTCGAGCGAACCGGTGGCAACGCAGCGTTCACCAACGGGCAGCAACATGTCACCTATACGTGTTGCACACGCCACTCAGGTGTATCAGGGTTAGCTGTCCCCACACCTGAACCGGAGGCAGCAAGATGCCAACCAGGCGTGCTGTTCGTCATTCGTTCACCATCCTCGCGGCCACCGCCGTGCTCTCCGGGACGCTGGTCAGCGTCGCCGAGGCCACCCCGCCGGGCATCCCGTCGGCTTCGACGGCGAAGACCGAGCTCGCGTCCCTGACCGTCAAGGCCGACGGTTCGCAGACCGGCTACAGCCGCGACAAGTTCCCGCACTGGATCGACCAGGGCGGCGGCTGCAACACCCGTGAGGTGGTGCTCAAGCGCGACGGCACGAACGTGGTCACCGACTCCAGCTGCGCGGCGACCTCCGGCAGCTGGAAGAGCCCATACGACGGCGCGACCTGGACGGCGGCGTCCGATGTGGACATCGACCACGTCGTGCCGCTGGCCGACGCGTGGCGCACCGGCGCCTCGTCGTGGACGACCGCGCAGCGCCAGGCGTACGCGAACGACCTGTCCGACCCGCAGCTGATCGCCGTGACGGACAACGTGAACCAGGAGAAGGGCGACAAGTCGCCCGACCAGTGGAAGCCGCCGCTCGTGTCCTACTGGTGCACCTACGCAAAGATGTGGGTCGCGGTGAAGTACAAGTTCAAGCTGACGATCAACACGGCGGAGAAGTCGGCGCTGACGGACATGCTCGGCCGCTGCTGAGCGCTGTCAAGGCCGAATCCGTGCGGTGTCAGGGATTGGGACCGCGGTTCGCCTGGTGGGACGGCCTTCAGCGCGTGGTTAGCGTCGCTCTTCGAAGACGCAACCGCTCCCCGCTGGAGGCCGTCCGGTGTCCCCACTCTTCCGCGCCCGCAACGCCGCGGCCCTGCTCGCCCTGCCCGTTCTGCTGACCGCCTGCTCCGCCGCCGGCACCGAACAAGCCGCTTCCGGGCCGCCGAAACCCGGTGGCACGCTGCGCCTGGGTATTTCGTCCGCGCCCGACTGCATCGACCCGCAGCAGGTCGCGACGAACGCGTCGATCAACGTCGCGCGTCAGCTCGTCGACTCGCTCACCGACCAGGACCCGAAGACCGGCGAGATCAAGCCGTGGCTGGCCGAAAAGTGGGAGAGCAACGCCGATTCGACGGCGTTCACCTTTCACCTGCGGTCCGGCGCGACGTTCTCCGACGGGAGCCCGGTCGACGCCGCCGCGGTGAAGACCAGCTTCGACGGCATCAAGGCCCTCGGCACGAAGGCCCAGCTCGGTTACGGCTACCTCGCCGCGTACAAGGGCGCCGGCGTGGTCGACCCGCGGACCGTCCGCCTCGAGTTCTCCGCGCCCAGCGCGCAGTTCCTGCAGGCCAGCTCGACCGTCTCGCTCGGCGTCCTCGCCCCCGCCGCGTTCAAGAAGACGCCGGAGCAGCGCTGCCAGGGCAACGGCCTGATCGGCTCCGGGCCGTTCGTCTTCGAAAGCCTGAAGCAGAACCAGGAAATCGTCCTGGCCAAGCGCAAGGGCTACGGCTGGGGCTCGTCGCTGTTCAAGCACCAGCGCGAGGCCTACCTCGACAAGATCGACTACAAGATCGTGCCCGAGCCCGGTGTCCGCACCGGCAGCCTCTCCTCCGGCCAGCTCGACGCCGCCACCGACATCCAGCCGGTCGACGAGCCGCAGTTCAAGGGCAACGGCTTCAGCGAGAACATCCGGCCCAATCCCGGCGTCGTGTTCAACCTGCACGCCAACACCACCCGCGGCGTGCTCACCGACGAGAAGGTGCGCCAGGCCGTGCTCAAGGGCGTTGACCGCACCGAGGTCGTGAACACCGTGCTGACGCCGAGCTACCGGGCCGCGACCAGCATCCTCGGCTCGGCGACCCCGCTGGTCAGCGACCTCTCGCAGCAGCTCGCGTACGACCAGAAGAGCGCGGCCGCGCTGCTGGACGGCGACGGCTGGGTGCCCGGTCCCGACGGGATCCGCGTCAAGGACGGGCGGCAGCTGAGCGCCTCCGTCGTGTTCTCGCCGGTGTTCAACCAGAACCGCAGCGTGCTGGAGCTGATCCAGCAGCAGCTCCGCAAGATCGGCTTCGACCTGCGGATCGAGCAGCACACGACGGCCGAGACGACGCAGCTCCAGCTGGCCGGCAACTACGACTTCCTCTGGTACAACGTCACGCGCGCCGACCCGGACATCCTGCGCGGCCAGTTCTCCACCAAGGCGGGCAACCGCAGCAAGCTCGCCCCGGGCAACCCGCTCGACGTGGCCCTGGACGCCCAGTCGTCCACTGTGGACACCGCCAAGCGCAAGCCGTCCGCCGACGAGGTGCAGAAGCTCATCATCGACCACGCCTACGCGATCCCGGTGTTCGAGCTGACCCAGGTCGTCGCGCTCAGCGCGAAGGCGCACGCCGTCGACTTCGAAGCGTCGTCGCGGCTGCAGCTGTTCGACGCGTGGCTGTCGTGAGGCGCTACCTCCTCCGCCGCGTCGGGCAGGCGGTGTTCGTGCTGTGGGCGGCGTTCACGCTGTCGTTCCTCATCCTCTACCTGCTGCCGGGGGACGCCGTTTCGGCGAAGCTCGCCGCCGGGGAGGCGGGTTCGTCGGCGACGCCCGAGCAGCTCGCCGCCGCCCGCTCGGAGTACGGCCTCGACTCGCCGTTGCCGGTGCAGTACCTGAAACGGCTGGTCTCGGCGCTGCACGGCGACTTCGGCCGCAGCGTCGCGACCGGCGACGACGCGACCCACATGGTCGTCACGGCGTTGCCGCCGACGCTCGCCGTGACCGGCCTGGCACTGGTCTTCGCGGTGCTGTTCGGCGGCGGGTCGGCGTTCCTCGGCACGTTCACGCGGTTGCGCTGGCTGCGGCAGGCGCTGCTGTCCCTGCCGTCGCTGGCCATCTCGCTGCCGCCGTTCTGGGTCGGGCTGCTGCTGATCCAGTTCTTCTCGTTCCGCCTGCGGCTGCTGCCGGCGCTCGGCACGCAGGGCTTCGCCGCGGTGATCCTGCCCGCGATCACCCTGGCCCTGCCGACGGGCGCGATCATCGGGCAGGTGCTGGCCAAGAGCCTGGCGACGCAGCAGGAGGAGCCGTACGCGGAGATCGCGGCGGCCAAGGGCGCGAGCCGCTGGCGCGTCCACTTCGGACACCTGCTCCGCAACGCGGCCGTGCCGGCGCTGACCATCACCGGGGTGGTGGCGGGCAACCTCGTCGCGGGGTCGGTGATCACCGAGACGGTGTTCTCGCGCGACGGCGTCGGCCGGATCACCGCGGCCGCCGTCACCGCGCAGGACGTTCCGGTCGTGCAGGCGGTGATCGTGCTGGCCGCGCTGGTGTTCGTGGTGCTCAACCTGGTCGTCGACCTGCTGTACCCGCTGCTCGACCCGCGCATCGCCCGGACGCCGGAGGTGGCCCGTGGTTGACCTCGCCACCCCCGTCGTCCGCCGTCCGGGACTCGCGATCGCGGTCGCGGTACTGGCGTTCGTCCTGCTGGCGGCCTTCGCGCCGGCCCTGCTGACCGGGTACGACCCGATCACGGGTGTCCCGGCCGAGCGGCTGCAGGCGCCGTCGTTCCACCACCTGTTCGGTACCGACGAAACCGGCCGGGACGTCTACGCGCGCGTGATCCACGGTGCGTCGCTGTCGTTGCGGGCCACCGCGATCGCCGTGCTCGTGGCGCTCGTCGCGGGCTCGGCGCTCGGCCTGCTCGCCGGGTTCCGCGGCGGCTGGGCCGACACCGCGATCATGCGGGTCGTCGACGTCTTCCTGGCCATCCCGCCGATCCTGCTGTCGCTGGCGCTGGTCACGGCGCTGGGCTTCGGCACGACGAACGTGGCGATCGCCGTCGGCATCGCGAACCTGGCGTCCTTCGCGCGGGTGATGCGCGCGGAGGTGCTGCGCGTGCGAAACGGCGTGTTCGTCGAAGCGGCACGGGCCTCCGGAGTGCGTTGGTCGGGCGTGCTGCTGCGGCACGTCCTGCCGAACGCGGCGGGCCCGGTGCTCGCGCTGGCGACGCTCACGCTCGGCACGGCCGTGCTCGAGGTGTCGGCGCTGAGCTTCCTCGGCTTCGGCGCGACGCCGCCGACGCCGGAGTGGGGCTCGCTCGTCGCGGGCGGGCGCAGCTTCCTGGCCACCGCGTGGTGGATGACGACGTTCCCGGGCCTGACGGTCGCGGCGGTGGTGCTCGCCGCGAACCGGCTGTCCCGCGCGCTGGACGGAGGAGACCGATGAGCCTGCTGCGGATTTCGGACCTGGCCGTGTCATACCAGGGGGTCCCGGCCGTGCGTGACGTCGGGTTCGCCGTCGGCGCCGGCGAAGTGGTCGCCGTCGTCGGCGAGTCGGGCTCGGGCAAGTCGACGACCGCGCACGCGGCGATCGGCCTGCTGCCCCGCGGCGGCCGCGTCGACGGCGGTTCGATCACCTTCGACGGCCGGGACCTGCTTTCACTGTCGCCCCGGCAGTGGCGGTCGGTGCGCGGCCGCGAGATCGCGCTGGTGCCGCAGGACCCGGCGGTGTCGCTGAACCCGGTGCACCGCATCGGCGACCAGGTCGCGGAGGTGCTGAAGATCCACGGCCTCGCGGACCGGCGGTCGGCGCCGGCCGAGGCGATCTCCTTGCTGGAGCGGGCCGGCGTCCCCGAGCCGTCGGTGCGCGCCCGGCAGTACCCGCACCAGCTGTCGGGCGGGCTGCGGCAGCGGGTGCTGATCGCGGCGGCGCTGGCCGGGCGGCCGAAGCTGATCATCGCGGACGAGCCGACGTCGGCGCTGGACGTCACGGTCCAGCGCCGGATCCTCGACCACCTGACGTCCTTGGCCGCCGGCTCCGGGACGGCGATCCTGCTGATCACGCACGACCTCGGCGTCGCGGCGGACCGGGCGTCGCGGATCGTGGTGCTGTCGCAGGGTTCGGTCGTCGAGGAGGGCTCGTCGGTGGTCAGCGCGCCGACGCACCCGTACACGCGGCAGCTGATCGCGGCGGCGCCGAGCCTGTCGAGCACGCTGCGCCCGCCCGCGCCGTTGGCCGAGCCGCTGGTGTCGGTGCGGGATCTCGCGAAGTCGTTCGACGGCATCCGCGCGGTCGACGGGGTCTCGTTCGACATCCCGCGCGGCCAGACCTTGGCCCTGGTGGGCGAGTCCGGCTCGGGCAAGTCGACGACGGCCCGGCTGCTGCTGCGGCTGGAAACGCCGTCTTCCGGCTCGGTGTCGTTCGACGGCCAGGACATCACTTCGCTGGCAGGTGAGGAACTCCGGAGGCTGCGGCGGCGGATGCAGATCGTGTACCAGAACCCGTACGCGTCGCTGAACCCGAAGTTCTCGATCGAGGACGTCGTGGCGGAGCCGCTGCGGGCGTTCAAGCAGCCGCGCACGCGGGTCCCGGAGCTGCTCGACCAGGTGGCGTTGCCGGCGTCGGTGGCGCGCCGCAAGCCGGCGGAGCTGTCGGGCGGGCAACGCCAGCGGGTGGCGATCGCCCGGGCACTGGCGCTGCGCCCGGACTTGGTGGTCTGCGACGAACCGGTGTCGGCGCTGGACGTTTCGGTGCAGGCCCAGATCTTGGCGTTGCTGGCAGAGCTGCAGTCGTCGCTGGGGTTGTCGTACCTGTTCATCTCGCACGACTTGGCGGTGGTGCGCCAGCTGGCCGACCAGGTCGGCGTGATGCGCTCGGGCAAGCTGGTGGAGCTGGGACCGGCGGCGCAGGTACTGGCGGAGCCCCAGTCGGAGTACACGAAGGAACTGCTGGCGGCGATCCCGGGGCGGTCGGTGCAGGAGGTCGGCTGAGACAGAAAACCGGACAGGACGCACGGTGGGTGGTTCCCCAACCACCCACCGCGACGTATGGTCTGGACCATGCGGAGGATCGGCGTGGCCTTCGTGGCCTTGGTGCTGATGATTTCGGGTGCGGTGCCGGCTTCGGCCGCCGCCGGGCGCAGGGTTGTCGTCTACTACCAGACCATCTACAACGGCTCCGCCTACGTCTCGCCGCTTCCCCTGCGCGACGCCGGGGCCACGGACGTCATCGTCGGGGCCATTCACCTCGACGCCAACAGCGTGGTGCACCTCAACGACGATCCGCCGAACGCCGCCAAGTTCACGCGGATGTGGCAGGACCTCGCCACCCTGCGCAACCAGGGCGTGGACGTCCTCGCGTTCGTCGGCGGGGCGGCCGCGGGCAGCTTCCAGCGCCTCGAAACCCAGTTCGGCACGTATTACCCCTTGCTGCGGAACCTCATCCGCACCTATTCGCTGTCCGGCATCGACCTGGACATCGAAGAGCACATGTCGAACGCGGCCCTCAACAAGCTGATCGACGCCCTGCGCACGGACTTCGGCAGTTCGTTCCTGATCACCCTCGCCCCGGTGGCGACCGAACTCAGCGGCGGTGGCGGGCTCTCGGGGCTGAACTACGACACCCTCTACCGCGACCGCGGCGCGCAGATCTCGTGGTTCAACGCCCAGTTCTACTGCGGCTGGGGCTCCCTTTCCACCACCTCCGGCTACGACAACATCATCCGCCGCGGCGTCGTGCCGGCGAGCAAGGTCGTCGCCGGGACGGTCACCAATCCCGCCAACTGCAGCGGGTACGTCGACATGCCGACCCTCCAGTCGACCGTGCGGAGCCTCAAGAGCAAGTACGCGGACTTCGGCGGCGTCGACGGCTGGGAGTACTTCAACTCCCTGCCCGGCGGGACGTCGGCACCGCAGCAGTGGGCGCAGCAAATCGCTCCGGTCGTGCAGGGCTGACCAGTACGCTCGGGTGAGTGCGCATCCTCTTCACGTGCCGCCCGGCGTACGGCCACCTGTTCCCCTTGCTGCCGCTGGCGAACGCCGCCGCGGCGGCCGGCCACGACGTCGTCTTCGGCACCGGCGAGTCGTTCGTCCCGAAGGTGCGTGACCTCGGGTTCGCCGTCCACCGGGCCGGGATCGGCATCGGCGAGGCGGAAGCCGAGGCGAAACGGCGGCACGGCGCGGACGCCGGTTTCCTCGACGTCGGCATCACGATGTTCGCCGAGCTGCTGCCGCGTTCGCTGCTCGAAGACCTGACGCCGCTGCTCCCCGGACTACGTCCCGACCTCGTCGTCTACGAGATGAGCGACGTCGGCGCCGGCATCGCGGCCCGCCGCGCGGGCATCCCCGCCGTCTCGGTCGTCATCGGGCGGTCCATGCCACCGGAGCTGCTGGCCGTCGCCGCCGAACGGCTGCGGCCGCTCTGGGGCACGCTCCCCGCGGACGCGCTCTTCGGCGACGCCTGCGTCGACGTCTGGCCGGACAGCGTCCGCGACCCGGGTACGGCGGCCGTCCCGACGGTGTTCCGGATGCGCCCGACGCCGTACGACCCCGACGTCCCGCTGCCGCCCCTGCCGGAAGACGGCTTCGTGTACCTGACGCTCGGCACGGTGGTCTTCGGCGCGACGGACGTCCTGCGCGGCGCGATCCGCGCGCTGGCGAACCTCGGCGTCGACGTCCTGGTGGCGCTGGGCCCCGGCGATCCCACTCTGCTGGGAGAACTGCCGTCGCGCGTCCGGGTCGCCGGGTTCGTGCCGCAGGCCGAGGTGCTGAAGCACGCGGGACTGGTCGTGCACCACGGCGGCACGGGCACGGTCCTCGGCTCACTCGCGGCCGGGCTGCCGCAGCTGATCCTGCCGCAGGGCGCCGACCAGTTCGCCAACGCCGAGAACCTTTCCCGCCTCGGACTCGCCCGCGCGCTGGTGGGCGACGAGATCCGCATCCCCGCGATCGAGACGGCGGCGCGCGAACTGCTCACCGACCCGAAGCCGCGCGAACTGGCCCGGGGAGTCGCGGCCGAGATCGCGGAAATGCCGCCGCCGGAGCAGGTCCTCGACGAGCTGGTCACCTGGGCCTCGTGAGTGGTCAGGGCGGTTCTAGCCGCCTTGACCACTCACGAGCGCCAGGATCTCGCGGGCCACGGCGTCGTTCTGGCGGAAGCTCGCCGCGTTCGTGCGGGGCCGGGTGAACGCCGCCGCCGAGCGGGCGCTCGTGTGGGGGCCCATCGCGAACCGGTGCGGGTGGGGGCGGCCCGTGCCGTCGAGGAGGCGGGAGTCCGACACGCGCGTGTGGATCCGGCCCGACGGCAGCGACGCGCCGGACACCGGGTCCGCCACCGTCTCCTCGGCCAGCTCGCCCGCGTCGCGCAGCTGACGGAGCAGGCCGTCGGCCGCGCGGGTCACGCTCGGGCCCGGGAGCCGCGCCTCGACGAGCGTCCGCGCGGACACCGTTCCCGGGTAGCTGGCGGTGGTCGCGACGAACGCGCCGCCGTCCGCCGTCACCTGCATTTCCGCGCCCGCGAACGAAACCACGCCTGCTTCGTGCAGCGCCAGCAGCTCCTCCAGCCGGCGGGGCGGCGGTCCGCTGGCGTAGTAGGAGAAGAAGCCGTGGAACCAGCCGTCCATATCGGACACCTGCGAAGCCGCGTTCAGCCGTCCTTTTTGGACTAGCACCGGCAGCTGGCCGTACACCGACAGCAACGCCATGAACGCGCCGAGGTCGGCGCTGAACTCCTGGTCGGCCCGGCGCGCGAGGTCGGCCTCGACGTACTCGCGCAGTTCCTTGCCGAACTCCTCGGCCGTGCCGAATGAGCGGCCCTCCAGGGGCCGGTCCAGGCGGTCGAGGTCGAGGCGGTCGGCCTCGGCGGGCACCGCCCGCGCCACGAGGTCGCGCATGCCCGGCGAATCCCAGGGCAGGTCGGCGAAAGCGTCGGCGAACACCGCGAAGTCCAGGCGCACGCGGTCGGGGTGGCCGGTGAACAGCTCGCTGTAGTAGCCCCAGGCCAGTTCCTTCGCGATCAGCGGCCAGACGTCCGCGCGGAAGTCGAGCGCGTCGCCGGCGAGGCCGTCCATGGCGTAGGCGTCGAAGAACCGGGGCAGCCGCGGCGGTTTCCCGCGCAGCCGGTAGCCGATCTTCGCGTGGTAGGGCACCCCGCGCCGCGAACCGACGTGCAGCACCGGCTCGGCGCCGCTCGGGTGGTAGCGCAGGCCGCCGGACGGGAGTTCCTCGAACCGGCCGCCGCGGCCCTCGGTGAGCAGCAGCATCAGGTCGACGAACGCCAGCCCGAACCCGCGCACCAGCACCGTTTCGCCCGGCGCGATGCCGGAGTAGTCGACGTCGGCGGTGTAGCCGGCCGGGTAGTAGGCGAGCCCGTGCCGCGCGGCGAACGCCACCAGCTCCTGCTCGCGGTCGTCCGGCTCGGCGTCGAGGTGCCCGACGGTGAACACGACGGCGTCCGCGCGCACGGTCGTGCCGTCGGACAGGCTGACGGTGTACCCGTCGACCCCCACCGCCCGCGCCGCGTGCTCGACGACGTCGATGCCGTCGGGGAGATCGCCGAGCACCTTGCGGTAGAACCAGGTCAGGTAGGCGCTCTGCAACCGGCGGGTCGGGAAGTCGAAGCTGCCGAGGGCGGCCAGCTCGGCGACGACGTCCGGCGGGACCTCGGCGTCGAGCGCGCCGTCACGCACCTTTCGCGCCCACTCCAGCAGCGTCGGCCCCGGCCGGACCGGCCCCGCCATCTTCACCGACTCGTCGGTGAACATCGTGACGTCCTCGGGCATGGAGTTCATCCGCAGCAGCGGCGACTGGTCGTAGCGCCAGACGCGGCCGGGCCCGGGCGGGAACGGGTCGATCAGGTGCACCTCGAGCCGCCGGTCGCCCAGCAGGTCCGCGTTCGCGCCGAGCCGTTCGAGGACGCCGACCCCGCGGGGTCCGGCGCCCACGACAGCGAGGGTGAACGGCGCACGATCGGCCACGCGACCGAAGCTACGCGCGGGATCCGGCCTCGGACGTCCTTCCCATACTCCGGAATTCCGGGAATAAAACCAAACACTCCGGCGACCGGCGCCGAATCCCCGGGGCAGGTTGGCGAGAGGAGCGGATTTGTCCGTAGTCCACCAAGGCGCCGCGGCCTTCACACCCGCTTTGCGGGGGTCCGGGTGGCGAAGCCCCCGGCCGCGGGGCCAAGCCCCGCTTGTCGCAGCAGCACCGCGGCTGCGAAGACTTGGCCGCTGAAACAGGTCCGCCGCACCGCGTCCACACCGCGCAGGACGTGGTCGGCACCCTGCTCAGGGGCAACTGGGCGATCTTCGCGCACGAGTGGGCCGATCCGGACGGGATCGACCCGGCGCACTGGCGGGACGTCGTCGAGGCCGCGTCGGAGGCGGCCGGGGTCGACGTCGAGTTCGTGGTCATCCCGCGCCGGTCGCTGACCGTCGTGTTCAACCGGGCGGCCCCGCCCACCTTCGAGCAGGTCCGCGCGTCGATCGAGGTGATCGAGGCGTACCGGGCCTGAGTTCCACCCTGCGGACTTCGTTGCCGCCCACCCGCGCCCAGGCGTAGCTCTGGCGAGTACCGACGTGGATGGAGGACGGTATGCCGGTCGAGTTCCTGGGCATCGGGGGCACGCACGACGGGTCGGAGACGCACGCCCGGTCGGGCGGGGTGTTCGACAAGGAGTACACGCTGCGCCTGGCCCGCGCGCACGAGGACTTCGGCTGGGACCGGGTCCTGTTCGCCTACGGCTCCGGCTCGCCGGACCCGGCACAGGCGGCCGCGTACGTCGCCACGAAGCTCGAGAAGCTGCAGATCCTGCTCGCGCACCGCCCGAACGTCTCGTACCCGACGTTCGCGGCGAAGACGTTCGCGACGCTCGACCAGATCTCCGACGGCCGCCTGACGGTCCACTTCATCACCGGCGGCAACGATCACGAGCAGCAGCGCGAAGGCGACTACCTCACGAAGGACCAGCGCTACGCCCGGACGCGCGAAGCCATCCAGATCATCAAGAAGGCGTGGACGTCGGACGAGCCGTTCGGCTTCGAGGGCGAGTACTACCGCTTCGCGGACTACGTCGCCGACGTGAAGCCGGTGCAGCAGCCGCGGCCTGGGGTGTCGTTCGGCGGCTCGTCACCGGCCGCGTACGCCGCCGGGGGCGCCGAAGCGGACATCTACTGCCTGTGGGGCGAGCCGCTGGCCCAGACCGCGGAGCAGATCGAGTCGGTGAAGGCCGCGGCGCTGGCGGCCGGCCGCACGGACGTGCCGCGGATCCAGGTCGCGTTCCGCCCGATCATCGCGCCCACCGAGGAGCTGGCCTGGGAGAAGGCCTACGCGACGGTCGGAGCGATCAAGGACCGGACGAAGGGCGGTCAGCCGCTGACCCGGCGGCACAAGCTGACCGAGCCGGAGAACACGGGCTCCCAGCGGCTGCTGGCCGTGGCGGCCCAGGGCGAGCGGTTCGACCGCGCGCTGTGGACCCCGACGGCGGCCGCGACGGGCGGCGCGGGCAACTCGAACGCGCTGGTGGGGACGCCGGAGACGGTGGCGCAGGCGTTGCTGGACTACTACGACCTGGGCGTCGAGATCCTCTCGGCGCGGGGCTACGACATGCTCGGCGACACGATCGACTTCGGCCGGTACGTCATCCCGATCGTCCGGGAAGAAGTGGCGAAGCGCGACGCCGAGCGGGCGTCGGCGGCGACCCGCAGTCCCGCCGAGGACGCCCTCGCCGTCGACGGCTGATCCGTCGCCGTTCCCCCGGTAGCCACCTCGCGGCCGCGAGGTGGCTACTTTTGCCTCTGGTCCTGGGCCAACGGGTACGGAATGATCCATTGGTGACTCCTGGGCGACCGGTCGGACACTGCGGGCTATCGTCTGACACGTTCGGGGAGCTCCGTGACACGTTGGATACCGGCTAAAGCACCTAGAGATTCACCAACAGTCACGGGACACTAGCTGGAGCAACTCACGTACCGTGACTGCCCGATGACCGGCTGATTCATGCGTCGCCGCTGGTCATGCGCGCCACGGTCTGCACAAGGTCGGGAGAAACGCATGGCAGCACCGCCGGACCGGGTCACGTTCCGCGAGGT
Source organism: Amycolatopsis sp. NPDC049691 (assembly GCF_040675005.1). NCBI lineage: Bacteria > Bacillati > Actinomycetota > Actinomycetes > Pseudonocardiales > Pseudonocardiaceae > Amycolatopsis > Amycolatopsis sp. NPDC049691. The sequence continues at coordinate 239,927 of NZ_JBFANX010000002.1, forward strand.
GTTCGGGATCGCCGAGTTCCGCGCGCTGTGGCTCGCGGAACTGCTGTCCATGGCGGGCGACCAGCTCGCGAGAGTCGCGCTGTCCGTGCTCGTCTTCACCGGCACCGGCTCGGCCACGCTCACCGGCCTCACCTACGCGCTGACGTTCGCCCCGTCGCTGGTCGGCGGCATCTTCCTGACCGGGCTCGCCGACCGCTTCCCGCGCCGCTCGGTGATGGTCGCCGTCGACGTCGGGCGCGCCGCGCTCATCGGGCTCGTCGCGCTGCCCGGCCTGCCGTTCTGGCTGGTGTGCGTGCTCGTCGGCGGCGTCTCGCTGCTGAACCCGCCGTTCAAGGCGTCCCAGCTGGCCCTGCTGCCGCAGGTGCTGGAGGGCGACCGGTTCGTCGTCGGGATGGGCATCCGGAGCATGACCGTGCAGTCGGCCCAGCTCCTCGGCTTCGCCGGCGGCGGCGCGCTGCTGCTGGCCGTCGAGCCGCACATCGCGCTGGCCATCGACGCGGCGACGTTCCTGCTCTCCGCGCTCTTCGTCCGGTTCGGCCTGCGCGCCCGCCCCGCCGCGGCGACCGGCGAGAAGCGCAAGAAGTTCCTCGCGATGATCAGCACCGGCGGCAGCGTGGCCTTCCGCGACTCGGCGCTGTGCTCGCTCGTGCTGTTCACCTGGCTGATGGGCCTGCTCCCGGTGTACGAGGGCATCGCGGCGCCCTACGTCGCTTCGGCGGGTGGCGGCTCGGCCGCGATCGGCCTGCTGCTGGCCGCCGACCCGGTCGGCAGCGTGATCGGCACGTTCATCTACACCCGGTGGGTGCCGGCCCGGGTCCGGCCGCGGCTGATCGGGCTGATGTCGCTGCTCTGCGCGATCCCGTTGCTGCTGTGCCTGCTGCAGCCCGGGCCGTGGGTGTCGATCGCGCTGTTCGTCGTCTCCGGCGGGTTCGGCACGATCGCGCTGCTGCAGGCGACGGCGTCGCTGACGCTCGCGGTGCCCGACGAGACCCGCGCCCAGACGATGGGGCTGTCCAACACCGGGCTGACGACGATGCTGGGCATCAGCCCCTTGATCGGCGGGCTGCTGGCCGACCACGTGAGCCCGCAGACGACCGTCGGCATCTTCGGCCTTGTCGGAATCGTAATGACCCTGCCACTGGCGCTGGTGTGGCAGCGGAGCCTGGGCGCGAACCCCGGGCGATGGGTCGACGAAGAAGCCACACGCGCGGAACATGCATGACATGCCCCAGCGCGTGGGCTGACCTGCGCGACCTTGGCGGTGCGGCTAGTCGGTCACTGTTCCTTCGTGCGCATCGCTGGTCACCCTTCATCCGGCGTCAGAGAAAAGGTACACACCTCAGGCCCTTGTGGACAGGCGGCAAACGGGCTGAAACTGTGCGTGAGTAGTTTGTCACGGCATAGTTGCGCAAGCCAATGGGGGAAGAATGATTACATCGGGGGAACAGACTGGACAAGCCTCGGTTTCTCTGATCCGTAACTGGGCTCTGTGGTCGCGACCGCGCAGGTGGATCGCGGTCACGCTCACGGCGATGGCCGCGATGGTGGTCTGGACCGTCACCACGGCCGTGGTGGTTCCGGTGACGAGCAGCGCACTGGGGATGTTCGCGTTGATCACCGGGCTCGCCGTCGCGCAGACGGAGATCAGCAGGCGGATCGAACGCCAGCGCCGCACCCTGAGCAAGGGCCCGCACATCAGCACCACCTCGGTGTGGCTGGTGCCGGCGAGCCTGCTCCTGCCGCCGCAGCTGGTCACCGCGCTCGGTCTCGTGCTCTACGTCTACCTCGCCTTCCGCAGCTGGTCCGGCACCCGGCCGGGGCAGCCGCACCGCGTCGCCGCGAACATGACGACGGCGATCCTTTCGGGACTGGCGGCGAACCTCGTGGGCCCGGTGGGGAGCGGGCACACGGTGGCGACGGTCGGCGCGGCGGCGCTCGTGTTCTTCGTGGTCAACACCGCGCTCACCGGCCTCGGCCTGTACTGCGCGGACCCGGCCAAGGCCACCCTGGCGTCGTGCCTCGGCACCATGGACGACAACCTGCTGGAGCTGGCGCTGCTGTCGGTCGGCGGGCTGCTGACGATGATGCTGGCCGACGAGCCCTACCTGTCCGTGCTGGTCATCCTGCCGCTGTACGTGCTGCAGCGGTCCGTGCTGATCAAGCGGCTCGAGGAGCTCGCCACCACCGACCAGAAGACCCAGCTGCTCAACGCGACGACCTGGCAGGACGGCGCCCAGCGCGAGATCTCCCGCGCCCAGCGCGAAAACGGCAGCTTCGGCGCCATGATGATCGACCTCGACCACTTCAAGCGGATCAACGACACCTACGGGCACCTCGCGGGGGACGACGTGCTCAAGGCGGTCGCCGCCGTGGTCAAGCAGGAAACCCGGGCGCACGACCTGGTCGGCCGGTTCGGCGGCGAGGAGTTCGTCGCGCTGCTGCCCGCGACGTCCAAAGAAGACGCCATCGTGACGGCGGAACGGATCCGGCAACGGGTCAGCGAGCTGGTCATCAGCACGACGACCAACGAAGGCGCCGCCGTCGACATCGAACGCCAGACGGCGTCGATCGGCGTCGCCGCCTACCCGCTCGACGGGTCGTCGATCGAAGAAGTGATGGCATCCGCCGACGCGGCCGTGTACGCGGCCAAGCACGGCGGGCGCAACCGGGTGGTGGGTTCCGCCGAGGTGGCCCTCGCCGCGGCTTAGCGCAGCCGGTCGATGACGTCGCTCGCCTTCGTCTGGAGGCGGGCGACGCCGCCGACCGTGAATTCGGTGAGCAGGTCGATCAGGGCTTCCTGGTCCGGCGGCTCGCCGTCCCAGGTCGCCTGCACCAGTGACTCCGTCATCGCGAAGAAGAGCGTGACGAGCGCGCGGTCGGCGCGGCCGGAGTCGATGCCGTGCGCGGCCCACCGCTTGCGGGCGGCGCCGGCGTAGACGACCGCCAGCCTCTCCCTCAACCGGGTGAGAGCGGGGTCGCCCGCGCGCTCGGCCGCCCGGAGTACGCCGTAGGCCTCCGGGCTGTCCGCGACGAAGGTGACCATGTTGGCGTAGTTGGCTCGTGCCCAGGCCCGCAGGCCCGGCTGCGGGTCGGTCACCGCCGGGCTCGCGATGGCGGCGAACGCCTGCTCCTCCGTCACGGCCACGACCTCGGAAAACAGCGTCGCGCGGTCCCCGAACTGCTCGTAGACGGCCTGGCGGGAGACGCCGGCCTCGCGCGCGATCTGCTCGATCGTCGCGCCCTGCATCCCGTGCTGCGCGACGACCTTCGCCGTCGCGTGCAGGACGCGGGCGCGCTGCTCCCCGACCGGGAGCTTGCGCGGCCGCCCGCGCGGAGCCGGGCTTGACATTGTGGTCCACCTCACGTGATTCTTTTTCCGACACCTCTGTCTGAAAAGGTGTTCCCCGCGCACTAGTCCTGCTCAACGAGGAGCAAGCATGCGTATCTTCCCTCGCCGCGCCCTGTCCGCGGCGGTCGCCACGGTTTCCGTTCTGGCCCTGGTGGCACCCGGCGCCTCCGCCGCGTCCTTCTACGATCCCCCCTCACCCCTGCCCGCCGGGAGCGACGGCGACGTCATCCGGCACGAGGCGTCGACGTTCTACGTCGACCCGGTCAAGCTGATCAAGGCCGACGCGGAGGTGCAGCGGATCATGTACCGCAGCACCGACACGCACGGTTCGCCGATCGCCGTCACCGGCACGGTGCTGACCCCGCGCTCGGCGTGGCACGGCGCCGGCGTGCGCCCGATCGTCTCCTACGCCGTCGGCACGCAGGGCGAGGGCGACGACTGCGCGCCGTCGAAAGCGCTTGCCGCCGGCTTCGAGTACGAGGGCCCGTTCATCGCCGGGCTGCTGACGCGGGGCTACGGCGTCGTCGTCACCGACTACGAAGGGCTCGGGACGCCGGGCGACCACACGTACGTCAACCGCGCGGCGGAAGGGCACGCGGTGCTCGACGCGATCCGCGCGGCGCAGCGGCTGCCGGAAGCGGGCCTGCCGGACGACGGCCCGGTCGCGATCGCGGGCTACTCCCAGGGCGGCGGCGCGTCGGCCGCCGCGGCGGAGCTGCAGCCGAGCTACGCGCCCGAGCTGAAGCTGAAGGGCGCGTACGCGGGCGCGGTGCCCGCGGACCTGGCTTCGGTGGCCAAGAACCTCGACGGCCACTACGCGGTCGGCTTCCTCGGCTTCGCGCTGGTGAGCATGAACTACGCGTACCCGGAGCTGAACATCCCGGCGCTGCTCAACGCGCGCGGCAAGCAGCTGTTCGAGCAGGTCCGGACCGAGTGCACGGTGGAGGCGATCGCGGCGCACGCGTTCACGCAGTCGTCGACGTTGACGACCGACGGCCGCTCGCTCACCGCGTACCTCGGCGAGGAGCCGTACGCGTCGCGGGTGGCGGAGCAGAAGATCGGGAGGCTGAAGCCGTCGGTGCCGGTGCTGATCGTCCACAGCGCACTCGACGACATCGTGCCCTACGCGCAGGACCGCGACCTGGGCCGGACGTGGTGCGGCAAGGGCGTGAAGGTGCAGTTCAGCACGTCACTGGTGCCGACGCACGTGCTCACCGCGGTGCGCGCGTTCCCGGAGGCGTTCGCGTGGCTGGAAGGCCGCTTCGCCGGCCTCCCGGCGCTGAGCAACTGCGGCCTGTTCTGACCCGCGGGGCCCGGGACCGCGCGGTCCCGGGCCCACGGCGTCACTTCAGGCCGGTGGCTTCCGCGGCGGCGGGGTCGGAGTCGGCGAGGAACGTCCGGCAGCGGTCGTACTCCTCGGTCTCGCCGATCTTCCCGGCGGCCTTGCCGAGGACGGCGAGGGCACGCAGGAACCCCTGGTTGGGGCGGTGCGACCACGGCACCGGGCCGAAGCCCTTCCAGCCGGCGCGGCGCAGCTGGTCGAGACCCCGGTGGTAGCCGGTGCGGGCGTACGCGTACGCGGCGATGGTCTCGCCCGCGTCCAGGGCCTTCTCGGCCAGCGAAGCCCACGCCTCGCTGTAGTCGGGGTGTTCGGCCGCGACGGCGGCCGGGTCGTTCCCGGCGTCGAGCGCGGCCTGGGCGGCGGTGTGCTCGGGCAGCAGCGTCGGCTCGGGGCCGAGCAGGTTGTGCGTCATGCCGCCCATTCTGCACGCGAGTCAGAAGAACAGGCCCGCGAGAACCCCGCCGCCGGCCAGTACCAGAGCGCCGACCAGGACGGCGGCCACAACTCGTTTCGGCATCATGGCGGCACACCATGCCAAGCCGTGCACATCGAAGGCAAGTCGTCCACCCCTAAGGGTGAATCCGGGCGCGAAGCGCCTCCGTTGAGGGTGGCGGCGGGGAAGAAGGTAGGGGGGAATCCGGATTTTCGCGGCTTTCGCCACGGTCCTGACCCGCTCGTGACCATGACCGGCCATGATGTCCGACATGGCCAAGGCAGTCGACGTCCCGGTGGACGTGATCCCGCGCAGCCCCGTCGGCAAGACGCGGCTGTTCTTCACGCGGCACTGGCACCGCGGCGCTCCCGGGCAGCCGACCCCGGACTGGGTGCTCCGGTTCTGCTACGGGATGTGGCTGGCGGCGTTCGCGTTCAAGCTGCTGGGCTCGTCGTGGGACATGTCGTGGCACTTCAGGTGGCTGCGCGACGACCTGGCGCCGCCGCACCTGATCAACACCGTCGGCACGGTGATCATCGTCGTGCTGGTGGCGATCCACAGCTACACGGGGCTGGGTGCCGACAAGACGTCCCTGCGGCTGATGCAGATCGGCCTGCTGACGTTCCTGGTGGCGGCGCCGCTGGACGTGATCAACCACCGCGTCAACGGCCTGGACCTGACCGCGTGGAGCCCGTCCCACATGATGTTGTACCTGGGCACGGGCATCATGCAGGCGGGCGTCCTGCTCGGCTGGCTGCGGCTGTCCCCGCCGGGCCGCTTCCGGACGGGCGTGCTGCTGGCGCTGTGGGCGTTCTTCCTGGAGAACACGTTCTTCCCGAACGGCCAGCAGGAGTACGGCATCCTGGGCCTGCGCGCGTGGGAGCGCGGCGAGCCGGAGGCGGAGAAGTCGCTGCTGGACTTCGCGGCGAACCAGATCGGCCACCCGGTCGACCGGACGGCGGTGCTGCACTTCACGATGCCGATCCCGGAGTGGGTGTACCCGCTGTGGGGCATCGGCGTGATGGCGCTGATCCTGGTCCTGGCCCGCCGGACGCTGGGCTTCCGCTGGGCGGCCACTTCGGTGGCGCTGGCGTACGTGGCCTACCGGTCGGTGATGTGGCCGCTGCTGCTGGGGCTGGGGTTCCCGGTGTCGACGGTGCCGTTCTACCTGCTGTTCGTGGGGTTGGCGGTGGACCTGGCGTTCTCCGTCGGAGCCGGCGTTGTCCAGGCCGGCGCGGGAGCGCTGCTGGTGACGGCGTTCGGGTACGGGGCGTTCTGGGTGCAGTCGCAGTTCCGGCCGTGGGTGCTGGGTGACGCCCACACGGAGTCGGCCCCGCCGGCGGCCTACTGGACGGCTTTGGTGGTGCTGGGCGGGGTGTTCGCCCTCTGGGCGGCGGCCGGCCCGGCTTCGCGCCGCTGGTCGGCAAGGCGGGTAATCGTGTAGCACACGGTGCTACACTCGTTCGGTGAACATCATCAGCCAACGGGAGTTCCGGAACAATTCGGCCGCGATCATGGACGCGGTCGAAGCCGGCGAGACGTACCACGTCACCCGCAACGGCGTGGAGATCGCCGAACTGCGGCCGGTGCCGCGCCGGAAGCGGTTCACGGCCGAAGAGCTGGTGGCGCGGCACAAGCGACTTCCCACGGTGGACGCGGCCGAGCTGCGACGGGATGCCGACGAGTTCTTCGGCGAGGATCGCCTCGGCGACCACGACAACCCCTGGGACCGCCAGCGTGGCTGACCGACACACCGTGGGTGTGCTGGACACCTGCACCTACATCGAGCTCGGCACCCTGGATCCGAAGACCCTCCCGGAGTTCCCGGAGATCACCGCGGTGACCATGGCCGAGCTCCACCAGGGCGTCGTCATGACGGCGGACCCGGCCACGAAGGCGCTGCGGAACGAGCAGCTGGGCGCGGCGATCGTCGAATTCACCCCGTTGCCGTTCGACGGCGAGGCCGCCGCGCGCTACGGCACGCTGGTCGCGCTGACGGTGGCCGCGGGCCGCTCACCACGACCGCGCCGGATGGACCTGATGATCGCCGCGATCGCGTCCGTGCACGGCTTGCCGTTGTACACCCGCAATGCGAAGGACTTCAAAGGCCTCGAAAGCCTGCTGGAAGTCGTCGAGGTCTGAACACGACGAAGGCCGCCACGAGAGTTCGTGGCGGCCTTCGTGTTGTCCTACTTGACCTTCGTGCCCGCCGAGCCGAGCGCCTGGCACGCCTCAACCACGCGCTGCGCCATCCCGGCCTCCGCGGCCTTCAGGTACGACCGCGGGTCGTAGACCTTCTTGTTGCCGACCTCGCCGTCGATCTTCAGGACGCCGTCGTAGTTCTTGAAGAAGTGGTCCACGATCGGGCGCGTGAACGCGTACTGCGTGTCCGTGTCGACGTTCATCTTCACCACGCCGTACGACACCGCCTCGCGGATCTCCTCCGGGAGCGAGCCCGAGCCGCCGTGGAAGACCAGCTCGAACGGCTTGGAACCGCTGTCCAGGCCGAGCTTCTTGGCCGCCGCCTCCTGGCCGCCCTTCAGCACGTCCGGGCGCAGCTTCACGTTGCCCGGCTTGTACACGCCGTGGACGTTGCCGAACGTCGCCGCCAGCAGGTAACGGCCCTTTTCGCCGGCGCCGAGCGCGTCGATCGTCTTCAGGAAGTCGCCCTCGGCGGTGTACAGCTTCTCGTTGATCTCCGCCTCGACGCCGTCCTCCTCGCCGCCGACGACGCCGATCTCGACCTCGAGGATGATCTTCGCCGCCGCCGTCTTGGCCAGCAGCTCCTGGGCGATCTCGAGGTTCTCGTCGAGGTCGATCGCCGAGCCGTCCCACATGTGGGACTGGAACAGCGGGTTCTGGCCGTTCTTGACGCGCTCGGCCGAGATCTCGATCAGCGGGCGGACGAAGCCGTCCAGCTTGTCCTTCGGGCAGTGGTCGGTGTGCAGCGCGACGTTGACGTCGTACTTCGCCGCGACGACCTGGGCGAACTCCGCCAGCGCGGTCGCGCCGGTCACCATGTCCTTGACCTTCTGGCCGGATGCGAACTCCGCACCGCCGGTGGAGAACTGGATGATGCCGTCGCTCTCCGCCTCGGCGAAGCCGCGGATGGCGGCGTTCACGGTCTCGGACGAGGTCACGTTGATGGCCGGGTAGGCGAACTCGTTCGCCTTGGCCCGGTCGAGCATCTCCGCGTAGACCTCGGGGGTGGCGATGGGCATCGTTACTCCTCCTTGGCACAGGGTGGTCCCGACCGCATCGTACGAGGTGGACCGCCGCCGCACACCGGTCCCCGGCGAGAAACTTTTCCGCACGTGGGATCGGTTCAGAAGGGGGTGCGTCCGGCCGCCGGGCGAACCGGCGGCCGGACGGAGATCACAGCAGCTCGGCGGCCAGGGCGCGGTAGCCCGGCCACGGGTCCTCGTTCAGCACCTGGACCACCACCTGGTCCGCCCCCGCCTCCAGGTGCGCCGACAACCCCCGCGCGATCGTCGCGGCGTCGCCGTGCAGGGCCAGCGCGTCCACCAGGCGGTCACTGCCTTCACCTGAGAGATCGTCGTCCGTGAAGCCGAGTTTCCGCAGGTTGGCGACGTAGTTCGACAGCCCCAGGTAGTACTTGACGGTGTTGCGGCCGATCGCCCGCGCCTCGGCCGCGTCGGTCGACAAGACGACCTTGTGCTCCGGCGCCAGCAGCGGGCCGGAGCCCAGGATTTCGCGCGTCGACCGGGTGTGCTCCGGCGTCGTCAAGTACGGGTGCGCCCCCGCCGTGCGCGAACCCGACAGCTCCACCACCTTCGGGCCCAGCGCCGCCAGGGCGCGGCCGGCGACCGGGACGCCCGCCGCGTCGAGGCCGTCCAAGTAGTCGACCAGGGCCGCGTACGGCTTCTTGTACTCCTTCGTCGCTTCGCGGTGGCCCGCCCCGATGCCCAGCAGGAACCGGTCCGGGTACTTGCCCGCGATGCGCTCGTAGACGCGCGCGATGTCCGCCGGCTCGTCCTGCCAGATGTTCACGATGCCGGTCGCGATGACCAGGGAGTCCGTCGCCTCCAGGATGCCGTCCACCGACGCGAGGTCGGCGCCGCTGGGCGAGCCGCCCAACCAGATCGCCCCGTAGCCGAGCTTCTCCGCTTCCGCCGCGAACTTCGCGTCGACGTTCGCGTGGTACCGCCAGATCCCGAGCTTGCCCAGTTCGATTGCCATGGAACACTCCAACGCGGGGGACGGCGATTTTCCTCCCGGGTCCGGCGAATTACTGTCGAAGACATGACCAAGCTGGGAAACACCGACCTCGACGTCTACGGGCTCAACCTCGGCGGCAACGTCTTCGGCTGGACGGCGGACGAGGCCCAGTCCTTCGCCGTGCTCGACGCCTACGCCGCGGCCGGCGGCAACTTCGTGGACACCGCCGACCTCTACGGCGGCGGGGGCGGCTCCGAGGAGATCCTCGGCAACTGGCTGGCCGCGCGCGGCAACCGGGACGACGTCGTCGTCGCGACCAAGGTCGGCATGTGGGAGGGCCGGCCGGGCCTGTCGGCGAAGAACATCCAGGCGGCGGCCGATGATTCGCTGCGCCGCCTCAGGACCGACCACATCGACCTCTACTACGCGCACCGGGACGACCCGGACACCCCACTAGAGGAGACGCTGACGGCGTTCGACGCGCTGGTCCGCGCGGGCAAGGTCCGCCACCTCGGCGCGTCCAACTACAGCGCCGACCGGCTCGCCGACGCACTGTCCATTTCGGACAAGAACGGCCTGGCCAGGTACGCGGTGCTGCAGCCGCACTACAACCTCCTCGAGCGTGACTACGAGCGCGACCTCGCCCCGCTCGTCGAGCGCGAAGGCCTGGCCACCCTGCCGTTCTTCTCGCTCGCGAAGGGCTTCCTGACCGGCAAGTACCGCACGAAGGACCACCACGTCGACAGCCCGCGCGCCGCCCGCGCGGAGTCCTATTTGGACGAACGCGGCGAGCGCGTGCTCGCGAAGCTCGACGAAGTCGCCGAAGCGCACGGCACGTCGGTCGCCGCGGTGTCGCTCGCCTGGCTGCGGCAGCAGCCGACGGTCGCCGCGCCGATCGCCAGCGCCCGGACGACCGAGCAGCTCACCGACCTGATCGCGTCGGTGCGCCTCGAGCTGAGCGACGCCGAAGTCGCCGAACTGAGCGAAGCCTGACCCTACTGTTGGGTAGCTTACTGCGGGTAAGTTGAGGTACGGTGCCCTCAAGTGACGTCTAGGAGGGCACCGTGGCCAACCCGTTTTCGCTGCTGAGCGGCACCAAGAAGGTCGACGGCAAGGTCGTGCTGATCACCGGCGCCGCCCGCGGCATCGGCGCCGGTCTGGCCGAACGGCTGGCCGCGCGCGGCGCGAAGGTGGCCCTCGTCGGGCTCGAAGCCGACGAGCAGCAGAAGGTCGCCGACCGCATCGGACCGAACGCGCACGCCTGGGAAGCCGACGTCACCAGCTGGGACGCCCTCGAAAGCGCGACGAAGGGCGTCGTCGCGCACTTCGGCGGCATCGACATCGTCATCGCCAACGCCGGCATCGCGACCGCGGGCTTCGTCCGCTCGGTCGACCGGGCCGCGTTCGAGAAGGTCATCGAGGTCGACCTGCTCGGCGTCTGGCGCACGTTCCGCGTCACGCTCCCGCACGTCATCGAGCGCAAGGGCTACCTGCTGGCGATCTCCAGCCTCGCCGCGATCACGCACGCGCCCGGCATGGCGAACTACGCCGCCGCGAAGGCGGGCGTCGAAGCCTTCTCCAACAGCCTCCGCGCCGAGGTCGCCCACCTGGGCGTCAAGGTGGGCGTCGCGCACCCGACGTGGATCCGCACCGACCTGGTCGAAAGCGCCGACGCGCACCCCGTGTTCGGCAAGCTCCGCGCGTCGATGCCCGGCCTGATCGGCAAGACCTACCCCCTCGACGTCGCCCTCGACGACCTCGAAGCCGGCATCCTCAAGCGCGCCCGGACCATCCACGTGCCGCGCTGGGTCGGCGGGCTCAAGCTGCTGCGCGCGTTCCTCCCGCCGATCATCGAAATCGGCTCCCGCAGCCGGGTACCTTCGGCGGACAAGGCCGCGCTCGCCGACATCGAGGCCCGCGGCGCGTTCGAGTCGGCGGTCACCGGCCACGGCGGCCGGGCCGCCACCAAGGGGTGAAGATGTCCCGTCGTGACCAGATCCGGATGACCGAGGACGAAGTGCGCGCGTACTTCGCCGAGCAGAAGGTCATCAACGTCGCCAGCATCGGCCCGAACGGCCGCCCGCACCTCGCGCCGCTCTGGTACTACCCGCACGAGGACGGCGTCGCGACCTGGACGTACGGCACCTCGCAGAAGGCGAAGAACCTCCGGCGCCTGCCGGAGGCGACCGTGCTCATCGAGGACGGCGACAGCTACGAGAAGCTCCGAGGCGTCTCGCTCGAGGCCGATGTCGAGATCATCGAGGACACCGAAGAAGTCACCCGGATGGGCATCACGCTCATGCAGCGGTACGCCGGCGCCAAGCCCGGCGACCCCGTACCGGACGAGCTCAAGGGCTTCATCGCAGGTCAGGCCCCGAAACGCGTCGGGCTGGTCTTCCGCCCGACCAAGGTCGTCAGCTGGGACCACACGAAGCTCGGCGGGACGTACTAACCAGTAGGGAGTACTTCCAAGTAACTGTTACCTGAGGTAACGTCATCTGGGCAGCATCCTCGAAGCAGCGGAGGCCGACAGATGACCGAGCGGTTCAAGGTCGTGATCGTGGGCACCGGGTTTTCCGGGCTCGGCCAGGCGATCCAGCTCGAAAAGGCCGGCATCCGGGACTACGTGATCCTGGAGAAGGCCGACGAGGTGGGCGGGACCTGGCGCGACAACTCCTACCCCGGGTGCGCGTGCGACGTGCAGTCGCACATGTACTCGTTCTCGTACGAGCAGAACCCCAGCTGGTCGCGGTCGTTCTCGCCGCAGCCGGAGATCTTCGACTACCTCAAGGGTGTCGCGGACAAGTACCGGCTGCGCGAGAAGATCCGGTTCGGCGTCGAGCTCACCGGCGCCCACTGGGACGAGCGCGAGCGCCGCTGGACGGCGACCACGAAGGACGGCCGCGAGTTCGTCTCGCAGTTCCTCGTCTCCGGCGTCGGCGGCCTGCACATCCCCCAGGTCCCCGAGCTGCCCGGGATCGCGAAGTTCAAGGGCCAGACCTGGCATTCGGCGCAGTGGAACCACGAGTACGACCTACGCGGCAAGAAGGTCGCCGTCGTCGGCACCGGGGCCAGCGCCGTCCAGTTCGTCCCGAAGATCGCCCCCGAAGTCGCCGAGCTGACGCTCTTCCAGCGCACGCCACCGTGGATCATGCCCAAGCCCGACCACGCGATGCCGTCGTGGGCGCAGACGCTCTTCAAGCGCGTCCCCGGCACCCAGCGCCTCTACCGCAACGCGCTGTACTGGCTGCTCGAAGCCCGCGCCATCGGCTTCAACGGCCACCCGGCGATCATGAAGGCCGGCGAGCTGATCGCGAAGCGCAACATCGCCAAGGGCATCCAGGACCGCGCGCTGCGCAAGAAGGTCACGCCGGACTACACGATGGGCTGCAAGCGCGTCCTGATCTCCAACGACTACTACCCGGCGCTGAACCGGCCGAACGTCGACGTGAACACGGCCGGGATCAAGGAGGTCAAGGCGCATTCGATCGTCGACTCCGCGGGCGTGGAGCACGAGGTCGACGCGATCATCTACGGCACCGGCTTCAAGGTCACCGACGCGCTGGAGTACCTCGACATCACCGGTGTCGACGGGCGCGACCTCGCCAAGGAGTGGGCCACCGAAGGGATGCGGACGCACAAGGGGATCTCCGTCTCCGGCTTCCCGAACCTGTTCTTCCTGCTCGGGCCGAACACCGCGCTGGGCCACAACTCCGTGGTGTTCATGATCGAGTCGCAGTCGCGGTACGTCGTGGACGCCATCAAGCTCGCCGACTCCCGCGACGCCGCCGCGCTCGACGTCCGGCCGGGCGTGCAGGAGAAGTTCCAGCAGGAGATCCAGGACAAGCTGGTCAAGGGCGTCTGGACGCAGGGCGGCTGCAAGAGCTGGTACCTCGACGCCAAGGGCGTCAACCGGACGATCTGGCCGGGCTTCACATGGCGCTACTGGCTGGAGACGCGCAAGGTCGACCCCGCGGACTACGAACTGTCCGGGCGAGCATCGTGACGGACGAGCAGCTCGTGCTGCACGCCCGGGACGTGAAGTTCGACTGGGCGGCGCTGCCGATGCACTGGCTCCCCGGCGAGCCGCAGGCCACGCACACCATCAACGTGCTGCACCTGGCGCTGCCGGAAGGCGAGCGCTGGTTCGTCGAGGTGTTCAAGCAGGCGGTGCCGCTGATCCGGGACGAGCGGCTCAAGGCCGACGTCCTCGGGTTCATCGGCCAGGAGGCGGTGCACGCCGAGGCCCACGACGGCGCGGCGGCGCACCTCGAAGCCGCGGGCGTGCCGGTGCGGCCGTTCGTCGCGCAGATGGAGTGGCTGTTCCGGAAGCTGCTCGGCGACCGCGGCCTCACCGGCCGCGCCGCCGAGGAGTGGCTGGTCGAACGGCTGGGAATCGTCGCCGCGATCGAGCACTACACGGCGTTCCTCGGCCAGTGGGTGCTCGACGCGCCCCTGGAGGAGGCCGGCGCCGACCCGGTGATGCTCGACCTGCTGCGCTGGCACGGCGCCGAGGAGGTCGAGCACCGGTCGGTCGCGTTCGACCTGTTCATGCACCTGGACGGCCGGTACACGCGCCGCGTGCGCAGCATGGCGGCGGTGACGCCGGTGCTGGCGTGGGTCTTCGCGCGCGGCACGCGATATCTGATGCATAACGATCCGACGCACCCGGGCCGCGCTTCGCTGCGGGGCTATCGCCGAGCGGCGAGGCGCGGGTTGCTGCCGAGCGGGCGTCAGCTGCTGCGGGAAATCCGGCCGTACTTCCGGAAGTCGTACCACCCGGCGGAGACCGGGAGCACCGAGCAGGCGGTGGCCTACCTGGCGAGTTCCCCGGCCGCCCGGGCGGCGGAGTGACGCTCGGCCGGCCCACCCGGCTGGACGGCAGTGGCCGCACCGACCGCCTGATGTCCACTTTGGTCGGTGTCGTGGGCGTTTACCGCCGGATGTCGCAATTCAGCGGACGGCGGCGGCCGCCGGTGCGCGCGGTCGACCGGAACCTGCCGCTGGTCGTCGAAGACGTCCGTCCCGAAGCCGAGGGGGTCGTCAGCCTGCGGCTGGCGAACGGCGCGCCACTGCCCTCCTGGCGCGCCGGGGCGCACGTCGACCTCGTGCTGCCCTCCGGCCGGGTGCGGCAGTACTCCCTCTGCGGCGATCCGTCCGAAACGGATCATTACCGCATCGCCGTGCGGAAGATCGGCGTCGCGTCGGCCGAAGTCCACGCGCTCACGCCGGGCACGCGGGTGACCGTCCGGGGCCCGCGGACCGCGTTCCCCCTCGTCGGCGACGGACCGTTCCGGTTCATCGCCGGCGGCATCGGGATCACGCCGATCCTGCCGATGGTCCGCCGCTGTGCCGAAGCAGGCGCCGACTGGCGGCTGGTCTACACCGGCCGCAGCCGGGAGTCGATGCCGTTCCTGGACGAGCTGCCGGACGACGAACGCGTGCGGATCCGCCCGGACACCGAGTACGGCATCCCGGCCTCGGGCGCGGAACTGCTGGAAGATCTGCCCGAAGGGGCAGCGGTGTACTGCTGCGGCCCGGTGCCGATGATCACCGGGGTCCGCGTCGACCTGGCGCTGACCGGCGCGAAAGCCGTCCACTTCGAACGGTTCGCGCCGCCGCCGATCGTCGACGGCGCGCCGTTCCGGCTGACTTTGCGCAGGTCAGGGCAGGTGCTGGACGTCCCGGGCGACCGATCCGCCCTCGACGTCCTCCTCGAAGCGCGCCCGGCCACGCCCTACTCGTGCCGGCAGGGCTTCTGCGGGACGTGCGCGGTGCCGGCGGCCGGCGGCGGGTCGATGCGGATCTGCGTCGACCGCGGCACCACCACGCTCGACCTATGACTCCGCGGGCAGCCAGGCGCCGATCACCGGCTTGAACTCGCGGACGCTGCGCTCGGCGACGACGCCCTCCAGGAAGTACGGGTCCTGGTCGATCGTCTCCTTGAGGTGCGCCTCGTCGTCGGCCTGGTAGAGCGTGAGGCCGCCGGTGCCGTCGCCCAGCGGGCCGGCGACCGCGACGCGGCCCTGCTCGGCCAGCTTGCTCAGGAACTCGCGGTGCCGGGGGCGGACGTCCGGCATCTTCTCCTGGACGTAGGTGATTTCGACGAGGAACCAGGCCATGGGGGCTCTCCGGGGTCGGGCGGGCGGTACGGGGCCGACGCTACCCGGGTCGAGGCGGCCGACCTGTGGCGACGGCAGGCCAACCCGATAGGCTGGGCGTGCGTCAGTACCTGTGTGAGCGCTGTGAATACCGTGAACCTGCTGACGCGACACACCGTGCAAACCGGGGTCGAGGACAGGCAGGGGTTCATGCTCGAGGGCAATGCGGAACGCAGTGTCGAGGCGACCCTCGGCCACCTGCGGGTCATGGACGGTCCGGCCCCGGCGCAGACGGCCGCGCCGCTGACC
Organism: Amycolatopsis sp. NPDC049691; assembly: GCF_040675005.1. NCBI lineage: Bacteria > Bacillati > Actinomycetota > Actinomycetes > Pseudonocardiales > Pseudonocardiaceae > Amycolatopsis > Amycolatopsis sp. NPDC049691. The sequence goes on from NZ_JBFANX010000002.1 coordinate 255,640, forward strand.
CTCGAAGACCTCTACCGCCAGCACCGCATGCGGCTGGTCCGGCTGGCGATTCTGCTGGTGGACGAGCCCGCGACGGCGGAAGACGTCGTCCAGGAGGCCTTCACCGGCCTACATCGCAACTGGGGGCGCCTGCGCGACGCCGCGGCCGCGGTCGGCTACCTGCGCACGGCCGTGGTCAACGGGTCGCGCAGCGTGCTGCGCCGCCGCAAGACCGCCCGCGAGTACGTGCCACCGCACGCGGTGAACGCACGCTCCGCGGAGAGCCTCGCGATGCTGTCCAGCGAGCACCAGGCCGTCGTGTCCGCGTTGTCCAAGCTGCCGCCCCGCCAGCGCGAAGTGCTGGTGCTGCGTTACTACGGTGGGCTGAGCGAGGCCGAAATCTCTGAGGCCGCAGGCATTTCCAAGGGTACCGTTAAGTCGACCGCCAGCCGGGCGCTCGAGGCACTCCAGAAGGCCATGCAGGCCCCACAGTGACCCGGGTGGACCATTCCGATCACTGAGTCGTATCACCATGCTTGGTCCAGACCAATATATGCTGGGGTGCGTGAGAGGCGCCGGAGATTTCGTGATCATGGGCGGCCGGGTCGCTGCCCCGGACCGTGTACTCGACGACGGCTGGGTAGCCGTCTCCGACGGGCGGATCGCCGGCGTGGGTTCCGGGACCCCGCCGTCGGGCGAGCACGTCGACGTCGGTGGGGCACTGGTCGTGCCCGGGTTCATCGACACCCACTGCCACGGCGGGGGAGGTGCTTCGTTCACCTCCCTCGATCCCGAGGAGCTCCTGACGGCGGTGCGAGCGCACCGCCGTCACGGCACCACGACCATGCTCGCCAGCCTGGTGTCCGACCCGGTGGACATCCTGCGTGACCAGGTCGCGGCGCTGCGTGAGCTCGTCCAGGACGGCGAGGTCGCGGGCATCCACCTGGAGGGGCCGTTCATCTCGAAGGCCCGCTGCGGGGCGCACGACCCGGAGACGCTCCTGGAGCCGGACACCGGCACGGTCGACAAGCTCCTGCGCGCCGGCCAGGGCGCGATCCGGATGGTCACCATCGCCCCGGAGCTGCACGGCGGCATCAAGGCCGTCCGGCAGCTGGCCGAGTCGGGCGTCATCGCCGCCATCGGGCACACCGACGGCGTCGAGGAGCAGCTGCTGCCCGCCATCGACGCGGGCGCGACGGTCGCGACCCACCTGTTCAACGGCATGCGGCCGCTGCACCACCGCGAACCGGGCCCGGTCGGGGCACTGCTCGATGACGAGCGCATCACGATCGAGCTCATCTGCGACCTGGTCCACCTGCACCCGACGGTGGTGCGGCTGGCCGCGAAGCACGCGGGCCGCAACCGCACGGTGCTGATCACGGACGCGATGTCGGCCACCGACGCCGCCGACGGCCGCTACACGCTGGGCCGGCTGGAGGTCGACGTCCACGACGGCGTCGCCACGCTGGCGGACAACGGCTCGCTGGCCGGCAGCACCCTGACGATGGACACCGCCTTCCGCAATCTGGTCCGGGGTGCGAAACTCGGCATCCTCGACGCGGTGCACGCGACGTCGCAACGGCCCGCCGAGCTGCTCGGCATCGCCGACCGCACCGGGATGCTGTGCCCCGGGTACGTGGCCGACATCGTCGTCCTGGACCAGGACCTGCGGCCCGCGAAGGTGCTGCGCCGGGGTGAGTGGGTCGCCGAGGTGGGTACGGCTACCTTGAGTACCTGATACGGACGAGCGAATTGGGCGGAGATGAGCGAGCCGAAGGACCCCGAGCAGTTGCTGGCGGACGCCCTTCGCGCGCAAGCCGTCTTCGCCCCTTCGGCGTCGCCGCGGGACAGCGAGACGGAGGCCGTCCCGACCAACGAGCTGCCGTCCGCGTACGGGCTCCTTTCGGGCGCCGGCGCGGACTCGCTGGAGCGCGAGCGGGCGGCGCTGGACCCGATCGCCGAGGCCCCGACGGCCTACGCCCCGCCGCCTCCGCCGCCGCCACGGCAGTCGGCGCAGCTGCCCGCGTACTGGATCCTGCTGCTGGCGGTGCTGCTGGGCCTCGCCGCGGGATCCGTGGTGGGCCTGCTGACGCTGGTCTGACCGGGTCTCAGTAACGACTCAGGGTGACCCTGTACCGTTTTTGGGGTGATTCTCGCCCAGAGCACGGTCAACACGATGTCGCTGCTGCCGTCATGGCTGGACCCGCAGCACCTGCTGAGCGGCCTGACGACGCCGGTCATCGCGGTGCTGTGCCTGATCATCTTCATCGAGAGCAGCGTCTTCCCGGTGCTGCCCGGTGACTCCCTGCTGTTCACGGCGGGCCTGTTCATCGCGAACGGGACGCTCGACGCGCCGTTGTGGCTGGTCTGCGTGCTGGTGACGGTCGCGGCGCTGCTCGGCAACGTGGTCGGCTACTACATCGGCTACTTCGTCGGGCCGAAGCTGTTCAACCGGCCGGATTCGAAGTTCTTCAAGAAGGAGTACGTCGACAAGACGCACGAGTTCCTGGAGAAGCACGGGCCGAAGGCGGTGGTGCTGGCCCGGTTCGTGCCGTTCGTCCGGACGTTCATCACGTGGATCGCGGGCATCGGCCGCATGGACCCGAAGCGCTACTTCACGTACACGGTGATCGGCGGCATCCTGTGGGCGGCGGGCATCACGGTGCTGGGGTCGCTGCTGGGCGGGGTGTCGTTCATCGCGAACAACGTCGACGCGATCTTCGTGCTGATCGTGCTGGTTTCGGTGGTGCCGATCGCGCTGGAGTACCTGAAGGCACGGCGCGAGAAGAAGACGGCGGTTCCGGCGGAGGCCGACGCCGAGGTCACGCAGCGGATTCCGCGGATCAAGGACTGAGGTCGCGCGGTTTCGGAGGGCCCCACCGGTCGGCGGTGGGGCCCTTTTTGTCAGACCCCCGCGGTAACGTGAAAACAGGGGTCCCCTGGGCGGGGACCCCTGCGGTCAGCTCAGACCGATGAGGGTCGCTCGGGCAGGACCCGGGCAGCTCATCCCATACCGACGCGGTCGCTCGGCCGAGCCAACGACCAAGCCGGCGCCGGCGGCCCGGCCGGGCGAGAAGCACCAAGCCTCTCGGCGGCGCTCGAGTGAGGCCCCTCACCCGACGGAAAGATCGCTCCCTTTCGGAGCCCGCGGGCGGGAACCCTGCGCGAGCTGCGCCGGCCGACGAGGACCGCTCGGTCTGGACCGGCAGCGCAGTTCGGGGCCCCCGGGCGGGGACCCCCGCGGTCAGCTCAGGTCATCGAGAACATCGACCCCGGGTTGAACAGGTTCCCCGGGTCCAGCGCCGCCTTGATCTGGCGGTGCACCCGCATCCCCACCGGGCCGATCTCCCGCTCCAGCCACTCCCGCTTGATCTTGCCGACCCCGTGCTCCCCGGTCACCGTCCCGCCCAGCGACAGCCCCACCTCGAGGATCTCGTCGAACGCGCGCCGCGCGCGGGCGAACTCGTCCGGGTCGTCCGGCTGGTAGACGATCGTCGGGTGCATGTTGCCGTCGCCCGCGTGGCCGACCACCGCGATCCGCAGCCCCACCTCGGAACTGATCTTCTCGCAGCCGCGGATCAGCTCCGCGATCCGCGTCCGCGGCACGCACACGTCGTCGGTCAGCCAAACCCCGTACGTCTCCAGCGCCGTCAGCACCACCCGGCGGGCCTGCAGCAGCATCCGCCCCTCTTCGAGGTCCTCGGTCGTGTACGCCAGGTCCGCGCCGCAGTCCACGCAGATCTGCTCCAGCGCCGCCAGCTCGCGGCGCGCGACCTCGCCACCCGCGTCGGACTGGCCCAGCAGCAGCGCCTGGCACTCCGATCCCGCGCCGAGGTCCGTCTTCAAGTACGTCTCGGACGCCTTGATCGACGACGCGTCCATGATCTCCAGCAGCGACGGCACGAGCCCCTCCCGCACGACCCGCGCCACGGCCTCGCCCGCGGCTTCGGTCGTCGAGAAGCCCGCCACCAGCGTCGCCGGGGCCTGGGGCAGCGGCTTGAGCTGGACCGTCGCCTGCGTGATCACGCCCAGCGTGCCCTCGCTGCCCACGAACAGCCGGGCCAGGTCGTAGCCCGCCACGCCCTTCACCGTCCGGCGCCCGGTCTTCAGCAGCGACCCGTCCGCCAGGACGACCTCCAAGCCCAGCACCGAGTCCGTCGTGACGCCGTACTTCACGCAGCACAGGCCGCCGGCGTTGGTCGACAGGTTGCCGCCGATCGTGCACCAGTCGTAGCTCGACGGGTCCGGCGGGTAGAACAGCCCGTGCTTCTCGACCGCGTTGCGGAAATCCAGGTTCACCACGCCCGGCTGGACGACCGCCAGCCGGTTGCCCGGGTCGATCTCGACGATCTCGTTCAGCTTGGTCAGTGACAGCGTCACGCAGCCGTCGACGGCGTTCGCCGCGCCGGACAGGCCGCTGCCCGCCCCGCGCGGCACGATCGGCACCCCCGCTTCGGCGCACGCCTTGACGACCGCCTGCACCTCCTCGACGTTCGCGGGCAGCACCACCGCCAGCGGCTGTCCCGAGGGTGCCAGCGGCATCATGTCGCGCGCGTAGGACGCGGTGACGTCGGTGTCGGTGAGCACCGCGCCCTTGCCGAGCAGGTCGCGCAGCCGGGTGACCAAAGCTTCGTTGCCCATGGCCTCATGGTAAGCCCGGGTAGTCCGCACTGCGGAACTTCTATTTCAAAACCGCCCCTACCGGACCAGTCCCAGCAGCTTCTCCACGTGCACCCGGAGCAGGACCCGCTGGTCGCTGACCATCGCGGCGCGGTACTCGTCCCAGTCGGGGTGCTCGCCGGCCGCGCGGCGGTAGTAGTCGACGAGCGCTTCGACCGTCTCGTCGTCCGGCGACGCCGCCGGCGCCGTCAGCGAGGCCTGCCCCTCCGCGACGACGTAGCTCCAGCCGTCCTCGCTGCCCACGTGGTAGGTCACCCGCGGGTCGCGGCGCATGTTCTTCGTCTTCGCCCGGGTCTCGGTGATCGACGCGGTGATCGTGTTCGTCTCGACGTCGTATAGGTGCGTGATCGTGGACAGCTGGGGCCGCCCGTCGCGGCGGATGGTGGCCAGCACGCCGTGGCGGTGCGCGGCGAGGAAGTCCTTCAGCGCTGTGTCGTCCGTCATAGCTGTACCAACCGGGTGCCGCCGCGTTTGTTCCGGGAGCCGCCGGGAAACTGCTTGCGTGTGACAACTAAAGTGGGTTCCGACACATCGACCCGGCTCCCGCTTGCATAACCGGTGGTGAAGGCACATCCTTGCCTGAGGCAACTAGTTGCAGCCGCCAACCAACGCCGTGAAGGACTCCACCCATGGCACCGAACAGCTCCGCCACCCGGCCCACCGCCGAACTGGACCTCGCCGACCAGCTCGGGCACGAGCTCGTGCGCTTGGTCCGCCTGATCAACAAGGCGAAGTCCCAGGTGTCGAAGCAGGGTCCCGACGGCATCGAGCGGGCGGCCTACGCGATCCTCTTCACCCTCATCCACGAGGGCCCGCAGCGCACCAGCCGGCTCGCCGAGTCGCTCCACTCCGAGATCTCGACGATCAGCAGGCAGTCGAGCTCGCTCGTCCAGCACGGCCTGGTCGAGCGCCAGGCCGATCCCGAGGACGGCCGGGCCTGCCTGCTCGCCCCGACCTCCGAGGGCATGCGGGTGTTCGAAGAGAACCGCAAGCAGCGCAACCAGTGGCTGGCCGAAGTGCTCGGGGACTGGACCGAAGGGGAGATCCAGACCCTGAACACGCTGTTCGGCCGGCTCAACACAGGTATCGAGAACCACTCTCCACAGCTGGCCGACGCGAGTGCGTCCGCCGCTGCACCGGCCAAGGGGGCCAACGCATGAGCACCACCACCGTCGAACAACAACCCGTGGCGAAGGAACCACCACGGCTGAGCCACCGCCAGATCGTCACGATCCTGAGCGGCCTGATGTGCGGCATGTTCCTCGCCGCGCTCGACCAGACGATCGTCGGCACGTCGATCGTCAAGATCGCCAACGACCTGCACGGGTTCGACCTGCAGGCGTGGGCGACCACGGCGTACCTGATCACCTCGACGATCGTCACGCCGATCTACGGCAAGCTGTCCGACATCTATGGCCGCAAGCCGTTCTACCTGGCCGCGATCACGATCTTCGTCGCCGGTTCGCTGGCCTCGACGTTCTCGCAGTCGATGTACGAGCTCGCCGCGTTCCGCGCGGTGCAGGGCCTCGGCGCCGGCGGCCTGATGTCGCTGGCCATGACCATCCTCGGCGACATCGTGCCGCCGCGTGAGCGGGCGAAGTACCAGGGCTACATCCTGGCCGTCTTCGGCCTCTCCACCGTGCTCGGCCCGGTACTGGGCGGGCTCTTCGCCGGCTTCGACACCCTCGCCGGCATCTCCGGCTGGCGCTGGGTCTTCCTGATCAACGTCCCGATCGGCGTCGTCGCGCTGTTCGTCGTGGCGAGGGTCCTGAACGTCCCGCACACCCCGCACAAGCACCGGATCGACTGGTGGGGCGCGCTGACGCTGGTCGTCGCGGTCGTGCCGTTCCTGGTCGTCGCCGAGCAGGGCCAGAAGTGGGGCTGGGGCGACCAGAAGGCCATCTGGTGCTACGTCATCGGCGGCGTCGGCGTGATCGCGTTCATCGTGGTCGAGAAGCTGATGAAGGACGCCGCGCTGATCCCGCTGCGGCTGTTCAAGAACTCGACGTTCACCGTGGCGATCATCGGCGGCATCATCGTCGGTGTCGCGATGTTCGGCGCGATCACGATGATCCCGCAGTTCATGCAGGTCGTGCAGGGCTACACGCCGACCGAGTCCGGGCTGCTGATGCTGCCGCTGATGGCGGGCATCATGACCAGCTCGATCGTGTCCGGCCGGCTCACCGGGAAGACCGGGCGCTACAAGATCTTCCCGATCATCGGCACCATCCTGATCGCCGGTGGCGCGTTCTTCTTCGCGCAGGTCAAGTACGACTCGCCGCTGTGGCACCCGCTGGTCGCGGCCGCCATCATCGGCCTCGGCCTCGGCCAGTGCATGCAGACGCTGATCATCGCGGTGCAGAACGCGGGCCCGCGCAGCGACATGGGCGTCTCGACCGCGTCGGCGACGTTCTTCCGCCAGATCGGTGGTACCGCCGGTGTCGCGATCTTCCTGACGGTCCTGTTCAACACCCTGCTGCCGAACATCACCAAGGCGTTCGGCGGCCGGCTCCCGGCCGGCGCCGGGGCGGGCATCGGCAACCTGTCGGAGAACACCAGCGGCATCCAGAACCTGCCCGAGGCGATCCGGACCCCGGTGCTGATCGGCTTCACCGAGTCGATCACGACGGTGTTCTACATCGCGGGCGGCGTGGCGCTGCTGGCCACCGTGGTGCTGCTGTTCATGAAGGAGATCCCGCTGACCAACGCGGCCCCGGCCGCGGCGGCCATGGAGGGCGGCGAGGCGCTGCTCGAGGAGGACAGCCTCGCGGACGCGCCGACCGAGATCGTCGAGCCGGTCAAGCCGGCCGACCGCGAGCCGGCCCTGGTCGGCGGCGGGAAGCACGCGCTGAGCACCAACGGCCACGGTGACTACCAGGCCGTTTCGGGTGCGTTGCCGATGCCGATCACGAACTCCGTCTCCGACGCCGAGGTCGGCACCTCGGTCGGCGCGGGTGGCGTGCCGGTGATCGGGCACGTGCGGCGGCAGGACGGCAGCCACGTCCCGGGTGCCGCACTGACCCTGATCGACCAGCGCGGCCGCCAGGTCGCGCGGGCCACCGGCGCCGCGGACGGCAGCTACTCGGTGCCCAGCCAGGGCCCGGGCGCGTACGTCCTCATCGTGTCGGCCCACGGCCACCAGCCCCAGGCCTCCAGCGTCGTGATCAGCAACGGGCCGGCGACGGTCGACGTCACGCTCACCGGGTCCGGCGAGCTGACCGGCACCGTGCGGGCGGCCGCCACCGGCTCCCCGCTGGCGAACGTCACGGTCACGCTGACCGACAGCCGCGGCGAGGTGAACGGCGCGTTCATCACGACCACGGACGGCACCTACGCCTTCGTCGGGGTCGGCGCCGGGGCCTACACCCTGGTCGCCAGCGGCCCGGGCTACCGGCCGGTCGCGGTGACGCTGACCGTGCCCGACAGCGGCGTGCTGCGCCACGACGTCGAGCTGTCCAGCTCGGTGCAGCTGACCGGCTTCGCGCGGACCGAGGGCGACCGGGTCGTCCCGGACGCGCGGATCACCGTGCTCGACGCCGAGGGCAACGTGGCGGCCGTGGCGCGGACCGACGCCGAAGGCCGGTACCTGGTCAGCGACCTGCCCGCGGGCGCGTACACCGTGGTCGCGAGCGGCTACCCGCCGGCGACCAGCCAGGTGGAGCTGACCGGCGGCGAGGCGGGCCACGACGTCCGGCTGAGCTACGACCAGGCCCTCGACGAGCTGGTCGACCGGTCATGACCGGCCTGCGCGCGACCTTCCGCACGGCCGAGGGCTGGGCGGTGGAGCACGCCGTGCTCACCGTGACCGACCCGGCCGGGCGGCAGGTCGCCCGGCAGGCGGCCGACGTCCGCGGGGAGGTCGTCACCGGCGCCCTCCCGGCGGGCACGTACACCGCGGTCGTCACGGCGGCGGGGTACACCCCGGTCGCCCGGATGGTGCAGATCGCTTCGGACGGCTCCGGTTCGCTCGGCGACGTCGTGCTGGCCCCGGTCGCCGAGGCGATCGAGCTGCCGCCCGCCGGGCCGTGGGTGATCGACCCGATGCACTCGTCGGTGGTCGCGACCGCCCGGCACCTGGGCATCGCGAGCATCAAGGCGCGGTTCCCGGACGTGTCCGGCCGGATCGAGATCGGCCGCCCGGCCGAGCGGTCGTCGGTGCACGCCGAGATCAAGGCGGCGACCATCGACACCGGCATCCGGATGCGCGACGACCACCTGCGCTCGGCGGACTTCCTCGACGTCGACGTCCACCCGGTGATCACGTTCACGAGCACCGGGCTGCACCAGCGCGGCGTCGACTCGTGGACGCTGGCGGGCGAGCTCACGCTGCACGGCGAGCGCCGCGAGATCGAGCTGGAGCTGACGTACGGCGGCTGGGGCCCGGACCCGTGGGGCGGCGTGCGCGCGGCGTTCCACGCCGAGACGACGCTGCACCGGAACGACTTCGCGATCAACTACAGCGCGATGGTCCGCGCCGGCGTCGCGGCGGTCGGGACGACCGTGAAGGTCGAGCTGGACATCGAAGCGGTGCAGGGCGAATCGCTGCCGCAGTTCTGAGCCTCGTGCCACGAAGGCCCTCTCACCGCTGGTGAGGGGGCCTTCACCGTTCGTAGCACCTGAATATCCCGGACAGCTCGATTCGACCGTTCGCCGTGGGGTGTTCACCTCGGCCACGTAGGCTTCCGGTGTGAACGTCGTGAGCATCGAGGCCGCGGGCGTCGGCGTGAGCTGGCTGGACACCGCCGGGCCGCTGCTCGTCTGGGTGATCGTGCTGAGCTTCGTGCTGGTCGAATGCGCGCTGATCATCGGGCTGTTCCTGCCCGGTGATTCGCTGCTGTTCGGGGCCGGCGTGGTGCTGGCCCAGCACGGTTCGGACGCGAACGCGTGGTTCCTGTCGGGGGCCGCGCTGATCGTCGCCGTGCTCGGCAACCAGATCGGCTACTACATCGGCCGCACGAGCGGGACGAAGCTGATCGCCCGCCGCGACGGCAAGGTGCTGAACCGGCAGGCCCTGGAACGCGCGCAGCGGTTCCTGGACCGCAAGGGGTTCTTCGCGATCGTGGCGGCCCGGTGGATCCCGTGGATCCGCACGCTGGCCCCGCTGATCGCGGGCGCGGCCCGGATGGACCCGCGCCGCTTCCTGGCGGCGACGGCGCTGGGCGGGCTCCTCTGGGTGCCGACGCTGGTGCTGCTCGGCTACTACGGCGCGGGGCTGCTGGACGCCCTGCCCTGGCTGAAGACGGCGGCGCTGTGGATCAGCATCGCGTTCTTCGTGGTGGGGACGGGCTACGGCGTGCTGCGCTACCGCCGGGAGATGCGCCACCCGGTCGACGAGCGCGACGACGCCCGCGCCTGAGTCACTCGGGATCGGCCCAGATCTCGAGCTGGATGCCGTCCGGGTCGCGGAACACGACCACCTTCGACCCCTCGAACGTCCGCGAAGGCGCGGCGGGCAGGTAGGACACCCCGAACTCGGCGAGGCGGCACTCCCACTCGGCCAGCTCGGCGGTCGACTGGACCCGGAAGGCGACGTGGTCGAGCCCGGTTCTGCGCTCGTCGAAGCCGCGTCTGCCGGTGTCCGCGTGCTGGACCAGCACCACGGAGAACTCGTCCCCCGCGGACCGGAGCACGACCTTGCGCAGCCCCGTGTCCGGCTCTTCGCGCCGGGTGACCTCCTCGAGGTCGAGGACGCGCACGTACCACGGCACGCTGCGGTCCACGTCGGTCACGGTGAGCGCGAGGTGGTGCACGGACATGAGTTTTGCCATGGCTTCCGAAGCCGTCCTTTCGCGTGGCGGCTCCCCAGAGTTGCACAGCGTTCCCCGGCCGAAACCGAGGTGACCAAGTCCGCGTCCGATCGTGATCTCGCCGTCTCCGGGCGTCCCAGCAGGCGGACAAAATCCACGGAAAGCGACACACCTATAACGATGGGTTACGGATACGATCCAGGACGGCGAGGCGTCCTTCGCGCTCGATGCGCCGGGTCGTCACCCGGTCCGGGTAACAGCGGGTGAACATGTTCGTGAAGTGCGTCCCGTAGTGGATGGCCTCCGCGCCACCCGCCAGCGGCCGCACGGTGGTGCCGAACGACGGCTCGTGGAAGTACGCCAGCGTGTACCGCTCCCGGGTGGCGAGGCGGACCTTGTGCGGTGTCGACAGGAGCCGGCCGCCGGTGAGGAACTGCAGGATGTCGCCGGGAAAAACGGTGAACACGCCCGGCTCGGGTTCGACGTAGTGCCACGGCTCGTCGTCCTGGTACATCCCGGCCGTGCTCTCCTCCGGCAGCCAGTTGCGGTTGCGGAGTTCGCCGGGAACCGGCGGCCGGACGAAGAGGCCGCCGACGTCGTCCTGCGCGGCGATCACGAGCAGTCCGTAGTCGGTGTGCGCGCCGATCCCGCGTTCGGTGGTCGCGGACCGGGCGGGGAACCGCAGCACGCGCATGTGGTGCCAGCCTTCGCGGGTGAGCCGGGTCAGCCGGTCGATCTCCACGCCCAGCCCGAGCGCGACGAGCTGCAGCAGCTTTTCGCCGATGTCCCCGACCTCGCGCAGGTGGGCCGTCATCGCGGTCCGGTAGTCCTCGTCCGGCCACGGCACCGGTCCGTGGCACGGCCAGCCGCCCGTGACGCGGGGGTCGGTGAGCGGGATGTCCGGGCAGACGGTGAAGATCTCGGAGAAGTCGGCTTCGCCGGCGGTCATCTCTTCACCCGAAGCTATGTACCCGCTGTAGGTCAGGTCGCTGACGAACTTGGTCTTCTCCGGCAGGGATCTCGCGAAGAACCGGCGGCTTTCGGCGATCGCTTCGCCGGTGATGCGGGCCTGCTCGGCCGTGGCGGCGACCTGGAATATCCCGTCGTCCTCCCAGGTCCGGACCAGTTGCCTGCCCAGTACTCGATCGGCTGTCGTCGCACCGACCGAAGCGGGCAGCTCGAACGTACGCATTGTTGTTCACCTTTCGCGCGGTTTCGGGAACGCTCACCACACGAAAGCCGGGAAATGCCGGTTCACAAGGATCAGCGGCCGCCGCCGACCTCCAGCACGGCGCCCGTGGTGAACGACGACGCCTCCGACAGCAGGAACAAGACTGCTTCCGCGATTTCCGCCGGTTGCCCGGCGCGGCCCAGCGGAATCTGCGGCGCGTACTTCGCCATCCGGTCCGGCAGTCCCGCGGCCGCGTGCAGCCCGGTGTGGATCATGCCCGGCCGGACCGAGTTGACGCGGATCCCCTCCCCGGCGACCTCCTGGGCCAGCCCGAACGTCAAGGTGTCCACCGCCGCCTTGGACGCCGCGTAGTGCACCCACTCCCCGGCCGAGCCCGTCCGCGCGGCCGTCGAGGAGATGTTGACGATCGCGCCGCCCTCGCCGCCGTAGCCCGTCGACATGCGGCGGACCGCCTCCCGGCAGCACAGGAACACCCCGGTCACGTTGACGTCGAGCGTGCGCCGGACGACCTCGACGTCGTAGGAGTCGAGCCGCCCCGGTGTGTTGCCGACGATCGCCGCGTTGTTGACCAGCGCGGTCACCGGCCCCAGCTCGGCGGCCGCGTCGAACAGCGCGCGGACGTCGTCCTCCACCGAGACGTCCGCGCGCACCGCCAGCGCCTGCCGGCCGAACCCGCGCACCTGCGAAGCGACCTCTTCGGCAGGGACCGGATCACCCGAGTAGTTCACGACGACGTCGTAGCCGCGCGAAGCCGCCAGCGTGCAGATGGCGGCCCCGATCCCGCGGCTGCCGCCCGTGACGATGAGGGTCAAATCGCGAAGTTCGCCAGCGGCAGGTTCTCCAGCACCAGGTCCGCGCGGTCACGAGTCTGCGAGATGAGGTCGGCGTTGCGCTGGTCCGAGCCGAGCGCGCGCCGGCGGGCCTCGACCAGCGACCGGCCGTACCGGCGGTGGCGCGACACCAGCCGTTCGATCCGCTCGGGCTCGTCGGGCGCGAGGAACCACGCCTCGGTCAGCAGCGGCCGGATGCCGCTCCACGGGTCGTCCGGCAGCAGCAGGTAGTTGCCCTCGGTGATCACCAGCTGGACCTCCGGCGGCACGGCCACCGCGCCGGCGATCGGCTCCTCGATCTCGCGGCGGAACTCCGGCGCGTAGACCGTCTCGCGGCCTTCGGCCAGCCGCTTGATCATGTGGTAGTAGCCGGCCGCGTCGAACGTGTCGGGCGCGCCCTTGCGCTCGGTGCGTTCCAGCCGGCGCAGCTCGACCTGCGCGAGGTGGAAGCCGTCCATGCCGACCACCGCGGCGCGCGAGCCGAGCGCGTTGGCCAGCGCCCACGCGAGCGTGGTCTTGCCGGACGCGGGCGCGCCGATGATGCCCAGCACGTTGCGCTGCCCGCGCACGGTCAGGCCCTCGGCCCTGGCCAGCAAGTCGTCGAACGCCGTCATGTCCTGTTCCTTCCTGCGATCGCGGTCGTCCACGACCGCGGTCCCACCTGCCGCACCCGTTCGGCGGCCACCTCGTTGGCGAAGCGGATCCGGTCCGTCACCGTCGGTTCGCGGGCCACGGCGACGGCGAAGGCGCCGTGCCAGACGTCGCCCGCACCTAGTGTGTCCCGCGCTTCCACGTCCGCGACAGGCACCTCACCCGAGCCGCCGTCCGCAGTGGACCACCGCACCGGCCCGGGGCCCGCGGTGGTGATGACGGTGGGGACGCCCCGCGCGTGCAGCCCCGGTTCCGGCGCGGTGAAGTGCGCGGAGCAGGCGGCGACGTCGACCAGGGGCAGCAGCTCGTCGAGCACGGGCTTCCAGCTCCCCGCGTCGAGGACGACCGGTGCCTTCGTGCCCCGCGCGACGGCCAGCGCGAGGTCCGGGTAGTGCCCGTCGAGGAGCACCACGTCCGCCTCCGGAAGCGCCGCTTTCACGTGAAAGCGGCGGTCCGCGGCGTTGCGGGCGACGACCGTGCGCTCACCGTCGCGGTCGCGGACCGCCACCGCGCTGAGCGGCGGCGGATCGGGCAGGCCGGGCGCCAGGTCGATCAGCCGGACGCCGCAGGCTTCGAGGTCGGCGCGGGCGAGCGCGGCCAGCGGGTGTGCCCCGAGGACGGTCAGCAGGGTCGCCTCGGCGCCGAGCGCGGCGGCCGTCACCGCGGCGTTCGTCGCGGGCCCCCCGGCCGCGACGTCCACCCGTAGCGACTGCACCTTTTCGCCCGGCGCCGGGAGCTCGTCGACCCGCTGGACGACGTCCACAGTGCACAGTCCCGCCAGCAGCACCCTCACTGCAGGCCGGCCACGTGGGTTGCCGCGGCTGCCTCTTCGACTTCGCCGTTTTCGTTGAGCCGCAACGCACCCGTGAGCAGGCCGACGACCTGGTTCATCGAGTGCGTCTTCGGCGAGACGACCGCGACGCGCTTGCCGAGGCGGTGCACGTGGATGCGGTCGGCGATGTCGAAGACGTGCGGCATGTTGTGGCTGATCAGCACCACCGGCAGGCCGCGGTCGCGGATCCGGCCGATCAGGTCGAGCACCTTGCCGGACTCGGCGACGCCGAGGGCCGCGGTCGGCTCGTCCATGATCACGGCCTTGGTGCCGAACGCGGCCGCGCGGGCCACGGCGACACCCTGGCGCTGACCACCGGACAGCGTCTCGACGGGCTGGGAAATCGACTTGATGTTGATGCCCAGCTCGTCGAGGATCCGCTGCGCCTCTTTCCGCATGGTCGCGGTGTCGAGCTTGCGGAACAACCCGAGCGGCCCGCTCAGGCGTTTCTCGCGCCCGAGGAACATGTTCGACGCGATGTCGAGCGCGGGCGCGACGGCGAGGTCCTGGTACACCGTCTCGATCCCGTAGTGACGAGCGTCCAAAGGGGACTTGAAGTGGACGGTCCTGCCGTCCACTTTGATCTCGCCCTCGTCGGGGATCACCGCGCCGGACAAGGCTTTGATGAGCGACGACTTCCCGGCACCGTTGTCCCCGACCACGGCGAGCACCTCGCCGGGCAGGAGGTCGAAGTCGGCGCCGTCGATGGCGGTGACCCGGCCGTACCGCTTGACCAGTCCGCGAGCCTGGAGGATGGGTTCGGTCATGACTGCTGCTGCCTCCTCGCGATCCGGTCCACCACGACGGCGGCGATGAGCAGGGCGCCGGTGGCGAGGTCCTGGTAGTTGCCGTCGACGTTCATCTGCGTCAGTCCCGACCGCAGCACCGCCACGACCAGCGCGCCCATCAGCGTCCCGAGCACCGAGCCACGGCCGCCGAAGAGGCTCGTGCCGCCGAGGACGACGGCGGTGATCGAGTCGAGGTTGCCGAGCTGGAACTGGTTCGGGTCGGCGTTCGGCGTCCGACCGAGCGCCTGCCAGGCCGCGATGCCGAAAGTAAGGCCGGCCACGATGTACACCGACAGCACCGTGCGGTTGACCTTGATGCCGGACAGCCGCGCGGACTCCGGCGCGTTGCCGACCGCGTAGACGTGCTTGCCCCACGCGGTTTTCGTCAGCGCGTACCAGACGCCCAGGTACATCAGCAGCGCCAGCGTCATGCCGTAGGTGATCGGGATGCCGCCGAAGAGGTAGCGCTTGGTGCCGAGCCACTGCAGCAGCCCGTCGGTCACCGGCACGGCCTGACCGCCCGCGATCAGCTTCGACACCGCGGTCAGCATCGTGAACGTGCCGAGCGTGATGATGAACGCCGGCAGCTTGATCCGCGTGGCCAGCCCGCCGATGAAGATGCCGACGATGATCGTCAGGACGACGCCGGCGAGCAGCGCGACGAAGCCGTTCGTGCCGGCCGCGGCGAGCTTGGCCATGATCAGCGTCGCGACGACCATCGACGACGCGTTGGACAGGTCGATGCCCGCGATGAGGATGACGAGTGTCTGTCCTAAAGCGAGCGTCCCGACGACCAGCGACTGCTGGACCACTGTGGACAGGTTGTCGAGGTCGAAGAACGTGTCCGTGGCCAACGAGAACACCACGATCGCGACGACCAGCGCCAGCGCCGGGCCGACCGCGGGGGCGCGGAGGAGGAACTCGCCGAGGGACTCACGTTCCTTCGTGGCGACTGCCGTGGTCATTTGTTTCCTCCCCAGCAGTTCTGCAGGCCCCAGGCGGAGTCGTGGCTCTCGATGCCGGGCAGCGGCTTGTCGGTGATCACGGCGGATCCGGTGTTCACGAAGCCGGACGGCTTCTTGCCGGTCTTGGCGTACTCGACGGCGGCGAGCACACCCTGCTCGGCCATCTTCTTCGGGAACTGCATGACGGTGGCGGCGAACTGGCCGTCCTTGACGTTCTGGACGCCTTCGCAGCCGCCGTCGATCGAGCCCATCACGATCTGGCCGGTGAGGCCACGCGCCTTGAGCGCCGCGTACGCGCCGCGGCCCATCGGCTCGTTCATCGAGTAGACGGCGTTGATGTCGGTGCTGCGCTGGAGCAGGTTCTCCATGCCCTGCTGGGCGAGGCTCTGGTCGCCGTTGGCCGCGGTGTGGCCCTTGATCTCCGGCGAGGAGTCGGTCAGCCCGATGCCCTTGAGGAAGCCGCCGTGGCGCTGGGTGTCGACCGAGCTGCCGGCCGTCCCGTCGACCATCAGCAGCTTCGGCGGGACGCCCTTGAGCGCGGCCTTGACGTAGGCGCCCTGCTGCTCGCCCGCGGCGAAGTTGTCGGTGGCGAAGGTGGCGTCGACCGCGTCGGCCGGTTCGGTGGCCGTGTCGAGGGCGATGACCAGGATGCCGGCGTCCCGGGCGTCCTTGATCGCCTTGAGCACGCCGGTCGAGGAGCTGGGCGTGATGAGGATGGTGTTCGCACCCTGCTGCCGCAGGTTCTCGATGGCGCGGACCTGGCCGTCGTTGTCCCCGTCGAACTGACCGGCGAGCGCGCTGAAGTCGGCGCCGTTGGCCTGCGCGGCCGCTCTCGCCGCGTTGCGGAGTTCGACGAAGTAGGGGTTCGTGTCCGTCTTCGTGACGAGGCCGACCTTGGCCTTGCCGCTCCCGCCGGTGTTGGTGTTGCCGCCCCAGTGGCGTTCGACCGTGCACCCGGTCGTCGCGGCGAGGACGGCGGCCAGCACGACTGCGGTGAGACTTCGCTGTCTCATGGGTTCCCACCCTTTGTTCGTGTCGGAGCTTGCCGATGGACGGGAACGTAGACAGACTGCACCGTGGACGCAAGCGTTTGCGCAAACGCTTGCCGGAAAGGATTGGCATGCCCCAGCCGAGATCATCGCGGCCGACCCAGCGGGACATCGCCGAGCTCGCCGGCGTCTCGATCACGACCGTCTCGCACGTCGTCAACGGGACGCGGGCGGTCGCCGAGGACACCAAGGCGGCGGTGCTGCGGGCGATCGAGACGACCGGCTACACCGGCGACGCGATCGCGCGTTCGCTGGTCACCGGCGGGACGCGGTCGATCGGGATGGCGATCTCGCTGGTGGCCAACCCGTACTTCGCGACGCTGATGCAGGCGATCGAGCGGGAGGCGTCGGCGCACGGGTACACCGTCCTGCTGGCCGACACGCACGACACTGCGGACACGGAACGTGACACCGTGCGGGCGCTGCGCTCCCGGCGCGTCGACGGCCTGCTGATCACCCCGGCACCGGGCGACGGCCCGGTGATCGGCGAACTGGTGTCGCTCGACGTGCCGACGGTGCTGATCGACCGGCTGACCACCCGGACCGACGTCGACCAGGTGGGCACGGAGAACATCCAGGCGACCTCGGCGCTGACCGCGCACCTCGGGACGCTCGGGCACCGGCGGATCGGGATGATCAGCGGCGCGCCCGGGCTGTCGACGAGCGAGGAGCGCGTGCTCGGCTACCGGCTGGGGCTCGGCCGGTCCGGGCTGACGTGGTCGTCCGAGCTCGTGGCCTGCGGGAACTCGTCGCACGAGGGTGGCTCGCTGGCGCTGAGCACGCTGCTGGCGCTGCCCGAGCCGCCGACGGCGCTGGTCGTCGGCAACGACAGCATGATGGTCGGGGTCCTGCACGAAGCACGGCGGCGCGGCCTGCGCATCGGCCGCGACCTGCCGGTGGTGGTCTACGACGACGTCGAGTGGGCGGACCTGGTCGACCCGCCGCTGACGACGATGGCGCAGCCCATCGAGGAGATCGGCAGGCAGGCGGTGCGGCTGCTGCTGGCCCGGATCAACGACCCCGCGCGCAAGGCCGAGACGGTCCGGCTGGCACCCACTCTGCGTCATCGCGAGTCGTGCGGCTGCCCCTCGGTTCACTCACTTCAGTGATTCTGGAGTTTTACCGGCACGGCGTGGAGGCTCAGCGGCTACGTTTCGGCTGAGCGTCTGCGAGGGCTTATGACCGCACTATCGCCGGAGCTCCGGTTGTGGGACCCCCCGGTCACCTACCGGATCGGCGTCGCGATGGGTACGCGCGCGAACCCGTACTCGGGTGAGCTGCTGCGCTCGATCCGGGCGGCCGCGGCCCAGGCGGGCTGCGACGTCACCCTCGCCGACACCGGCGACACCGTCAGCCAAGAGGCGGCGGTGGTCCGCGCCCTGCGGGCGGACCTCGTGGACGGCGTGCTGCTGGTGCCGTCGGCGGGCGCCGACGCGGTGGTCAACGGCCTGGTCCGGATGGGCGTCCCGACGGTACTGGTCGACCGGGTGGCGGCCCGCAACGACGTCGACCAGGTCGGCACGGAGAACGTGCACGCGGTGGCTTCGCTGGTCCGGCACCTGACCGAGCGCCGTCACCGCAAGATCGGGTTCATCTCGGGCGACGAGGGCCTGGAGATCAGCCGCGAGCGCGTCCGCGGCTACCGGCTGGGGCTGGAGCAGGCGGGGCTGCGCTTCAACCGCGAGCTGGTGGAATGCGGCCTGTCGACGTCGGGCGGCGCGGCCCGGGCCACGGCGAAGCTCCTGGACGGCTGGCCGTCCCCGACGGCGCTGGTGGTGGCGGACGAGTCGATGCTGGTCGGCGTCCAGTACGAGGCCCACCGGCGCGGGATCCGCATCGGCTCGGAGCTGGCGGTGGTCGGCTACGGGGACATGGAGTGGGCCCGGCGGGTGAGCCCGGCGGTGACGACGCTGGCCCAGCCGGTCGCGGATCTCGGCAGGCGGGCGGTGCAGCTGCTGCTGTCCCGGCTGGCCGACCCGGACCGGCCGCCGGAGTCGGTCTCCCTGACGCCCCGGTTCCTGCACGGCGCCTCCTGCGGCTGCTGAGCGGACACTGGCCAGTTCCGGACGCCGGAGAGTGACGGTTGGCCTGAATGCGTCACTTCGTTGCTACTGTCGGCGCTCGATGGAGGCGAACCGGGAGATGGAGCGATGAGCGGGCAGTACATGAGTGGAAGCGTTTACTCGGCTTCCCTTTCGGCGGCGCTCAACGACTACTGGCAGGCACTGGAACGCCGCTGGATCCGGGACGCCGGCCGGACCCTGCGAGGCGGGACGAGCCAGATCGACGCCGCGCCCGAGCCCGCCCGGTGGCAGGTCCCGGTCGAGTCGCGGGGCCACCTGACGAACTGCCCGATCGTCACCTGGGCGGTCAACGACAGCACGCCGGCCAACCGGCCGTCCGCTCCCTGCGACGGCTGGAGCGTCCCGGACGCGAAGTACGTCGAATGCCGGGCGGCGGAGGTCTTCTCCCAGGTCGGCGACTGGGCGTGGGCCAAGCGGGAACAGCTCGCGGCCGCGATCCCGGATCTGGCCGGCGGGCCGGAACTGTCGTCCCTCGAGGACGCCCGGCAAAGTCTCCTGAAAGCCGACGGGACGCTGCGCCCGGAGGGCTCGATCGACGCCTACAGCCTGCCCGGGATGGTCGACAAGCTCTCGATCAGGGACGACGGCAACAACAACCGGGCCTGGCTGGCCGGGTGGACCGGGCTCGCGGCGAACAGCATCAAAGGCGGCTTCCTCTCGACGGTCGGCCCGACGCTGAAGAACCAGAGCGTGCTCGTGCGGTGGCTGGCGAACTGCTACTCCTTGCGCGCCACGACGATCCACGCCACCCGCAACAACACCCTGCAGCTCATCGGGCAGGCCACCCGCGACCTCTTCGAAGCCGCGCCGCCGTCGGGTGACGCGCCGAAGGACAAGGTCGCGGTGAACGCCGCCAGCCAGGTGTGGGGCATCGTCTCGACGGTCGCCACGGCGTTGGGTGAGGAGGCGCCGGGCAGCATCGGCACCGCGCTGACCCTGATCGACTTCGCCCTGAACCTCCGCGAGGGAAAGCCGAACGAAGAGCTGAAGTTCCCGCAGCTGAGCGGTTTCTTCGCGCACTTGGACGCCGCCGTCCGCGGCCTCCACGAGGACCTGACCGCGGCCGAAGCCGACTACCAGAAGGCCATCACGGGCATCCGGCAGCGGATCGCCGGAGCCGACCGCACGGTGCTGGAGCTCTACGACTTCACGAAGAGCAGCCCCGACGGCGACGACAGCGACCCGTCCGCGTCGAGCCGGTTCGCCGTCGACGTCGCGGTGGTCATGGAAATCGCCCAGCTCTGCGTCGATGCCGCCGACATCTACTCCCGCTCCGTGCTGGGCAAGGTCGCCGAGGCGTCCTACGCCGACGGGCAGCTGGTGGGCCGCGGCGTCGTGCCCACCGCGGCGGACACGGCGTTGATCGCGTTGCGGGAAGACGTCGAGTCGTTCTTCCGGAACACGACCGCGCGGTACCTCATGGCGGCCGATCGCATCAGGAAGGCCGCGGAGAAGTACGCGGCGAGCGATGCGGAGCAGAAAGCCCGGCTCGAGAACGCGATCAAGGATTGGCACAAAGCCGGGGAGGACCGCAAGCGCGCCGGGATCGACCTGGACCCGCGCAAGGAAGGCGTCCAGAACTGATTCGCCCGTAGCGGGAGAATGGCGGGGTGGTCAGACTCGCGCACACCGCCCAGCTGCCGGCCGCCGACCTGCTCGCCGTCCGGGCCCTGCTCGAAGGCGCGTTCCCGGACTTCGATCCACCGGGCTGGGAAAACACCCTCGGCGGCATGCACGCCCTCACCTACGAGGGCGACGAGCTGATCGGCCACGCCTCACTGGTGCAACGCCGGCTGCTGCACGGCGGCCGGGTGCTGAACACGGGCTACGTCGAGGGCGTCGCGGTGCACCCGGACCACCGGCGGCGCGGGGTCGCGAGCGCGTTGATGGCGGCGATGGAGGAGCTGCTGCCCGGCTACGAGGTGGGCGCGCTGAGCGCGAGCAGGGCCGGGGCGCCGCTCTACGCGGGACGCGGCTGGCAGCAGTGGCGCGGGCCGACTTTCGCCCTGACCCCTGCTGGGGTCCAGCGCACCGAGGACGACGACGGCGGGGTCTACGTCTTCCCCGGCCGGGCGCCGCTCGACCTGGACGGGGAGCTAACCGCCGACTGGCGGGCCGGCGACGTCTGGTGACAGCGTCGCCGCGGCTTCCAGGAGCATCCAGCCGCCCACCTGCACCGACAGGTCCCGTTCCGGCGCGTCCGCCGGCAACGGCCACGGTGCCGGGCGGTCCCAGTACGCGCTGAACACCGGCCCTTCCGCGGCTCCCGACCAGCACGCCTCCGCCGACGTCAGGACCAGGTCGCGCGCCACCGATCCCTCCGGGCCGGGCAACGCACGCGCCGCCAACGCCAGGTACCGGGCCAGGATCGCGCCGAACAGTCCGCCGTCGCCACCGCCTTGGCCGCGGATCACGCCGCCCGGGGCGCAGTGTTGCGCGACCGCCCGGACCGTCCGGGCCGCATAGTCCAGTTCGGACAGTTCGAGACACGCGCCGAGGTAAACCCCTTGGCAGTACGTGTAAATGTGCTTCACCAGCTCGCCGGTGTCCGCACGGATGCCGTCCCAGACGAGACCTGTCGCCGGATCGACCAAAGTGGACGTCAGCCAGTCCGTCATCTCGCGCGCCCGGGACAGGTTTCCCGACCGTGCGTGGAAGATCGCCGCCGGGCCGTTGGCCGGGGCGTTCTTGAAGTCGTCGCCGCGGCGCCACCAGATGCCGCCGCCCGCCGCGGACGTCCAGCCCGACAGCAGCTGCGTGTCGATCGCCGCCAGCGCCGGGCCGACGTCGACGCCGAGGGACTGAACCCGTTGCAGCGCAAGGCCGAGCCACGCGATGTCGTCGTAGTAGTCGTTGGTCCAGCGGCCGAAGTTGCGCAGCCGCACCGAACGCACGAACGACCGGAGCAAGGCCAGCCGCTCGGGTGAAGCGGCACGCAGCTGGGCGTCGACCAGCGTGTCCAGCAGGTGCGCCTGCCACCAGTAGTTCCAGTGCCAGTGCAGCCGCTGGCCGGGCGACGGGGGCCAGCCGCTGCGGCCGAGGACCGTGCCGGGCAGGCCCCACACCCGGCGCAGGTGCCGTGCAGTCACCGCGCGTTCGGCGGCCGAGACGTCCATGTCGCAATCGTGCCTTGCCCATCGACATACCGCTCGGTATGTTGGGCTGTCATGACGACGGCCCACGTGACCTGCCCGCTGTGCGAAGCCACCTGCGGCCTCGAAGTGACGCTGGATGCGAACCAGCAGGTCACCCGGGTGACGGGCGACCAGAACGACCTCTTCTCGAAGGGCTACATCTGCCCGAAGGGTGCGTCGCTCGGGGCGCTGCACCACGACCCCGACCGGCTGACCGCGCCGCTGCTCAAGCGCGACGGCGAGTTCGTCGAGGTCAGCTGGCAGGAGGCCTTCGACGAGATCGACCGCCGCCTCCCGCCGATCCTCGAGGAGCACGGCCGGGACGCCGTCGCCGTGTACGCGGGCAACCCCGGCGTGCACAACATCGCGCTGACGCTCTACGGCCGCGTGCTCTACAAAGCGTTGGGCACCAAGAACTTCTACAGCGCGACCTCGGTCGACCAGATGCCGAAGCACTACTCGGCCGGCACCATGTTCGGCGACCCGCTCGCCATCCCCGTGCCCGACCTCGACCGGACGCGCCACCTGCTGATCCTCGGCGCCAACCCGCTCGTCTCCAACGGCAGCCTGATGACCGCGCCGGACATCCGCGGCCGGCTGCGCGGGATCCGCGAGCGCGGCGGCAAGATCGTGGTCGTCGACCCGCGGCGCACCCGCACCGCCGCGTTCGCCGACGAGCACCACGCCATCCGGCCCGGCACCGACGCGCTGCTGCTGTTCGCGCTGGTCAACGTGCTGTTCGCGGAAAACCGCGTCGCACCCGGCCGCCTGGCCGAACACCTCAACGGCCTCGACGACGTCCGCGAGCTGGCCCAGCCCTTCACGCCGGAAGCCGTCGCCCCGCGCACCGGCATCGACGCGGCCGAGATCCGCCGGATGGCGCTGGAGCTGGCCACCGAGAACGCCGTGGTCTACGGCCGGATCGGCACCACCACGCAGTCGTTCGGCACGGTCGCGAGCTGGCTCGTCGACGTCCTCAACGTGCTCACCGGCAACCTCGACGCACCCGGCGGCGCGATGTTCCCGCTGGCCGCGTGCCAGCCCACCGGGAACCGGCGGCCGTTCGCGGTCGGACGCTGGCGCAGCCGCGTGCGCGGCTACCCCGAGGTGGTCGGCGAACTGCCGGTCGCGACGCTCGCCGACGAGATCGAAACCCCGGGAGAAGGCCAGGTCCGCGCCCTGATCACAGTCAGCGGCAACCCCTGCCTGAGCACGCCGAACGCCGGGCGGCTCGCCGCGGCGCTCGACAGCCTCGACTTCATGGTCTCGGTCGACGTCTACCTCAACGAGACGTCCCGCCGGGCCGACGTCATCCTGCCCGGCCCGTCACCGCTCGAGCGGCCCCACTTCGACCTGGCGTTCTACCAGCTGTCGGTGCGCAACGTCGCGAACTGGACGCCGGCGACGCTGCCGTCGCGGCTGCCGCAGGAGTGGGAGACGATGCTGCGGCTGACCGGCATCGTCACCGGTCAGGGCCCCGAAGCGGACGTCGCGGCGCTGGACGACTTCGTCGCCGCCGACGTCGCCCGCCGGAACAAGCTCGACGTCACCAGCGAGCGCACCGGGCCCGCGCGGTTGGTCGACCTGCTGCTGCGCGCCGGGCCGTACGACGTCACGCTCGCCGACCTCGAAGCCGCGCCGCACGGGATGGACTTCGGGCCGCTGAAGCCGCGGATCCCGGAGGTGCTGTGCACGGCGTCCGGCCGGATCGAGCTGGCGCCGGAAACGATCGTCGCGGACGTCCCGCGGCTGCGCGAGGACCTGGCGAAGCAGGACGATGGTCTGCTGCTGATCGGGCGGCGCCACCTGAGCTCGAACAACTCGTGGATGCACAACCTCGAGCCGCTGATCCGCGGCGGGAACCGCTGCACGGTCCTGGTCCACCCCGCCGACGCTTCGCGCCTGGGCCTCACCGACGGCGCGCTGGCGTCGGTGACCTCGCGCGCCGGCAAGCTGGAGGTGCCGGTGGAGGTGACGGACGAGGTCCGTCCCGGCGTGGTCAGCATCCCGCACGGCTGGGGCCACGACGTCGAAGGCGCGCGGACCCGCGTGGCGAGCGCGCACCCGGGGGTCAATTCGAACCTGGTCGCGGACGAGACGCTGCTCGACGTGCCGTCGGGGACCTCGGTGCTGAACGGCATCCCGGTCGAGGTCGCCCCCGCCTGACGCTTGACACCGGCCGGGGTCCGGGAGGATTCTCGGCCAGGCATGTTGACGTGAACATCGATCATCGGACATCGGAGTTCGCATGACCCGCCTTCGTCACTGCCTGCTCGCCCTCCTGCTCGTTCCCCTCTTCGCCGTCCCCCACAGCGCGTCCGCCGCGACGAACGCGTTCCGCGGCGTGAACTGGGCCGACGCCCGCGACAACTACGTGGACGGCTGGGTCATCCCGACCGGCCTCACCGCGGGTGACAGCTACGACGTCGTCCGCACCAAGGCGGACGGCATCCTCACCGGCTTCCAGCAGCAGCTCGGCGCGAACACCGTGCGACTGCCGATCAACCCGCAGAGCGTGAACTCGGACTGGTGGGCGCGGTACCGGGGCGCCGCCGACTCGGCGCTGGCCCACGGGATGAAGGTCATCTTCGGGTACTGGGAGGCGAACAAGGACGGGTTCGTCGACGACGTCACCGCGTGGAACACCATGTGGGACAAGGTCACCGGCGACTACGGCGGCAACGCGAACGTCTACTTCGAGCCGATGAACGAGCCGTTCGGCTACAGCCTGACCGCCTGGGTTTCGCTCTGCTCGACCTGGCTGTCCCGGCATTCGGCCATCCCGCGCGGCCGGGTCCTGATCAGCGGCACCGGCTACAACGACAACGTCACCGGCGTCGGCGCGGCGAGCGCGTTGAACGGCACGCTGCTGTCGCTGCACTTCTACGGCTTCTGGGCCTCCGACACCACCCGCGCGGCGTGGACCACCAACCTGAGCAACCGGCTCGGGTCGTACTCCGGCCGCACGGTCATCGACGAGGCCGGCGCCCCGATGACGACCGGGCTGGACTACTCGGCGGGTCACCAGGACGGCAACAACTTCACCGCGTACTTCGCCGCCACCACCGACCTCGCGCGGTCCCGGCAGATCGGCGTCGTCTACTGGCCCGGCCTGCGCTCCGGCGACACCTACTCGATCACGCGGCAGAGCGGCA
The DNA here is from genome assembly GCF_040675005.1 of Amycolatopsis sp. NPDC049691. Lineage (NCBI taxonomy): Bacteria > Bacillati > Actinomycetota > Actinomycetes > Pseudonocardiales > Pseudonocardiaceae > Amycolatopsis > Amycolatopsis sp. NPDC049691. Next base: position 280,726 of record NZ_JBFANX010000002.1, read on the forward strand.
GCGGCCTGGCGACCAACAACGCGTCGGGCGTGGTGCAGCTGCGCTGGGGCTGGGGGCTCTGACTACCAGGCCGTCGACAGGTCGGCGTGCTGCCGGATCCACGCGTGCATGACGATCCCCGCCGCGACACCCGCGTTGATCGACCGGGTCGTCCCGAACTGGGCGATCGACACCACCAGCGAAGCCGCTTCCTGCGCTTCGGCCGACAACCCCGGGCCCTCCTGGCCGAACAGCAGCACGCACTCGTGCGGGATGTCCGCCGTCTCGACCGGCTGCGACCCCGGGGTGTTGTCCACCGCGACGACGGCGAGACCGTGGTCCGACGCGAACGACACCAAACCGGAGACGTCGTCGTGGTGGCGGAGGTGCTGGTAGCGGTCGGTCACCATCGCGCCGCGGCGGTTCCAGCGGCGGCGGCCGACGATGTGCACCTCCGCCGCCGCGAAGGCGTTCGCCGTGCGGACCACCGTGCCGATGTTGTGGTCGTGCTGGAAGTTCTCGATGGCGACGTGGAACGGGTGCCGGCGAGCGTCCACATCGGACACGATCGCCTCGCGGCGCCAGTAGCGGTAGGCGTCCACGACGTTGCGGCGGTCGCCGTCACGCAGCAGGTCCGGGTCGTACCGCTCGTCCGACGGCCACTCGCCCGGCCACGGGCCGACGCCGACCTCTTCGCGGGCCACCCACTCGGTGGGTCCGGCGTCGGGGGAGGTGCTCACCCCCCGATTGTCGCTCAGCCCAGGCGGACCCGGTGGGTCCGGGCGTCCTCGGCGTGGTCGCGGTGGCGCCAGCGGTGGTAGACGCCGAGGTACGAGTAGCCGACCACCGCGATCGCGACGACGCCGATCACCGGCAGCCACGAGCGCGGGAAGACCGTGTCGTAGAGGTAGTAGGCGTTGAAGCCGCCGGGCAGGTCACCGAGGCCCTGCTGGTGCCGGAAGAAGTTCTCCAGCGCGGTGAACGGGCACGGCACCGGCGCCACGTTGACCAGGACACCCCAGGCCACGCCCAGCAGGTGCACGAAGATCAGCTTGGGCCACCGCCAGGCGACGAAGCCGCCGAAACCGATGAGCAGCAGGGCCAGAATGTGTACCGCGACGGTCACGTCCGCCAGGAACTTCGCCACCACACGCCCCCTTCACCGAACCCCCTACCAGCGACTTTACTCCGCTGATCGGATTCGGCCGCCCCTAAGAGTGCCCGGCTGTGTGATGTTCAACCCTGCGGAGCAACCCGATCACCTCGGCGGTGACGGAGGGGTCACACCCGGTGGGAACTCCGGCGGACGCTTCGCGGGGTACTGCGTCGGCTCCTCGTGCGGGTACGGCTGCGGCTTCTTCCACGGCGGCTGGTGCCCGGGCCGGTCCGGCGGCTCGTCGGGCTTCGACGGCTCTTCCACCCCCTCGACGGTACGCCGGATCAGCTCACCCGGTCGGCCGGCGCGGGTGCCTCGTCGCCGGGCAGGTGGACGTCGTTGACGGTGATGTTCACCTCGACGACCTGCAGCCCGGTCATCCGCTCGATCGAGGTGACGACGTTGCGGCGCACCGACCGCGCGAGGTCGGCGATGGCGACGCCGTAGTCGACGAGGATCTGGAGGTCGACGGCGGCCTGCTTTTCGCCGACCTCGACCGAGACGCCCTGGCCGGCACTGGCCGACGCGCCCGGGATGCGGTCGCGCAGCGCACCGAACGCGCGCGCCGCGCCGCCACCGAGGTCGTGCACGCCACCGACCTCGCGCGCGGCGAGCCCGGCGATCTTCTGCACGACGGTGTCGGCGATCGTGGTGGTGCCCTGCTTGGTGACGAGAGCGGTGGTCTCGGTCTTCTCGGCCGTCGCGGTCATCGTGGTCCTCCCTGGATGTCTCGATCCCTTCGTAGGCAAGGACCCCGGGGCCGGGAGACGATCACTGTGACGTGGGTCTCCCGAAGGCCGCACCGTCGAGGTCCGTGACGACCAGCCGCAGCCGCGCGTCCGCCCATTCCGTGCCGGCGAGCACCGGGCGCACCGCCGCCGCGGCCCGCTCCAGCAACGGCGGGATCGGCAGTCGCGTCGCGATGAGGCGGATCTCGACGATCTCCGCCGAGAGGTCGACGGCCCGGTCCACCGGCAGCCACGGCGTCCCGGGGGAGAGCGGGGTCGCGGGGCGGAGGCCGGCCACGGTTTCGAGGGCGCCGACGATCTTCTCGACGGCTTCGGCGCCGGTCACCGGGGCTCGATGTCCAGGATGGACACCGCGACCCCGGCGACGGCCAGCCCGGTCTGCTCGGTCACGAACCGGCCGACCGAGCGCTGGACCGCCCGGCCCACCGCCGCGGCCTGGTCGGCCGCCGACGTGACCAGGTCGACCTCGACCGTCACCCGGCCGTCCGCGGTGCGGACCCGGACGCCGTCGGCCGGCGCCGGGTCGAGCCCCTTCCACCGTTGGCGAGCCGCGCGCGTCCACGCCGTCACCAGGCCGCGCAGGCCCGGTTCGAGCCGCACCACGCCGGGTGTCGTGATCGCCGCCTTCGCCGCCACGCTGGCGATCACCGGATCGGCGATGACGTACTCAACGCTCATTCCCCTGGCTCCCCGTAGACGTCGTCCACCAGCAGGTCGAGCTTCGCCAGCAGCAGCCCCACCCGGGCCGCCGCCGCGGCGCTCACCCGCTCCCGCACCAGCGTCAACGCTGCACCGCCGGTAGCGTTCCGGAGACTCACCGCGAGGGTGAGTTCGACTTCGACCCCGCCCTCGGCGAGCGTGCGGATCCGGCAGCGCCGGGCCCGGACGCCGTCGACGGTGTCCGCCGCGTACCGCAGCACGGCCGCGACGGCCTGCTCGCTGATCTCGACGAACCCCGGTTCCGGCGTCGGCAGCCCCACCGTGGAGCCGCGCCGCACCTCGGCCCGCACGGCGGACATGATCCGGCCGAACAAGGCGGGCGGCACGTCGTCCTCGGCCGCCAGTTCCGCCGTCGCGTCCCGCAGCGCCAGCAGGCTTTCCCGGGCGGCCCGGCAGTGCGGGCAGGTCAGTTCGTGCTCGTCGGCCAGCCCGGCGCCGACCGCGTCGAGCCGCTCCCACACGTGCTCGACGTCGCGTTCGCAGGGCAGCTCGTAGTCCGTCATCGCCACGGCTTCATCACCTCCGCCAGCTGGGCCCTGGCCCGCGCGATCCGGCCGCGCACGGCGGTCGCGGTCGCGCCGACGACTTCGCCGATCTCTTCGTAGGACCGGCCGTGCACTTCCCGCAGCAGCCAGCACGCCCGTTGCTCGGGCGTCAGCTGTTCCAGCGCCGCGTTCAACGCCGCGAGCTGGCCGTTCACCTGCGCGGCCCGCTCCGGCCGCAGGTCCGTCCGCGGCGACTCGGCGGTGTCGAGGTCGACGTCCGCCCGCGGCTTGCGCGCGCGGATGGCGTTGAGGCACCGGTTCGTGGTGGCCCGGTAGAGCCACCCGACGAACGCGGCGTCGTCCCCGAGCTGGCCGAGCTTCCGCCAGGCGTTGAGGAACACCTCCTGCACGACGTCCTCGGCGTCGCCGCGGTGCGCGAGCAGCTTCACGGCGAGCCGGAACATCGGCCCCTGGTAGCGCAGCACGAGCTGTTCGTAGGCCCGGACGTCGCCGTCTTTGGCGCGCCCGACGAGGGTCACGTCGTCGAGCGGCGTAGCGGTGGTCGGCACGGCACCTCCTCGGGAGGAGGACACCGGCGCGCGGGAAACGTCACGGACCGATTGTGGGTGACCCGGGTCACCCGGGCGACTCAGTCCAGGCCGAGGTCGTCCTTGCCCAGGATGTACCGGTACTCCAGGCCTTCCTTCTCGATGGCCTCCCGCGCCCCGGTGTCGCGGTCGACCACCGTCACCACGCCGATGACGTTCGCGCCCGCTTCACGCAGGGCCGCGACCGCCTCCAGCACGCTGCCGCCCGTGGTCGACGTGTCCTCCACCGCCAGCACGCGCTGGCCGCGGACCTCCATGCCCTCGATGCGGCGCTGCATGCCGTGCTGCTTGACGGACTTCCGGACGACGAACGCGTCCAGCACGACCCCGTCGCTGGCCGCCGAGTGCAGCATCGCCAGCGCGACCGGGTCGGCGCCCAGCGTCAGGCCGCCCGCCGCCACGTAGTCCCAGTCCGCCGTCAGCTGGCGCAGCAGCTTGCCGATCAGCGGCGCGGCCGCGTGGTGCAGCGTCGCGCGCCGGAGATCGATGTAGTAGTCGGCTTCCTTGCCCGACGCCAAGGTCACTTTTCCGTGCACCACGGAAAGATCGGTGACCAGCCTGGCCAGTTCGAGTTTCGCCGCTTGATCCAACCCGGGGTTCGCCACGGCCGAGAGTCTTACACACGGCCCCGCTCACTCCCCGATGGATGTGGCGTCGACCGCACGCCCGCGCGTCGCCGCCCAGGCCGGGACGAGGATCGCGACGAGCGAGAGCACCACGGCGATCGCGAGCACCACCAGGTAGATCGCGAGCGGACCCGACGGCAGCGGCGATCCGCTGACCACCAGGCAGAACGGCACGATCGAGCCCGCCGCGACCAGCGTCCCGAGCAGCACCGCGATGGCCGCGATCAGCCCGCCTTCGACGCCGGCCATCCGCAGCACCTGGCCGCGGGTGAAGCCGCTCAGCCGCTGCAGCCCGAACTCGCGGCGCCGCCGGGAAGTCGCCATCACCAGCGTGTTGACCACCGAGATCACCGTGTACGCGATGATCATCCCGACGAGCAGGTAGTTGACCCACGCGCCGACCTCGTTGCCCTTCGCGTGCGCCGCGATGAGCGCGTCCCGGTCACCGATCGAGACCGGCAATCCCGCGGTCGCCTCGCGCAGCCGTGAAGTCAGCGTCGCGGTGTCGACGCTTTCGGCCGCGCGCACCAGCAGCTGCGGCGCGAGCCCGGCCGTGGTGTGCGGGGCGAGCAGGCCGGCCGGCAGCACGAGCTTCTCGAACCCGGCGCGCTGCTTGACGACTGCGGCCACCCGCACGTCCACCGGCGCGCCGTCGCCGAGCCGCAGCGACAGCGTGTCGCCGACGTGGCGGCCCAGCGTGTCCGGCATCTCGATCGCGTTCCCGGTCAGCTCGCTGACACCCAGCGCGGGCCAGCCGTCGTCGTCGTGGTTCGAGTCGAACGGCTTCTCGATGAACACCGTGCTCGTGACGTACTCCGACGCACTCGCGACCCCCGGGGTCGCGCGCACGCGGCCCAGCACCGACGGGTCCAGGCCGCCCGGGCCGGCGACGACGGCGTCCGCGCGCAGGTCCTCGGTGTACGCCTGGTTCGAGACGGCTTCCTGGGTCGTCTGCAGGTAGATGTTGGCGGTTGCGATGCCGACCGCGAGCATGATCGGGGTGACCGCGCCCGCCGTCCGCACCGCGCCGACGCGGGTGTTGCGCAGCGCGACCCGGCCGGTGACCCCGCTCAGTGCCGCCACCGGCCAGCGCAGCAGCACCGCCGTCACCTTGGTGACGCCGGGGCTGATGGCCGCCAGGCCGAACGCCCACAGCATCACCGCCGGGCCGGCCGTGCTGGCCGCGACCGGGCCGGTCATCACCGCGACCGTGACGATCGCCAGCGCCGTCCCGCCCGCGAAGCAGAGGATCGCGGTGATCAGCCGGATCGGCGTCAGCCAGCGGCGTTCGACGGCGGCCTCGGCCAGCGCCTCGGTCGGCCGGACCTTCGAAGCCCGCCGCCCGGCCACGAAGGACGCGGCGAAGACGGCCAGCAGGGACGCGCCCGCGGCGACGACCGCCGGGATCCAGCCCTGCCCGAACCGCAGCACGTCCGGCACGACATGGTTGGCCGCGAGCTGGTCGAACAGCCAGTTCCCGAGCACCGGCCCGAGCACCACCGCGACGGCGACCGCGAGCAGCCCGACGACGAGCGCTTCGCCCAGCACCATCCGCCGCAGCTGGCGCGGGGTGGTGCCGATCGCCCGGAGCAGCGCGAGTTCGCGCTGGCGCTGCTGGGTCGAGAGCGTGAGCGTGCCCGCGACGACGAACACCATGACCATCGCCGACAACCCGCCCGAGACGGCGGCCAGCACGATCAGGTCCTCGCCGCTCTTGGTCACCTCGGGGAACTCCAGGGCGCCGCGGTCGGCGTCGGTCGTCACGACCCCGGCGTCGCCGACGACCGCCGACACCGCGGCCGCGTCCCCGCCGAAGACGCCGATCGCGTCGAACTGCCCGGGGTGCCCGGACAGCCTTTCCGCGTCGGAAGCCGCGAAGAACAGCGCCGAGTCACGCATGGCCTGCGGCGCCTTCGCGACGCCGGACACGCGGTACTGGCCGACGGTGCCGTGCGCCGCGACGGGCAGAGTGGTCCCGACGGCGATCCCCATGTCGGCGTCAACGACCACTTCACCCGGCTTCGGCGCTTCGCCCGTCAAGGCGTACGGCGTCAACGCGGCGGAATCCCACGCGTGCCCGAGCGCGCTCGCCGCGCCGAGCTGCACCGGGAAGCTGACCTCGCCGACCACGTTCGTGACGCCGGGGACCGCGCGCAGGCGTTCGGCCAGCGCGGCGTCGACCCGGACGCGCTCGGGCAGGGTGGCGTTCTTGTACTTGTGCTTGTCCTCAGGGTCGAGGGTTGCCGGGTCGTCTTCGGGCACCGCAAGCGTTTGCTGCCCGCCGACGACGATCGGCGCCGCGGCCAGCCGCTGCACCGGCGTCTCGGACCGGATGCCGGTCTCCATCAGGCCACCGCACGCCGAGACGATCAGCGCGCCGAAGAACACGGCGACGAATGTCGCCAGGAAGCCGCCCTTGCGCAGGCGCAGCGTCCGCATCGCGAGCTGGAACATCAGGCCGCCACCCGGTCCCAGGCGCCCAGGTGGGTCATCCGCTCGGCGACGGCCTCCGCGGTCGGCCGGGCCAGGCGGCCGGCGATCCGGCCGTCGGCCAGGAACACGACCTGGTCGGCGTAGGACGCGGCGACCGGGTCGTGCGTCACCATGATGATCGTCTGGCCGGACGAGCGGACGGAGTCGCGCAGCAGCCCGAGCACGTCGGCGGCCGTGCGGGTGTCGAGCGCGCCGGTCGGCTCGTCCGCGAACAGCACGGCCGGGTCGGTGACGAGGGCCCGCGCGATCGCGACGCGCTGCTGCTGCCCGCCGGAGAGCTGCCCGGGCAGGTGCTTGCGGCGCCCGTCGAGCCCGACGTGCGTGAGGATCCGCGCGACGAGCCGCTTGTCCGGTCGCTTGCCCGCCAGCTGCAGCGGCAGCACGACGTTCTGCTCGACCGTCAACGCGGGCAGCAGGTTGAACGCCTGGAAGACGAAGCCGACGCGGTCGCGCCGCAGCTTCGTCAGGTACGTCTCGTTCTTGCCGTCGAGGTCCTGGCCGTCGAGCACGACCCGGCCCGACGTCGGCCGGTCGAGCCCGGCGGCGCAGTGCAGGAACGTGCTCTTGCCCGACCCGGACGGGCCCATCACCGCCGTGAACCCGCCGCGCGGGAAGGAGATCGAAACCCCGTCCAGCGCGACCACGCCGCCGTACTCCTTGCGCACGGCCTCGAGCCGCACCGCCTCGTTCGTCATGGGGAAAACGCTATTGAGCCGGCCCGGTCACCACCCTGGTGCGCGCGTGCGTCTTGCGGGTAGGGACAGCCCTACTTCAGGTGCGGCCCTTGCCGCCGAAGCCGCCGCTGATCCGGCGCAGCACCGCCCGCGGCAGCAGCCCGCCGATCGCGACGACGGCCTTGTACTGCAGGCTCGGCACCGAGATCACCTTGCCGCGGCGCAGGTCCGCGAGCGCCTCGCCGACCACCTGTTCGACACCCAGCCAGGCGATTTTCGGGCCCGGTTTCCCGATGCCGGCCCGTTGGTGGAACTCCGTCGCGGTGAAACCGGGGCAGAGCGCCATCATCCGGACGCCCTTGGGCAGCGACGCCGCGATGCCTTCGGTGAACGACGTGACCCAGTTCTTGCTGGCCGTGTACGTCGAGCCGCGGCCGCTGAAGAACCCCGCGACGCTGCTGACCTGGATGATGTCGCCGTGGCCGCGCTGGATCATGCCGGGCAGCACGGCCCTGGTCAGCCGCAGCACGGCCGTGACGTTGACGTCGAGCTGGCGCTGCAGCGCGTCCGGCGGGATGGTCCAGAAGTCGCCGTTGAGCCCGAACCCGGCGTTGTTCACCAGCAGGTCGACCGGGCCGGCCGCGAGCCGCTCCTCGACGGCCGCCCGACCGTCCACTTCGGACAGATCGGCGGGGAGGACCTCGACGGCGACCCCGTGCTGTTCCCGCAGCTCAGCGGCGTAGGCCTCCAGCCGCGCGGTGTCGCGCGCGACGAGCACCAAGTCGTACTTCTCGGCGGCGAGCGTGCGCGCGAACTGCGCGCCGATGCCCGCGGTGGCGCCGGTGATGAGAGCGGTGGTGGTCATGTGAGTGAACGATACCCACAGGTCAGAGCCTCCGGGTGCACCCGATTCTCGGTCGGGCTATCGTCCGCGCATGGGTAAGCACAGCAGGCGCAAGAGCGGCTACCTGCCCAAGGTCGCCGCGCCCGTGGCCCTCCTGTTCGCGGCCCCCGCGACCGCGCTCGCCTCGCCGGCCGACCTCACGCTGCCCCTCGACCACCGGCACACCACGACGCTCGACAACGACGGCGACACGGTGTCGGCGAGCCGCCGCGACTTCGTCGGCAAGCAGCTCGGCGGCGTCCGGGCGGCGGCCGACCAGTCGGAAGCGGTCGCGACACGCGGCGACCGCGCTGGTGCGGTCGAGCGCTCTCGCCAGGGCGTCTGGCTGGGCAACGGCGTCGACGCACTGAGCGAGCACGCCGAGCAACTCGACGCGGGCCTGTTCACGGGCGACCTGACGGGCGGGCTCGCCGCCCGCCACTCGTCCGGCCAGGCCGCCGACCTCGGCTCTTTGGGCGCGGTCGGCATGACGTCGGAAGTGCACGCCATCGGCAGCTTCGCCGGTGACCTCGACGTGGGGCAGGCGCACGAGCTCGGCGGTCAGCTCGGACCGGCGTCCGGCCTGGTCAGGACGACGTCCGGCTCCTTCAGCGGCGACCTCGGCGTCGACCACGTGGTCCACGTCCAGGGCGGCGTGACGTCGTTGCGCGGCACGCTGGCGGCCAGCGTGCTCGACCAGCCGGTGCTCTAGTCCTGCGGGTCGGCGGGCGGCGGGATCGGCGTCCCGGCGGCGGGGGTCGGCGGGTTGCCGCCGGCGGACGGGATCGGCGCGCTCGCCTGGTGGCGGCCCGCGTCGTAGTCCTCGTCGAACGGGTCGACGATGTCCGCGATCTCGCCCAGGTCGCGCAGCAGGCGCTCGAGCCGTGACGGGCCGGCGCTCGGCACGACGCTGGCGAGCACCCACTCGTTCTCCAGCCACGCCACGCCGACGTCACCGCCCAGCTGGTCCGCGGCGTCGACGAGCTCCTGGGTGATGACGACGCGGGCGCCGTCGGCGTCGTCCGCGAAGGCGTAGCGCGAGCCGATCGGGCCGAGCATCTCGGGCATGTCGGCGCGCTGGAACGGCACGCTCGACAGCCACATCTCGATGGGGATCCGGTGCTTCTTGTTGCAGCGCACGGCGACGACGACCGCGGGGATCTGCCCCTCGGACTCGATGTCGAAGATGAACACCGGGCGGCGGCCGTCGGAGGTGAAGGTCGACCCCGCGACGACGTTCACGGCGGCGTCCGCGCCGAAGTAGCCGATCGCGCCGCCGGACCACTGCTGCGGCAGCCGTTCGTCCTCTTCGACGAACTGCCAGCCGCGCAACTGGGCCCAGCGCATGCGCTCGCGGTTGCGCGAACCCTCCTTCGCCCGGTCGGCAGCGAGCAGCCCGAGGCCCGCCACCAGGGCGACGGCCGCGATGACGAACCAGATCCACGCCGGAATACCCACGTCGTGCAGGGTATCGCCTGCTACGCCGAAGAGATGATCGCCGGTACCCGTGTCGCCGAGCCCGTTCGGAGCATTTCCCCGCTCCCGGGTCGACAAATCGGCACAACGCACCACTGTGGACGCCACGCCCGAGTGGTCTGCCGCGGCCGGTCGTGAGTGAGAAACAGGGTTCTAACCCTGTTTCTCACTCACGAGCCGTCAGACGCGGGTGACCGTCAGCGAGTCACCGGCTTCCAGGTCCGGGATGTCGACGCGCACCGTGTCGCCGTCCCGGATCTCGCCCGACAGCAGCTCCTTCGCCAGCTTGTCGCCGATCGCCGACTGGACCAGCCGCCGCAGCGGGCGGGCGCCGTAGATCGGGTCGAAGCCGTTCAGCGCCAGCCACTCGCGGGCGCCGTCGGTGACCTCCAGGTTCAGCCGCCGCTGGGCCAGCCGCTTCGCCAGCCGGGCGACCTGGATGTCCACAATGGACGTCAGCTGCTCGGTGCCGAGCGAGTGGAACACGACGATGTCGTCGAGCCGGTTGAGGAACTCCGGCTTGAACTGCCGCTGGACCACCGACAGCACCGCGTCACGCCGCTGCCGCTCGTCGAGCGACGGGTCGGCGATGGCCTGCGAGCCGAGGTTCGACGTCAGGATCAGGATGGTGTTGCGGAAGTCCACCGTCCGGCCCTGGCCGTCGGTCAGCCGCCCGTCGTCGAGGACCTGCAGCAGCACGTCGAAGACGTCCGGGTGGGCCTTCTCCACCTCGTCGAGCAGCACCACCGAGTACGGGCGCCGCCGGACGGCCTCGGTCAGCTGGCCGCCCTGGTCGTAGCCGACGTACCCCGGCGGGGCACCGACCAGGCGTGCCACCGAGTGCTTCTCGGCGTACTCGCTCATGTCGATGCGCTGCATCGCGCGCTCGTCGTCGAACAGGAACTCGGCCAGCGCCTTGGCCAGCTCGGTCTTGCCGACGCCGGTCGGGCCGAGGAACAGGAACGAGCCGGTCGGGCGGTCGGGGTCGGCGACGCCGGCCCGGCTGCGGCGCACCGCGTCCGCGACGACCTGCACGGCCTCGGCCTGCCCGATGACCCGCCGGGTCAGCTCCTCCTCCATCCGGAGCAGCTTGCCGGTCTCGCCCTCGAGCAGCCGGCCCGCCGGGATGCCGGTCCACGCGCTCACGACGTCGGCGACGTCGTCCGCGCCGACCTCTTCCTTGAGCATCACGTTCTGCTGGCTGGCCTCGCTCGCCGCGGTGGCCGCTTCGAACTCCTTCTCCAGCGCCGGGATGCGGCCGTAGCGCAGCTCGGCGGCCTTGCCGAGGTCGCCGTCGCGCTCGGCGCGCTCGGACTCGCCGCGCAGCTGCTCGAGCTGCTCCTTGAGCTCGCGGACGCGCTCGATCGAGCCCTTCTCGTTCTGCCAGCGCGCGGTCAGCGCGGTCAGCGTCTCGCGCTTCTCCGCCAGCTCCGCACGCAACGCCGCCAGCCGATCGAGAGAAGCGGCGTCGCTCTCCTTCGAGAGCGCCATCTCCTCGATCTCCAGGCGGCGCACGGCCCGCTCGACCTCGTCGATCTCCACCGGCCGCGAGTCGATCTCCATGCGCAGCTTGGACGCGGCCTCGTCGACCAGGTCGATGGCCTTGTCCGGCAGGAAGCGCGCGGTGATGTAGCGGTCGGACAGCGTCGCGGCGGCGACCAGCGCGGCGTCGGTGATCCGGACACCGTGGTGCACCTCGTAGCGCTCCTTGAGCCCGCGCAGGATCGCGATGGTGTCCTCCGGCGACGGCTCGCCGACGAGCACCTGCTGGAAGCGCCGCTCCAGGGCGGCGTCCTTCTCGATGTGCTGGCGGTACTCGTCGAGGGTGGTCGCGCCGACCATCCGCAGCTCGCCGCGGGCGAGCATCGGCTTGATCATGTTGCCCGCGTCCATCGCGCCGCCCTCGCCGGTCGCGCCGGCGCCGACGATCGTGTGCAGCTCGTCGATGAAGGTGATGACCTCGCCCGCGGAGTCGGTGATCTCCTTGAGCACGGCCTTCAGCCGCTCCTCGAACTCGCCGCGGAACTTCGCGCCGGCCACCATCGACCCGAGGTCGAGGGCGACGACGCGCTTGCCGCGCAGCGACTCGGGCACGTCCCCGGCGACGATGCGCTGGGCCAGGCCCTCGACGATGGCCGTCTTGCCGACGCCCGGCTCGCCGATCAGGACCGGGTTGTTCTTCGTACGCCGAGACAGCACCTGCACGACGCGGCGGATCTCGGTGTCGCGGCCGATGACCGGGTCGAGCTCGCCGTTGCGGGCCCGCTCGGTCAGGTCGACGCCGTACTTCTCCAGCGCCTTGAACGTGCTCTCGGGGTCCGCGCTGGTGATCCGGGCCGAACCGCGGACCTTGGCGAACGCCTCCTGCAGCGCGTCCGGCGTGGCGCCGTGGCGCTTGAGCAGGTCGGCCACCTGGCCGCCTTCGGTGGCGAGCCCGACGAGCAGGTGCTCGGTCGAGACGTACTCGTCGCCCAGCTCGGTCGCCAGCTTCTGCGCGCGCGTCAGCGACTTGACGGCGAAGGTGTCGAACTGCGGGCTCGACACCGTCGCGCCGGTCGCGGACGGCAGCGCCGCGATGAGCGGCTCGAGCTCCTTGTGCACCACCCCCGGGTCGGCCCCGACCGCGGTCAGCAGCGGTGCGGTCAGCCCCTCACCCTGCGCCAGCAGGGCGCCCAGCAGGTGGGCGGCCGACACGTGCGGGTTGCCGGCCATGGTGGCCGCCTGCGCCGCGGACGAGATCGCCTGCTGGGTCTTCGTGGTCGGGTTGAAAGCGTCCATCCCTCACCTCATGCTCGGTACTTCAAAAGTCCTGGTGGCAGGCCTGACCGTGACCTGACACTATCCATAACGCACGAAAACTTGAGTCTGTTCCGCTCAACTCTGACCGGGTGCGACGGCGCTCGCCGGCAAGCGCGAGCCGAGCATCCCGAGCCCGGCGACGGCGAGGCCGGCACACGCCCCGACCAGCACCCAGGGTAACCAGTCCGCGACCGAGAACAACGCCACCACGGCGGGCGCGATGACCTGCGCCACGGTGAACGCGTACTGGTACGCGGCCAGATAACGCCCGCGGGCGACCGGAGGTGCCGCGGCTTCGGCGAGCGCACCCGAACGCGGGCCGAAGACTAGGTCGCCGGCGGCGAAGACGAGCGTCGACACCAGGAGGTATGCGACCTGCCAGCCGTCCGGCACGAGCAGCACGCCGAGGGTGACCAGGCACCACGCGGCGAACAGCGCGGAGCCCGCGCGCATCGCCGCGATCCGGGTCAGCCGGGCGGTGAGCCGCAGCGCGAGCGTGCCGCCGACGCTGGTCAGCACGGTCAGCAGGGCGAGGATCGCGCCGGGCAGCCAGGCCGGGCCGTGCAGCCGGTCGAGCACGAACACCGGCGTGCCGATCAGGAAGAAGTCGAGCGAGAGCCCGAAGAGCCCGCTGAAGAGGATCAACGCGAGGTACGGCCGGTCGCGCAGCACCTTCACCGACCGTTCGTCCTGCTGCTTGTGCGGCCGCGCGAGCCGGACGAACAGGGCGAGGATCGACGCGGCCACGAAGAACGTCAAGGCGTCGAGGACGAGCGCGATCCGGTACCCGCCCGCCCCGAGCCAGGTCAGCAGCGCCCCCGCGACGAGCCCACCGAGGCCGAAGCAGCCGGCCCGCACCATCCCCACCTCGGCGAACGGCCGGTCCTTCTGCACGTCACCCGCGACGTCGGCGATGAGCACGAACAGGGAGCTGTAGAAGAGCTGCTGCCCGGTGGCGAGCAGCACCGCGGCGGCCACGACCGGACCGGCGGCGTCGGCGAGCAGGTACGCGCCCGCGCCGGCGGCCTGCAGCAGCTGCGCGCCGATGACCACGGTCCGCGGCCCGACGCGGTCGACGAGCCTGCCCGCCAGCGGCGGTACGACGAGCCCGCCGATGGTGCCCAGCGTGACCGCCGTGCCCGCCACCGCGAGCGGCACGCCGACCACCTGCGTCACGTAGACCAGCGCCAACGGGAGGAACAGACCTGAGCCGAAGTTGTCGATCCCCAGCGCGCACAGCAGTGCGACCCGGCTACGCGTCACCTATCGACGTTAACTCCGTGGCCCGCCGCCGGGTCAGGACCGAACGGAGACTTTCCGTCTTGCGAAATGCAACTGCCGGTGCGCCTGCGCGGGCACTGGCGTCACTTGTTCGTGTCGGCCAGGCAGGCGGCGCTGCCGAGGGCCCGCCGGAGGTCGGCGTTCATCTCGGCGAGCCGTCCGGTGAGGTCGGTGACGCGCTCGTCGTCCCAGCCGCCGAGCGCCCGCTCCATGAACTCGAGGTAGTTGGCCCGCCACCGGGCGAGCTCGGCCCGGCCCTTCTCGGACACGCTGACCAGGGACGCGCGGCCGTCCTCGGGCGCGGGGCGGCGGTCGACCAGCCCGGCGGCGGACAGCTGCGTGATCTGCCTGCTGACCACCGACAGGTCGACGAACCGGCGCTTGGCCAGCTCGGACGGCCTGGCTTCGCCGTTCTTCGCGAGGTCCGACAGCAGCATCGCGGCCGCCGGGTGCAACCCGGGCTCGTCCTGCCAGGCCTGCATGATCCAGGCGTGCTGGAGCTGCGACGCGGTCTTCAGCTCACGCATGAGCTCGACCCGGACGTCGTCGTCGGTGTCGTCGAAGCTCATCTGGCGCCTCCTGCCATATACTTGTGCAATACAAGTTTATGACCGGTCGCTTGCGCGAGCAAGGATCGGTCCGGTGAGGTCGCCCACGCCGTCACCACCCGCGATACACCCGGTCGGAGCAACAATGCGGGCAAAAGGGCGCCCGGCGGCTACCCTGCGGACGGACCGCGCGCGCGGCGCGGCCGAGTGACAGAGGTGCAAGCAGTGGCGATGGATCCAGGAGGCGGCCCCCACCCATGACCGCCGACTCGGTCAGCCCGCTCCCCAGGTCTTCGGCCCCGCGTGAGGCCCCCGCGGCGGTCGCGGCGATGGTCCGGCTCATCCGGGACAGCTGGGCCAAGTCGGAGCCGTACATCGCCGAAATCTCCCAGTTCTTCTACGGGATGCTGTTCACCCTCGCGCCGACCACGCGCGACTTCTTCCCGATCAACATGGAGATCCAGCGCGGCAGGCTGGTGCGCGCGCTGGTGCACATCGTGCAGATGGTCGACCGGCCCGACGACCTCGCGCCGTTCCTGCGGCAGCTGGGCCGCGACCACCGCAAGTTCGGCGTGGTCCCGCGGCACTACGAAGCCGTCGGCACGGCCCTGCTCGCGTCCCTGAAGAACCACCTGGGCCGGGAGTGGACGCCCGAGGTCGAGCGCGCGTGGGCCGAGGCGTTCACCATCGCCGCGCGGGCCATGCAGGACGCCGCCGCGGCGGACACGAACCCGCCGTCGTGGTCGGCCACCGTCGTCGAGCACCGGCGACTGACCTGGGACCTCGCCCTGGTCCGGCTGGTGCCCGACCAGCCCGTGCCGTATCACCCGGGCCAGTACGTGAGTGTCGAAGTCCCGCAGCGGCCGCGGCTCTGGCGCTACCTCTCGCCGGCGAACGCGCCGCGTGAGGACGGCGGCATCGAGTTCCACGTCCGCGCGATCGACGGCGGCTGGGTCTCCCGCGCCATCGTCAGCCACACCCAGCCCGGCGACGTCTGGCGGCTCGGCCCGCCACTCGGCCGGATGACGGTCGACCGCGAAGCGTCACGAGGCGTGCTGATGGTCGCGGGCGGGACGGGCGTCGCGCCCCTGCGCTCGATCCTCGACCACCTCGCGCTCTGGGGCGAGAACCCGAAGACGCACCTCTTCTACGGCGGGCCGGCCCGCGAGGACCTCTACGACCTCGAGGAGCTGCGCGCGCTCGCGTCGGTCAACCCCTGGCTGACCGTGACGCCGGTGGTGGAGCGCGGCGGCGACGTCCCCGGGTTCGAGCAGGGCACGCTGGCCGAGGCGGTCACGCGGTACGGCTCCTGGCCGGACCACGACATCCTCGTGTCCGGCTCGCCGGCGATGATCCGCGCGACGGTGTCGCGCATGCTGGTCGCGGGCAGCGCGCTGGACCAGATCCAGTACGACCCGTTCACGATCGACTAGCAGCCCCGATTTCCGGGCACACCGGTCCGGGGCACAAATCGAACGAACAACGGGAATTGTTACGCGACTCGTGTAAACCGTCCGGGTGATCGTTTTTACGCTGTGCCAGACGAGGTTGACCGCGTGTGGCGAAATTGCTCCGTTCGAGCGGGACCGCGCGGAATCACGCGCATCTGCACGGGAATTCGCCTACAGTCGGGAACCCTCGGGGGCGGCACCGCACGGCGACGCCGCACACACGGCACGAAAGCCTTTGCACGACTGGAGAAAACCGTTCCCGATGAACGCTGAATCACTGCGGGTATCCCCGGTGCCCCCGACCGTTCCCGTTTCGGCCGTGGAAGGCCGCGAGCTCGCCCGGCTTATTCGTGAAAGTTTTGCGGAGATCGAACCGAAAGCCGACGAACTCGCGCAGTACTTCTACGGTGCGTTGTTCGTCATCGCACCCGATTGCCGCGACCTGTTCCCGGTCACCATGGCGAACCAGCGGAGCCGATTGCTGCGCGCGCTGGTGTACGTCGTGCAGATGGTCGACCGGCCCGACGACCTGGTCACGTTCCTCGGGCAGCTGGGCCGCGACCACCGCAAGTTCGCCGTCGTCTCCCGGCACTACGACGCCGTCGGGGTCGCGCTGCTGGCCGCGTTGAAACGGTTCCTCAAGCAGAAGTGGACGCCCGAGGTCGAATGCGCGTGGACGACGGCGTACGGGCTCATCGCCAAGACCATGCGCGAGGCCGCGCAGGCCGAGACCGGGCCGGCGTCGTGGGCGGCGCGGGTGCTCGACCACCGCCGGCTGTCCCGGGACGTCGCGATGGTGCGGGTGCAGACCGAAGGGCTGCTGCCCTACCGCGCCGGCAGCTACGTGAGCGTGGAGGTGCCGCAACGGCCGCGGATGTGGCGGTACCTCTCCCCGGCGAGCGCGCCGCGCGGCGACGGCCAGATCACGTTCCACGTGCGCGTGGTGCCCGGCGGCTGGGTCAGCGGCACCATCGTCAACCACACCAGGCCGGGGGACGTCTGGCGGCTCGGCCCGGCGATGGGCGCGCTCAGCGTGCGCCCGACCGCGACGCGGAGACCGCTGCTGATGATCGCGGGCGGGACCGGGGTCACGCCGTTCGTCTCGATCCTCGACGACCTCGCGCACTGGAAGCGCAACCCGCCGGTGCACCTGTTCTTCGGTGGCCGAAGACCGGAAGACCTGTACGCGCTGGACGACCTCCGGCGGCTGACCGCGGTGTCGAAGTGGCTGACGGTCACCCCGGTCACCGAGGAGGGCGCGGTGCCCGGTGGCGACCGCGGCACGCTCGCCCACGCGGTGACCCAGCGCGGCGAGTGGAAGGACCACGACGTCCTCGTTTCCGGTTCGCCCGAGATGATCCGGGCGACGATCGCGAAGCTGCTGAGCGCCGGCGTCGAGCTCGAGCGCATCCGGTTCGACCCGTTCACCATGGACTGAGCCGGTTCTCAGCCGTCTCGGCGGGCAGCGTCGATTCTCGCTATCTTCGCCGATATGGAGATGACTATTCCGGTTTCGGACGGCACGATCGGCGGCTACCTGGCGGAGCCGCGGGGCGAGGGGCCACACCCGGGCGTGGTGCTCATCCACGACGCGTTCGGGCTGAGCCAGGACACGAAGAACATCACCGACCGCTTCGCCGCCGAGGGCTACCTCGCGCTCAGCCCGGACCTGTACTCGCGCGGCGGGATGCGCCGGTGCGTGCGCCGCGTGTTCTCGGACATGTTCGCGAACCAGGGCCGGACGTTCGACGACATCGAGGCGTCGCGCGCGCTCCTGGCCGCGCGTCCGGACTCGTCGGGCCGGATCGGCATCGCCGGGTTCTGCATGGGCGGCGGCTTCGCGCTCGTCGCGGCGTCACGCGGCTTCGAGGCGTCGGCGCCCTACTACGGGCAGCTGCCGAAGAACCTCTCGGTGCTCGACGACGCCTGCCCGATCGTCGCGAGCTTCGGCAAGAAGGACTTCTCGCTGCGCGGCGCGGCGGCGAAGCTCGAGACGGCGCTCACCGAGCGTGAAATCCCGCACGACGTCAAGGAGTACGACGGCGCGAGCCACGGGTTCGCCAACAAGATCGACGTCGCGGCACCGCTGAACCTGCTGCTCAAGGTGGTCGGGTTCACCTACCACCACGAGGCGTCCGAGGACGCGTGGCGCCGGGTGACGGCGTTCTTCGGCGAACACCTGCAGCAACCGACCCGACCTTCGCACTGAGCCGAGCGGGCTAGCGAAGTTTCCGAACGGCTGTAGTTCGTTGACCGTTGTGCCCGAATCGACTTATGGTCTAGACCACATCTTCCCCGGATGTGCTCGTTCGTCCTCCCCCTGGAACAACGCTGTTCCCCTTCGAGGAGCCGAAATGACCTGGAACAGAAAGCTCTTCGCGGCCGCCGCCGGTGTCCTGCTCGCCCCGGTGCTGGTCGTCGTCCTCCCCGCCACCACCGCGAGCGCCCACGGCTACATCTCCGACCCGCCCAGCCGGCAGGCCAACTGCGCGGCCGGGAAGGTGCCGGACTGCGGCAGCATCGTCTACGAGCCCCAGAGCGTCGAAGGGCCCAAGGGCCTGCGCAGCTGCGACGGCGGCAACTCCCGCTTCTCGCAGCTGTCCGACGAGTCGAAGCCGTGGCCGGCCAAGTCGGTCGGCACGACGGTGACGTTCAACTGGGTGTTCACCGCCCGGCACGCGACCGCGAACTACGAGTACTACATCGGCGGCACGCGCGTCGCGAACATCCCCGGCAACAACCAGCAGCCCCCGGCGACTGTTTCGCACACGGTGAACCTGGCCGGTTATTCGGGCCGGGTGAAGGTGCTGGCGATCTGGAACATCTCCGACACGGCCAACGCGTTCTACAGCTGCGTCGACCTCCAGATCGGCGGCGGTGGCACGCCGCCGCCGACCACCACGACCCCGCCGCCGACGACGACCCGCCCGCCGACCACCACCCCGACGACGCCCCCGTCGAGCGGCACGTGGGCGGCCGGAACGGCGTACCAGGTCGGTGACGTGGTCACCTACGACGGGGTGAGCTACCGCTGCATCCAGCCGCACACGGCGATCGCGGGCTGGGAGCCGCCGAACACCCCGGCGCTCTGGCAGCGCCAGTGAGGGTATGGCTCGCCGCTGTCGCGCTGCTCCTGACGAGCTGCAGCGCGACGGCGGCTCCACCCGCGTACAACGCGGCCGACGTGATGTTCCTCCAGATGCTGATCCCGCAGAACCAGCAGGGCATCGACATCGTCCGGCTGGCGGCGGATCGGCCGTTGCCCCCGGCACTGAAGGAGCTGGCGGCGGCGATCGAGTCGACCCAGCAGACCGAGATCACCGACATGCGCAACTGGCTTCGCGCATGGGGCCAGCCGGAGTCGATGGACACGAACCCCCAGGTGCACGCGGGCCACGGCGGCATGAAGATGACGGCACCGGACGTGGTGGGAGCACTCCACACGGCCCCGGCCGGCGAGTTCCCCCGCAGGTTCCTCGACGTGCTGACCGGCCAGCAGCAGGGCGCGGTCGAGCTGGCCCAGACGGAGAACTCCCCGAACGGCGGCATCAACGCCCCGGCGCGGGATCTGGCCCGCCGGGTGATCGAGTCCCGGACGGCCGAGGTGAAGCAGCTGTTGAACTTCAAGGTGTGACGTTCCCGCGGTCCCGCGAAGCCGGCCGCGAGCAGCCCCTGCCCGGCTGCCCGCGGCCGGCCTCGCTCGCGTCGGCTCGCCCGAGCGCGCCCGCCCCGCCGGGTCGCCCGCATCGCCTGGCTGCTCGGGAGACGGGACCGTGCCCGACCGCGCCGCCCACTTCGCCCCGCCGTGGCCGCCTCGCACCGCCCTGGCCTGCGCGAAATTCGCTTGGCCGCACTCCCGCGCCGCGTTAGCCTCGCGATCATGATGTTCTCCTTCGCCGTCTTCGCGAGGTTGCGCAGCCGCCGCTAGCGGCGGCGCACTTTCCCCTGCCCGCCGCTCCGGTCATCGCCGGGCGGCCTCTCTCGTGCTGCCCGGCTCCTTCCCGAGCTGCGGAGCATCCCTTGAACCCCCTTGCGACCGAACACGCCCACCTGCGCGCGGAAAACGTCAGCGTCACGCTCGGCTCCCGACGTGTCCTGCACGACGTGAGCGTCACCGTCTCGGCCCGGTCCCGGCTGGCGATCGTCGGCGAGAACGGGCGTGGCAAGACCACCCTGCTGCACGTCCTCGCCGGGCTGCGGACACCCGACCACGGCACCGTCCACCGGACGGGCACGGTCGGCGTCGCCCGGCAGGCGCTGCCGTTCCGGTCCGGCGAAACCGTCGGCACGCTGACCACCGAGGCACTTCGCGAATCCCACGACGCGTTGCGAGCGCTCGACGCGGCGGCCCTCGACTTCGACGAAGACCGTTACGCCGCCGCGCTCGAAGCGGCCACGCGCCTCGACGCGTGGGACGCCGAGCGCCGCGTCGACGTCGCGCTCGAAGCCCTTGCCGCCTGCACCGACCGGACCCGCGAGCTGAGCACGCTGTCGGTCGGGCAGCGCTACCGCGTGCGCCTGGCCTGCCTGCTGGGCGCGCGGCACGACTTCCTGCTG
The DNA here is from genome assembly GCF_040675005.1 of Amycolatopsis sp. NPDC049691. NCBI lineage: Bacteria > Bacillati > Actinomycetota > Actinomycetes > Pseudonocardiales > Pseudonocardiaceae > Amycolatopsis > Amycolatopsis sp. NPDC049691. The sequence goes on from NZ_JBFANX010000002.1 coordinate 301,211, forward strand.
CTCGACGAGCCCGGCAACCACCTCGACGCCGACGGCCTCGCGTTCCTCACCGCCCGCCTGCGGGGGCACGACGGCGGCGTCGCACTGGTCAGCCACGACCGCGCGCTGCTCGCCGACGTCGCCGCGGAGTACCTCGACCTCGATCCCAGCCAGGACGGCCGCCCACGCTTGTACGCGGGCGGGTACCAGGCCTGGCAGGACGGTCGCCGCCGCGACCGCGAGCGCTGGGTGCAGGAGTTCGAGGAGCAGCAGGACACGCACCGGCAGCTGACGCTCGCGGTGACGCAGGCCCGCGACCGGCTCAGCACGGGCTGGCGGCCGGACAAGGGCACCGGACGCCACCAGCGCCAGTCGCGCGCACCCGGCGTCGTCCAGGCGCTGAACCGCGAGCGGGCCGCGCTGGAGGCGCACCGCGTGACGGTGCCGGAGCCGCCGTTGTCGTTGCGCTGGCCCGATTTCGGCACCGGATCCCGCCGATCACTGGTCGACGTGCACGAGATCGCCGTGGCCGGCCGCCTCCGGAAGCCGGTCACGCTGACGATCGCCCGCGGCGACCGCCTCCTCGTGACGGGCGGGAACGGCACCGGCAAGTCGACGCTCTTGTCGGCGTTGAGCGGCGAGCTGGCCCCGACGAGCGGCACGGTCCGCCGGGCGTCCGACGCGCGCATCGCGTTGGTGGGGCAGGAAGTCCCGGCGTGGCCGGAGGAGCTGACGGCTCGCCGGCTGTTCGAGCGTGAGGGCGTTCCGTTCTCGGCCATGGGCCTGCTCGACGCGGAGGCGCTGCGGACACCGGTGGGCCGGATGTCCCAAGGCCAGCAGCGACGGCTCGACCTGGCGTTGCGTCTGGCGGGACGCCCGGATCTGCTGGTGTTCGACGAGCCGACCAACCACCTGTCGGCGACGCTCGTCGACGAGCTGACGGAGGCGTTGCTGACGACCCCGGCCGCGGTGGTCGTGGCGACGCACGACCGTCGCATGCTCGCGGATCTGGCCGCCTGGCCCCGATTGGAGCTGTGACGCGAGAAGGCCTCCCCGGTCGCCCGGGGAGGCCTTCTTCGCTCCAGCGGTCAGCGGCGCTTGGGCCGCCAGACCACCATCGCGGTCTGCTGGTTGAGCGGGACCAGGTCCCGCCGGTAAGACGCGTGCGCCGCCGCCGCGGCCTGTTCCGCCGCCGCGTACGCCGCCGCCAGTTCCTCGGTGAGCTCCGTGAGCCGGGCGCGCAGCGCGTCGACCTGGTTCTCCAGCTCGATGATGCGCTTGATGCCGGCCAGGTTCACACCGTCCTCTTGCGACAGACGTTGCACTTCGCGCAGCAACGCGATGTCCCGCATCGAGTAACGCCGTCCGCCACCGGCCGTGCGGCCCGGCGACACCAGGCCTTGCCGGTCATAGGTGCGCAACGTCTGCGCGTGCATCCCGGCCAGCTGGGCCGCCACCGAGATGACGAACACCGGCGTCTCTTCGTCGCCCTCCTGCGGAATCCCGCCGAACACCGCACTCACCTGCCTTCGAGCAGCTCAGTGATCTCGGGCCGGGGGTCGTGCCCGGCCATCGCCTCGGCGTACGCCTGCAGTGCCTCGCGCGCCTTGTCGTCCAGTTTGGCGGGAATCGCCGCCTGGAGGGTGACGAGCAGGTCACCCTGCGAACCGTCGCGCTTGGCGATGCCCTTGCCGCGCACGCGCAGCACCCGTCCGCTCGCGGTGCCCGGCGGCACCTTGAGCGAGACCTTGCCGTCCAGGGTCGGCACCGTGATCGTGGTGCCGAGCGCCAGCTCGGTGAAGTCCACCGGCACGGTGAGCGTCAGGTCGAGCGACTTCGGCTTGCGGCCGAACAACGCGTGCGGAGCCACGTGCACCCGGACGTACAGGTCGCCCGCCTGCGCGCCACCCCGGCCCGGCTCGCCCTGGCCCGCCAGCCGGATCCGCTGGTCGTCGTCGACGCCCGGCGGGATCCGGACGGTCAGCGTGCGGGTCCGCGTGCTGACGCCTTCGCCGCCGCACTCCGGGCACGGGTCGTCGATGATCGTCCCGCGGCCGCGGCAGTCGCGGCACGGCTCGGAGAAGGCGAACGCGCCCTGGCTGCGGCTGACCAGCCCCGACCCGGAACAGGTCGGGCAGGTCCGCGGCGACGTGCCCGGCTTCGCGCCGTTGCCGCCGCACGTCGAACAGGTCGCCGGGCTCGACAGCCGCAGCGGCAGGGTCGCGCCCTTGACCGCCTCGACGAAGTCGATCCGCACGTCCGTCTCGACGTCGGCGCCGCGCTGCGGCCGGTTGGCCGTCGCACCCGCCGTCGTCCGGCCGCGGCCGAACAGCCCGCCCAGGATGTCGCCGAGCCCGCCGAAGCCGCCCTGCTGGCCGGCCCCGGCCTGGCCGAAGATGTCGCCCATGTCGAAGCCGCCGGTACCGCCGCCACCGGGGAAGTTGAACCCGCCCCCGCCGCCGAACAGCCGCCGCGCCTCGTCGTACTCCTTGCGCTTGCTCGCGTCGGAGAGCACGCCGTAGGCCTCGGAGACCGCCTTGAACTTCTGCTCGGCCTGCGCGTTGCCGGCGTTCGCGTCCGGGTGGTTCTCCTTGGCCAGCTTGCGGTAGGCCTTCTTGATCTCGTCCGCCGTGGCGTCGGAGGAGACGCCCAGCTCACGGTAGAAGTCCTTACCGATCCATTCCCGTGCGCTCATCGGGCGTCTCCTCCTCCCACTTGGTTTCTCTTACTGCTGCTGGTCATCGACTCCGCCGTCGAGTGGCAGCTCGCCACCGACGGACGGGTCCACCGGGGCCGCACCGGGCTCGTGGTCGGTCACGCCGACCAGCGCCGCCCGCAGTACGCGGTCCCCGAAGCGGTAGCCGCGGCGCATGACCACGGTGACCGTCGGGCCCGCCACGTCCGGCGAGGTGTTGTGCTGTACGGCCTCGTGCACGCTCGGGTCGAAGGGCTCGCCCTCGGCGCCGAACGACTCGAGACCCGCGCGCTGCAGGCCGCTGATCAGCTTGTCGCCGACGGCCTTGAACGCGCCGGTGAGGTCACCGTGCTGCTCGGCCCGCTCGAGGTCGTCGAGCAGCGGCAGCAGGTCGTTCACCACGGTCGCCTTCGCGCCGAGGACCACCGCCTCGCGGTCGCGCTCGACCCGCTTGCGGTAGTTGGCGTACTCCGCCTGCAGGCGCTGGAGGTCGGCGGTGCGCTCCGCCAGCTCCTTCTCGACGTCGGATACGACCGTCACCGACTCGTCCACAATGGACTCACCGAGCGACGGGCCCGCGTGCTCCACGGGCGCGTCCTCCGGCTCCGGAGCGGCGTGGGCCGGACCGGGCGGGCGGACCTGCCCGGTCTGGGGGTCCACCCGCCGTCGATCCCGCACGACCACCGGCTCCTCGGGGCCGCGGCCCTGGTTCTCGGATTCGTCGTAGCTGTGGGTCACTTCTTCTCGTCCTCTTCGACGATCTCGGCGTCCACCACGTCATCGGCCTTGGCCTGGCCGCCGGCCGCACCGGCGTCACCGGCCGCACCCGCGCCCGCGGCGCCCTCGGCGCCCGCCGCACCGGCGTTCGCGTTGGCGTACAGGGCGGTGCCCAGCTCCTGCGAAGCGGCGTTCAGCTTCTCGATCGACTCGCGGATCTTGGTCGAGTCCGTGCCCTTCAGCGCCTCGTTGGCCTCGTCGATCGCGGTCTTGACCTTGCCCTTGAGGTCCTCGGGCAGCTTGTCGTCGTTGTCCTTGACGAACTTCTCGGTCTGGTAGACCAGCGTCTCCGCCTGGTTGCGGGTCTCCGCCTCCTCGCGGCGCTTCTTGTCCTCCTCGGCGTGCGCCTCGGCGTCCTTGACCATGCGCTCGATGTCGTCCTTCGGCAGCGCGGAGCCACCGGTGATCGTCATCGACTGCTCCTTGTTCGTGCCCAGGTCCTTCGCGGTCACGTGCACGATGCCGTTGGCGTCGATGTCGAAGGTGACCTCGATCTGCGGCACACCACGCGGGGCCGGCGGGAGACCGGTCAGCTCGAACATGCCGAGCTTCTTGTTGTGCGCGGCGATCTCGCGCTCACCCTGGAACACCTGGATCTGCACCGACGGCTGGTTGTCGTCCGCGGTGGAGAAGATCTCCGAGCGCTTGGTCGGGATCGTGGTGTTGCGCTCGATGAGCTTGGTGAACACGCCACCCTTGGTCTCGATGCCCAGCGACAGCGGGGTCACGTCCAGCAGCAGGACGTCCTTGACCTCGCCCTTCAGGACACCGGCCTGCAGCGCCGCGCCGACCGCGACGACCTCGTCCGGGTTCACGCCCTTGTTCGGCTCGCGGCCGCCGGTCAGCTCCTTGACCAGCTCGGCGACGGCCGGCATGCGGGTGGAACCACCGACGAGCACGACGTGGTCGATGTCGCCGACGGAGATGCCCGCGTCCCGGATGACGTTGTTGAACGGCGCCTTGGTGCGGTCGAGCAGGTCCGAGGTGATCTTCTGGAACTCGGCGCGCGAGAGCGTCTCGTCGAGGAACAGCGGGTTCTTGTCCGCGTCCACGGTGATGTACGGCAGGTTGATGCTGGCCGAGTTCGAGCTGGACAGCTCGATCTTCGCCTTCTCCGCCGCCTCGCGGATGCGCTGCAGCGCCATCTTGTCCTTGGTCAGGTCGATGCCGTTCGTGGCCTTGAACTTGTCGACCAGCCACTTGACGATGCGCTCGTCCCAGTCGTCACCACCGAGGTGGTTGTCACCGGAGGTCGCGCGGACCTCGACGACGCCCTCGCCGATCTCCAGCAGCGAGACGTCGAAGGTGCCACCACCGAGGTCGAAGACCAGGATGGTCTGCTCCTTCTCGCCCTTGTCCAGGCCGTACGCCAGCGCGGCGGCGGTCGGCTCGTTGACGATGCGGAGCACGTTCAGGCCGGCGATCTGCCCGGCCTCCTTGGTGGCCTGCCGCTGCGCGTCCTCGAAGTACGCCGGGACGGTGATCACCGCGTCGGTGATGGTTTCGCCCAGGTACGCCTCGGCGTCGCGCTTGAGCTTCATCAGCACCCGGGCGCTGATCTCCTGCGACGTGTAGTTCTTGCCGTCGATCTCGGTCTTCCAGTCGGTGCCGATGTGCCGCTTCACGGACCGGATCGTCCGGTCGACGTTCGTCACGGCCTGGTTCTTCGCCGGCTGACCGGTCAGCACTTCGCCGTTCTTGGCGAAGGCGACGATCGAGGGGGTGGTCCGGGAGCCTTCCGAGTTGGCGATGACCGTCGGCTCGCCGCCCTCAAGGACGGCGACGACCGAGTTGGTCGTGCCGAGGTCGATGCCGACCGCTCGCGCCATGGTGCTTTCCTCCTGTGTAAGCCTGCTATGTTCGTGACCTGCACGTTCGCCGCCGCCTTGAGCGGGGCCTTGGCAAGTTTACTGGGGCTGTCGTGCCGGTCGTCAAGTCGGACTTGAGTCGACTGCACTCAAGCTTCGTACCCGGTCCAACGAGGCACTGCCCGCCGTTGTTCCCGGGTTCACCGGCAGAGTTGGCGATGACCGGGTGTGAGCCCGCTCACCAGGTAGTTCACCTCGGCCTCCCGGGCGCAGGCCGAGTTGAACAGCCCCGTGTGACCGTCGTCCGTCCGGGTGAGCAGGGCCGCGCCGTCGATGCTCGCCGCCAGGCCGCGGGCCCAGGCCAGCGGTGTCGCCGGGTCGTGAGCGCCGCCGACCACCAAGATCGGCGGGGCCCCGTGGACCGGGTGGGGCTGGGGTGGGTTCTTCGCCGGGACCGGCCAGCCGGTGCAGCCGCTGGTGAAGTCCCAGAACTCCGAGTACCGCCAGCTGTGCGGCGCCACCGCGCGCAGCAGCCCGGCCATGAGCCCCAGGTCCGCCGGCCCGGTGAACGGCGACGGGAAGTCGTGGCAGCCGATCGCCCGGTACGCCCCGTAGATCGGGGACAGGAACTGGTTCCGCTCGGTCAGCCCGCGAGCGTCCGGGAACTCGCCGCCCGCCGCGGCCAGCGCCTTGCCCAGCGCCGGCCACTCCCCGCGGATGTAGAGGTGGTTGTAGACGCCCGCCGAGATCTCGTCGGCCGTCGCCGGGCGGCCCAGGTCGCTCGCCCACACCGCGCCGTGCGCCGCCCTGGCCACGACGTCGTCGTAGAAGCCGAGGACGTCCTGGCCGCGCAGCGCGCAGTCGGCCGAGCCGCGGCACCAGTCCGCGAACCGGACCAGCGCGTCTTCGGTCGCCGCGGCCTCCTCGAGGATCGCCTGGCGCAGCGGGCGGGCGTGGTCGACGGCGCCGTCCAGCACCATCGCGCGCACCCGGTCCGGGTGCTTCGACGCGTAGACCGCGCCCAGTTCCGTGCCGTACGACAGGCCCAGCCACGAGATCTTGGCCTCGCCGAGCGCCACGCGGATCGTCTCGATGTCCTCGGCCGCGCTCTGGGTGTCCGCGTTCGCCAGCAGCGGCCCGGTCCGGGCCAGGCAGTCCTCGCCCGCCGCGCGGTTGTGCGCGACCAGCGCGTCGAAGCCAGCCCGGGAAGCCGGGAACCGGTCCAGCGCCGGATCGAACAGCGTCCCGGGGTCGCACGTGATGCGCGGGGAGCTGAACCAGTCGCCGCGCGGGTCGAAGCCCACGACGTCGAACCGCTGCCGCAGCCGCGCGAGGTCCGGTGACGCCAGCCCGCCGAACTGCACGAAACCGACGCCGGAGCCGCCCGGCCCGCCCGGGTTCACCAGCAGTGAACCGAGCCGGCGGGCCGGATCGGCCGCCGGCAGCCGCGCGAGCGCGAGCCGCGCCGACCCGAGCTCCGGTCGCGTGCGGTCGATCGGCACGTCGACCGTCGCGCACTCGGCCGTCGGCTCCTGCTGCGTCGCACACGCGTGCCACACCGGCGAAGGAGACGCCGAAGCGACCGCCGGCACGACCCCCATGACCACGACCGCCGCGATGACCGCGACGACCCGGCGCACGTCCATGATCCCGTTTCCTCCCCCTGCACGCCGTCCTTCGGCGCAACCCATTCCTAACAGCGACCCCCGACAGTTCAGGAGCGGCGGCCGGTCCAGGAAGACAGGAAGAAATCGGGGTTTCCTTGCCGCACAACGACTTCCGCCGGAGTGCCGACCCAGGAAGTCACTCGATAGTGGGAATCCGCGGCGACCGGCACCCCCTGCGCCGGCGCCGCGGGCTCGTCCCCCCGCGTGAACCCCACGACGCCGAACATCGCGACGGCCCCCAGCAGCGCGGCCGCCAGCACGCGCCGTTCGATCTTGCCCATGGTGAAAGTTCCCCCGTAGTAAGGAAAGTCAGGCCGCGCGAACCTTGACGCTGCCGCTGTCGGTGGTGAGGTCGAGCACGTGCTGGGCCAAGCCGTCGGTCTGGACGCCGATGTCTCGGTGGCCGCTGTCGCTGTTGCCCTCGACGCGGTACGGACCGCCGGGCACCTCGACCTCGATGCTGCCGCTGTCGGCCTTCACCTTGACGTCGTTCGCCTGGGTCAGCGCGAATTCGACGCGTCCGCTCTCGGCGGTGACGTCCACCGGGCCGCGCACACCGCGCCCGGTGACACTGCCGGAATCGCTGTGCACGGTCACCTGGCCGACGTCCCGCAGGTCGACGGAACCGCTGCTGAGCCTCAGGTTCACGGCCCCGGAGACGTCCTCGACCTTGGCGCGGCCCGAGTCGGACTGGACGTCCACGCTCGCCACCCCGGCGACGTCGAGCGCACCGGAGTCGAGGCGGCCGCTGACCGGCACGCCCGCCGGGACGACGATCTCGAAGTCGACCGAGCAGTTGTTCCCGCAGTCGGTGAGCACGAGCTGGTCGCCGTCGACGCGGTAGAAGGTGTCGCCGGGCTTGCTGCGCCAGTGGTAGTTGACTTTTTCGTGCACCGTCGACGGTCCCGTGCCGGTGCGGATCTTGACTGACCCGGAATCGCCTTCCAGCTTCACGCTGCGGATGGTCTCCGAGAGCGTCTTGCTGTTCTCGAAGTCCGATCCCCAGCCCCAGCCGAACGCGGTCGCCAGGCCGACGCCGATCAGGACGATGCCACCCAGAGCCAGAAGCGGGCGCGCCATGGTCGTTCCCCTCAGTTGTTTCCTCTGCGTGAGAAACGTTATGGCCGGGTGCGGGGCGCGCACATGGGGGTAACCCCCCGAAAGAACCCTGAGATCCGTCCCTGACACGCGGAGGCGGGTCGAGGGGCCTAACCTGGCGCCAGGCTCAGTTCCGTGATCAGGAGGATCCATGCCGCAAGCACCCGGCCCGTACGAATCCCTGCCCGACGTGCCGTCCTTCACCCTCCGCAGCAACGACGTCGCCGACGGCGAAACCCTCGCCACCCCCCACCTCTCCGGCATCTTCGGCGCCGGCGGCGAGGACCGGTCGCCGCAGCTGGCCTGGGAAGGCTTCCCGGCGGAGACGAAGAGCTTCGCGGTGACGTGCTACGACCCGGACGCCCCGACCGGCAGCGGTTTCTGGCACTGGGCCGTGTTCAACATCCCCGCCTCGGTGACGGAGCTGGCCTCCGGCGCGGGCGACGGCTCGGGCCTGCCGGAAGGCGCGGTGACGTTGAAGGGCGACGGCGGCGTCAAGCGGTTCCTGGGCGCGGCGCCCCCGCCCGGCCACGGCCCGCACCGCTACTACTTCGCGGTGCACGCGCTGGACGTCGACAAGCTGGACGTCCCGGAGGACGCGACCCCGGCGTTCCTCGGCTTCAACATGTTCGGGCACACGCTCGCCCGCGCGGTGATCACGCCGGTGTACGAGAACAAGGGCTGAGGTTTCCCGGGCCCGGCGCTGTTGCGGATCGGCAACGGTGCCGGGCCCGTTTTTGTCGGTGGCCGATGACACACTGCGGTCATGCCACCACCGATAGCGACACCCCGGTCCCGGGCGCTGGGGTTCGGGTTGCGGAAGACGCGCCAGGAGCGCGGGTTCGGGCTGCGCCAGCTGGCCCGGGCCACCGGCGTGCACCCGGCGGAACTGTCCAACTGGGAGCTGGGGCTGCGGGTGCCCAAGGTCGAGGAGGTCGCGCTCCTGCTCGGGCAGCTGAGGGTTTCGGTCGAGGAGCGGGAGCGGCTGTTCGAACTGGCCGAGCACGCCCGCGAGCCGAACTGGCTGGAGAAGGAGATGCCGGACGCACCGGCGATCCTCACGACGCTGGCCGAGTACGAGCGCACCGCGGTTTCGATCTTCAGCTGGCAGCCGATGGTCGTGCACGGCTTGCTGCAGACGCCCGACTACGCGCGGGCGATCCTGGCTCGCGGCGGCACTCCGGCGCAGCTGATCGAACAGCGCCTGCGAGTGCGGATGATCCGCCAGGCCGCGTTGCGCGAGCACCGCGCGCCGCAATGTTCCGTCGTGCTGGGGGAAATCGCACTCCGCCAGCAGGTCGGCGGCAAGGAGACCCTGCTCGAACAGCTTCGCCACCTGCTCGATCTCCCGCGCCGGATCGAGGTGCGCGTGGTTCCCTCCGGCGGCGACTACCACCCCGGGCTCAACGGTTCCTTCAGCGTTTTCGAGTACTACGACCTGCCCGCGATCGTCTTTCTGGACCAGTACCGCGGCAGCGCGTACCTCTACGATGACGATCAGGTGGCGGACTACAAGTCCGCCGCGAAGACCATGGCATCCCTCGCCTTGAGCGCGCCCGAATCGCGTGCGTTCATCGAGGGGGTGATCGCCGAACTGGAGGCCTGACGTGACCTGGCGGAAGTCGAGCTACAGCGGGCCGGAAGCCGAATGCGTGGAGGTCGCGCTCGCTCAGGTGGTGCGGATCCGTGACACCAAGGACCGCCCGGGCGGAACGCTCGAAATCTCCACCCGATCGTGGGACGCCTTCCTGAAGCTCAGCGCAGGGACTCCGCGTTGACGCCTTCGCGCTCCAAGTAGCGGCCCTTGGTGTGTTCACCGAAGCCGAACTGCCGGTACAGCCCGTGCGCGTCGGCCGTGTGCAGCATCCACCGAAACCCCGCACCGGGCCCGTTGTCGATCATCTCCCGCACGATCTCCTTGCCGAGTCCGGTTCCCCGCGCGGAGTCGACGACGAAGACGTCGGCCAGGTACGCCGAAGACACCCCGTCGGAGAAGGCACGGGCGAAGCCGACCTGCTCGCCGGCGCGGTAGGCGCCGATGACCCGCCACGATCCGTCGATCGCGGCCTCGACCTGCGCGCGCGTCCGCCAGCGACCCCAGTAGGCCTCGGTGGAGAGGAACTTCCACACCACGTCGAGGTCCAGCCGTGCCCGGTCGTCGTCCAGCTCGTACTCACCGAAGGTCCGCATGATCCGAAGCTAACGACCCCGTCAACGCGGTTTCAGCAGGTAATCCACCACGGGACGCAGCTCCTCCGCGGACGGCGGCTCGTCGTCGATCAGGCCCTGGATGAGCAGCCCGTCGATGCCCGCGAGGAAGACGCGGAACGCCACTTCGTCGTCGTGACGGACCATCGACGTCAGGACGTCCAGCCAACGGCGCGCGGCCGGCCGCAACTCCGGCTTCCGCGCGGCCAGGAGGTACAGCTCGTACTCGGCCATCGTCCGCCCGCGCCGCGGCCCCAGGGCCTCCGCCAGCAGGCCCGCGACCTCCTCGGCGCCACGCGAACCGCGTGACCGGGCCCGGTCGATCATCCAGTAGACCTCGGTCGCCATGTCGCGGGCGCACGAGATGAGCGTCGCCACGAGCAGGTCGTCCAGCGACGAGAAGTGGTACGTCGTGGACGTCGTCGGCACGCCGGCCTCGGCGGCGACCGTCCGGTGCGTCACGCCCGCGACGCCGTCGCGCTCGATCACGCGCAGCGTCGCCTCGATGATCTCCGCGCGCCGCTTGTCGCCGCGGGCCTTGCGGCCGTCGACCTGCAGTTTCACGTCGATGCACTCCCGATCTCGATCAGCACGACACCGCCGATGACCAGCGCCAGCCCGGCGATCATCGCCGCGTTGACCGGCTCCTTCAGGAACACCACCCCGACGATCGCCACCAAGGCGACGCCGGCCGCGGCCCAGATCGCGTACGCGACGCCGATCGGCAACCCCATCTTCAGCACGTAGGACAACGCGACGAACGCGACCGCGTACCCGGCCACCACGACGATCGACGGCCCGAGCTTGGAGAACCCCTCGGAGAGCTTCAGCGAGACCGTCGCGGAGACCTCCGCGGCGATCGCCAGCGCGAGGAGAAGGTACGCACCCATAGGGTGAAAATTACCTGAACGATCGTCCCAAAACAAAGAGCGACGTACACCACATCGGTGGGACTTAGGGCCACTCAACGGGTTACTCATCAGTAAGGACGGTTAGTCTCCCGGCACCACCACAGTTTTTCCCGGACGAAAGGCACCCGAACGATGGGCGCTCTGCAACTGACGCTCGGCGGGATCTCCGTCGTGCTCGGCCTCGTCGCGTGGGGCATGTTCGCCGCGACGATCGCCCGTTTCGTGCGGGTGATCCGCCTCGGGCAGCCCGACTCGACACGCAACGGGCCGTTCATGCCGCGCATGAAGACGCTGATCAAGGAGTTCGCCGCGCACACGCGGATGAACCGCAAGCGCAGCGTCGGCCCGGCCCACTGGCTCGTCATGTGGGGCTTCCTGCTCGGCTCGCTCGCCCTGTTCGAGGCGTACGGTGAGGTCTTCGTCCCGACGTGGGGCTGGCCGATCCTCGACGACTTCCCGCCGTTCCAGCTGCTCATGGAGCTGCTCGGGCTCGGCACGATCGTCGGCATCCTGGTGCTGATGGCGATCCGCCAGCGCAACCACCCGCGTCGCGCCGACCGCCAGTCGCGCTTCGCCGGCTCCAACTTCAAGTGGGCGTACTTCATCGAGGCCGTCGTCCTGATCGAGGGCATCGGCATCATCGGCGTCCGGGCCGCGAAGTCCGCGCTGAACACGCACGAGGGACCGCTGTGGGCGTCCTTCGTCTCCAACCCGATCGGCCAGCTGCTGCCGGCCAGCCCGAACCTGGTCACGGTCTTCGCGTTCGTCAAGCTGATGAGCGCCACGGTCTGGCTGATCGTCGTCGCGCGCACCATGACCATGGGCATCGCGTGGCACCGCTTCAGCGCCTTCTTCAACATCTACTTCAAGCGCGAGGCCGACGGCGGCGTCGCCCTCGGCGCGCTCAAGCCGATGATGAGCGGTGGCAAGGTCCTCGACCTCGAGGAAGCCGACCCCGACGAGGACACCTTCGGCGTCGGCAAGATCGAGGACTTCAGCTGGAAGGGCTGGCTGGACTTCTCGACGTGCACCGAGTGCGGCCGCTGCCAGGAGCAGTGCCCCGCGTGGAACACCGGCAAGCCGCTGTCGCCGAAGCTGGTCATCACGCAGCTGCGTGACCACGCCTACGCGAAGGCGCCGTACCTGATGGCGGGCGGCAAGCGCGACATGGCCGGGGACGAGATCGGCCTGTCCGGCGACAACATGTACGCGGGCATCGACGTCCTCGCGATCGCCGAGTCGCAGAAGGCACTGGTCGGCGACGACGGGGGCGTCATCGACCCCGACGTCCTGTGGTCCTGCACCAGCTGCGGCGCCTGCGTCGAGCAGTGCCCGGTCGACATCGAGCACGTCGACCACATCGTGGACATGCGCCGCTACCAGGTGATGATCGAGTCGTCGTTCCCCAGCGAGCTGAACGGCATGTTCAAGAACCTGGAGAACAAGGGCAACCCGTGGGGCCAGAACGCCAAGGACCGGCTGGCCTGGACCGAGGACCTGGACTTCGAGGTCCCGGTGTTCGACGGCGACCTCGGCGACACCGAGTACCTGTTCTGGGTCGGCTGCGCGGGCGCGTTCGAGGACCGCGCGAAGAAGACGACGCGCGCGGTCGCGGAGCTGCTGCACATGGCGGGCGTCAAGTACACCGTGCTGGGCTCGGAGGAGTCCTGCACCGGCGACCCGGCCCGCCGCGCCGGCAACGAGTTCCTGTTCCAGATGCTGGCGCAGCAGAACGTCGAGGTCCTGAACTCGGTGTTCGAGGGCCGCGAGCGCAAGGCCCGCAAGGTCGTCGTGACCTGCGCGCACTGCTTCAACACCCTCGCCAACGAGTACCCGGAGCTGGGCGGCCAGTTCGACGTCGTGCACCACACGCAGCTGCTGAACCGCCTGGTGCGGGAGAAGCAGCTGGTGCCGGTGGCGCCGGTCGCCGAGGACGTCACCTACCACGACCCGTGCTACCTCGGCCGCCACAACAAGGTGTACGAGGCGCCGCGCGAGCTGGTCGGCGCGACCGGTGCGCAGCTGCGCGAGATGCCGCGGCACGGCGACAAGTCGATGTGCTGCGGCGCCGGCGGCGCGCGGATGTGGATGGAAGAGAAGATCGGCAAGCGGATCAACGTCGAGCGCGTCGACGAGGCGCTCGGCACCGCGCCGTCGAAGATCGCGACCGGCTGCCCGTTCTGCAAGGTGATGCTGAACGACGGCCTCACGGCCCGGCAGGCCGACGGCAGCGCCAGCGAGAAGGTCGAGATCGTCGACGTCGCGCAGATGCTGCTGGAGGCGGTCAAGCGCAAGCCGGAGCCGAAGCCGATCGCCCTCGGGGCGCCGTCGCTCGCGGAGGAGTGACAGACGGACGAGAAACGCACGGCCCCGATCGGACTTCCGGTCGGGGCCGTTCTCATTACGTGAAACGCGGAAATCGATTACACGAATAACGTTCATAATATTCACCGCAATGGCCCATCAGGGCGGAAACAAACCTTGGCCAAAAGCCCCTCCACCCGGCGTAAGCTGGGCTTTCCTCGCCGCCGCCGCTGCCTGCGAGGCCACTTCGACGATCACGGAATCAGGGGGCAGCGCGGATGGGCGAGGACCTGCGGACCACGGGAACCGGGTTCGGGGAAACCACCGGCCGGCACGCCCTCCGCGATATCCCGCCCGCCGACGAGTACCGCATGGAGCCCTCCGGCCGGCTTCCCACGCAGCGGACGCTCGTCCGCCCGTACGTCCTGACGCGCGGCCGCACGCAGTCGCGGCGGCACCTGGCGATCGAAGCCCTCGTCTCGACCCGGGCCGGCGCGCCCTGGAGCGGCGCCAAGCTGACCGGCGAGTTCCGCTCGGTGCGCTCGCTGTGCCTGCACCCGCGCTCGGTCGCCGAGGTCGCGGCGCGGCTCAGCGTGCCGCTCGGCGTCGCCCGCGTGCTGCTCGACGACATGGCCGAGCAGGGCCTGATCACCATCCACGACACGCGCGTGAACACCGAAGGCCGGCCCGCGGTGGCGCTCATGGAACGCGTGCTGCACGGCCTGCGCCGCCTCTGACCATTACGCTCACCAGGGTGACCGAGGAAAACGGGAACTCCGGTGGCGAAAGCACGCTGACCGTCCTGCTGGCCGGCGGCGTGAACCTGGCGATCGCCGTCATGAAGCTGATCGCGGGCATCATCACCGGCTCCGGCGCGATGCTCTCCGAAGCGGCGCACTCGGTGGCCGACACGTTCACCGAAGTCCTGCTGCTGACGGCGTTGAAACGGTCCGACCGGCCCGCCGACCGCGTGCACCCCTTCGGCTACGGCAAGGAGCGCTACTTCTGGTCGCTGCTGGCCGCCGTGTCGATCTTCGCGTCGGGCTCGATGTTCGCGCTCTACGAAGGCGTCTCGACGCTCTTTGGGCACGGCGAGGCGCAGAGCACGTCGATCCTGAGCTACCTCGTGCTGGCCGGGGCCTTCCTGCTCGAAGGCACGTCGTGGGTGCAGGCGGTGCGCCAGACCCGCCGGGACTCGAAGGCCGAGAACCGGTCGTTCTGGGCGTACCTGCGGCTGATCGACGATCCGGCGCCGAAGACCGTCCTGTTCGAGGACTCCGCCGCCCTGATCGGCCTGGTGGTGGCGTTCGCCGGCATCGGGCTGCACCAGCTCACCGGCTCGGAGGTGTGGGACGGTGTCGCGTCGATCGTCATCGGCGTGCTGCTCGCCTTCGTCGCCTACCTGCTCGGGAGGACGAACCGCGGCCTGCTCATCGGGCGCCAGGCCAACCCGGAGATCGTCCGCGGCGTCCGCGACCACCTCTCGTCGGCGCCGGAGATCGAGGCCGTCGTCGACCTGCAGACCATGCTGATGGGCACCGACCAGGTCCTCGTCTGCACCCGCGTCGACTTCGACGACTCCCTCAGCGCCGGCGACCTCGAACGCGCGTGCGTCCGGCTCGCGGGCGAGCTGACCGGGTCGTTCAACGACGTCACCGAGGTGTTCATCGAACCGGTGCCGCGGACGGATCCGGAACTGCGCGCGACCGTGCTGGCACGCTACGGCGACATCGCGGAGCGGTGGAACGCCCCGAACCAGTAGCTTTCAGTACCCGAAGTCCTGGACCCAGTAGTTGCCCGCCTTGGTGAACCCGACGCCGATCTTGGTCAGCGAGCAGTTCAGGATGTTCGCGCGGTGGCCCTCGGAGTTCATCCACGCGTCCATGACCTGCGCCGGGGACGTCTGCCCCTTCGCGATGTTCTCCGCGCCCGGCTTCGAGTAGCCGGCGTTCTTGATGCGCTGGTCGAACGTCACGCCCTCGGGGTTGGTGTGGGAGAAGAAGTTCCGGGCCGACATGTCGTCGCTGTAGTCCTGGGCGGCCGTGGTGAGGTGCGACTCCTCGGTCAGCGGCTTGCAGCCCGCCTGCGCGCGCTCGTCGTTGACCAGCGAGATGACCTGCGCGGCGGTCGACGGCGCGACGCGGGCGGCGGCCTTGGTGGTCGGCGGCGGGGCCGCTTCGGACGTGGTGGGCGGCGGCGGCGCTTCGGACGTGGTGGGCGCCGGAGCTTCGCTGGACGCCGTCGTCGGCGCGGGCGCTTCGGTCGTGGCCTGCTTCGGGGCCGGGGCCTTGCCGCCCGCGAGCTCGGTTCCGCTGCCGCTGCCGGCGCCGGCCGGCGCGTCGGGCAGTACCAGCGCCGCGGCGCCGAGCTCGGCGGTGTTTCCTTCGGCGGTCGCCATCCAGGTGCCTGTCGCGGCGGAAAAGACGCCGAGCAGCACACTGAGTGACACCATCACCACGCGAGCACGTTCACCAATGGGGGACACGGCGCGAGAACGTATCACGGAACGATTACAGCGAGAACCCTACGAACGCATTGGTCACATTCCCGGTCGGGGCATTCGACGACCGACCCGAATTCCGCGGCAATCGGACGCTCAGGCGTTACTCCGTTCAGCCGCTTCGCACGACGAAGGTGGCCTCGCCGGCCGCCTGGACGGGGCGGCCCGTGGGGTCCTGGCCGGTGACGGTCGCCCTGCCGGTGAAGCCGGTTTTCCCCGCGATCGTCGTGCACGTGTAGGTGATTTCGGCGTCCACGGCCAGGTTCCCCACGGTATGCGCGCACGACGTCGTGTGGTCGTCCACGACGGACACGGCGGTGAGCGGGACGTCGCCGGTGTTCTTGACCAGGATCGAGAACGTGACCGTCGCGCCTTCGCGGACTTCGTACGGCGTCGCGTCCTTCATCAACGCGATCTCCGGATGGACGACGTCGACTTTCGCTTCCGCCGTCGATTGCACGGAGCGATTGCCCGGGTCCATTCCGGTTACTCCGACGGTATCCGTGAAGTCGTCGGCCTGCGCTTTTCGGGTGCAGGTGTAGACCCGCTTTTCCCCGGCCGCCAAAGGGCCGATTTCCTTCGCGCACGGCTCCTTGCCCGTCGCGGACACGCTGGTCAGCGGGACGTCACCGGCGTTCGTGACGGTGATCGTGAAGGTGACGTCGTCGCCTTCGCGGACCGTGCCGGGCTTCGCGTCCTCGGTGATCTTCACGGCCGGGTGGATGACGTCCAGCTCGTCGCTGTCCTCGGCGGCGACGGGCGGGCCGATCGGGGCGGCGGCCGTGGCCTTCGCGGTGCTGACGACGTCGTCCTGCGGTGCGGTCGTGACGCAGTCGTACTTCTTCTCCTGCTTGGCTTCGAGGCGGTCGAAGGCCTTCGCGCACGGATCGGCCTTGACGTCGGTCAGGGCGACGTCGCCGGTGTTCGCGACGGTGATCGTGCTGGTCACGGTGTCGCCGGGGCGGAAGGGGCCGCCGTGGACCTCCTGCGTGACGCTCAGCCCGGGGTGGACGACGCTGTAGGCCGCGTCGTCGGTGGCGCTGACCTGGCGGTTCGTCGGATCGGTGCCTTTCGCGGTGGCGGAGCTCACGAAATTGTCGGTGCCGGCGTCTACCGTGCAGGAGTGGTGCTGAGAAGCGCCGGGAAGGAGGGTGCCGATGGTCTGAGCGCACGCCGGAATGCGACTGTCCGCAATGGACACCCCGGTCAGGGGGACGTCGCCGGTGTTCGTGACGACGAGGGTGAACGTGACGGTGTCGCCTTGCCGTACCTGCGCGGGCGTCGCGTCGTTCGTGATGGTGATCGCCGGGTGGATGACACGGACCGGTTCCCCGGCGGTGGCGGTCACGGGACGGTTCGTGGCGTCGGTACCGGTGACTTGGGCGGTGGCGGTGAAGTCGGCTTCGCCGGCGGTTTGCGTGCAGCTGTAGTTCTGCGTGGCTCGCGGTTCGAGAGAACCCAGGGATTTGGCGCATGCCGGTGCGCCGGGGTCGGCCACGGAGACGTCGTGCAGCACGCTGTCGCCGGTGTTGGCGACGGTGATCGCCGAGGTGACGGTGTCGCCGGGGCGCACGGTCTTCGGGTCGGCGGACCGGGTGATCGCGACGGCCGGGTGGATCACGTCGAGCGCGGCGGTGCCTTCCGCCGTGACCGGCGGGCCGACCGGTGCGGTGGCGGTGATCCGGACCTTGGCGGTGACGTCGTCGGCCGGAGCCGTGAGGGTGCAGCTGTAGGTCTTGGTGGCGCCGGGCTCGAGGGCGCCGTCGAGGACCTGGGCGCACCCGGTGGCTCGCGCCTGCGGTCCGGTGGCTCGCGGGGCGACCGGGGCCGGTGCCGGCGAGTCCGTGACTCGCAAGCCGGTCAGGGACACGTCGCCCGCGTTGCGCACCGAGACGCGCAGCGGCACCGCGTCGCCTTCGCGGAACGGCCCGCCCGTCACCTGCGCGGTGATCGCCACGGCCGGGTGCTGCACCGCGAACGCGGCTTCCGCGCTCGCCGTCACCGGACGGGCGGTCGGGTCGGTACCGGTCACCGTCGGCTTGTTCGTGAGGCCGGTGGCGCCCGCGCGCGTTGTGCACGTGTACGTCTGCTTGCCCTGCGGTGACAGCGTTCCGAGCGGCTTCGTGCACCCCGTGACCTGGTCGTCCGTGACCGTCACGCCGGTCAGCGGCACGTCGCCGGTGTTCGACGCGGTGATCGTCCACGTGACCGTGTCGCCTTCGCGGACGGCCGCGGGTGCGGCCTGCGCGGCGAGCGCCACCGCCGGGTGGATCACGTCGACGGCGGCGTCGTCGGTGACCTTCACCGTGCGGCCGAGCTGGTCCTTCCCCGACGCGGCCGCCGTGCTGGTGAAGTCGTCCGCTGGGGCCGGCGCGGTACAGGTGTACGTCTGCCTGCCCTGCGGCGGCAGCGCGCCGATCGCCTTGGCGCAGGCCGGGGCGCGGTCGTCGGTGACGGCGACGTCGGTCAGCGGCACGTCGCCGGCGTTGGCGACCGTGATCGTGAACGTGACCGGGTCGCCGGCGCGCACGACGCCCGGTGACGCGTCCTGCGTGAGCGTCAAAGCCGGCGTGATCACCGTGACGGTCGCCGAGGCGGTGGCGGTCACCGGCTGTCCCGACAGGTCGGTGCCGGTGGCGGTGGCGTGCGACGTCTTCGTCGTGGACGGGTTCGCCGTGCACGTGTACGTCTGCGTCGCGCCCGGGGCCAGGCCGTCGAACGTGCGCGAGCACGACGTCGTCGTGTCGTCGGTGACCCGCACCGGCGCGAGCGGGCTGTCGCCGGTGTTCTTGACCGCGACGGTGAACGTCACGGCGTCGCCCGCGTGGATCACCGGCGGGTCCGCGGTCTTGGTGACCTCGACGGCGGGCGCGATCGTCGGCGCGGGTGCGTCCGCGGTGGCCGTGACCTGCTTGCCGAGCTCGTCGGTGGCGGCCGCGCTCGCGGTGTTGACCCCGTCGGCGATCGGGGCCTTGGCGGTGCACGTCGTCGTGCGGCTTTCGCCGGGGGCGAGCGTCCCGGCGAGGGTGCACGCCGGCGCCTTCGGGTCGGTGACCCGCAGGCCGGAAAGCCCGGTGTCGCCGGTGTTCGTGACCTTGATCGTGAAGGTCGCGGTGTCACCGGTGCGGTAGGCGGGCTTGTCGGCTGTCTTCGTCACGCCCAAAGCCGGGTGCACGACGTCGACGGACGCGGTCGCGGCGCCGTCGAGCGCGTCGCCGAGGGTGCTCGTGCCGGTGGCCTTCACGGTGTTCGCGAAGTCGTCGGCCGGGGCCGGGCCGGTGCAGTCGTAGGTGACGGTCTGGTGCGGGGCCAGCGTGCCGAGCGCCTTGGTGCAGGCGGGAACGACCGCGTCGGCGGCCTGCACGCCGTTCGCCGGGACGCTGCCCGGGTTGGTCACGGCGACGGCGAACGTCACCGGCTCGCCGGCGTGCGCCTTCGGCCGGGCCGGGCGAACGGCGACGTGGAGTTCGGGCACCGGCACGGAAAAGGCCAGGTTCTGCGCGAGGTAGGTGTCGCCGCTGGTGACGAAAGCGAGCTTCGCGCTCGTCGCGCCGGCGGCGATGGTGTCGATGTCGAACGACTTGGCGTCCACGCTGAGGTTGTTCTTCACGCCCGGTGCGGCGGCGTTGTCCGCATTGGAGATGAAGAAGTTCGACGTTCCGCCGGTCGCGGGCTCGGCGGCCGGGGTGCCGTCGACCAGGAACTGGTCGCCGGAGCCACCCCAGTCGCCGTCGTAGGCGGTGACGCCGATGTGCGCGTCGGCGGCCGCGGCGCGGAAGCCGGTGATCGTCGTTTCGGTGGGGGCGTCGGCGGTCTGGCGGACGTGCCCGTCGTGGACGACGACCTTGCGCTTGTTCGGCGCGAAGTCCGGATTGCGTTCCGGGTACGCGTAGACCAGGGCGATCGACCAGCCGCCGACGCAGTCGAAACCCTTGGGGGCCCAGACGTTGCCGACGGTGACGTCGAGCGGGGCACCGGTCGGCACGCCCGCGAACCGGCTGGTCACGTCGGCGTGCGCGGAGTAGTACGGACCGTCTTCGGCGAACGCCGAAGGTGCGACGTCGGCGGGTTTCGCGCTGCCCACCGAAAGCCGGACGTTCTGCGTGGCGGGGTTGCCGGGCGGCGGGATCGCGGGAACGCCCTCACGGAAGCCGCACGTCGTGCCGGTGGTGTTGCCCGCCCAGTTCAGCCGCGCGAAGACGATTCGCGCGCCGGGCGGGATGCGGACGGACGCGCTCGCCGAGTCGAACGTGCCCGGGTCGGCGTCGACGTCCGCCCACTGCATGAAGAAGTCGTCGTTGACCAGGGTGTCCTTGCGGTCCGCGGTGTTCGCGCACGCCGCGGGCGTGTCGACCGCGCCCGCCGTCGGCGCGTGGTCGGCGGCGAGCGGGCAGCGGAGGACGCCGTTGCCCGCGTACAGGAAGTCGCCGTAGACGACGTCGTCGTAGCCCACCGCGAACGGCGGGGCGCCCGCCGCACCGGCCGACGGCGTGAGCGCGGAAACCGAAATGATCATTGCCAGAACGAGAACCAAGCGAAGCGGCCTATTCGGCAACCGCATTCCTCGCTACCTCCGGGGGCCGGGACGACCTTTCGGAGCCTGGCACGAAAGAGGGGTTTACGCGCCGGTTCTCACCCGTCCGTGGCGCCGGTCAGCTTCGCCGTCGACTCGTGGGTGATCTCCGTGGCCGCCTCGACGAACCCGATCACCGTGCGGAGCTCGTCGTCGGTGTAGCGGTCGCACAGCTCGTACATGCGCTTGACCAGGTGGTCCCACAGGTGCACGCCGCTCGCGATGGCCTGCTGGTCCAGCTCGATGAAGACCCGGCGGCGGTCGTCCGGGTGCGGGCGGCGGCCGACGATGCCCTTGCGCTCCAGCCGGTCGATCATCGCCGTCACCGATGCCGGCGCCAGGCCGGACAGCCGCGCCAGGTCCTTCGGCGTCTGCGGTCCGAACCGCGCGAGGTAGTCCAGGACCTTGGTGTCGACCGCGGACAGCCCACGCGTCTCGGCGATCGCGGTGTGGAACATGACCGTCTCGGTCGACAGCTCCCGCGACTTGAACAGGACGTCTTCGACCAGCTGCGCTCGCTCACTTGACACGGCCGCCAGCTTAGCCCACTCTTTAGTTCGATAGAACGAATTAGTTTCTAAGAGATTCGAGGGGGCGAACGAGATGAGCAAGGCACTGATCATCGGGGGAGGCATCGCGGGCACGATCACGGCCATCGCCCTGCACGAAGCCGGGCACGAACCGGTGTTGTTCGAGGCGTACGACCGGGGCGCCGAGGGCGTCGGCGCGTTCCTCACGCTGGCGGTGAACGGCCTGGACGCGCTGCTGCCGCTGGGTCTCAAGGACGTCGTCAAGGGCGCGGGCTTCGACTCGCCCCGCATGTCGATCGGGCTCGGCAACGGCACCCGGCTGGCCGAATTCCGCCTGGGCGGCGCGCTGCCGGACGGCACGGTGAGCCAGACCGTCCTGCGCTCCGACCTCTACGTCGCCCTGCGCGACGAGGCCGCCCGGCGCGGGATCCACGCCGAGTACGGCAAACGCCTGATCGGCGCGAGCCAGACGTCCGGCCAGGTCAGAGCCGACTTCTCGGACGGCTCGCAGGAAACCGGCGACCTGCTGATCGGCGCCGACGGGCTCCGCTCGCGCGTCCGCACGATCATCGACCCGGACGCGCCGGCGCCGCGGTACGTGCCGCTGCTCAACACCGGCGGGTTCGCCGAAGGCCTTTCCCTCCCGGACGAGCCGGGCGTGCTGAACATGGTGTTCGGCAAGCGGGTGTTCTTCTGCCACGTCGTCAGCCCGGACGGCCGCGTCTGGTGGTTCGCGAACCCGGCGCGCAAGTCCGAGCCGACCGCGTCCGAACTGGCGACGCTCGCCGGGGAGAAGCTGCGCGCCGAGCTGCTGCACCTGGTGGCGCCCGACCGGACGCCGGCGACGGAGATCATCCGCGCGACCCGCGAGATCTACCCGGCGTGGCCGACGTTCGACTTCCCGACGGTCCCGGTCTGGCACCGCGGCCGCATGGTGATCATCGGCGACGCGGCGCACGCGACGTCACCGGCGGCCGGCCAGGGCGCCTCGATGGCCATCGAAGACGCCGTCACGCTGGGCAAATGCCTGCGTGACGTGCCGGACGTCGAGCAGGCGCTGCGCACGTACGAAGGCCTGCGGCGCGAGCGCGTCGAGGCCGTGGTCGCGGCCGGGAAGCGCAACGGCGAGCAGAAGGTGATCGGGCCGGTCGGGCGCGTCGTCCGCGACTTCTTCATCAAGCGGGCGTTCTCGAAGCCGTTCGACGAGGACCCGAACGAGTTCATGTGGAGCCACCACATCGACTGGAACGAGAAGATCGCCGCTTAGCGCCAGGTGTCGACGCGGTGGAAGTTCTTGTACGCCCGGCTCGGGGTCGGGCCGCGCTGCCCCTGGTAGCGGGACCCGGCTTCGGTCGAGCCGTACGGGAACTCGGCCGAGCTGGAGAGCCGGAAGATGCACAGCTGGCCGATCTTCATGCCCGGCCAGAGCGTGATCGGCAGGTTGGCGACGTTCGACAGCTCGAGCGTGATGTGCCCGGAGAAGCCCGGGTCGATGAAGCCGGCGGTCGAGTGCGTGAGCAGCCCGAGGCGGCCGAGCGACGACTTGCCCTCGAGGCGGCCGGCGAGGTCGTCGGCCAGGGTGACGAGCTCGAACGTCGAGCCGAGGACGAACTCGCCCGGGTGCAGCACGAAGGGCTCGTCGCCCTCCTTCTCGACGAGCGAGGTCAGCTCGTCCTGCTGCAGCTGCGGGTCGATGTGGGTGTACTTGCTGTTGTCGAAGACGCGGAAGAACCGGTCGAGCCGGACGTCGATGCTCGACGGCTGGACCATGCCGGCATCGAAGGGGTCGATGCCGAGCCGGCCGGCGTCGAGCTCTTTGCGGAGGTCACGGTCACTGAGCAGCACGGCCGAAGCCTATCCGGTGGAGTCAGGCGACCCGCATGTGCTGCCCGTAGGACGTGTCGGGCGCGAAGATCTTCTCGAGCCGCTTCACGTACCCGCGGCGCCCGGCCTCGCCGATCCGCTCCTGCAGCGCGGTGGCCCCGGGGATGAGCCGCCGCACGGTCTCGGCGGCGAAGTTGACCCCGGCGACGGCGACGATCGCGGCCTGCGCGACGGGGTCGTTCGGCAGCCCGAGGAAGTCGGCGTTGGTCTTCCCGAGCACGAGCCTGCTGATCGACGAGTGCACGGCGACGGAGACGTGCGACAGCACTTTCCCAACGGCGCCGCGCCCCTCACCGACGGCGGCGTTGGCCTCGATCAGCGCCTTGGCGAGCCGCTTCGAGTCGTCGTCCGGGATGAACTCGGTGGCGGCGAGCAGCCAGAGCAGGCGCCAGGCGTCCTCTTCGGAGGTGGGGAGCAGCTCGTCGTCGACGCCCATGAGCCAGCCGATGTACCGCCAGAGGTGCAGGATGTCGCCGCGCTCGCGGGCGGAGTAGCGCAGGCCGAGCAGCTGCGTGCCGAAGACGTAGACGAGGGAGAAGAGCAGGAGGGTGCCGGCGGTCTGAACCTGGTTGACGGGCCGGTCCCAGGCCTCGTAGTCCCAGTCGTCCCGCCGGTTCATGGCGGCGCGCACGTGGGCGTGCACGAGCCGGATCCGCAGGGCGGAGGCGTAGCCCTTTTCGCCGTGCTTGAGGGCACCGGGGGTGGTGACGTCGATCCACCAGGTGGCGGTCTCGACGAGCCGCCGCGTGGCCTTGTATTCGATCTCCCCGGTCCCGACCAGGGCTTTCGTTGCGCGGGACGCGAGGTAGCCGCCCATCAGCGACATGTCACCGAGCGGGAAGAGCCCGAGCAGCCCGGCCCGGGTGATCGCCCGCGCACCGCGCTCGAGCCGTTCGTCATAGACCCAATAGGGCTTGGCGTTGACCTCGTCGAAGAAGTCCTTGAGCGGCCCATCGGCGGCGGCGCCGTTCTTCAGCGCCTCTTCGAAGAGCCGCCGCCCTTCCCCTTTGGGCTGCCGCGCCATCCAGGCGACGACGTCGTCGGCGCGCTGGTCCTGGACCTGCGCGAACTCCCGGATCCGGGCGACCTGCCGCTCGTCACCCCGGATGTCCCCGTCGATGAACAGCCGCTGGGCCAGCCGGAACCCACCTTCCCGGAACAGCTCGGGCTCATCCATGGCGCTCACCTCCGAGGTCGACAACAAGTGTTGTCACTTGAAGCGGAGGAGTCAAGGAGGGAGGGGTCTGGACATGGGTATCACGGCGCCGTGTATGCTGACGACGCACTGCGGATGTAGTTCAATGGTAGAACATCAGCTTCCCAAGCTGAATACGCGGGTTCGATTCCCGTCATCCGCTCTCAACGAAAAGCCCCGGGCGCGAAGCCCGGGGCTTTTCGCATTGTTTCAGGCCCAGAAATTGTCGTCGGCGGCTTCGTCGCTCGAAACGTCCGTCAGTTCCGCGGCCTTGCCGTCGCGCATGCGGAAGACCAGCGCGTGGCGGGTGTCCAGTTGTTTCCCGTCGCGCGTGCCGGTCGAGTGGTAGACCGTCACGACTTCCTCGTCGTTCGCGTAGACCTCTTCCAGCTCCACCTTCAGCGTTCCGCCGCTTCGTTCGGCGAGCTGCCCGTACATCGCGAGGATCGCGTCGCGGCCTTTGTGGTCGCCGGAGAACATGTTGTGGCCGGGCATGTGCTGCACGGCGTCCGGGGCGAGGAGTTCCGACAGCGTGGCGACATCGCCCGCGGAAAAAGCCTCGTAGCCCCGGCGGATGAGAGTGGCGTTCTGGTGTTCGGCCATGGGTGGCCTCCTCGGGGGTAGGACGTCCGTCCATCGAACGCGCCCGTCCGGACCACGGTCAAGACCCCGGTTTTTCACCGGCCGGTAAGGAAAACACCCACCAACCTGCCCGTCTATTGTGGACTCAACCGGCGGCGCAGGTGGGCCGCGTGGGCGGCCGGGAGGCCCGTCTCCACCGCCCGCTCCAAAGCCTCGGCAGCGGTTGGGGAACCCAAGCGGTGCAGCAACTCCGCGCGCGACGCGTGCCACCACGGGTAGTCGGCCAGCCCCGGCAACGCGTCCACCAGCGCCAACCCCGCCGCAGGACCGTCCCGTTCGGCCACCGCGGCTGCGCGGTTCAGGCGCACCACCGGCGTGTCCTGGATCGACAACAACACGTCGTACCAGGAAATCACCGCGTCCCAGTTCGTCTCCGCGTACGACGGTGCCAGGTCGTGGCAGGCCGCGATCGCCGCTTGGACCACGTACGCGTTCGGCGTCGACGGCGTCCGGCGCAACCCCGTCCCCACCAGCTCGACGCCCTCTTTGATCAGCGCGAAGTCCCACGCCGAGCGGTCCTGGTCGGCCAGCAGCACCGGCACGCCGTCGGAGAACCGGGCCGCGCGGCGGGCGTCCTGCAGCAGCACCAACGCCAGCAACCCCAGCGCCGTCGGCTCGTCCGGCATCAGCGACACCAGCAACCGGGCCAACCGCACTCCTTCGGCCAGCAGCGACTCCCGGCCCGTGTAGCCCTCGTTGAAGATCAGGTACACCGTCGACGCGACGCCGGCCAACCGCGAAGGCAGCTCTTCGGCGGGCGGCACCCGATAAGGAATGCGCGCCTGGGCGATCTTCTGCTTCGCCCGTGTCAGACGCTTCGCCATCGTCGCCTCGGGGACCAGCAAGGCACGGGCCACCTCCGGCGTCGACAAACCGCCCAGTGTCCGGAGCGCCAAAGCGACCTGCGTATCCAGCGACAACGCCGGGTGGCAGCACGTGAAGACGAGCCGCAGCAGGTCGTCGCGCACGGAAACCGGGTCCGGCGACGGGTCGACGGCCGGCATCGCGACCGCCTCCTTCCCGAGCCGCTTCGCTTCGCGGCGGACGACGTCGACCGCGCGGCGGCGGGCCGCCACCAGGAGCCAGCCGCGCGGATTGTCCGGGACGCCGTCGCGCGGCCACGTCTCCAGCGCGCGCACGACGGCGTCCTGGACCGCGTCCTCGGCCAGGTCGACGCTGCCGGTGACGCGGACCAGCGTGGCCAGTACCCGGGTGCCCTCGTCCCGGACCAGCCGCGCGACCGCGTCCCCGGCGCCGGTCACTTGCCGAAGTCGACGACCGGACGGACCTCGATCGCGCCGTCCCAGGCGCCCGGGATACGCGACGCGACCTTGACGGCTTCGTCGAGGTCGGCGCACTCGAGGAGGTAGAAGCCGGTCAGGGCTTCCTTCGTCTCGGCGTACGGGCCGTCGCTGGTGACGAGGTCGCCGCCCTTGCCACCGGTGACGCGGACCGTCGTGGCGGTCGCCGTCGGGTACAGCGCCGCACCGCCGCGGATGACGGCCTGGGCGCCGTCGTGGAACTCGTTGTAGTCCTTCATCATGTCGGCGGCCTCGGGCAGCGACGGGTCGACGTCGGAGGCGTAGATGATGGCGGCGTACTGGGGCATGGCTGCTCCTCACAGGTCCTCAACCGGCGCCGATCGCCGGTTCTCACTGTAAGGACGAACGGCGCGGACGTCCTCAGGACAACCGCGCCGCACTTTTTCTCAGCCCTCGACGAGCTCCCAGTCGCTGCCCGGGGTCGCGCGGTCGTACACCTGGCCGGGTGCGGCCTTCAGCACCGTGCGGACGTCCGGGTACAGGCCCGCGACGTGCTCCAGCTCCAGCCCTTCGACCTCGAAGTCCTCCGCCTCGGGGACCTCGAAGCCGACGAACAGCCACGTGCCGTCCTGCTCGCGGACGACCTGGCGGACCGCGCGGACCGGGGCGTCAGGGCCGGTCGGGATCTCCGTCAGGCCGGTGCTGATCTGGGCCTCGTCGTCCGGCGAGCCTTCGAACTTCCAGGCCGCGCGGCGCTGGGTCAGCAGGCGGACGTCCTCGTCCTCGTCGTCGGAACCCGTCACCGACGACAGCAGCCACGTGCGGCGCTCGGGGTCCCAATCGGCGGCCATGCCCGTCGGCATACCGGCGAGAGCGGTCAGCTGCGGCAGCAGCTCGACGGCTTCGCGCAGCGACATCTTCCGGAAGCTCTCGCGGTTGACCAGCACGTCGTCGGACAGCTCGGTGCCGTCGCTGATGAACCAGTCGTCCTCGTCGTCCAGCACGACGAAGCCCAGCGCGTCCGGGTCGTTCACCAGGGCCAGCGCGATGATGACCGGCCCTTCCGGGTCCTGGCGCAGCGGCCATTCGGTCGACATGCGCCATATCCCACCATCGGGCGATCCGGCGACCGAAGCCGGGGTCAGCGCTCGATAAATTCATCACGCGTTGATATTATGCCGGTCATGGTGCTGCCCAAGGGTCTCGCGCGCTTCAACCGCGTGGTGACGAATCGGATCAACAAGTACTTCGTGAACCGGGCGCCGGGTTTCGGCCTGCTCGTCCACAAAGGACGAAAATCCGGCAAGGAGTACCGCACGCCGCTGAACGTCTTCCGCAGCGACGACGGCTTCGTCGTCGCACTCACCTACGGTCCGGACACCGACTGGGTCAAGAACGTGCTGGCCGCGGAGAGCTGCACCCTCATCACGCAGCGGAAAAACTACCGCGTGCACTCGCCCGAGCTCGTGCATGATGAGTCGCGGAAGGCCATGCCGGTACCGATCCGGCAGATCCTCGGCCTGCTGAACGTCCACGACTTCCTGCTGCTGAAGCGGGACTAGGGGGGAGAAATGCTCGAGGGGGAGCTCGTCCGGCTGCGCGCGCTCGAACCGGAGGACGCCGACCGCATCCACCCGTGGCTCGGCGATCCCGAGGTCTGCCGGTGGATGACCAACGACCACCCGCTCTCGCTGGCGCAGGTGCGCAAACGCTGCGAAGAACGCGCCGTCAACACGTACGAGAAGGTCGTCCTCGGCATCGAGGCCAAGGCCGAGCGCAAGCTCATCGGAGTCATCGACCTGCGCGACGCCGAACCCGAGGTCGGGGAAGCCGAGCTGGACGTCTACATCGGCGACGCCGAATACCGCCAGGGCGGCGGCTACGGCACCGAGGCGCTGCGCCTGATGTGCCGCTACGGCTTCAACAACATGCGCCTGCACCAGATCACGCTCTGGGTCGTCGCCGAGAACGAGGTCGCCCGGCACGTCTACCGGAAGATCGGGTTCGTCGAAGAGGGCCGGCACCGCGAGTCCTTCGTCGGCGAGAACGGCGAGCGCCACGACATGATCCTGATGAGCATGCTGCGCGGGGAGCTCACCTGAGCAGCCGGCGCGGCGCCTTCCGCCGCCACGCTTCTTCCAGCAGCTCACGCAGCTGATCGACGTCGACGCGCTCGAGGTCGACGATGATCGAGCCGTGGCCGTCGTAGTGCGGCGTCGTGAAGAAGGCCGCGTCGCCGGAGTCCAGCAACGCGGCCTTCTCGTCGAGCCCGCACAGCACGACCAGGCCGCCTTCGGCCTCGGTGCGCAGCCGCGCGAACCCCTTGCCCGCCACCTTCAGCGCGGGCGTGCGGTACCAGGTCGACGCCTCGGCCTCGGGGAGTCCCGAGGCCAGGCGTACGACGTCTTCCCAGGTCGTCATGGGTTCATTGTCGACCCGCTGTCTTGCAAAAACGGGAGCTACGGCAGCCGGGTGATCCGGTCCGCCGCGGGCGGGGCCAGGTTCGGGTGGGCGCCCAGGTACGCGATCAGCGCGTCCAGGTCCACCGGTCCGCCCGCCAGGTCCGTGCCCTTGGTGAACTCGGTGAAGCCGTCCCCGCCGGCGGCGAGGAAGTTGTTCACCGACACGCGGTAGGTCGCCGCCGGGTCGACCGGCGTGCCGTTGACCGTGATGGCCGAGACCCGCGAGCCGATCGGCGCGCTCGCCGAGTACGAGTAGTGCAGCGAGCTCGAGATCTGGAGGATCTTCGTGCCGCTCGCGGTCCACTGCTGTTCCAGCACGTTCTTCAGGTTC
This sequence comes from Amycolatopsis sp. NPDC049691, assembly GCF_040675005.1. NCBI lineage: Bacteria > Bacillati > Actinomycetota > Actinomycetes > Pseudonocardiales > Pseudonocardiaceae > Amycolatopsis > Amycolatopsis sp. NPDC049691. Next base: position 330,037 of record NZ_JBFANX010000002.1, read on the forward strand.
GCGCCGGTCAGCGTGATCGTCTGCATGATGTTCGAGAACGGCTGGACGGTGAACGCCTCGCCGTAGGTCACCACGCCGTCGCCCTCGCCGTTCGGCGACGACTTGTACGTCAGGTCGGCGCGGATGCCGCCCGGGTTGGTGATCGCGACGACCGGGTTGTTCGACTGCGTGCCCGCGAGCTGCGCGTCGGCGATGACGTCGCCGAGCGGTGACTCGCCGGCCGCGTTGCCCGCCGCGGGCAGGTCCGCGGTGATGGTGCCGACCTGCTTGTTCGCGATCGGGCCGGACTTCGCCTTGGCGTCGGCGACCAGCGCGGCCACGGCCGGGTCCGGCGTGACGGTCCGCGTGACGATCTCGTTGAACGCCTTGGTCTGCGACCGCACGACGTCCCGCGTCTTCAGGCTGATCTTGAGGTCCATCACGGAAAGCAGCCGGCCGAACGACGAGCCCTGGATGACCGGCCGCGGCTGGCCCGCCGGGTCGTTGATCACGCAGTTGTACTGCTGGTGGCTGTGCCCGGTGAAGAACGCGTCGACCTTCGGGGTCACCGCGGCCGCGATCGCGGCGGCCGGGCCCGGGCGCAGCTTGCAGTCGTTCGGGCCTTCGACCTCGGTGCCGTCGCCCTGGTGCATCAGCACGACCTGGGCCTTGACGCCGAAGTAGTCGAGCAGGTCCGCGGTGCGGTTGATCGCCTCGACCTCGTCACCGAACTTCAGGCCCTTGATCGCCTCCGGCGTGACGACGGAGGGCAGGTCCTTCAGCGTGGCGCCGATGACGCCGATCGGCACGCCGCCCTCGAACTTGACGGTGAAGGGCAACAGCGCGGGCAGGCCGTTGGTGAAGTACACATTGGACCCGAGGAACGGGAACTTCGCACCGTCGAAGGTCTTCTGGAACTGGCAGCCGTCGGTGGGGTGGCACCCGCCGAACTGCATGCGCTGCAGCTCCTTGTAACCCTCGTCGAACTCGTGGTTCCCGACGACGGACGCGTTCACGCCCAGCATGTTCAGGAAGTCGATCGTCGGCTCGTCGTGGAACAGCGCCGAGGTCAGCGGCGACGCGCCGATGTTGTCACCGGCGGACACGACGAACGAGTTGCGCACCTGCGAGCGCAGCTGCTTCACGTGCGTGGCCAGGTAAGCGGCGCCGCCGGCGTCCACTGTGGTCCCGTCCGACTGCACGACGCGCCCGCTGGAGCCGGACGGCGGCTCGAGGTTGCCGTGCAGGTCGTTGAACCCGATGATCCGGACGTCGGTGGTGGGGTCCGGGCGCTGGCCCGCGGACGCGGGTGCGGTGGTCACCGCCGTCGTCGCCAGCGCGGCCGCGGCGAACACCACGAGCCGGGTTGAAAGCCTCATGCGTGTAATTCCTCCGATTCGCGCCCAAGGTCCCCGAACGGGCGCACGGCGGAGGATTCTGCCTCGCGAAGCAGTCAGCTACCAGGGTCAAAAGACGGACGTAAAGCGAATGTCACCTAACGGCTGCCCTGGAGCAGCACGTCGGCGACGAGCGCCGGGTCGTCGTTCATCGGCACGTGCCCGCAGCCGGGCAGCAGCCGGAACGTCCCGTTCGGCGCGACCTTCCGCAGGTCGGCGACGCGCGGCCGGGCGAGGATCCGGTCGTGCTCGGCCCAGGCGATGGTGACCGGGACGCCGGTGACCGGGCCGGTGAAGCGGAAGTCGCCACGCGACTGCGCGGCGGTGGGTTCGAAGCCCGGCGCGGTCGCGAGCGCGCGGGCGTCCTCGACGACGTCGTCCGGGGTCAGCAGCGCCGGCCGCCCGACGATCATCCCGGTCAGCGCCTTGCGCCCGGCCGGAGTCGCGGCGAGGCGGCGCACGACGTGCGGTGGTGTGCGCTGAGCCAGCGCGCGGTGGGCCTTGAGCGTCGCGATCGCGTACATCTTCTGCGTACGGTTCCAGAGCCCGGCCGGCGACAACGCCGTGACGCTGCGGACGAGGCCCGCCTGCCCGAGTGCGAGCGAAAGCAGGCCGCCGAGCGAGTTGCCCGCGACGTGCGGCCGGTCGAGGCCCAGGTCGGTGAACAGCTCCTTGAACATCACCAGCGCCGGCTCGATGCCGTACCCGCCGGACGGCTCGGGCGACTCGCCGAAGCCCGGCAGGTCCACGGCGATGACGTCGCGATGCGGCGTGAGCAGCGGGAACACCGGCGCCCACGCCTGACGGCGGTGCCCGATGCCGTGGATCAGCACCAGCGGCTCGCCCCGGCCCGCGCGGTCGTAGACAACGTCGTCCATCACCCGAGCGTAAGACGGCCGTAGCGGAAAAGCTACAACCGTCGGTAACAGTTACTCTGCGTCCGGCTGGATCCGCGTCCCGGTGTCGGCCGACCGCTGGACCGCGTCGAGCACGCGGTGCACGCGCAGGGCGTGCGCGAAGTCCGGCAGGTCGCCCTTGAGGTGCCGCGCGTAGGCGTGCGCGACGTTGTACGACGGCTCGGCGCTGCGCCCGGCCAGCTGCGGGAGCTCGTACCGGGCGGGCACGGTGAGCTTCTCCAGCGTGCCGGTCCGGCTGCCGCGCATCGTCAGCTTCGCGATCCAGAACAGCGGGTCCGCGGCGGTGACGACCAGGGTGCCCTCGGTGCCGTTGATCTCCCAGTGGAAGTCCGTGGCGGGCGACGACCCGCCACGCAGGTGCAGCGACGCGACCGCGCCGCCGGTCAGGACACCGGTGACGGCGATCTGGTCCGGCGCGGTCATCGGGACGGACTCGCCGGTGACCTCGTCGCGCACCCGCGGCCGGACGGTCGCCATCGTCGCCGACAGCTCGGCGAAGCGGCCGAGCACCATGTCGAACGCGTCGACGGTGTGCGCGAACGGGATCGTCAGCATGGTCGCCCCGCCTTCGGGGTGCAGCTGGTAGTCGCGCCCGGCCCGGACGCTCGGCCCCCAGTTGCCGCCCGAGCCGATCAACGACGTCGAGAGCACGCGGCCGACGTAGCCGTCCTTGATGAGGTCGCGCAGGTAGCGCAACGCGGGCGCGGACCGCCCCTGCAGGCCCACCGCGGTCCGCTTGTCGCGAGCGGCCTCGACCAGCGCCTCGGTCTCGGCGAGGCTCGCGCCGAGCGGCCACTCGCTGAGCACCTGCTTGCCGGCGGCCAGCGCGGGCTCGATCAGCGCCCGGTGCTCGGACACCTTCACCGCGACGACGACGAGGTCGACCTCCGGGTGCCGCGCCAGCTCCCCGGCGTCGCCGAAGGTCAGCGGCACGCCGTACTTCTCCCCGGCCACCCGCGCCGACTCGGCGCTGCTCCCGCTCAGCGCGCGGAGTTCGTAGCCGTCCACGGCGGCCAGCGCGGGCACGTGCGCGGTGGCGGCCCAGCCGCCGTTCGCGCTGAGCCCGACGATGCCGACCCGGACCGGTGCCATGAGCGTTCCTTTCGTTGCCCCGCACAAGACTTCGACGTGCCGAGCGTTGTGGGCATTCCCCGGTCCGCGCAAGCAGCAACCGGTTATGTCTCGACATGACATCGATCACCGGTAACGGCCGCCCGGACCGCGACGATGAGCCGGACACTACGACGTGTGGGGGACAAGTGGGCATCGAAGTCGTACTCGTGGTCCTGGCCGTCGTCGTGCTGCTGATCGGCGGCACGGTGTTCAGCGCGTGGCGATCCGAACGCTCCGAGGACCGCGAAGACGACTGACCGATCGGCCCGGCCGCGGTCGGCCGAGTGGCCGATGGGGTCCGGCTCTTCGACCGAAGTAGCCGCCGGCCAAGATCCATAACGTCGGTGGCATGACGAACGCACAGGTCACCGCCCTGCAGTACGGGTTCATCGGCTTCCTGGCGCTGTGGACCGTGGTGCTGGTGCCGCAGCTGATCACGCAGCTCGCGCGCTACGGCGGCCTGCGCGTCCGGGGCCTTCTGACGACCGCCGCGGTGCTGTTCTACGGGTGCATGACCCTCGCGGTCGTCTTCCTGCCGCTGCCCGGGCCGGGCACGCGCCGGCTGAGCCAGACCGTGCAGCTGCACCCGTTCCAGTGGATCGCGGACATCCACACGGAGATGCTCAAGCACGGGTCGCAGTGGTTCATGACGCAGACGTTCCAGCAGGCGTGCCTGAACGTGCTGCTGTTCGTGCCGCTGGGGGTGTTCGCGCGGGTGCTGTGGCGCCGCGGGCTCGTCGGGACGCTCCTGATCGGCTTCACGGCGTCACTGCTGATCGAGATCACGCAGCTCACGGCCAACTTCGGGACGGCGCCGTACGTCTACCGCATCTTCGACGTGGACGACCTCATGAACAACGCGGCCGGCGCGGGGATCGGCTGGGTGGTCGGAGCGCTGCTGCTGGCGGTCCTGCGTTCACCGATCGGCGTGCAGCCGACCCGGCGCGAGCGGGTCCACCTCGCCGAGACGCGCTAGCCGGGCTTTCCGCTGCAGGGCGGCCCGCTTGGCGGCCCGGCGATCCTCGAGGACGACGACGAGGGCGGCGACCGCGATGACCAGCGCGACGAGGCCGAGGATGAGCGGAAGCTGCACGAAATCCTCCTCGGTACGGCGCTGTGCGGGAGATCACACAGGTTACGCAGGTCCGTGGCGAATTCGCTACCCCCCGCGACCGGCGAGGGCGGTGAACCAGGTCCGATCCGCGGTGAGCCACCGCTCGAAGACCAGATCAGCCGACGTCAGAACGGTCTCCAGCGCCAACCGGCGGCAAGTGAACTCTTGCTCCTACGACGGGGATCGGCCGCGCGACGGGCTCCGACAGGCGGTGGCTACCACCTGCCGGCCCATCCGGCCCTCACCGGACAGCCCCCGCCCGTCCCTGGGGGGCGTCCCCGGTTCCAGCGTATCGGCGGCCCCCGACAAAATCACCGAACAAGGCTGACTGCCGCCAAGTTGTCCACAACCGCGGCGACCTGTGGACAGACGTCAGCCGACGGGCAGGTGGCTCCCCAGCAGCACCGCGTCGAACGTCCGCCCGAGGTCCAGGTCCCCGATCCGCGCGCACACCGTCGGAGCCCGGACTTGCGCGAGCATCGCCGGCGAATCGTCGACCGCGACCACCGGATGCCCCAGCGCGAGCAACGGATGGGTCACCCGCCCGGTCCCGCACCCCAGCTCCAGGATCGACGCACCCGGCGGCAGCGCCGCGTGCACGATCTCCGGCTCACCGGAAGCCGGCAGCAGCAGGTAGACCTCGACCGGACAGCCGTCCGCGGTGACCTCCACTCCGCCAGCGTGCCGGAAACTGGGGAAGTGAGCACCCGACCCACCAAGGACCAGCTGGCCGCCGCGTACGGCACGACCATCCCGGACGTCATCGCGCCCGGGCTCGACGTCCTCTTCTGCGGCATCAACCCCGGCCTCTACTCCGGCGCGCTGAAACAGCACTTCGCCCGGCCCGGCAACCGCTTCTGGCCCGCCCTCCACCGCGGCGGCTTCACCCCACGCCTGTTCAAGCCCAGCGAACAGGAAGAACTCCTGGCCCTGAAGCTCGGCATCACGAACGTCGTCGCCAGGACCACCGCCCGCGCCGACGAGCTCACCGATGACGAATACCGCGAAGGCGGCAAGATCCTCCAGGCAAAGGTCGAGGAGTACCGGCCGCGGTGGCTCGCCGTCGTCGGGATCACCGCCTACCGGACCGCGTTCGGCTTTCCCAAGGCACGCGTCGGGGCGCAGGAGCACCGGATCTGCGACACCCACGTGTGGGTCCTGCCTAACCCGAGCGGGCTCAACGCGCACTGGACGCCGGACGGGCTCGCCGCCGAGTTCGCCGAGCTGCGGGCCGCATCCCAAGCGCGTCGAAATCGTTGAACAAGGGCGAGCCACCCTCAGTAGCGCCAACTGCCCCATCGGGTCCTCTCCAGCCCGGCCGAACCTCCTCTTCAAGATCGTCTTCTACCCAAAGTTTGCTGTGACCTGCGGATTGGGCCATGAGGGGGAATTGGCGTCATGAGCTGCGCAATCGCGACTCGTACCTAGCAGGAGGAGTCACTTTTGGCCGGTCCCGCAGGGGGGACCGGGCGGTGCCGGACGCGTGAACCGAGGGGATGCGTCCGGCGTCCCAGGAGCGACGTCGCAGAGACGGAGGCCCGCGATGCACGGCATCGAGCCCACCCGCAGGCCCACCGGGCCGATCGGACCCGGCGGGCGCAGTCTCGGCGTGGCGGTCGTCGACCCGGTCCCGATCTTCCGCGACGGCCTCGCCGCGCTCGTCCACCGCAGCCAGGGGCTGCACTGGGCGGGCCAGGCGGCCAGCCACCACGCCGCGCTGCAGCTGTGCGAGCAGGTCAAGCCGGACGTCGTCGTGCTCGATTCGGCGCTCGACCCGAACTGCCACCTGACGAAGCTGCTCAACGCCGGCGACCCGGCACTGATCCTGGTCACGCTGATCCGGGACACGAACCGCACGCAGCAGTACCTCGCGGCCGCGATCGCGGCGGGCACGCACGCGATCGTGCCACGGTCGATCGATTCACGACGGCTCGCCGAAGCGATCCGGCGGGCCCACTCCGAACGCCGGTACATCGACCCGGCGCTCGCCGCGCTCACCGCCCGGCCCAAGCGGGCGACCGTGCCCAAGGGCGACCTCGCCCACGACAGCCCGCCCGCGCCGCGCGGCTCGATGCCGCTGTCCCGGCGCGAGTACCAGGTGCTCCAGCTGGTCGCCGAGGGTCTCGAGAACTCGGCGATCGCGAAGCTGCTGTTCCTGTCCGTCGAGACGGTCCGGACCCACGTCAAGAGCATCCTGCGCAAGCTGTCCGCGCGGGACCGCACGCACGCCGTCACGATCGCGTTCCGCGGCGGGATCCTCGTCGCCCGCGCGGAGGACGGCCACCTGCCGGTGACTGCCGACACAACGGCGCTCCCCGGCCAGCGCTGACCCCGGAAACCGCCCGGATTTCCGCACTCGGAAGTGCGGATCTGCTTGCTCCAGTTACCCGCAGGTAATATCCTGAAGTTACCGGCGAGTAAGGCGAACATGTGCCCGGCCGGGGAGCCGAACACATTGGAGTGACGACATGGGCCACTACAAGAGCAACGTCCGAGACCTGGAGTTCAACCTCTTCGAGGTCCTGGGCGTGCAGGAGCGCCTGGGCAAGGGTGTGCTCGCCGAGTCCGACGAGGAGACCGCCCGCGGGGTGCTGTCCGAGCTCAACAAGCTCGCGACCGGTCCGCTCGCCGAGTCCTTCGCCGACGCCGACCGCAACCCGCCCGTGTACGACCCGAAGACCTTCAGCGTCAAGATCCCCGAGTCGTTCAAGAAGAGCTACCAGCAGCTCATCGAGGGCGAGTGGTGGCGCCTCGGCCTGACGAACGACCTCGGCGGCTTCGGCCTGCCCCCGACGGTCCAGTGGGCCGCGTCCGAGCTGATCCTCGGCGCGAACGCCCCGCTGTTCATGTACATGGCGGGCCCGAACTTCGCCATGATCGTGAACAAGAACGGCACCGAAGAGCAGAAGCACTGGGCCCAGATCATGATCGACCGGCAGTGGGGCGCCACCATGGTGCTGACCGAGCCGGACGCCGGCTCCGACGTCGGCGCGGGCCGCACCAAGGCCACCAAGCAGGAGGACGGCTCCTGGCACATCGACGGCGTGAAGCGGTTCATCACCTCGGCCGAGCACGACATGAGCGAAAACATCATGCACCTCGTGCTGGCCCGCCCCGAGGGCCCCGGCATCGAGACCAAGCCGGGCACCAAGGGCCTGTCGCTGTTCCTCGTCCCGAAGTTCCACTTCGACTCGAAGACCGGTGAGCTGGGCGAGCGCAACGGCGCCTTCGTCACGAACGTCGAGCACAAGATGGGCATCAAGGCCTCGACGACGTGCGAGCTGACCTTCGGCCAGCACGGCACCCCGGCCAAGGGCTGGCTGCTCGGCGAGGTGCACGACGGCATCGCGCAGATGTTCCAGGTCATCGAGTACGCCCGGATGATGGTCGGTACGAAGGCCATCGCGACGCTGTCGACCGGCTACCTCAACGCGCTCGAGTACGCCAAGGAGCGCGTCCAGGGCGCCGACCTGCCGAACATGCTGAACAAGACCGCGCCGCGCGTCACCATCACGCACCACCCGGACGTCCGCCGCTCGCTGATGCTCCAGAAGGCGTACGCCGAGGGCCTCCGCGCGGTCTACCTGTACACCGCGTCCTTCCAGGACCAGCTGTGGACCGGCGAGGGCGACCAGAAGATCGCGCACGGCGTCAACGACCTGCTGCTGCCGATCGTCAAGGGTGTCGGCTCCGAGCGCGCCACCGAGCAGCTGGTGCAGTCGCTGCAGACGCTGGGCGGTTCCGGCTTCCTGCAGGACTACCCGATCGAGCAGTACATCCGCGACGCCAAGATCGACTCGCTGTACGAGGGCACCACGGCGATCCAGTCGCTGGACTTCTTCTTCCGCAAGATCGTCCGCGACAAGGGCGCGTCCCTGGCCTTCGTCGCCGGCGAGATCACCAAGTTCATCGAGTCCGAGGCGGGCAACGGCCGGCTCAAGAACGAGCGTGCGCTGCTCAAGCAGGCCCTTGAGGACACCCAGGGCATGCTGGGCTCGCTGATCGGCTACCTGACCGCGTCGCAGGAGGACCCGCAGAGCATCAACAAGGTCGGCCAGCACACGGTCCGGCTGCTGATGTCGGTCGGCGACCTGCTCATCGGCTGGCAGCTGCTCAAGCACGCCGAGGTCGCGATCGGCAAGCTCGACGCGGGCGCGTCCGCCAAGGACGTCCCGTTCTACGAGGGCAAGATCGCCGTGGCGTCGTTCTTCGCGAAGCAGGTGCTGCCGGAGCTGACCTCCCGCCGCGCGATCGTCGAGGCCGCCGACAACGCGCTGATGGAGCTGGACGAAGCCGCGTTCTGATTGGTCACGAAACGGGCCTTCCTCGCGTGAGGAAGGCCCGTTTTGTGTTTCAGGGTCCCGCGGTGCGGGCATTCCGCTCACCGAGTCCGACGGACCCGAGTGGCCGGGTTCGCGGATCCTTGAGAGGAGAAAGTGATGACTGTCGCCGGCATCGTCAGCGCACTCATCGTCGGGCTGATCATCGGTGTTCTGGGCCGGCTGGTCGCACCCGGCAAGCAGAGCATCCCGATCTGGCTGACCATCGTGATCGGTATCATCGCCGCCTTCATCGGCACGGCCATCGCGCGCGGCCTCGGCTACGCCGACACGAACGGCATCGACTGGCTGGAGATCCTGACCCAGGTCGTGCTCGCCGCCATCGGCGTGAGCATCGCCGCCGGGGCGTACGGGCGCCGGGGCGTAACCAGGTAGCGGTTACTTCGAAGACCCGGCCCGGTCCGGTCCGCTGTCGGGGGCGGACCGGGCCGGGTCTTTTCGTGTCACCTCATCGGGGGTCAGCGCGCGCGGGACGGCGGGATCGGTGCCACCGTGGCGCTTATTGGCCTATCCGAGGAGGCAGCTGTGCTCGGCGGACTTTGGGGCATCATCTCGACGATCATCGTGGGCCTGATCCTGGGCGTGCTGGGCAGGCTCTTCGCGCCGGGCGACCAGAAGATCCCCATCTGGCTGACGATCGTCGTCGGCATCGTGGCCGCGTTCATCGGCAACTGGCTCGCCGGGGTGTTCGGCGTCCGCGACACGGCCGGCATCGACTGGATCCGGCACATCTTCCAGATCGTGGCGGCCGTCGTCGGCGTCATCGCGGCCTCGGCGATCTACGCCAAGGTCAAGGGCGGCAGCCGCACTACCGCCTGAGCGACAGGCCTGCGCCGACGAGCAGCAGCGCGGCGGCGCAGGTCATCGCGGTGGTGAGGGCGGTCGCGGACGACGTCACGGCCAGGGTCAGGAACAGGCTGCCGAACGTGGCCACGCCGACGACCTGGCCCAGCTGCAGCGTGGTGGTCAGCAGGCCGCTGACGTCCGCCGCGCGCTCGAGCGGGACGTGCGTCAGCGCGTTCACCATCAGGGAGCCGAACGCCGGCCCCATCGACAGCCCGAACAGCAGCAGGGCCACGAAGAAGAGCGTCCCGCCGTCCCGGCCCAGCCCGAGCAGCGCGTAGGCGACCGCTGATCCGACGTAACCGGCCGGGGTCAGCCACGCGTGCACGCGCCGCGGCAGCCGGCTCCAGAAGAACCCGCACAGGCCGAAGACGATGCCGCCGGGTGCCATCGCCAGCCCGGCGGCCATCGCCGTCTTGCCGAGGCCCGACTGCAGGTGCAGCGACACGCAGAAGAGGAACCCGCCGTAGGACGCCACCCCCGCCGCGAGCGTCGCCAGTCCCGGGGCGACCCCGCAGATCTTCAGGGCGGCGAGGTCGACGAGCGGATCGGCCACCCGGCGTTCGACGACCACGAACAGCACGGCCAGCAGCGCGCCCACCGCCATCGACGCGAACGTCCACGCCGGCCAGCCGGTTTCGTGCCCGAGCACCAGCGGCAGCACGACGAGCACCACCGACGGCACGGCCATCGCGAGCCCGGCGAGGTCGAGCCGACGTCCGGCCTTCGCCACGCCGCCGGGCACCAGCTTGGCGGCGAGGACGGCCACGAGCACGCCGATCGGGACGTTCACCAGGAAGACCGGCCGCCAGCCCGTGCCGAACAGGTCGGCGCCGACGAGCACCCCGCCGAGCACCTGGCCCGCGACGAACGCGACGGAGATGACGGCGGTGTACGCGCTGAGCGCCTTCGCCCGCGCGCTGCCGGTGAACTGCGCCTGGATGAGGCTGATGACCTGCGGCATCATCAGCGCGGCCCCGGCGCCCTGGGCGATCCGCGCGAGGATGAGGACCGTTTCGCCGGGCGCCAAGCCGCAGACGGCGGAGCAGACGGTGAAGGCGATCGTGCCGGTGACGAAGAGGCGTCGCCGTCCGTACAGCTCGCCGAGGCGGGCGCCGGTGATGAGCAGCATCGCGTAGCCCACGGTGTAGCCGGACACGACGAGCTGCAGCGCGGCGCCGGACGCGTGCAGGTCGGTGCGGATGTCGGTCATGGCGACGTTCACGACGGTGACGTCGAGCAGCGCCATGAACTGGCCGAGCAGGAGGACGGCCAGCATGAACCACGGCCGCCGGTCCGGCCGGGCTTCCCGGTCCGTGGCCGGGGCAGGGGTGGTCAGAGTCATGGCTCCGACCTTGGGGTTCCGCGGTCTTTTCCGGAGAGAGCCTGCGGATGCTGGTGCTGGGAGTACCTGCTTCGCGGGCTGAGCCATCCAAAACTGTCGTACCCCTCCGGCACCATGTCCGCATGCCCCAGACGCAGGTCCACACCAGCCTCCGAGAGGAACTCGGCCAGTTCCTCAAGGCGTGCCGGGCGCGGATCGGCCCGGAGGAGGTCGGCCTCGCGCCCGGCCCGCGCCGCCGGCTCAGCGGGTTGCGCCGCGAAGAGGTGGCGCTGCTCGCCGGCGTCGGCGTCACCTGGTACACGTGGCTGGAGCAGGGGCGGCCGATCAACGCGAGCTCGCAGGTACTCGACGCCGTGGCGCGCACGCTGCGGATGGAGCCCCCGGAGCGGGAGCACCTGTATCGGCTGGCGGAGCTGACGCCGTCGCGGCTGCCGTCGACGGTGGAAACGGTGCCGGACACGGTGGGCGAGGTGCTGCGCGCGCTCGATCCGCTGCCCGCGACGCTGGTCAACGGCCGGTTCGACGTCCTGGCGTCGAACGCGGCGCAGGAGGAGCTGTTCTGGGAGTGGCACAGCCTGCCGTGCCTGCACAAGAACCTGCTCTGGTGCTGCGTGACCGAGCCGAACGCGCGGCGGTTCTTCGTGAACTACGACGAGGAGGTCCCCTACATGGTCGCGCGGATGCGCGCCGAGTACGGCAGGCACGTCGGCGACCCGTCCTGGGAAGAGGACATCCGCCGGCTGTCGGCGCTGAGCACGGAGTTCGCCGAGCTGTGGGCCCGGCACGAGGTCGCCGAACCGCAGGCGCGGCTGCGGCAGCTCGACCATCCGCGGGCCGGCCGGATGAACCTCCGGCTGACCGAGCTGGCGGTGTCCGAGGCGCCGGGGCTGCGGATCCAGGTGTCCACCCCGGACGACCCGCGCAGCTGGGCGTTGCTGCCCCGGACCAGGCGGTCGTCATGACGTCGGTCGAACTGAGCGGCCAGGGGCTGACTTCGGTGCCTTCGTTGCCTTCCGACGTGACGCACCTCGATCTCTATCGCAACTCGCTCTCGGCGGTGCCTTCGTCGCTGTGGTCGCACACCGGGCTGGAGGTGCTCAACCTTGCGGCGAACCGGCTGTCGTCGCTGCCGCCGGGGATCTCGGCGCTGACGTCGTTGCACACGCTTGACCTGGGGCACAACGAGTTCGGCATGCTGCCGGACGAGCTGGGCGACCTGGCCGGGCTCACCGAGTACCTGTACGTCAGCGACAACCGGCTGACGTCGTTCCCGGCGGCTTGGTGCCGGTTGAGCCGGTTGCGGTACCTGGGGTGCACGGACAACCGGATTTCATCGCTTCCACCGGACCTCTCCGGGTTGGCTTCGCTGCGCGAACTCCGGTTGTACCGCAACGGGTTGACCGCCTTGCCGGAGTCGATCGGTGCGCTCGGTGCGTTGCGGGAGCTGCACTTGCGGGGCAACCGGTTGACCGCGCTGCCTTCGTCGATCGGCTCCCTTGGTGAGCTGCGGCAGCTCGACCTGCGGGAGAACCTCCTGGAGACCCTGCCGTCGTCGATCGCTCAGCTGTCCAAACTGGACAAGCTCGATCTGCGGTGGAACAAGCACTTCCGGGAGCCGGCGTGGCTGCGGGACTTCGAGGAGGCTGGTTGCATGGTACTTCGCTGACAACTCAACAGAGAACGGTCGGACGCGGCCCGTAGGTCGCCGTGTGCGAAGTCCGCCGGACTTCGGCGCCGCTCGCGACGTCGTAGAGCACGCGCGTGTCGGTGACGCTGAAGCCGGGCGTCCCGATCGACGGCCGGCACGGGCCCGTGCCGCCGCCGAACTGGACCGGCGGGGGATCTCCGGGGGTTTGCGCGCCGGTCTGGCTCTCGACGCGGTAGTGGCGGGTGCCCCAGATCCGGACGGTCACGGAGTCGCCGGAAACCGTGGCCTGGATGGCGATCCCGGTCGGCGAGTCGTTGGTCAGCTTGAGCTCGACCGGGCTGCCGTCGGCGTTGACGGCCTTGGCGTCGCGGCCGGCGGGGTAGCGGTCGAGGTAGTGGTCGTGCTCGAGGTGACCACCGTCGGCCAGGCCGGCGAGGTAGCCCGCGTTGTACAAAGTGGACGCGAGCTGGGAGACACCGCCACCGACGACTTCGGCGCCGGTGCCGTCTTCGTCGACCGGGGCGGGCACGTAACCGGTGTCGGCGGTGCGCGGGCCGGAGCGGGCGCCGAGGCTGAACGTCTCGCCGGGCTTGACGATCGTCCCGGACACGCGGGCGGCGAGCGTCCGGTTGTTCGTCGCGGCCGGGCCGGCGAGGCCGCCGGTGGTGAACTCGCCGATGACCTCCTTGATGCCGAGCGCGCTGGCGGCGTCGGTGGTCACGCTGGGGCTCGACGCGCTGTAGACGACGGGGAGGTCCCGGCCGTCGGTCTTCTTGAGCACGTCGATGAGCGGCAGGAAGGTCTTCTCCCAGTTGACCTTCCTGGCGTCCTCGGAGGGCTCGACGGCGGGCTGGTCGCCGGTGAAGACGATCTGGGCGTCCTTGCCGTCGGTCTCGGTGCTCGCGAGGGGGTCCTTGAGCGCGGCCTGCAGCTTGCCCTGGTCGATGCGGACCTCGACGGCCCCGCCCTCGACGGCGGCGAACTGGAACGACGAGGCGATGGTGGCGGGCGTGAGCGGCACGTCCTTGCCCTGCCCGCGCACGACGACGGGCTTGGCGACGGCCGGCACGACGATCTGCTGGTAGGCGGCCTGCACCCCGGCGGCGGTGGCCTTCACGGGCGTGATCGCCATGCCGAGCTTGACGCCACCGGGGTCGAGCCAGTGGTCGGTGACGGTCCGCACGGCGCCGGCGAGGTCGGCCAGCTGCTGGCCCTGCCGCGGCAGGATCGGGTAGGGGGTGACGCCGCCGTCGCTGCCCTCGACCGCGACGAACCCGACCGCGCCTTCGGTGGCCGGGTGGTTCAGCCTGCCCTCGGCGAGCTCGCGCACGGCCTGGCTGATCTGGTCCGGATCGGTCCGCGTGGCGACGCCGACCTCGCGGCTGGTGAAGAAGGACATGATCCGCGTGATCGGACTGAGCGGCTGGTGCCCGGCGAGCCCGAGGGTGTTCGGCCAGTCCAGCCCGAGCCCGGACTTCGAGGGCACGAGCTCGGCCTGGACATCACCGGCGTGGATGACGACGGGCCTGGTCAGCCGCGGCTCGAGTTCCTTGCGCAGCTTGGCTTCGGCTTCGGCGTGGGTGAGCCCCCCGACCTCGATCCCGGCAACGGTGACCCCGCGCGGCACATCACCGGCGCTGACGAGGAGATCGACGGCGTAGAGGATGACGAAGAGCCCGAGCGCGATCCCGATGGACATCATGGTCCGGGCAACGCCCTTCCGCAGCTTCCGCGCAGGCGTTTCGGGCGCGGGCGGCGGAGCGGGGGTTTCGAGAAGTTCGCCGAGCAGATCATCGGAGAAGAGATCAGCGGTAACGGCGGCATCATCGGCGGCCGGAGCCAGAACGGTGCCGGCGGGCGCAGCGGCAACCTCGACCGCGGGCGGTTCCGCGGCCACGGGCTCCGCGGGCCAGGCCACGGCAGCCGGCTGGGCAGCCTCGGCGGCGCTTTCGGCGGCGAGCGATTCGGCGGGCTCGGCAGCCGCCGCGGCTTCGGCCGCGGGCCACTCCGCGGTGGGCTCCGCTGCGCTATCAGCGGCGAGCGACTCCGCGGGCTCGGCGACCGCCGCGGCCAACTCGGTGGTGGGCTCGGCTGCCCTTTCAGTGGCGAGCGACTCGGCAGGCTCGGCGACCGCTCCGGCTACCTCGGCCGCGGGCGACTCCGCCGGCTCAGCGGGCTTCTCCTCGGTCGGCCCCGCTGCGGGCAACTCCGCGGTCCCGGCTTCGGTCGGCTCGGGCGCGACCTCGGCCGGCTCCTCCGCCCCAAGCTCGGCCACGGCGGGCTCCGGACTCCCCGGCTCGCGCTCCCGCGTCTCGGCGCGCTCGCGCTTGTCGTCGTCTGGCACGCCCCCTGCCCCTCCGCGGGAGCCGGCTTACAGGTAGAGCCCCGTGCCGTGCTCGGTCCGCTCCGTCGCCACCGCGTGGATGTCGCGTTCGCGCATCACCAGGTGCCCCTCGCCCTGGATTTCGACCTCGAGCTGGTCCTCCGGGTTGAAGAGCACGCGGTCGCCGGTCTTGACGTTCCGCACACTGTTGCCGACGCCCAGTACATCACCCCACGCGAGCCGCCGCGCGACCTGCGCCGTCGCGGGGATCACGATGCCGCCGCTGCTGCGGCGCTCGCCCTCTTCCGGTGACAGCCGCACGAGCACCCGGTCGTGCAGCATCTGGATCTCGAGTTTCGGCCCGGCAGACACGGTTGGCATGCTACTCGGCCGGTGCGCCCGCCATGACCAGGCTCAGCTCCCGCGCCCCGTCCGCCGCCAGGCGGACCGGGACGCCCCAGTCCTGCCGGGTGATCCGGCACGCCGGGTGCTCACCGCCGTCGTCGCAGCTCGCGGCCTGCGCGACGACCTGCAGCACGCCCTCGGTCACCCCGTCGGCGAGCCGGATCGTGCGCTTCAGGTCGGTGCCGGTACCGCCGCCGTCGGCCAGCAGCGACGGCGGCGACGCGCTGATCTCCAGCCGCGTCGACGGGCCGAAGCGGTCGTCGAGCTTCTCGCCCGGCGGCGCGCTGAAGACCACCGAGAAGTCGATCTCGCCCGGCGCGAGCACGGTCGGCGGCCGGCGGACGGCGTGCGCGTCACCGGACACGACCGTCGGGTCGGCGGCGGGCAGCGGGCCGATGCGGTTGCCCGCCGACTCGACGACCAGCAGCTCGCCGTCGTGCAGCAGCAGCCCCTGCGGCTCCGAAAGGCCGGTGGCGATCGTGGTCACTTGACGCGTGAAGACGTCGAAGCGGCGTACGGCGCCGTTGTAGGTGTCGGCGATCGCGATCTTGTCGCCGGGCAGCACCGCCAGGCCGAGCGGGTGCTGCAGCAGCGCCTGGTCGGCCGGGCCGTCGGTGTGGCCGAACGAAAACAGGTCGACGCCGATCGCCGTGTGGACGGTGAACGACTCGCCCTCGGACTCGATCCAGCGCAGTGCCGACGTCTCGGCGTCGACGAGCCACAGCTTGTCGCCGTCCACGGCGAGGCCCGACGTCTGCGCGAAGAACGCTTCGCCGACGTCGCCGTCTCGCAGGCCCTCGACCGTCGTCCCGGCGAAACGGCGGATGCTGCCGGAGACCGGGTCGAACACGCTCAGCGTGTGGTTGCCCGCCATCGCGACGACGATCCCGCCGGCCGGGCCGTACCAGGCGACGTCCCACGGGCTCGTCAGGTCGACTTCGACGCCCTTGCCCGAGTCCGGCCCGCTGCGCCACTGCGCGCCGGTGCCGGCGACCGTCGTCACCTCGCCGGTGATCAGGTCGAGGCCGCGCAGCCGGTGGCCGGCGGTGTCGGCGACGACGGCGTGGTAACCGGCGCGCTCGGCGACGTCGTAGGGCAGCAGCGCGATGCCCGACGGCTCGGCGAAAGTCGCGATGTCGAACGGGCCGTCCTGGCCGCCGCGTTCCCCGCTGCCGAAGCGCCGGATGACGGTCTCGCCGTCGGAGGCGAACTCGACGATCGCGTGGTGCCCGGTGTCCGCGACCAGGACGCGTCCCTCGGCCGTCGCGACGGCCTTGCTCGGGAACCGCAGCTCGCTGACCTGCTCCTCGACCGGCACGTACGGGCTACCGCCGCGGCGAAGCGTCCCCTTCGCTTCGTGCTTCGTCACGAGGTCCGCGATGACGCGGCGAAGCGCCTCTTCGTGCCCTTCGCCCGCGGCGACGTGCACCACGTACCCTTCGGGGTCGACGACCGCGAGCGTCGGCCACGCGCGGACCGCGTACTGCGACCACAGCTCCATCTTCGGGTCGTTGACGACCGGGTGGTGCACGTCGTAGCGCCGGACCGCGGCCTCGATCGACGCGCGCTCGCCCTCGTGCAGGAACTTCGGCGAGTGGACGCCGATGGTGACGAGCACGTCGGCGAACTCGGCCTCGAGGGGACGCAGCTCGTCGAGGACGTGGAGGCAGTTGATGCAGCCGCTGGTCCAGAAGTCCAGCAGCACGATGCGTCCACGCAGCCCGGCGAGGGTCAGCGGGCGGCCGCCGGTGTTCAGCCAGAGGTCGCCGCGCAGCTCGGGGGCGCGCACGCGGGCCTGCGGTCGGGGTGAAGTCACGGCAAGAGTGAACTACACGCGTTCACGCTGTGTTCCGAAGTCCAGCCGATGAGAGAACAAACTCACCCCATGGGGTGCCCCGCCAAAACGGCGGAAAAGGACGCGCGGCGCGGTGAGCCGCCGCTTAGGCTCACCTCATGACCCCCGTCCAGCCGGCCGGCGCCCTCACCTTGGAGGAGGCACGGCACCTGCAGGAGAACCTCCGGGAACCGGTGCGTCCCGGGCTGACCGAACCCGAGCTCGACGACGTCGAGCGCCGGTTCGGCTTCCGCTTCGCCGCGGACCACCGCACGTTCCTGTCCGCCGGCGTCCCGATCGGCGACCGCTGGCCGGACTGGCGCTGCGGCAACCCCGAGCAGCTGCGCAAACGGCTGGCCTGGCCGGTCGACGGCGTCCTCTACGACGTCGAGCACAACGGCTTCTGGCTGCCCGACTGGGGCACGCGCCCGGTCGGCCCGGAGGACGCGGTCCGCGAAGCCCGCCGTCGCCTGGCCGACGTGCCGCAGCTGGTGCCGGTCTGCGGGCACCGGTACCTGCCGGGGCTGCCGGGCACGACGGGCTACCCGGTGCTGTCGGTGTACCAGACGGACATCATCGTGTACGGCTGTGACCTGCGCGATTACCTGAACCGCGAGTTCGCGACGGGCGGTATCAGCACGGCGCCGCCGGACGGGCCGAGGTACATAGAGTTCTGGTCCCGCTTCATCGACTAACGAACTCTGGCGTTCTCTAGCGTCAACGCTAGAAAGCGGGAGAAAGCTCAACTCTCCCGGCGCAGCATCCGGCTCACACCCGCCGCCACCGTCGTCGCCAGGATCCAGCCCGACGCCGTGAAGCCCGCCGCCACCCAGTTGTCCGTTCCGTGCATGTACCAGCGGGACTTGTTGCCGAAGTCGACGATCGGGACCAGCAGGTCCGCCGTGTAGATCACCGGGTTCCACTGCAGGCCGGTGTCCTGCTGGTTGACCACGCACCTCGGGCCGTTCGCGATGATCTGGTGCGTCTCGTCGGTCCTCCAGGTGGTGCAGTCGTCCGTGCCGAGGCCGAACCACAGGCTGCCCAGCACCAGCAGCGTGAACAGCCAGCCCAGCGCGCGCACCGGGCGGTAGCCGTAACCCACCATCGACCGCTGGAGCCAGCTCCACAGCCGTACCCCCGGGCCGAAGAACTTGAAGCCGCGCGCCAGCGCCTCGTACCTGAACTGCTGTTTGCGCAACGCCACCGTCGACGCGTGCTCTTCGTTGCCCGCCGCGCGGAGCATGTGGGCCAGCTGGTCGTACGGGCCCGGACGATAACCGCGCATGGCCTTGCGGAGCAGCTCGATGCGGCGGTCGAGGGCCTTGTCGTCGTCGAGCGGGATTCCCCGGCCCAAGGCGTCGTAGCGGAAGTCCTCCAGCTCGATGCCGCTGGACGCGGCCCAGAACTCGTCGTTGTCCGTCAACGTCCCGCAGTGCGCGCGGCGCAGGACCACCCGGCCGGCCGGGGGCGCGTTCGGCGTCAGCGTGAACTCGTCCGCCGCGACGTCGCCGGCGTCGAGGGCCACGCTGAACGGCGGCAGCGACCTCAGCTCCGAACCCCGCAGGTCCACGCGGCGGGCCACCTGCGCGCCGTCGAGGTTGACGCCGCCCTCCGCGACGAACGGGCGGCCGTTGTTGTCGCGCAGCGTCAGGTCGCGGCCGATCCGGCCGGTGCGGACGTCGAGGGAGAAACTGCTGGTCGCGCGCAGACCCGGCTCGGTCAGCCGGGTGCCCGCCAGGTTGATCGAGCCGCCGACCTCGACACCCTGCAGGCGCAGCGTGCCGTGGATCGTCGCGTCGGTGAGCTGGAAGTTGCCCGCGATCCGCGACCGGCGCGCCGAGAACACGTCCCGGCCCGGGTGGCGGAACATCGAGTTCCAGGCCAGGAAGTTGCCGCCGACCGTGACGTCGGCCAGGCGCAGCTGGCCGGTCGGGACGCGCAGGCTCGTCGCCTCGATGTCGCCGCCGATCTCGGTGCCGTCCAGGTGCAGCGCGCGGTCGTAGTACGGCTGGGACTTGCCGCGCACCACGCTGACCTCGGCGCCGGCCAGCCGCAGCGAGCCGCCGATCCGGGCGTTGACCATGCGCAGCGTGCCGAGCGCCTGCAGGCCGTCGGACAGTTCGACGTTGCCGTCGACGCGCATGCGGTCGGCGACCAGCGCGGGTCGCGGGTCGAGGTAGGGGTCGTTGGACTTCCACGCGTCGACGGCGATCGGGCCCTGCTGGGACACCGTCAGCTTGGCCTCGCGCAGCACGATGTCGCTGTCGACGGTGGCGCTCGGCAGGTACATGATCCCGGTGGCGGAGAAGCGTTTCCGCTGGCTGGCCGGCCCGTAGTTGTCGACCTCGCACAGCAGGCTGCCGCCGATGTGCAGGCCGTTGCCGTTGAGCGCGAAGCCGTCCGGGTTGTTCAGCGTGGCGCCCGAAAAGTTGACGTTACCGCCGGTCCGCAGGCCGGGGAGGCGGACTTCGCCGTTGGCGACCATCCGGTAGGCCAGCAGCGCGCCGGTCAGCACGAGCCGGTCGGCCTGGATCGCCTTGCCGTGCGGGTGCGAGATGACCGTGCGGGTCAGCACCATCGAGCCCTCGATGACGGCGTCGGTCAGGTTGACCGCGGCGTTCGGCATCCCGCGTTCGCGGTCGTCGCCGCGCTGGACGGTCGTCTCCTCGATCTCGCGGTCGGCGCCGTCGACCTGCACGACGCTGCGGATCAGCCGGACGTCGTTGCGGCTGCGCATGTTGCGGGCCTTGAGCCCGGGCAGCCAGCACTTGCGGAACACGAGCCCGAGCAGGTTGGCCTCGCGCACGTCCGGCGGGTGCTCGAACCGGCAGCGCTCGAACCGGAACAGGTACTTGAGGTCCGCGGCGCGCAGGTCGAGCGTGCCGGTGATGTAGGCGTCCTCGACGTAGACGATCGGGGCGTTCGTGGCCTGCCGCCGCCAGCGCAGCAGGCCGCCGTTGCCGGGTTTCAGCAGGTCGGACGCCCTGACCTCGTACCGGCGGTCGGGAATGCCCGCGAAGGGGTCGAGGGGCGGCAGCGCGTTTTCGGTCGTCACGGACTGCCCCCTCCCTCACCCTCCCTCAAAGTAGCGAACGCGAACGAAATTCGCAGGCGTTTCAGTCGTCGAGGCTGTGCGTCGGATCGAGGACCCGCTTCAGGAACGACTTCGTGCGTTCGTGCTGCGGGTCGCCGATCACCTGGCTCGGCGGGCCCTGCTCGACCACGACGCCGCCGTCCATGAACAGCACGCTGTCGGCCACCTCGCGGGCGAACTGCATCTCGTGCGTCACGACCAGCATCGTCATGCCCTCTTCGGCCAGCTGCCGCATGACGGCGAGCACGTCGCCGACCAGCTCCGGGTCCAGCGCGGAGGTCGGCTCGTCGAACAGCATGACGTCCGGGTTCATCGACAGCGCCCGCGCGATCGCGACGCGCTGCTGCTGGCCGCCGGAGAGCTGGCCGGGCAGCGACGTCTCCTTCTCGCTCAGCCCGACCTTCGCGAGGTTTTCGCGCGCGACGCGCTCGGCCTCTTCCTTGCCGCGCTTGAGGACCTTGCGCTGGGCGACGGTCAGGTTGTCCAGGACCGTCAGGTGCGCGAAGAGGTTGAAGCCCTGGAAGACCATGCCGATCTTGCGCCGGGCGGCGTCGATGTCGACGTCCTCGTCGGTGATCTCGTTGCCGTTCACGACGATCTTGCCCTGCTGCGGCTCCTCCAGGAGGTTCACGCAGCGCAGCAACGTGGACTTGCCCGAGCCGGACGGGCCGATGATGCAGACGACCTGGCCGCGCTCGACCTGCAGGTCGATGCCCTTGAGCACCTCGAGCGGGCCGAAGGCCTTGTGCAGGCCGGTAATTTCGACGATCACGTCGCTCACTTGGTACCCCCGGCCACTCCGGCCCCGTATTTCTTCTCCAGCCGCTGCTGCAGGATCGACAGCGGGATGGTGATGACCAGATAGCAGAGGCCCGCGACGACGATCGGGGTCAGGCCCTTCGCCTCCAGCAGCGCCTGGCGGCTGAACTGCGCGAGCTCCTGCTGCGCCGGCGTCGTCCCGAGCAGGAACGCCAGCGACGAGTCCTTCGTCAGCATGATCAGCTCGTTGGCCAGCGGCGGCAGCACGATCCGGAAGGCCTGCGGGATGACGATCGTGATCATCGACCGCGTCGGCGACATGCCGAGCGAGCGGGCGGCCTCGACCTGCCCGCGCGGGACGGCCTGGATGCCGGCCCGGATCGTCTCGGCCATGTAGGCGGAGGACACGATGCCGAGCGCGACCATGATGGAGATGTTGCGCGGCAGGTGGGTGTCCGGGAAGGCGATCGGCACGCCGACGCCGACCGCCAGGAAGATGAGCAGCGCGGGCAGGCCGCGGAAGAACTCGATGTAACCGCGCGCGAACCACCGGTACGGCCCCACCGAGGACAGCCGCATCAGGGCGAGCACCAGGCCGAGGCCCAGGCCCAGCGCGAAGCCGAGCGCGGTGAAGATGATGGTGTTCTTCAGCGCCACCGTGATGACGTCGGGGAACTGCTTCGCCGCGACGTCGAGGTCGAAGAACGCCCGGCCGATCTGGCCCCAGTTGGCCAGGAAGGCGAGCACGACGACGATCACGAGCAACAGGACGTACTGCGCACCCCGGAACGCCGATCGTCGCTGGCGTCGGCTCAGTGCCATTTCACTCCTCGAGCAGGCCCGGAACGGGCATCGGAAACGCCACTGTGGCCGGTGCCGAAGCACCGGCCACAGGCGGGGGTCTTACTGGGTCGGGTTACCGGGCAGCCAGGTGGGCGCCTTGCCGAACCACTTCTGGTAGATCTGCGCGTAGGTGCCGTCCGACACCGCGGCCTTCAACGTGTCGTTGATCGCCGTGACCAGGGCGGTGTTCCCCTGCTTGACGCCGATGCCGTAGAACTCGTTGGTCTTGAACTCGGTCGCGACGGCGGTGTCCGGGTTCGTCTTCACGAAGTCGTAGAGGACGCCGTTGTCGTTGACGCCCGCGTCGACCGTGCCGTTCTTGACCGCCTGCTCCTCGAGGGCGAGGTCGTCGAACGTGACGATCTCGGCGCCCTTCGCGTGCTCCTTGGCGTAGTCGGCGCCGGTCGTGGCCGACTGGACACCGATCTTCTTGCCGGCGACGTTGCTGAAGTCCTTGATCGGCGAGCCCGCCTTGACCAGCAGCGCCTGGGTGGCCTCGAAGTAGGGCTCCGAGAAGTCGAACTTCTGCTTGCGCTTGTCGGTGATCGTCATGCCCGCCGCGGCCAGGTCGCACTGGCCGGAGTTCATGGCCTCGCCCGACTCGATGTTCTCGAAGGCGATGTCGACGATGTTCTGCTGGACGTTCAGCTTCTTCGCGACCAGGTCCACGAGGTCGACGTCGAAGCCGACGATCTTGTCGCCCTGCTTCACCTGGAACGGCTGGTAGGGCAGGTGCGTGCAGGTCGTGAGCTTGCCCGCGGCGATGAGCTGGACACCACCGGCGGCGGTGC
The DNA here is from genome assembly GCF_040675005.1 of Amycolatopsis sp. NPDC049691. Taxonomy (NCBI): domain Bacteria; kingdom Bacillati; phylum Actinomycetota; class Actinomycetes; order Pseudonocardiales; family Pseudonocardiaceae; genus Amycolatopsis; species Amycolatopsis sp. NPDC049691. The sequence continues at coordinate 352,782 of NZ_JBFANX010000002.1, forward strand.
CGCCTTCGTCGCCCCCGCACGCGGCCAGGGCACCGGCCGCCAGGGCGAGAGCCGGGATCAGGGCGAGCGCCTTGAGTTGGGGTACTCGGGCCACGTCGTCACTCCTCGTAGTTCTCAGGTTCTGAGAGCACGCATATTGCCACTCATCCATACCAAAGCACAGCACTGTCGAGTTACGGCGACGTTTCGCACCGCGCCCACCTGAACGAGAGTGTCGCGCACGAAGGGGCACGTGGGTGAGGATGTCGTTCATGAACGCGACCCCGCCCCGGCTGCCCCCGTCCGGTCGACGCGCGCGGAAGGCGACTACCCGCCGGATCACCCGGCCGGGGGCGCGGTTCGAGGGGTACCTCTCCCCGGAACGCCCGCACGCCGGCGCCTACGACGAGATGTTCGCGCCGGACGGCACGGTCCGCGGCCCCTACCGCGCGCTCTACGAGTCGATCGCCGCGCTCGACGCGCACGACCTGAACTCGCGGTCGCAGGCGCTGGACCGGGCGATGGTCGACCAGGGCATCACGTTCTCGCTGTCCGGGCAGGAGCGGCCGTTCCCACTGGACCTGGTGCCGCGGGTGATCCAGGCGGCCGAGTGGACGAAGCTCGAGCGCGGCGTCGCCCAGCGCGTCCGCGCGCTCGAGGCGTTCCTCGCCGACATCTACGGCGACCGGCAGATCCTGCGCGACGGCGTGCTGCCGCGGCGGCTGATCACCTCGTGCGAGCACTTCCAGCGGGAGGCGTTCGGCATCAACCCGCCGAACGGCGTGCGCATCCACGTGTCCGGAGTGGACCTGGTGCGCGACGAAGAGGGCACGTTCCGGGTGCTGGAGGACAACCTCCGCAACCCGTCCGGGGTGTCGTACGTGATGGAGAACCGGCGGACGATGGCGCGGGTGTTCCCGGACCTGTTCGCCCAGCACCGGGTCCGCCCGGTCGGTGACTACGCGTCACACCTGCTCCGGGCGCTGCGCGCGGCGGCCGCGGCGAACGTCGCCGACCCGATGGTCGTCGTGCTGACCCCGGGCGTCTACAACTCGGCGTACTTCGAGCACTCGCTGCTCGCGCGGCTGATGGGCGTCGAACTGGTCGAAGGCCGGGACATGTTCTGCCGCGACAACGTCGTCTACCTGCGCACGACCGAGGGCGAGCGCCAGGTCGACGTCATCTACCGGCGGATCGACGACGAGTTCCTCGATCCGGTGCACTACCGGCCGGACTCGGTGCTCGGCATCGCCGGCGTCCTCAACGCGGCGCGCGCGGGCAACGTCGTCGTCGCGAACGCGGTCGGCAACGGCGTCGGCGACGACAAGCTCGTCTACACCTACGTGCCCGAGATGGTGAAGTACTACCTGAACGAGAAGCCGCTGCTGCCCAACGTGGACACCTTCCGCTGCTGGCTGCCCGACGAGTTCGACCACGTCATGGCGCACCTGGACGAACTGGTCGTCAAGCCGGTCGAGGGCTCGGGCGGCTACGGGATCGTCTTCGGGCCGGAGGCGACGCCGGCGGAACTGGCGACGCTACGGCGGAAGGTGCGCGCGAACCGGCGCGGCTGGATCGCGCAGCCGGTGGTCCAGCTCTCGACCGTGCCGGCCAAGGTGGACGACCGGCTCGCGCCGCGGCACGTCGACCTGCGGCCGTTCGCGGTCAACGACGGCAAGGACATCTTCGTCCTGCCCGGCGGCCTGACGCGGGTGGCGCTGCCGGAGGGCAGCCTGGTCGTCAACTCCTCGCAGGGCGGCGGCTCGAAGGACACGTGGGTGCTGGCGTCCCGGGCGTCGACGGCGGAGCGCGAGCTGGAGTCCCCGGCGCTCGGCGCGATGTCCACTGTGGACGGCCTGATCGCCGAGCAGGGGCCCGAGCTGACCTCGTCCCAGCAACAGCAGCAACAGCAGAGCTAGGGGGTCGGAGATGCTGGCACGCAACGCGGAGTCGCTGTACTGGATCGGCCGCTACGTCGAACGCGCCGACGACACCTCCCGGATCCTCAACGTCTCGGTCCACCAGCTGCTGGAGGACGCGACGGTCGACCCCGACCACGCCAGCCGCCAGCTGCTGGCCGTCCTGGGCATCGACACCCCGGACGGCGAGGCCCTCGACGTCTGGAAGCTGACCGAGCTGGTGGCGTACGCGAAGGACAACCCGGCGTCGATCGTCGGCTCGATCAACTCCGCGCGCGAGAACACCCGCGGCGCCCGCGAAGTCGTTTCGACCGAGCTGTGGGAATGCCTGAACGCGACGTGGAACGCGGTCCCGGACCGGCAGCGCTACGCCCGGCGCGCCGGGCCGCACGCGTTCCTGTCGTTCGTGGAGGAGCGCGCGGCGATGTTCGCCGGGCTCGCCGACTCGACGATGTCCCGCGACGACGGCTGGCTGTTCATGGTGCTCGGCCGCTCGATCGAACGCGCCGACATGGTGGTCCGGCTGCTGCTGTCGCGGGTCGCCGACCGCGCGTCCTCGCCGGGCTGGATCACGGTGCTGCGCTCGGCCGGCGCGCAGGACACGTACCTGCGGACGTACCGCGGCGCGCTCGACGCCGGCCGCGTGGTGCAGTTCCTGGTGCGGGACACGCTGTTCCCGCGCTCGGTGTTCCACGCGCTGCGGCAGGCGGAGGAGTGCCTGCAGCGGCTCGACCCGGGTGGCGGCTCGCGCAGCAACGAGAAGTCCGAGGCGTTGCGCCAGCTCGGCCGGGCCCGCAGCGAGCTGGAGTTCCTGCGCCCGGCGGACCTGCTGACCGACCTGCCGCGGCGGCTCGGCGGGTTGCAGACGACGATCAAGGAGATCGGGGAAGCGGTGTCGTTGCAGTACTTCAGCACGTCGCCGTGGGTGGCGTGGAGCGGTGCGGAGGTTTCGCTGTGACGTGGCAGCTGCGGGTGGCGCACCGGACGGGGTACCGGTACGCGACACCGGCGACGCAGTCGTACAACGAGGCGCGGCTGACCCCGCGTTCGGACCGCCGCCAGACGACGGTCGCGACGCGCATCGAGACGACCCCGGCGACCCGGGCCTACCGGTACACCGACTACTGGGGCACGGTCGTGACGTCGTTCGACCTCCACGCGCCGCACACCGAGTTCACGGTGCTGGCGACGTCGGTGGTCGAGACGGCGGACGAAGCGGAGCCGATCCGCACCGCGACCTGGAAGGACCTGCGGTCGGAGACGGTCGTCGACCACCGCACCGAGTACCTGACGCCGACCGACTACACCCCGCGCGACCCCGAGCTGGCGCGCGAGGCGCGCGTGCTGCGGACGGGCCTGGACCCGGCGGACGCCGTTCTCGCGGTCTGCGAGTGGGTGAACAAGCAGCTCAAGTACCAGCCGGGCACGACCGGCGTCCACTCGACGGCGACGGACGCCTGGCAGGCGCGCGAAGGCGTCTGCCAGGACTTCGCGCACGTCACGCTGGTGATGCTGCGGGCCATCGGCATCCCGGCGCGGTACGTCTCGGGCTACCTCCACACGAAGCCGGACGCGAAGCTCGGCGAGGTGGTCGAGGGCGAGTCCCACGCCTGGGTGGACGTGTGGACCGGCGGCTGGTGGGCGTACGACCCGACGAACGCGATCGCGGTCGGCCCGCGGCACGTGTGGGTGGCGATGGGCCGGGACTACGCGGACGTGGCGCCGTTGAAGGGCATCTTCACCGGCGGTGGGCAGTCCACTTTGGACGTCTCGGTCCACCTGACCCGGCTGGCTTAGAGGAGGAAGGTTCCGCCCGCGGCTTCGGCGAGTTCGGCGCCGAGCACGGCCGCCGGTGTTCCGGTGCCGGGCTTGGCTTCGCCGCGCGCGAGCCGGGCCGCCGCTTCGGCCACGGTCGCGGCGGTGAAGTCCATGGCCTCGCCCGCCCGGAGCCAGCCTTCGCGCGTCGTGCCGTCCGGCCAGGTGACGACGGCGTGCCCCCAGGAGTGCGTGCGCGGGCGCGGGGCGGCCTTCGCGCGGACCGCGGCGAGCCTCCGGACGGCGAGCCGGCGCACGGCCGGGATCGCCACCAGCCTGCTGAGCAGCGGCACCAGTGCCCGGACCACCGGAGAGACCGGCGCGAGTCCGGAGTAGACCGTGACGTCCGGCGTGCCGCTCGCGCGCTGGGCGGCGATCAGCTCACCCGAGGGAGCACCCGCCGCCGTCATCGACTCGCCGTCCGGCAGGGCGATGGTCCTCGGGGCCGCGCCGGACCTGGCCGTGGTCAGGGCGTCGACGATGCTGGCGGCCAGCGCGACCCCCACGGCGCCTTCCTCGACGGCGACGGACGCCAGCGCGTCGACCCGCACGGAGGCCGGTGTCGGCCGCCCTTCGCACAGCTTCACCACGACCGCCTCGGTGGCCAGGACGCCGAAGCCCACCCCGGTCAGCAAGGTGCTGCCGCCGGCCTGGGCCTCATCGCGGAGGTCGAGCAGCCGCTGAACGGCAACCACGTCCGCGGCCAGGTCGACGTAGTGCCCGCCGGGCAGGCAGGCTCGCGCGATCGTCGGGGCCGTGGCGGCGTACTCGCCGATCGTGTTGACGACGACCGCCGGCCGGCGACGCCGGATTTCGGCCGCGATGGCGTCGGCACCGTCGGCGACGACGAACTTCCCGCCGAGCGCCTCCAGCCGCGTCTGATCGCGCCCGACCAGCACAGTCTCCAGCCCGCGTTCGGCCAGCGCGGCGGTGACGGCCCGGCCGGTGCGCCCGGACGCGCCCAGGACCCAGATCTCCATGTCGGCTCCTCGGTGATGTCTCAGTGTGTCATCACTGAGGCTAGCACGTGACGACACAGTGAGACATCACTTGTAGGCTGGGGTCGTGGCCAGATGGGATCCCGGCACCGCGGACCGGCTGCGGAAAGCCGCGCTGGAGCTGTTCGCCGAGCACGGGTACGACGCCGTGACCGTGACGCAGATCGCCGAGCGCGCCGGGATCACCCGCCGCTCGTACTTCCGCTACTTCCCCGACAAGCGCGAAGTCCTCTTCGCGGGCGCGGAGCAGCTACCGCCGGCGGTCGCCGAAGCCGTCCTCGCCGCTGAAGAGGCGGAGTCGCCGCTTCGCACGGCGCTCGGCGCGCTCGTCGAGGTCGGCACGCAGGTGACGCGGCTCGTCGACCCGTCGCCGGAACGCCGGGCCGTGATCGCTTCGAGCGCCGAGCTCCGCGAACGCGAGCGGAGCAAGGGCGCGGCGATCACGGCCGCGATCCGAGACGCCCTGGAACGCCGCGGCACCCCGCCTGAGCTGGCGAAACCGGCGGCCCAGGTCGCGGCGATCATCCTCGGCGACGCCTTCGACCGCTGGATCGACTCCGGCGGCGCCGAGGAGTTCCCGGCCTACCTCGACGCCGCGGCCGAGGCGTTCCGGGAAGCCTGCCGCTAGCCGCGGGCGTGCGCGTCCAGGATGTGCGCGACGGCCTCGGTGACCCGCTGCGCGTAGTCCAGGTGCAGCCACTCGTCCGGCACGTGGATGTTCGAGTCGGACCCGCACGCGCCGGTGACCAGGAACTGCGCCTCCGGGTACTTCCGCGAGAGCAGGCCCATGAACGGGATCGACCCGCCCATGCCCGCCGCCCGGTGCGGCTGCCCGAAGACCTCGTCGCTGACCGTGCGCAGGGCGTTCGTCAGCCACGGCGCCTCGGTCGGCGCGTTCCAGCCGTCCTCCGCCTGCGGGTTGGGGCCGAAGGTGACCTTCGCGCCGTACGGGACGTCGGTGCTGAGGGCCTTCTTGACCGCTTCGAGGCCCTTCTCGGCGTCGGCCGTCGGCGGGAGCCGGAAGCTCAGGGTCAGCGTGGTGCTTTCGCGGAGCACGTTGCCGGCGTCGGCGGGCTTCGGGAAGCCGTCGGCGCCGATCACCGACAGCGTCGGCCGCCACGTGTTGTTGAGCGCCAGCTCCAGCGCGTCTTCTGTGATCACCCGGCCGCCTTCGACCAGCGGGAACGCCGTCGAGAGCGCCTCCGGGAAGTCCTGCGAGACGGCCTTGAGCTCGGCCAGCCGGTTCGCCGGGACGTCCACCTTGAGCTCGTCGAGCAGCAGCTCACCGGTCGTGCTGTCCTCGAGCCGTTCGAGCAGCTTGCGCAGCACGCGGAACGAGCTGGCGACGACGCCGCTGGCGACGCCGGAGTGCTGCGCCGAGGCCAGCAGCTGCACGGTGACGTCCAGGTGCAGCATCCCGCGCAGGCTCGTGACCAGCCACAACCGCTCGTAGTCACTGCCGCCGGCGTCGAGGCAGACCACCAGCGAGACGTCGCCGATCCGGTCGGCCAGGTGCTCGACGTACGCGGGCAGGTCGGGGCTGCCGGACTCCTCGCCGGTCTCCAGCAGCACGACGATCCGGGCGTGCTCGCCGCCGGCCGCGTGGACGGCCTGGATCGCCGTCGTCGCCGCGTAGCCGGAGTAGCCGTCGTCGACGGACCCGCGGCCGTACAGCCGGCCGTCGCGGATCACCGGCGTCCACGGGCCGAGGCCCTCGGACCAGCCACCGACGGGCGGCTGCTTGTCGAGGTGGCCGTACATCAGGACGGTGCCCTTGCCCGCCGCGCCCGGGGTCGCCGGGACGTCGACGAGCAGCAGCGGCGTGCGGCCTTCGAGCTGGACGACCTCGAGCGTCGCGCCGGGCAGGTCGCGCGCGGCGATCCACTCGCGGACGTGGTCGACGGCGGCGGCCAGGTGCCCGGTGTTCGCCCAGTCGGCGTCGAAGGCCGGGGACAGCGCGGGGATGGCGACCAGCCCGGACAGGCTCGGGACGACGTCGTCGGTCCACGACGTCACGACGGATTCACGAACGGATTTCTGCTCCACGCCGCCATCGTGCCACGGGGGTACCGGCGTGCGGCACGTCACAAGGTCGCCTACCGCTCGTGAGTGGCTAGGGCGGTTCTGACCGTCCTAACCACTCACGAGCCTGGTGAGCGGGCGGGCCGGATTCCTACTCTCGTAGGTCCGATGCTCGGGCGTCCAAGCGTTTTCCCTGTTCAGGGCCCTCTTCTCAGCAACAAATCAGCATCCGTCACTCACCAAAACGCGGACCTTCGTGCCAGGATGACGGCGAGAACCGTCAACGCCGACGGTGACCGAGCGCTTCGGACCCGATGCGCTGGTCCCCGCCGGTGCAGTCGCTGTGGTCGCCACAAGCGGCCGCCAGAGGCACCGACACCGAGGAGTACTGCGCATGCCGTCCGAACAGTGGACGCACCCGGAGCCCGGAGACGGGCCGGCCGCCGTAGCGGCCCAGCCTTCCCCCGAGCAGGTGATCGCCGGATTGCGGGCAACCAGCGAAGGTGGCGCTGAGCTGACTCAGCTGCTCACCCCCGAAGGCGAACGGGTCCCCTCGCCCCAGTTCGACAAGTACGTCGAGGACGTCGACGCCGAAGCGCTGCGCGGCCTGTACCGCGACATGGTGCTGGTGCGGCGGGCCGACCGCGAAGCCAACGCCATGCAGCGCCAGGGCCAGCTGGGCATCTGGGTCCCGCTGCTGGGCCAGGAAGCCGCGCAGATCGGCTCCGGCCGGGCGTTGAAGAAGAACGACATGGCGTTCCCCAGCTACCGCGAACACGGCGTCGCGTACGCGCGCGGGGTCGACATGAAGGACCTGCTGGGCATCTTCCGGTGCACCGACCACAGTGGCTGGGACTACCAGGGCCACGGCTTCCACCCGTACACCATCGTGATCGGCAACCAGGTGCTCAACGCCGCCGGCTACGCGATGGGCCAGAAGTTCGAGGGCAAGGTCGGTGACGACGACGGCGAAGCGACCATCGTCTACTTCGGAGACGGCGCCACCTCGCAGGGTGACGTCCACGAAGGATTCGTCTGGGCCGCCGTCTACGACGCGCCGCTGGTGTTCTTCTGCCAGAACAACCAGTGGGCGATCTCCGAGCCGACCGAGCGCCAGTCGCGCCTGCCGCTGTACCAGCGCGCCCGCGGCTACGGCTTCCCCGGCATCCGCGTCGACGGCAACGACGTCCTGGCCTGCCTCGCGGTGTCCCGCTGGGCGCTCGACGAGTGCCGCCACGGCAACGGACCCGTCCTGATCGAGGCGTTCACCTACCGGATGGACGCGCACACGACGACCGACGACCCCACCCGCTACCGGCTCTCCGACGAGCTGGAGGAGTGGAAGCTCAAGGACCCGATCGAGCGCGTCCGCGCGTACCTGGCCCGCGGCGGCTACGCCGACCAGGCGTTCTTCGACAGCGTCCAGGCCGAGGCGGACGCCTTCGCCGCCGACCTGCGCGAGTACACGTTCAACATGCCCGAACCGCCGCCGGAGCGGATCTTCAGCAACGTCTACGCCGAGGGCAACCCGGTGCTGGACGCGCAGCGCGAAGAGTTCCTCTCCTACCTCGACGGCTTCGTATCGGCGGGTGAGCACTGATGACCGACCTCCAGAAACTCACCATCGGCAAGGCGCTCAACCTCGGCCTGCGCCGGGCGATGGAAGAAGACCCCAAGGTCCTGATCATGGGCGAGGACGTCGGCAAGCTCGGCGGCGTCTTCCGGATCACCGACGGCCTGCAGAAGGACTTCGGCGAGCAGCGCGTGCTGGACACGCCGCTCGCGGAGTCCGGCATCATCGGCACCGCGGTCGGCCTGGCCGTGCGCGGCTTCCGGCCGGTGTGCGAAATCCAGTTCGAGGGCTTCATCTTCCCTGGCTTCGACCAGATCTCCTCGCAGCTGGCGAAGCTGCACTACCGGACGCAGGGCAAGGTCAAGATGCCCGTCGTGATCCGGGTGCCGTTCGGCGGCGGGATCGGCGCGGTCGAGCACCACTCGGAGTCGCCGGAGTCGCTGTTCGCGCACATCCCGGGCCTCAAGGTCGTGTCCATTTCGAACGCCGTGGACGCCTACTGGGGCATCCAGCAGGCGATCAAGTCGGACGACCCGGTGCTCTTCTTCGAGCCGAAGCGGCTCTACCACTCGGGTGCGCTGCGCGCGGAGATCGACGTCGCGGGCACGCCGGCTCAGGTGTTCTCCTCGCAGGTCGTGCGCGAGGGCACGACGGCGACGGTCGTCGCGTACGGCCCGTCGGTGAAAGTCGCGCTCGACGCGGCCGCCGCGGCCGAGGACGAAGGCAAGTCCCTCGAGGTCATCGACCTGCGCACGCTCTCGCCGCTGGACCTCGGCCCGGTGTTCGAGTCGGTGCGCAAGACCGGGCGGCTGGTCGCGCTGTCGGAAGCGCCGTCCGAGTCGTCGCTGACGTCGGAGATCGCCGCACGCGTCCAGCAGGAGTGCTTCTACTCGCTGGAAGCGCCCGTCCTCCGGGTGACCGGTTTCGACACGCCGTACCCGCCGGCCAAGCTCGAGGAGCACTACCTCCCCGACCTCGACCGGGTGCTGCACGCCGTCGACCGCTCGCTCGCCTGGTAAGGGGGATCTCCGCGCAATGCCTACGTACAAACAGTTCCCCCTGGCCGACACGGCCGAGGGGCTGACCGAAGCCGACATCCTCACCTGGCACGTCAAGCCGGGCGACACGGTGACGGTCAACCAGATCGTGGTCGAGATCGAGACCGCGAAGGCCGCCGTCGAGCTGCCGATCCCGTGGGCCGGGGTGGTCACGGAGCTGCACGTCGAGCCGGGTCAGACGGTGGAGGTCGGCACGCCGATCCTCACCATCGACGTCGACCCGGGTGGCGCTGCCGCTCCCGCGCCCGCCGCTGCTCCTGCTTCGGCTCCGGCCGAAGAAGAAGAGATGAAGCCGCTGGTCGGCTACGGCTCCAAGACAGTGGTCACGCAACGGCGGGCTCGGAAGGGTGCCGCTCCGGCGGCTCCCGCTCCCGCCGCCGCCGTCGTCGCTGCTCCTCCGACGCCTGCTCCGGTTGCTCCGGCTCCGGTTGCTCCTCGCGGTGGGTACGTCCCGTTGGCGAAGCCACCCGTGCGGAAACTCGCGAAGGACCTGGGCGTCGACCTGCACTCCCTGACCGGAAGCGCGGACGGCGGCGTCATCACCCGTGAAGACGTCGAGCGCGCCGCCAACGGTTCGGCGGCTCCGGCCGCGTCCACTGTGGACTCCGCGTACGACCCGGCGACACGTGAGCGGCGCGTGCCGATCAAGGGTGTCCGCAAGATGACCGCGGCGGCGATGGTGCAGAGCGCGTACACCGCTCCGCACGTCACGGAGTTCCTGACCATCGACGTCACGCCGATGATGGAGTTCCGCGAGAAGCTGAAGAAGTCGCGCGAGTTCGCGGGCGTCAAGGTCACGCCGCTGACGTTCGCCGCGAAGGCCGTGTGCCTGGCGGCGAAGCGCACCCCGGACGTCAACGCGGTCTGGGACGAAGCGGCGCAGGAGATCGTCTACAAGGACTACGTGCACCTCGGCATCGCGGCGGCGACGCCGCGCGGCCTGATCGTGCCCAAGGTCCGCGACGCCGACTCGATGTCGCTGAAGGAGCTGGCGGTTGCGTTGACGCAGCTCACGGACGTGGCCCGCGAGGGCAAGACATCGCCGGCGGACATGGCGAACGGCACGATCACGATCACCAACGTGGGCGTGTTCGGCGTCGACACCGGCACGCCGATCATCAACCCCGGCGAGTCCGCGATCCTGTGCCTCGGTGCGATCAAGGACCAGCCGTGGGTGGTGGACGGCGAGATCAAGGTCCGCAAGGTGCTCCAGCTGTCGCTGAGCTTCGACCACCGCGTGGTCGACGGCCAGCAGGGGTCGGAGTTCCTGGCCGACGTCGGCGCGCTGCTCGCCGACCCGGCGATGGCGATGACTTACTGAGTTTCCGCAGGTGAGGGCCGTCTTCGGGCGGCCCTCACCTCTTGCGGAAGACGATCTTCCCGGCGTCGAGGTCGACCTGGGTGTCGCCGCCTGTCTGGTCCTCGACCAGCATCAGCTGCACCTGACGCTGCTCCAGCTCGTGCTGCTTGGTGCCGCCGAGGATCGCTTCGACCTCTTCGGTCGCGACCGCGCTGGCCATGCGCGGGCCGTCGCCGCGGCGGTGCCACGGCAGGAACCGGCGGCCCCAGACCTCGAGCACGGCCAGCAGGAACAGCAGCACGACCAGGATCGGAAACGCCATCGCCCAGAGCACGCCCATGGCCGCGAACCTATACCCATTTGACGGAGTGAGCACTCACTCCGCACACTGGTGACATGACACCAGCACCCGAAACCCGGCGCAGAGCGCCGAGCATGAGCGCCGAAGACCGGCGCGCCATGATCGTGCACGCGGTGCTGCCGCTCCTGATGGAGCACGGCACCGCGGTCACGACCGCCCAGATCGCCCGCGCCGCCGGCATCGGCGAGGGCACCATCTTCCGCGCGTTCAAGGACAAGGACGAGCTGTTCGACGCCTGCACCGCCGAGGTACTGCGCCCCGACCACGTCCTCGACGCGATCGCCGAGATCCCGATCGAGCAGCCACTGCCGGACCGGCTCGTCGAGGCCGCCGAAGCACTCGGCGCGCACTTCGAGCGGATGGGCGCGCTGATGGGCGCCCTGCACGCGTCCGGCAGGCACAAGCAGCGCGACCCCGAGCAGCGCCTGAAGAACCGCACGATGAAGGGCGGCCGCAGCGAGTCGATGACCGCCATGCGCGGCGCGATCACCGAACTGTTCGAGCCCGAAAAGGACCGGCTGCGGCTGACCCCCGAGCAGCTCGCCGCGTTGTTCCTGACCCTGCTGTTCGGCGGCCGCCGGATGGCGCCGATCGACGACGTCCCCACCACGCGCCAGGTGGTCGACGTCTTCCTGCACGGCGCCGTGGAGGCCCAGTGATCCCGGGCGGTGGGGGCGGCATGGAGTTCATGCTGGCCCGGCGCGGCCGTCGGCGGCACGCGACGACGGTGCCGGAGAGCGGGCTCACCGGGCCCGTCGACATTCCCGAACCCAAGCCGGACGACCAGCCGAAGGACCTGCGTTCGCGGCTCAGGCGCGCGAAGACGTCGGTGGCGGGCACGGTCCGCGGCCTGCCGAAGGTCGTCAAGCTGACGTGGCAGGCCAGCCCGGTCCTGACGATCCTCCTGGCGCTGATCACGCTGCTGTCGGGCCTGCTGCCGACCGTGACCGCGTACGTCGCGAAGCTGCTGCTCGACTCGGTCGTCGCGGCGATCCAGCACCGGGGGACCACGGGCGACATCGTGAAGGTCGCGCTGTTCCAGTTCGGCGTGCTCGCCGCGACGGCCGTCAGCAGCGCGCTGACGTCGATCGCGCAGTCGCTGCTGCAGGAACGCATGACGCTGACCATCCGCCACCAGGTGATGGCGCACGCGAGCGAGCTGCACCTGGCGTACTTCGAGGGCTCGACGTCCTACGACATGCTGCGCCAGGCCGCGCAGGAGGCGCCGACGCGACCGCTGTCGATGATGAACTCCGCGCTGGGCCTGGTCCGGACGTTGATCACGTTCGGCAGCATGGTCGCGCTGCTCGTCGCGATCAGCCCGCTGCTCGCGCTGGTCGCGCTGGTCGCGCCGATCCCGGCGTTCATCTCGCAGTCGAAGTACGGCTCGCGCGCGTTCTGGCTGACGTTCCTGATGTCGCCGATCAAGCGCCGGATGGACTACCTGTCCTCGTTGGTCACGACGGACACGTACGCCAAGGAGACGAAGCTGTTCGGGCTCGGCCCGTACTTCGTCGACCGGTTCCGCCGGCTCGGCCTGGTGTCGTACGAACGGCAGCGGAAGCTGACGATCAACCGCAACATCAGCTCGACGTCCTGGGGGCTGCTGAGCACGTTCGCGGGCTCGGCGATCGCGCTGTACATCGCGCTGGAGGCGGTCGGCGGGCGGCTGACGCTCGGCGACCTGGCGCTGTACACGGCGGCGGCCACTTCGGTGCAGACGTCGGTGTCCGGGCTGTTCACGGCGTTTTCGGGGATGTACGAGAACAACCTCTACCTGGACACGCTGTACCGCTTCCTGGACACGAAGCCGGAGATCACGGCACCGGCGTCACCACGGGCGTTTCCGTCCCATGTAGACGGTCACATCGAGTTCGATTCGGTGACCTTCAGCTACCCGGGCGCGGACGAGCCGGCGCTGGACAACGTCAGCTTCGAGATCCGCCCTGGCGAGACGGTGGCGGTGGTGGGCCGCAACGGCGCGGGCAAGTCGACGCTGTTCAAGCTGCTCTGCCGGCTGTACGACCCGACCGGCGGCCGCATCCTGCTGGACGGCGTCGACATCCGCGAGTACGACCCGGTGCAGCTGCGCACCCGGATCAGCGCGATGTTCCAGGACTACGTGACGTACCAGGGGACAGCGGCGGAGAACATCGGCCTCGGCGACCTGGGCCGCCTGGAGGACCGCCCGCACATCGAGGACTCGGCCCGCCGAGCGGGCGCGGACGAGCGCATCGAGCGCCTGCCGTCCGGCTACGACAGCCCGCTGGGCCGCTGGTTCGACCAGGGCGTCTCGCTGTCCGGCGGCGAGTGGCAGAAGATCGCCTTGGCGCGCGCGTTCCAGCGAGAGGCACCGATCCTGATCCTGGACGAGCCGACATCGGCGTTGGACGCGCAGGCCGAGCACGACCTGTTCGCGCGGTTGCGTTCGCTGTCCGAGGGCCGCACGACGCTGTACATCTCGCACCGGTTCTCGACGGTGCGGCAGGCGGAACGGATCCTGCTGCTGGACCACGGAAAGGTGGCGGAGTACGGCACGCACGAGGAGCTGATGGCGGCGAAGGCGGGGTACGCGGAGCTGTTCACCCTCCAGGCGAAGGCGTACCTCGACGAGGTGCCGAGCTAGGACGTCACGTAGTGGCCGGGCAGCGAGGTGCCGCCGCGCAGCTCGTTGCCCGGCCACGGGTGCGGCTGTGGGTTTTCCCCGGTGTCGGCGACGGTCACGGTGTCGAGCACGCAATCCGCGAGCTTGACCCCTTGGCCGCCCCGGCCCAGTTCGATCCGGCACCGTTCGAACCGGCAGTTCTCCACGAGCACCGGCACCAGGGAGGACGGCTGGTCGTCGAGACCGATCGAGAGGTCCAGTTCGAGGTCGGCGAAGTCGCACCGGTCGAACACCAGCCGGCCGAAGACGAAGTCCAGGCTCGAGAAGTCGACCCGGGGCGCCACGAACCGGCAGCGGAAGAAGGCAACCGACGAGGACTGCAGGTACCCGTCGGCGAAGTCCACCTTGTCGCCGGTGAACTCGGCGCCGACGAACTCGGCTTGGCCGCCGGTGACGGTCATGCCGCCGAAGGTCGTTTCGGCCGCGGAGAACCGGGTGCCGTGGAAGCTCAGCTTCCCGAACTCGGCGCCGGCGAACGAAGCGATCCCACCGACGAACTCCGCGCCGTCGAACAGGACCTCACCGCTGAACTCGCGGCGCGCGAAGTCGGCGTTTTCGATGGTCACGCCGGTGAAGTCGAAGTCGAGCGCGGACCAGGACAGTTTCCCGCTCCGGCGGGTGCGGTCGCGGATCACGCGCAGGATCGCCTCTCGCACTTCGGCCTCACCGGCGGCTTCGCGGGTGATCCGGAGGTAGCCGCACAGAACGTCGACGCAGACCTGGCGCTTGTCGGCCCAGTCGTCGGCCAGGCCGGCCATCGCGTAGACGCCGGCGAGCCGGACGGCGGCGTTGTCGTTGGCGAGCTGCTCGGCCGCACTGCCGAACCGTTCGTTGAACTTCTGGACCGCTTCGCGTTCGGCGCGCTGAACGGCCAGGTCATGCTCGTCTTCGGCGACCCGCTGCTTCCGGTAGTTGACGGCGAGCAGCACGACACCGCCGAACCCGGCGACGACGGAGAGGGCGATCTTCAGCAGGTCGAGCATCTGGGCGACGTCGAACTGCCCGGCACTCGGCAGCCGCGGCCAGCCGAGGAACCAGAGCAGGCCACCCCCGGTCACCCCGGCGACGAGCAGGGCGACGACGAGCCAGCCGAGGACCGAGGCGACCATGCCGCGCCGCTTCGTCGTCCGCTGCGGACGGCTCCAGGTGACGCCGGGGAAGCCTCGCCGACGCCGCCCTCGCGTGACGATCAGCAGGGCCAGGACCAGGCACAACGCGATGAGGAGCCAGCGGAGCCAGTCGGACACGAGGGGTGAGAATAGCCGGTGGTCCGAGGGCACGGGAGCAAATCGGACAGCTCGTTCGTTGACCGAGTATGGCTGTCGCGTTCCTGCTCTACGTCTTCGCCGAGATCGCCGCGATCTGGGCGGTGGGCTCGGCCGTCGGCGTGCTCGGCACGCTGGGCCTCCTCCTGGCCGGCGCGTTCCTGGGCTCGTGGCTGGCCCGCCGCGAGGGCGGCAAGGCGATGCGGGCGTTCATGTCGGCGGCCCGTGCTGGGCAGCCGGCGGAGAAGGAACTGACCGACGGAATGCTCGTCGCGCTCGGCGGGGTGTTGATCCTGGTCCCGGGCTTCGTGAGCGACGTGCTGGGGCTGCTGTTGATGCTGCCGCCGTCGCGGGCTTTGGTCCGTCGATGGTGGCTTCGCAGGGTGGAGAAGCGGGCGGTCCGGTTCGCCAACCAGCGTCGGGGGCCGGTGATGGTGGTGGACAGCGAGGTCGTGCCACCTTCGGAGGCAGGCTCGCGCCGCGACCAGCCGACGGTGATCGAGGGCCGGATCATCGAGGGCTGAAAGACAGCCCTTGAACCACGCTCCAGAATGGCGTGGGTGAAGCCGCTTGAGACGACGCCGCAAACTCGCAGTCGAATGAGCCGCCAGAAGTCGCGGAACACGCAGGTGGAGATCGCCCTGCGCAAGGCTCTTCACGCAGCAGGCCTGCGCTACCGGGTTCACCGTCGCCCGGTACAGGGTGTACGCCGCGAGGCGGACATCGTCTTCATCGGCGCCAAGGTCGCCGTGTTCGTCGACGGCTGTTTCTGGCATGGATGCCCCGACCACGCGACTTGGCCCAAGAGCAACGCCCAGTTCTGGCGCGACAAGATCGAGGGCAACCGACGTCGCGACACGGACACCGATACGCGACTTGCCGAGGCAGGCTGGCTTGCCGTTCGGGTCTGGGAGCACGAAGCACCGCATGCCGCCGCGGAGCGGGTCCGCGAGTTGGTCAGTCAACGACGAACGGGCAGTTGAGCCCACTTGCGCGCGCACTTTTGACGACCCGAGCATCAACTGAAATTTGACAGACCTTCCAATGTCAAAATTCAGCTGATACTGTCGGCGCCTGCTGCGGTGTCGCACCAGCAGAACACCTGCCTCGGAAGGAGCACGGGATGAGCCGACAGCAGGGGGAACCGTTCGGTTCCTGGCTGGCGCGTCAGCTTCGCCGGGCTGAGCTGACTCAGGCACAGCTCGCCGAACAGATCCCGGTCACCCGGGCCGCGGTGTCCGCGTGGGTCAACGACCGCGCCGAACCTCGGCCGGAAACCCAGCGGAGGATCGCCGAGATCCTCGGAACCGACCCTGCGTCGATCTACAACCGCACGGACGTCGCATCGGACTCCCCGCTCCGGTGGCACCACCGGGCCGCGCACCTCGACGGCGGGCGGGAATACGGCAACCCCGCCGCCTTTGCGTTCGACGCCGATTTGTCGATGCTGACTCGCGAGGCGACGCAGAACTCGCTCGACGAGCGGTACGACCCGACCAAGCCCGTCCGCGTGCGGTACACCCTGCACGAACTGACCGGCGAAAACCTCGACGCTTTCCTCGACGCAATCCACTGGCCGGCACTCCGCAAGCACTACACCCGCGCGGCGGCCGCCGAACAGAAGGTCTCGCGGAGTCTGCAGGCCGCGCTGGACGACCTCGACCGGAAAAAGTCTCTCACCCTGCTGAAGATCGACGACTACAACGCATCCGGGCTCACGGGTGACGAATACGACGACGGCCGTTTCGCCGCGGTGGTTCGGCGGCAGCTCGACAGCCACAAGAACTCGAACGGAGCCGGCGGCTCGTACGGGCTCGGCAAGGTCACTTTGTGGGCCGCGAGCCGCTTCAGCCTCGTCCTGATCAACTCGACGCTGTCCGAGCCCCACGAAGGACACGTCGAACGTCGGGTCATCGGACGCCTCGACCTGCCCTGGCGCGAGGTCGACGGCGAGGCCTACGCCGGCCCCGGCTGGTTCGGGCAGGCCGACACCGAGCCGGGCCGCAAGAACGTCTCGCGCTCCTGGTGGGCGGATCGACAGACCGTTGCAGACCTCCACCTGGAACGAGTCACGGACGAGCCCGGCACCTCGTTTCTCATCGTGGGGGCCCACGACGCGTCGGGTGCCACCGAATCGCTGCACGACATGCACGAAAAGCTCGTGCAGTCGCTGGCCGACGGCTTCTGGGCGGCGATGATCGGCGGCCGGAACGGCGGGCCGCTGCTGGAAGCGAGCGTCGTCACGATGCGGAACGGTCGCGTCTTCATCGAGGAGGAGCGCGTCGACCCGCGCAAGACGCACGCGGCGCTGAGCCGCGCTTTCCAGGCCTACCTGGACGGTGAGACGGTCGACGAACTGACGTCGAGCACCCAGGTTGCCCGCGCGGACGTGCGGCTCGTCGTCCCGCCTCGGCGGGATGCGGTCGGCGAACGGAAGAAGGGGGCCGAACACGACGCCGTTCTCCTCGTCACGCCCGCGGAAGACGGCGACGAGCAGGTCAACCAGGTCATCTGCATGCGTGGCACGCGAATGACGATCATGGCGAGACGTCCCCGCGAGCTGCCGCTCGGTGCGACGCGGTTCCACGCCGTGCTGCTCGCCGGATCCGCCACCGGTCACGAGACCGACGATGTCGAGCTTGCCGAGCAGTTCCTACGCGCATCCGAACCGCCCGAGCACGATCGCTGGGATCACACCGAAGAGCTGACGTCGATGTACGCGCGAGGATCGCTCAGCCGGCTCCGGGAGTTTCGCGCCGAGATCGACGCGGCAGTCCGCCGACTCGTCGGACGACGCGTCGCCACCCCTGGCGAAGGACCTGCGGCCCTGCGAGAGCTGCTGAAGCTCGACGGATTCGGAGCGTCCGGCCGTCGGGCCCAGGGGTTCCCGACCGTGCGCAGCGTCAGGGCGCACGTCGACGACACGGGCGCATGGAACGTCATGGTCGACCTGAAGCTCCCGGAAGCCGACGACCCGTGGCTGCTCACGCCGGTCGCCAAGTTCGACGTGCGCTCCGGCGGGCGTCCCGCGGTCACCTGGAAGGAGCTCGTCGCCACCGAAAACTGTCTCCGGGAGAACGACAATCTCGTCATCGAGCCCGGTGTGCGATCCGCAAGTTTTTCGGGCATCACCGATCCCGCGACCCATCCGGTTTCGAGCAGCCTGGCCCGCCTGATCATCGATCTCCAGAAAGCGCGTGGTGGTGCGGCATGAAGCCGGTATTTCCGTACCCGACCCTCTTCGGAGTCGTCGACCTCGAGGTCGAAGCCGTCACCATGGACGGCCGGGACCTCCCCTACGCACAGATCTCCAAGGCCGAGCGCACGGTTGCCCTGCACCAGATCGGACGGGCGGACTGGGATGTCGCTCGCCTCCAGTTGAAGGCCGCGCTTCCCGAACAGGAACTCGACAACGGCCCGTGGTCCGAGATCGTCTGCTTGGCCACCCTCTCGGAAAGCGCCACCAACACGCGCAGCAGCGCTCGGCTGACCCGCGGCCGGAACGGCGACTGGCAGGGGACGATCGAACTCCTCCACGACCGGCACACCGATCGGGCAACGCTCGCCCTGGCGGTCGTCGGCGAGGTCGGCGGTGTACCGGGCCGACTGATCGGCGCGACCGAGAGCGACTGGTACGTCGATCTGAAGGCCGCGAGCCCCCGGCGTCAGCGCGAGGTCGACATCAGGGAAGTCGACTTCCGCGAGGGCCCCGAAGAGTGGCTGCGCCCGTTCAAGGACTCGATGTGGGTCGTCGAGACCGCCGGCGACGTCCCGACCGTCTACTTGAACACCACGGGCGTGGAAGGGCTGCTCGAATTGCTCAAGGGCTCGGGCGGTTCCCCGATGGAGAAGCTGCTTCGCGACACGACGTCGAGCCAGATCGCACAGGACGCGTGGACCGCCATGTTCAACGCGGCCATCAGCGAACTCGACCTGGACGACGACGGAACTCCGATCTTGCCGAGCGGGTGGCGTGAGCCGGTCCTCCGCATGATGCTGCCGGACGTCCTGCCCGGCAGGCAGCTGACCGATGCCCTGTTCGACATCAACGACCGCAGGAGGAGCGGTTCCGGCTGGCCGGAACTGCAGACCAGCATCCACTACGCAGCGGGCAAGCGCAGCCAGGTCACCAAGAAGCTGACCAACGCCGTGCGCGCCGTGCACCAAAAGGAAAGGGGCGACGCCTGATGAGTCCCGCCACCGCTGTGGACTATCCGGACGTCCTGGGGCTTCTCTCCGACGCGGCCGTGACGAAGCACCTCAGCCGAGGCATTCAGTCCGGCCAGGAGAACCCGCCTGTCGCGGCACTCCGACGCGCAGCGGTGATGCTGCCCGAAAACGAGCCCCGGTGGCGCGTCGGCCCCGTTCGCGCACTGGTCGACGAAGCCATGAACCGATTCGAGGACCGGCGGTCCCGAGCCGACGCGTGGCTCGCACCACGACTGCACGCAACGTTGCGGATGACGCGCGCGGAAGCGGCCGACCCTCGACTGTGGAACTACCTCGCGATGCTCGTCGCCCCGGACTACGTCGTGTGGCGGCACGGAGCAGACGGGGTCACCAGGGCAGCGCGGTTCAGCGGATCGCACTTCCTGCAGGCCTTCGCCCGCTTGTGGTGGGCCGCGGAGCTGTTTCGGAACGGCGCCGACTACCAGCCGGTGACCAGCGCTTTCGCCTACCAGGACGTCGTGAACAGCGTGATGCGCTTGGACGTCATCGATCACCGCCCGACCGCGGCGGCGATCATCCGGATTGTCGAGCGCCTCGATTCCGAGCAGGTCAAGAACGGATCCGATCAGATCAACGCGCTCTCCAGGGCCGTGAACACCGCGGGCAGCACGTTGATCTTCGACGTTTTGGCGCCCGACGTCCCGGCGGACAGCGACGCTCTCCGCGACTGGATTGCCGATTCGGCGCACATGCCCGAGGTGCCGTGGGACCGCCTCCCCGACGGTCCGGCAGACGGCGCGGTCCCGCGAGATTCGGTGGATGCCCTGGCCTCACTGTTCGAGAAGCTGCTTGCGGAAGCGCCTCGCCGGGATCGGTCGAAGAAGGCGGAGGCGAACTCGGCGACGGCTTCGTCCACAGCGGACTGAAGACGGCAGGACACGAGGGGATCGAAATGCCGAACACCGGGTTTGACCCGACCGAACCGTTTCCGGCGAAAGACCGTCTGACGTCGGTCGAGGTGTGTGCGGGCGCGGGGGGTCTCGCGCTCGGACTGGAACAAGCGGGTTTCGACCCCGTCCTCCTCGTCGACGTCCGCGATGCGGCGTGCAACACCTTGCGGCTCAACCGACCGGGGTGGGACGTCCGGGAGATGGACATCCGAGATTTCGACCCGGCGGACGACAAGCGTGTCTACGACGTGGATCTGCTCTCGGCCGGCCTGCCGCGAGTGAAGGCTTCCGCCGCCGGCAACCGCACCCGCGGGAACGAGACCGAGCTGGAACTCCTCTACGCGGCCGTCATGCTGGTGCCCGGTATCCAGCCGCGCGCCTTCTTGATCGAGAACATGCCGGAGTTGGCGACCGGAGACGGGTACGCCGTGGCCCGGGAGAACATCGAAAAGGAGCTCGACCACCTCGGCTACGTCTCGAACTGGCTGGTGGTCAACGCGTCGGACTACGGCGTCTCGCAAGAACGCAAGCACGGCGTGCTGGTCGCGTTCAAAGGCGGCATGCCGCACGGCTTCGAGCTACCGCGGGCGCAGCCGTTTCCGCCGTCGGTGGGAGAGGTCCTGCGGGAGTCCATGGCGTCCCGCGGTTGGCCCGAGGCCGACCGGTGGTCGGCCCAGGCCGACCGGCTGTCGCCGACGCTCGTCGGAGGCTCGTGGGATCGCGGCGGAGCGGACCTGGGGCCGTCCGGCTCGAAGAGGCGGTGGGCCACCATGGGTGTGAACGGCGGCACGGTCGCCGACCTCCCACCCGGACCGGACTTCGACTGGAGACCCGAGTTGGGCCCGAGGGGCGGCGTTCCCCTCACCGTTGCCCAGACGGCCATCCTCCAAGGCTTCCCGGCGGACTGGCGGTTCTCCGGCCGCAAAACCAGTCAGTACCGCCAGGTGGGCAACGCCACGCCGCCACCGGTGGGTCGAGCGCTCGGAACTGCGATCCGCTGGGCCCTGGAAGGCCGCTGACGCGCCTACGTCGGATAGTCGGGCGCACGAGATAAGCTCCCCGCATGCTCGCCGATCAGTCCATCGCTTCCCCGCCGGGGCCCATCCACATGGTGGATCTCTTCGCCGGCCCGGGCGGGCTGGACGTCGCCGCGCACTGGCTGGGCCTGGTCGTGGACGGGATCGAGTGGGACGACAACGCGTGTGCCACCCGCACCAAGGCGGGGTTGCGCACGCGGCACGCCGACGTCCGCGACCACAAGCCTGCCGACTTCCGCGAGGCCACCGTTCTCGCAGGTGGTCCGCCGTGCCAGACGTACACGGTGGCAGGGAGCGGCGCCGGTCGCCGCGCATTGGAGCAGGTACGCGGGTTCGTCAAGCAGATGGCAGCGGGCGAAGACGTCAAAGAAAGCCTGAAGAATCTCGACGACGTACGGACCGGGCTGGTCCTCGAGCCGCTCAGGTGGGCGCTGGAGGCGGTGAAGGACGGACGCCCGTACGACGCCATCGTGCTGGAGCAGGTTCCCGCGGTGCTGCCGGTGTGGGAAGCCGTCGGCGAGGCACTTGCCGGCGTCGGCTACAAATCGGACTGCGGCATCCTGCACACCGAAATGTTCGGCGTCCCCCAGACGCGACGTCGGGCGATCCTCATCGCCCGACGCGACCGCAAGCCGAGCCTTCCGACACCGACACATCAGCTGTACCGCAAAGGCCTTCCGGCGAACCCGGCAGACCTGGCGCTGCTGCCCTGGGAAACCATGGGCAAGGCGATTACCCGCGAATCGCCTTACGTGGTGATCTCCAACTACGGAACCGGCGGCGACCCGAAAGCCCGCGGACGACGCAGGTCGGACGAACCCGCGGCAACAGTCACCGGCAAGGTTTCCCGGAACCGCCTCGTCACGCACGACGAACGCGAACTACCGCGGTTCACCCTTGCCGAGGCAGGACGATTGCAGACCTTCCCGATCGACTACCCGTGGGCCGGGAACGACATCTCCCAGCAGATCGGCAATGCCATCCCTCCTCGGCTCGCCGCACACGTTCTCGCCGCGGCACTGGGCCTGAAGCTCGACGAGAAGTCACTCGACGAGGCGGTGAACGGTGCCTGGGAAGTCACCAAGGCAAGCAAGCCGCTCGCCGGCAACAGCTAGTCCACGGATGGCTTGGGGATGTCGAAGTAGCTCGAGAACCGGACCGCCGGGGCGTACTCGCCCTTCACCTTCACCCGGCCCGTCACGAACATCGCCGCCACCGCGGCGTTGCCCGTGGCCATCCTGATGAAGTCGTCCACCGACAATGTGATCGTTGTGTCCGGCGTTCGGGACAAGTCCGTTGAGGAAACGCACATCCCGTCCTCGATCACCGTCTGGAAACGGTCGTAGCCGTCCTCGCCTGTTCCCTCGGAAAAGCGCCACGAAACCACGAAATCCACGTGTCGCGCCCGTGTTGGGGAAAAGTGCTCCGACATTCTGCGGAAGATCTCGTCGAGGAACACCGCTCGCAGCTCGGGGTGCTCCGCGATGGCCTTCAGCTGGTCGCGGGAACACCTGCGGACCACGTCCACCAGGACGTCCGTCGACAGGGAGCTCAGCTCTATGCCCGCTCCCGCCGAGCCCAGCATGTGGAGGGTTTCCAGGACCTGGATGAACTGCGCGGGGGTCAAGTTGCCGATGACGAGCTTGTCCGCGAACGCGTTGACCGCGTGGCCGGCGCGTACTCCGCGGGGCCGGGAAAGGCGCCACTTCGCTTTTCGGGGCACAGCGACGGACTATACGGGGTGGGGGAGGTCGAAGTATCCGATCAGACCCGCCGCGAACGCCAAATCGCCCTTGACCTTGATTCTTCCCGTGACGAACAACACCGCCGGCGTTGCCTGGTGGGTGATGAGCCGGAAGAAGTCGGCCGGGGCGATGGTGATCGTGACCCGGGGGGCCGCGTGCATCTCGCGGCTCACCGTGCACGAACCGTGGGAGATCGTCGTCTCGTAGCGGTCGTAGCCGCCCTCGCCCACTCCGCCCGACAGGCGCCAGTGGACCACCGCGTGCAGGTCGCGGGCGCGGTCCGGCCTGATGTGCGCGCCCATGCGGGCGAAGATCTCGTCCAGTACCCGCTCGCGCAGGGGCCGCTCCGCGACGACGCTCTCCAGCTGCGCGCGCGACGCCGACGACACCAGCGACGCGAACCGGGCCGGCTCGACCTTGCTCAGGTCGAACGCCGGGGCGCGCTCCGCCAGGCGAAGCAGCGCGCTCAGGAGTCTTCGGAAGTCGTCCTTGCCGAGGTCGCGCGGGTCGACCGCGTCGGCGAGGGCGTTGACGTCGAGGGCGTGCGCCTCGGGGCTCAGCGGGTCGAGCCGCTCCAGGGCGTCCAGCAGCGCCGCCCCACGGAGCCCCGCGACCTGATCGGCGCTGGTCATCCCGGCGTTGTCGGCCATGGTCACTCCTCTGCAGTTACTCACGCGTAAGGCTACCCGCCAGTAGGTAGGCGGGCAAGCGTGCCGAAATCACCCTGACGGGGCAGCGCCCGGTACCGTCTCCGGTCAGCAACAGGGAGGTCCAGCGTGTCAGAGGATGATCAGCGTCCGCCCGAACGGGCCAGGCGGCTGCCGCGCGCGGTGCGCGAGCGGCAGATCCTGGACGCCGCCGTCCAGGTTTTCTCGCGCCACGGCTACCACGCGGCCTCGATGGACGAGATCTCCGACGTCGCCGGCGTCTCGAAGCCGATGATCTACACCTACCTCGGGTCCAAAGAGGACCTGTTCGGTGCGTGCATCCGCCGCGAGGCGACGCGGCTGCTCGAGGCCATCCAGGCCGGCGTCCAGCCCGATCTGCCGCCGGACATGCAGCTCTGGCACGGCCTGCGGTCGTTCTACCGCTTTGTCGCGGAGTACCGCGAGTCGTGGACGGTGCTGCACCGCCAGGCCCTCACCGTCGGCGGGGCGTTCGCCGCGGAGATCACCGACATGCGGGCGCGCGCGATCCAGCTGGTCGCCGCCCTGGTCGTGTCGGCCGGCACCCGCAAGGGCGTCGGCGAGCAAGCCGAGTTCTCGGGCGAAGGCCTCTCCGCGGCCTTGGTCGGGGCGGCCGAGTCACTGGCCGACTGGGCCCTCGACCACCCCGACATCTCCGACGGCGTCCTCGCGTCCTGGCTGATGAACCTCGTCTGGCTGGGCTTCAACGACCTCATCGAGGGCGAGGTCTGGAAGCCCTCAGAGTGAGGTGATCGTCCCCTCCAGGTGCGGCTTCGACCCGCCCCACAGCTCGAACGCCCAGCCCTCCGGAGTGGACCACGACGTGAAGCCCGCCTTGGCCGGCAGCAGCACCGGCTGCTTGAACTTGACGTCGATCGTGAACGCCGGCGGCAGGCGGCCCTCGAACGCAGCCAGCGCGTGGGCCTTCGTCCACATCCCGTGGGCGATCGCCTTCGGGAAGCCGAACAGCTTGGCCGTCAGCGGGTGCAGGTGGATCGGGTTGCGGTCGCCCGAGACCTCCGCGTAGCGCCGGCCGATGTCGCCCGGGACCCGCCAGATCGCGTCCGGCGTCGGCGGCGCCAGCTGGTCCCGGCGCGACGAGGACGAGCCGCCCCCGCGACGCAGGTACGTGCTGACGTCGACCCAGACCACGTCTTCCCCGGCCCAAGCTTCGCTGACGACGTCGAACTGACGGCCCTTCTCGTGCGGGCGCAGGTTCTCCGCGCGCACCCGGATCGTCAGCGCCTCGCCCAGCCGCAGCGGGCGGTGCTGGGTGATCCGGTTCGCCACGTGCACCATGCCGAGCAGCGGGAACGGGAACGCCGGCTCGGTCATCAGTGCCATCTGCAGCGGAAACGCCAGCATGTGCGGGTACGTCGCCGGCAGTTCGTCGCTCAGCCGGAACCCGCAGACCGCGTTGTACGCGGCGAGGTGCGCCGGGTCGACGACGACACCGGTGCGGACCAGCTCGGTGTCGGGCAGCGATGAGCCCGTTTTGCGAAAGCCGAGCAGGGCCTTCGGGTACAGCGTCGCCAGGCTCGGCGTGCTGTCGAGTTCGCGGATCGCCACCTCACGCCCCCAGCAGGGCCTGGCCGCAGACGCGGACCACGTTGCCGTTCACCGCGGCCGACGCCGGGTTCGCGTACCAGGCGATCGTCTCGGCGACGTCGACCGGCAGGCCGCCCTGGCCGAGGCTGGACAGCCGCCGCCCGGCCTCGCGGATGAACAGCGGGACCGCCGCCGTCATCTTCG
Source organism: Amycolatopsis sp. NPDC049691 (assembly GCF_040675005.1). Taxonomy (NCBI): domain Bacteria; kingdom Bacillati; phylum Actinomycetota; class Actinomycetes; order Pseudonocardiales; family Pseudonocardiaceae; genus Amycolatopsis; species Amycolatopsis sp. NPDC049691. Next base: position 378,077 of record NZ_JBFANX010000002.1, read on the forward strand.
TCTCGATGAACCCGGGCGCGACGGCGTTGATCGTGCCGCCGTACTCGGCGAGCTGCGGGGCGCCGACGTTCACCATGCCGATCACCCCCGCCTTCGACGTCGCGTAGTTCGTCTGGCCGACGTTGCCGGCGATGCCCGCGATCGACGAGACGCCGATGATCCGGCCGTTCTCGTTCAGCACGCGATCGCCGAGCAGCTTGTCGTTCACCGCGAGCTGCGAAGCGAGGTTCACCGCGATCACCGAGTCCCACGCGCTCTCGCTCATGTTGCCCAGCGTCTTGTCGCGGGTAATCCCGGCGTTGTGGACCACGACGTCGACGCCGCCGTGCCGCTCCTTCAGGTACTCCGCGAGCTTCGCGGGTGCGCTCGGCGAAGTGATGTCGAGCTGCAGCGACGAGCCGCCGATCTTGTTGGCCACCTTCGACAGGTCGCCGCCCTGGGCGGGGATGTCGAGCGCGACGACGTGCGCGCCGTCGCGGGCCAGCACCTCGGCGATCGCCGCGCCGATGCCGCGGGACGCGCCGGTGACCAGCGCGACCTTGCCGTCGAGGGGCTTCTCCCAGTTCGCGGGCGCGGAAGCCGTCTTGCCTTCGGTGCCGATCCGGATGACCTGCGCGTCGACGAACGCCGACTTCGCCGAGAGCAGGAAGCGCAGCGTCGACTCCGTCGCCTCTTCGGCGCCTTCGGCGACGTACACGAGCTGAGCGGTCGCGCCGCGCTTCAGCTCCTTGCCCACCGATCGGATGAAGCCCTCGAGAGCGCGCTGCGCGATCCGTTCACGGCCTTCGACCTGCTCCGGCGGCGTGCCGAGGACGACGACCCGGCCGGACGGCCCGACGCTGCGGATCACCGGGTGGAAGAAGTCGTAGACCTCGCGCAGGCGCGCGGGGTCGGTGACGCCGGTCGCGTCGAAGACGAGCGCCGCGTGCCGGTCGACCGCCGAGGTGACGACCTCGATGCCCGCGTCGGCGAGTTGATCCTTAAGGGTCTTCTCGAGCCGGCTACCGGGCGCGGCGCCCAGAAGTGCGGGACCCTCGAGGGCGGGTTGCCCGGGCTTGTACCGGCGCAGCGTGGCCGGGTTGGGCAGGCCGAGCTTCGGCACCACGAACTTCCCCAACGGGGTTTTCGTGAACTGCTGGTACCTGTCAGCCATCGGTTGCCTCCCGTGCAGTCTGCGTCACGTCGCAGTCTAACCTACTCCCGAGTAGGTTACAGTGTGAGGGACACGACCAGAGAGGTGAAGTCATGCCACCGAAGAAGACGCCCGCCGTGCGCAAGGTCGCGATCATCGGGGGCAACCGGATCCCCTTCGCGAGGTCCAACGGCCCGTACGCGAAGGCGTCGAACCAGGACATGTTCACCGCCGCCCTCGACGGTCTGGTCAGCCGCTTCTCGCTGCAGGGCGAGGTGATCGGCGAGGTCGCCGCCGGCGCCGTGCTCAAGCACTCGAAGGACTTCAACCTGGCCCGCGAGAGCGTGCTGGGCAGCAAGCTTTCGCCCGCGACGCCCGCGTCCGACGTCCAGATGGCGTGCGGCACCGGCCTGCAGGCGATCGTCAACGTCGCCAACAAGATCGCGCTCGGCCAGATCGACTCGGCCATCGCCGGTGGTGTCGACACCACAAGCGACGCGCCGCTGGCCGTCAACGAGGACCTCCGTCAGATCCTCATCCAGCTCAACGCCGCGAAGACGCTCGGCGACCGCCTCAAGCTCGTCGCGAAGATCCGGCCGGGCCACATCGTCCCGGCGATCCCGCGCAACGAGGAGCCGCGCACGGGCCTGTCGATGGGCGAGCACGCAGCGCTCACCGCGAAGATCTGGGAGATCACGCGCGAGGCGCAGGACGAGCTGGCCGCGAGCAGCCACCAGAAGCTCGCCGCGGCCTACGACCGCGGGTTCTTCGACGACCTCGTGACGCCGTTCCTCAAGCTCGCGCGCGACCAGAACCTGCGCCCGGACTCGACGGCGGAGAAGCTCGCCAAGCTGAAGCCGGCGTTCGGCGGCCCGGACGGCACGATGACCGCGGGCAACTCGACGCCGCTGACCGACGGCGCGTCGACGGTCCTGCTCGCCACCGACGAGTGGGCCAAGGCGCACAAGCTGCCGGTGCTGGCCTATCTGACGTTCTCGCAGACTGCGGCCGTCGACTACGTCCACGGCGAAGAGGGCCTGCTGATGGCGCCCGCGTACGCCGTGCCGCGGATGCTCGCGCGCGCCGGGCTTTCGCTGCAGGACTTCGACTTCTACGAGATCCACGAGGCGTTCGCGTCGCAGGTGCTGGCCACGCTCAAGGCGTGGGAGGACCCGGCGTTCGCCAAGGAGAAGCTGGAGCTGGACGCGCCGCTCGGCGCGATCGACCGGGCGAAGCTGAACGTCAACGGCTCGTCGCTGGCGGCCGGGCACCCGTTCGCCGCGACCGGTGGCCGGATCGTCGCGACGCTGGCGAAGCTGCTGCACGAGAAGGGGTCCGGCCGCGGCCTGATCTCGATCTGCGCGGCCGGCGGCCAGGGCGTCACCGCGATCCTGGAGAAGTAACCGCACGAAAAAGGGCCGCCCCGCACTCGGGGCGGCCCTTTTTCGCGTGCTAGTTGGGGAGCGCCTTCTGGGCCCGCTTCGCGAGCTTGTTCGCGCGCTTCTCGGCCTTGCGGCTCAGCTTGCCGGCCGCGGCGCCGACGTCCTCGGCGGCGTGCTTCGCGCGCCAAGCCGCCGACGGCTTCCCGTGCGTGTCGGCCACCGCGAGGAGCAGGCCACCGGCCAGGCTCGCGTTCTTGAAGAACTGGATCTGCTGCTGCTGGCGCTCGGCCGGGTCCTTGATGGCCCAGAAGCTGTGCGTCGACAGCGTCGTCGGCACCAGGCTGCCGAGCAGCAGCCCGGCCGCGAGCCGCGGTGCCTTGCCGGCCGCGAGCGCGAGGCCGGCGCCGATCTTCACGGCGGCGTCGATGCGGACGAGCGTCACCGGATCGCGCGGAACCTGCTCCGGGACCTTGTCGCCGACCTTCTCGAACGCGCTGTTGAGGAAGGGTTCCGCCGCCTTCGCGTGCCCTTCGGCCTGCCTCAGCGCATTGATTCCGCCCGTCACGAAGATCGTGGCGAGCAGGGGACGTGCCACTCGACGGAGTATCACGGTCGTTTGCCTTCCTCGTACGGGCCGCTGCCTGGTCGAACCTACCGGGTGGGTGCCCGCTCGTCCCGTCGTCGAATCCTCATCGGGGTTTCTCCGGGAATATCGCTCTGGTGATAGATAGCGCTATAAAGCTTTAGCAGTTGACCTTGACGTTGCGTCAACTTCTATCGTCGTCGGCATGGAGTGGTCGATCCAGGACCTCGCCCGCTCGGCCGGGACCACGAGCCGGACGCTGCGCCACTACGGCGCGGTCGGCCTGCTCGCGCCCAGCCGCGTCGGCAGCAACGGCTACCGCTACTACGACGAGCAGGCGCTCGTCCGGCTGCAGCGGATCCTGCTGCTGCGCGAACTGGGCCTCGGGCTCCCGGCGATCGCGGAGGTCCTCGACGGGCAACGCGACAGCGCCGCGGCGCTCGAGACCCACCTGGAGCTGCTCGAACAGGAGCGGCGGCGGATCGGTCGGCAGATCGATTCGGTCCGGACCACGCTGCGGAAACTGAAGGGAGGTGAACGACTGATGGCAGAAGAAGTTTTCGACGGCTTCGACCACACGCAGTACGAGGAAGAGGTCACGCGCCGCTGGGGCGCCGACGCGTACCGGCGCGGTGACCAGTGGTGGAGCTCGTTGTCGGCCGACGAGAAGAAGGCCCACCAGCAGGAGCTGGCGGACATCGCGGCGGCGTTCGGCGCGGCTCGCTCCGCCGGGCTCGCCGCGGATTCCGACGAGGTCCAGGCGATCACGCGGCGGCTGCACGAGTGGCTGCGGCCGGCGGTTTCGTCGGTGTCCGCGGGGTACTTCGCGGGGCTCGGGCAGTTGTACGTCGACGACCCGCGGTACGGGTTCGAGGGCGGAGGAGCCGAGTTCGTCCGCGACGCGATGAAGATCTACGCGGAACGGAACCTCGGCGAGTAGTGCTACGTCGTAGTGCGCGCTGGGGGTAGGGACGAGCAGGGCTGCAGACCTGTTCGTCTCTATGTACGGCCATCCGGTCGAACTCCGGCGACACGCCCTAGCCGTCTATGGCGGAATATCGGGCTCGCGCTAGATACGTCGATAGCTTGGCAGAGTGGACCCCATCCGCAACCCCTTCGCGCCGGGCGCCGGGCAGCGGCCGCCTGAGCTGGCCGGGCGCGAGCGTGAGCTCAAGGCCTTCGAGGTCGTGCTCGAACGGGTGGCGCGGGGGAGACCCGAACGCAGTCTCGTCCTGACCGGGCTGCGGGGCGTCGGCAAGACCGTGCTGCTCGGGGAGCTGCGCGCGATGGCCGTGCGGCACAAGTGGGGCGCCGGGAAGATCGAGGCGCGGCCGGACGCCGAGCTGCGGCGGCCGCTTTCCGCGGCGCTGCACCGGGCCATCCGGGACCTCGCCGTGCGGCACCGGGCTCCGGACCGCGTCGAAGAGGTGCTCGGCGTGCTCAAGGCGTTCGCGCTCCGAGCCAACAAGCCCGACGCGAAGCTGCGCGACCGCTGGCAGCCGGGCATCGACGTGCCCGCCGCGCAGGGCCGCGCCGACTCCGGGGACATCGAGATCGACCTCGTCGAGCTGTTCACCGACGTCGCCGAGCTGGCCGCGGACGTCGGGACCGGCGTCGCGCTGCTCATCGACGAAATGCAGGACCTGCAGCCAGACGACGTCTCGGCGTTGTGCGCGGCCTGCCACGAGCTGTCCCAGTCCGGGGCACCTCTCGTGGTGGTCGGCGCCGGGCTGCCACACCTGCCCGCCGTGCTGTCGGCGTCGAAGTCCTACTCCGAGCGGCTCTTCCGGTACTCGCGCATCGACCGGCTCGACCGCGAGGACGCCGATTACGCCGTGATGGCGCCGATCGAGCGGGAGGACGCCGGCATCGAGCCGGAAGCCCTCGACGCGCTCTTCGACGCCTCCGGCGGCTACCCGTACTTCATCCAGGCCTACGGCAAGGCGGCCTGGGACGCGGCGCCGTCCGACCCGATCACCGTCAAGGACGTCCAGGTCGCCGCGCCCGAAGCGGAGGCCGAACTGGCGGTCGGCTTCTTCGGCTCGCGCTACGACCGGGCGACGCCGGCCGAGCGCGAGTACCTGCAGGCCATGGCCGAGCTGACCCAGGGGCGCGACGAGCCCGCCGGCACCGCCGACGTCGCCGTGTTCCTCGGGCGGAAGCCGTCCTCCCTGTCGCCGGCGCGCGACAGCCTGATGAAGAAGGGCCTGGTCTACTCCGCCGAGCGGGGTCAGATCGCCTTCACCGTGCCGCACTTCGGCCACTACCTGCTCGGCCGCGACTGATCCCTATCCCCGTTCCTAAGGCTCTCTAGCTCAATCGCTAGAGAGCCTTATAAGCATGTAGTGGGTTGCTCCGCCGTGACCGCCGCCACCCCTGATCTCTCCGGCCCATACCCAAGTTTGCCGATGATTCATCGGCACGTGCGCCACATCACCGGATATTCGTTGGCTTCCTTGTGAAAAAAGGCGCATACTAGAGGCACAAGCCACCGAAGACCCTGAAGGGGATGCAGAAACCGATGAACAACATCGCCGCCAAGCTCCGCGCCCGCCGCGCCGAGGTTCGCACTCGCCGGGCGCTGAACCGGGCGATCGACACCGCCGCGACCGCGACGGTCCGTCAGGAACTCATCGCGATCGCGCAGGCTCGCTCGGGCTACATGCGCTGACCTCTGTTTCACCCAGTGGCGGTCGCCCATTCGAGTGACCTATGCCACAAAGTGCTGAAGGTGTAACGACACGCAAAGTGCTGTCGATACCCCCTACGACCCCGTGATGCTGGCGGACCCCCGACCTGGCAGCATCGCGGGGTTTCCCATTTCCCCGAAATTCCCTTGCCGGGACCGGCTTCTCGAGTAACCTTTGACTTCGTCAACGAACTTGTTGAGGTGGTCAATGAACGACGAGCAGCTCGCCGACCGCGTCGCCGCGGTCCGCGCCTTCAACCGGCTCTACACCGGCGTCATCGGTGTGCTCGACGAGGGACCGGCCGACGCCGAGTACTCGCTGCCGGAAGCCCGCGTGCTCTTCGAGCTCGCCCACCAGGACCCGCTGCCGGTGACCGAGCTGCGCAAACGCCTCGACCTCGACGCCGGCTACGCCAGCAGGCTGCTCGCGCGGCTCGAATCGCGCGGGCTGATCGCGCGCGAACGGTCCGATGAGGACGCCCGGCGCCAGCTCGTGCGGCCGACGGCGGCGGGCCGGGACGCGTTCGCCGTGCTGAACGCGCGGTCCACCGAGCAGATCGGCGGCCTGCTGCGCCGGTTCGCCGACGAAGACCAGCAGCGGCTGCTGACCGCGATGCGCACGATCGGCGACCTGGTCGGCGAACGCCGTCGCGACCCGGCGCTCGTGCTGCGGCCGCCACGACCGGGTGACCTCGGCTGGGTGGTGGAACGTCACGGCGCGCTCTACGGCCGTGAGTACGGTTTCGGCCCCCGGTTCGAGGGCTTGGTCGCCCGGATCGTCGCCGACTTCGCCGAGCAGTCCGGCGACCCGCGGCAGGCGTTCTGGGTCGCCGAGCTCGACGGCGAGCGCGTCGGCAGCATCGCGTGCACCCGGGGTCCGGACGACGACACCGCGAAACTGCGGCTGCTGCTGCTCGAGCCGTCGGCCCGGGGCCACGGTGTGGGCAAGCGGCTGGTCACCGAGTGCGTCGAGTTCGCTCGAGCCCACGGTTACCAGGAGATGGAGCTGTCGACGGTCTCGATCCTGACCGCCGCGCGTTCGATCTACCGCGCGGCCGGCTTCGAGCTGGTCCAGGAGGTGGACTTCGACGACTGGGGCCCCACGCTTACCGACGAGACCTGGCGCCTGAAGTTCTACCGCGGCGCGCGGCCGAGCAGGTAGAACTCCGGGTTCGGCCGCAGCGCGGTCAGGTGCGCGAGCCGGTTCGACATCGCGAACAACGCCGTGATCGCGCCGACGTCCCAGATCTCGTCGTCGGACAGGCCCGCGTTGCGCGCGGCTTCGAGGTCGCCTTCGCCGAAGAGCGCCGAGTCCTGGGCGAGCGACAGGGCGAGGTCGACGATCGCGCGGCCGCGCTCGTCCAGCTCCACCTGCCACGGGTTGCTCGACACGCGGTCGGCCAGCTCGGGGTCCTTGGCGCGGATGCGCAGGATGGCCCCGTGCGCGACGACGCAGTAGGTGCAGTGGTTCGCGCCGGACGTGGCGACGACGACCAGCTCGCGCTCGGCCTTGCTGAGTCCGCCGGGCCGTTCCATGAGGGCGTCGTGGTAGTCGAGGAAGGCGCGCAGCTCGGCGGGGCGGTGGCCGAGGGCGCGGAAGATGTTCGGGGTGAACCCGGACTTCTCGGCGATCGCGCCGACGCGCTCGCGCAGGTCGTCGGGCAGGTCTTCGAGTTCCACCACCGGGAACCGGCTCACGTCGCTCATACCCCGCACGCTAGTCGTGGTTGGCTGTGTTCGTGACGGACTACGTCGACGGGTACTGCGAACGCGTCGCGCCCGGGCTCTGGGGTGAGCCGCTCAACGAGCTCAGCAACCTCGCGTTCCTCGTCGCCGCCGTGCTGGTTTGGCGGCTGGCCAAGGGGGATCGGACGGGGCGGCTGCTCGCCGTGCTGATCGGGCTCGTCTTCGTGGCGAGCAGTGTCTTCCACCTGATCGCGACGCGGTGGGCGGGCGCCGCGGACTCGGGCGCCATCCTCGCCTTCGTGCTGGTGTACGCCGTGGTGTTCGTGCGGGAGTACTGGAGCCGGCGGTGGGCTTGGGTTGCCGCGCCGGGGTTTCTCGCGCTCACCGTCGGCACCGCGTTGCTGGGCGGTGGGCTCTACCTCGCCCCATTGATCGGGCTGTTCGGCTTCGCCGCGGTGCTCGCATTCCAGCGCGACACCCACTGGACGCACTTCGCCGTCGCGGGCGCGGTTTTCGCGCTCTCGCTGAGCTTCCGCACGCTCGACCGGGACGTATGCGCATACGTCCCGGTCGGCACGCACTTCCTCTGGCACCTGCTCAACGGCGTGGTGCTCTACCTCGTTTCCCGGGCGGTCATCCGTCCTCAGTGGACTTAGTGGACGCCGATCGGGCGCAGGTCCTTGTCGTGCTCGTCGGCGTGGTAGTCCTCGGCGTTGGTGTCGTCCGTGCCGTTGAACACCTTCAGCTGCCGCGCGATCACGGTGACGATCGCCGCGACCACCAGGTTGGCGATCAGCGCCACGAAGCCGACGTAGATCTGGACCTGGGAGCCCGCGAACGGGTGCCAGCCGAAGATCGACATGTTGCCCAGCGCCAGCGCCGAGCCGCCGAAGTGGAGCTTGCCGTTGGCCGGGTTGGGGATGCCGTACAGCATGATCAGGCCCCAGCCGATGCCGACGATCCAGCCCGCGATCAGGCCCCAGCGGTGGAACCAGCGCGTGTACAGCGCGAGCGCCACGGCGGGGAGCGTCTGCAGGATCAGCACGCCGCCGATGAGCTGGAGGTCGATCGAGAACTGCGGGTCGATCAGGATGATCACGGCCACCGCGCCGAGCTTCACGACCAGCGAAGCCAGCTTCGCCTGCTTCGCCTCCTCGGCCGGGGTCGCGTTCTTGCGGATGTACTCCTTGTAGATGTTGCGGGTCCACAGGTTGGCCGCGGCGATCGACATGATCGCGGCGGGCACCAGCGCGCCGATGCCGATCGCGGCGAACGCGATGCCGGCGAACCACGACGAGAACTGGTTGTCGAACAGCACCGGGACGATCGTGTTGCCGTCCGCCTTGCCGGTCGCCGCGTTCGTCAGCGGCTTGACGCCGGCGGTGATCGCCACGTACCCGAGCAGCGCCAGCAGGCCCAGCACCAGCGAGTACGCCGGCAGCGCGACCATGTTCCGCTTGATCACGTTGCGGCCGCGCGAAGCCAGCACGCTGGTCAGCGAGTGCGGGTACAGGAACAGCGCGAGCGCCGAACCCAGCGCCAGCGTCGCGTACTGCAGCTGGTTGTTGGCGGTCAGCAGGATCGACCCGGCCGGCTTGCCGGTGGCCGGGCTCGGCGTGCCGAGCTTCTTCGCCGCCGCGTCGAAGATGTGCGACCAGCCGCCCAGCTTCGAGGGCAGGTAGATGATCGCCACCAGGATCACGATGTAGATCAGGATGTCCTTGACGAACGCGATCAGCGCGGGCGCCCGCAGGCCGGACTGGTAGGTGTAGAAGGCCAGGATCACGAACGCGACCAGCAGCGGCAGGTGCCCGACGATGCCGGAGCCGTTGATGCCCATCGTCCGCAGCACGGCTTCGAGACCGACCAGCTGCAGCGCGATGTACGGCATGGTCGCGACGATGCCGGTGATCGCCACCAGCAGCGCCAGGATCGGCGAGCCGAAGCGGCCGCGCACGAAGTCGGCCGGGGTCACGTAGCCGCGGACCCGGGAAACCGACCACATCCGCAGTGCCGGGAGCAGCACGATCGGGTAGACGACGATCGTGTACGGCAGCGCGTACAGGCCGAGCGCGCCGGCGCTGAACACCAGCGCGGGCACCGCGACGAACGTGTACGCGGTGTAGAGGTCACCGCCGAGCAGGAACCACGTGATCCACGAGCCGAACTTGCGGCCGCCGAGACCCCACTCGTCCAGGTGGTCCAGCGTGCTGCCGCGCTGCCAGCGGGACGCCATGAAGCCGAGGACGGTCACCAGCGCGAACAGGACCGTGAAGATGATCAGCTCGGGCCACTGCAGGTTGCTCATCGAGCGTCCCCCTCGTCCAGGTCCTCGACGCTCAGCTTGTCCGGCGCGTCAACAGTCGGCTTGTCCCGCGTCATCAGGTAGACGATCCAGGTGCTGAGCACCCCGACCGCCACCATGAGGAACTGGAACCAGTAGAAGAACGGCATCCCGAACAGCCGCGGACCGTCCATGTTGAACAGTGGCGTGACCAGGACCAGCAGCGGGACGATCAGGAGCAGGTTCCACGGGCTGAACCGCAACCCGCGCACCTTTCCGTCGTGCTTCGCAGTCGACATCGGACCTCACCTAACACTCCTGTAACCGACCGCCTGACCTTAAGACCTCGGTGACAGGGAGTCACGTCTGTCCGATATCGATTTGATCGCCACGATCCGCGATGCCGACCAACGTCGGTTGCCCCGCCCCCACCCGGCCTATAGGAATAGCCGGACTCGCACGCGAAAACCCGATAAGGGGCAACCGTATGACACGACTCCGCTACGCGGTGGTGATCCCGGCGATCGCCGGCACCCTGCTGGCCGGGTTCACCCCTGCGTTCGCAGGCCAGGATGCCGCGGCCGGCAAGCAGCCGCTGAACTCCACGAACATCCCGCCGCAGTACGCGAACCAGAAGCTGGACTGGCACAAGTGCGCCGTCCCCGCCGAGCTGCCCACCGCCCCGCCCGCGGGCGCCGAGGACATGGAGTGCGCGACCTACAAGACGCCGCGCAACTGGTACCAGGCGAACGCCCAGATCGACCTGACCATCGCGGTCAGCAGGCTGAAGGCGACGAAGGACGCGACGGCCAGCGTCGTCACCAACCCGGGCGGCCCGGGGGCGCCCGGGCGCAACTTCCCGGCCCGCCTGCGCAACCAGCCCAAGCTGCGCGAGCACCAGGAGATCGTCGGGTTCGACCCGCGCGGCACCGGCAAGAGCACGAACATCACGTGCGGTGGCGCCATCGGCACCGGCTCGGACCTCGACCCGCGTGACCGCAGCAAGCAGAACCTGAACCTGATCCTCCAGGCGACGAAGTACGCGGCGCTGTCCTGCCAGCAGAAGTCCGGCGAGCTGGGCCCGCTGATCAACACCGACCAGACGGTCAAGGACATCGACCTGCTGCGCGTGCTGCTCGGCCGCGACAAGATCAACTGGGTCGGCTACTCGGCGGGCACCTGGATGGGCGCGCACTACGCACAGGCCTACCCGACGCGCACCGGCCGGTTCGTCCTCGACTCCTCGACGGAGTTCACCACGACCTGGCAGAAGTCGTTCGACTGGCAGCCGCTCGGCTTCGAGCGCCGCTGGCGGCAGGACTTCCTCCCGTGGATGGCGAAGTACGACAAGCTCTACCACTTCGGCACCACCGGCGAGGCCGCGCGCCAGACCTACGAGCAGGTCCGCTACGCCCTGACCCAGGGCGCGGTCACCCTGCCCGACGGCTCGACCGTCTCGGCCAACGGCCTGGACTCGTTCATCGCGTCTTCGATCTACTCGAAGCGGTCGTTCCCGGGTCTGGCCGACTACCTGGTCAGCGTCCGCACGCTGACCCAGGGCACCGCGTCCGCGCAGGCCAAGACGTCGGCCGCGCAGAAGGTCAAGGCCGCCGACAAGAGCACCGAGACCTCCGGCGCCCAGCCGCTGATGGTCCCGACCGACGGCGACGCCTACGACGCGTCGTTCTGGACGATCCCCTGCAACGAGGGTCCGTGGACCGGCTCCACCCAGAGCGCCATCAAGCAGTCGCAGAAGCTGATCGACCAGCAGCTGCCCCTGCTCGGCGCGGGCTGGTTCATCCAGCCGTGCCTGTTCTGGCAGAAGCCGCCGGCGCCGCTGCCGGTGCTCAACGGCAAGGGTGTCCCGCCGGTGCTGATCGTCGAGTCGGAGCACGACCCGGCGACGCCGATCGAGGGTGCGCGCCGCGCGCACAAGGCGTTCGACAACTCGCGGATGCTGACGATCACCGGTGAGGGTGACCACGGCATCTACGCCGGCGGCAACGCGGGTGTGGACAAGGTCGTGGAGGCCTACCTGGTCGACGGCGTCGTGCCGAACGACCAGAGCCTGCCCGGCATGCCACTTCCGGTGCCTCCGGGCGCCTGAGGGCACTAGATGTGGTGGGGCCCCGCCGATCTCCGGATCGGCGGGGCCTTTTCCACACCTGTGCACAGAGTTGTCCACCACCTGTGGACAACTCTGGTATTAGAATCACGGTCATGGTGCGGGTACCGCTGACGGACGAAGAGCGCGAACGGGGCGAACGCCTCGGCCAGGCGCTGCGGACGGCGCGGGCCGGCCGGAGCATGGTCGACGTCGCCGCGGAGGCCGGGATCTCCGTCGAGACGCTGCGGAAGATCGAAACCGGGCGCATCCCGACGCCGGCGTTCTTCACGGTCACGGCCATCGCGGACGCGGTCGGCCTGCCGCTGGACGAGCTGCGCGCGACGGTCGCGGCGACCGCGTCACCACCGCTGTCCCAGGCGAGCTGACCGCCGGACATGAGCTGGCACCTCACCGAGGACATCGACGACTTCCTGACCCACGCCGGCGACTTCCTGCGCTCGCGACCCGCGCTCCACACCTCGCAGCTGACCCGGCTGGAAAAGCTGCGGACGGACGAGGAGAAGGGCACCCTCTTCGGCCGCCTGGAAGAGGACGGCGAGGTCCGCGCGATCTGCTACCGCCGCCCGTCGCAACGGCTGATCCTCACCGCGGTCGAACCCGGTCAGGCCGGCGCCCTCGCCGCGGAACTGGCAGGCCACCCGCTGGGCGGGGTGACCGCGGAAGACGACTCCGCGGCCGCCTTCGCCGAGGCGTGGCAGCGGCACACCGGGGCGGTGCCGGCGCCCGGGGTGCGGGTCCGGCTCCACCGGCTCGGCACGCTCACCCCGCCGGAGCCGATGCCCGAAGGCCACGTCGCCGACGCACCGGACCGCGCGGAGGTCATCCGCTGGTGCAGCGAGTTCGCCACCGCGGTCGGGCAGCCGCCCTTCGCCGACGAGCGGTCCTGGGCCGCCTCGAACTTCGCCGGCAAGCGGTTCACCTTCTGGGCGACCGACGTCCCCGTCGCCATGGCCGGTTCCACTCCGATGGTGGCCGGCATGGTCCGGGTCGACCCCGTCTACACCCCGGCCCGGTTCCGCGGCCGCGGGTACGCGGGCGCGGTGACGTTCGCGGTGAGCCAGGCCGCGCTGGCGGCGGGCGCGACGGACGTCGTCCTCTACACCGATCCCGCCAACGTCACCAGCAACGCCCTGTACCGGCGCCTCGGCTACCGTCCGATCGCGAACTTCACCGGGTACGACTTCCGCTAGACCGGGCGAAGCTGGCTGAGGATGTGCTCGCGGTCGTTGAGGAACGCGCACGCCGGCACCGGCAGGTCGTAGCTGTTCAAGAGCCGCTCGAAGTCGGAGAACTCGTCCGTCGAGAACGCGAAGCCGATCTTGACCGCGTGGGCCGCCAGGACGTCGGCGAACTCCTCCCACTCGCCGGACCACAGCAGCGTCCGGTAGTGCGTGTAGTCCTCGGGGGACAGGCGGTCGGCCAGCTGGGTCAGGACGCTGTCCCCGAAGAAGCTGATCCGGTTGTCCTTGAGGTCGGCCACCGTCGGGTTCGCCGGGTCGCGGGCCGCGTCGGGGTTGCGGACCACGCCGGGGCCCGCCACCGGGTACGCCGTGTGGACGTGGCCGTTCTCCTCGACCAGCACGATCAGGTGCACGTTGAAGCGCTCGCCGGCACAGCGCCAGCGGCCGTTGCACTGCCGCCGCCGGGCCTCGCTGGGGTCGTTCGCGACGTCCTTGACCACCGAGATGATGTGCTCGTCGCTCCAGCCGGGCGGGAACTCACTGGTCGCCCGCCGTCCGACGCCCGGTGCGTGTCCGCCGCCCACCGCTGCTCCCTTCGACGCAACGAGCGTAGGTCAAACGGCGGCAGACAGCACCACGATGCCGAGCACCAGCAGGTCGGGACCGCGGAACAGCTGCCGGGTCAGGTTGGCGGGCATCGGCCCGACCGGGGTGTCGACGAAACCCGGATTCGCGTAGTCAACGGCGGTCCGCCTGACCGTGCGCAGGATCGAAAGCACCGCCAGCGGCACGGCGAGCCACGCGCCGGCGCCGAACGACGTCCCACCCGCGAGGGTGACCACCGCGAGCACGCCCGCCCAGAGCAGACCGGTGCCCGCGAGCACCACGCCGTGCGCCACGACGAGGTCGCGGTTCGGCGACCCGAGCCAGCGGCGGCGGCCCGGGTTGCGCCACAGCTCGCCGAGCCCGGCGCCGAACGGCGTCAGCGCGACGTACGCGCCGATGCCGGCCAGGACCGCGCCCGGCAGGGTCGGCAACGCGATGTGCGCGACGACCACGGCGAAGCCGACCAGCACCGCCGCGCCCGCGTACCGCGACCGGCCGAGCGTGCCCGCCACCGCCAGCCGCAGCGGGGTCGGCCGCCGGACCGACAGCCCGATCGGCGCGGACGGCGGGAGCAGCATCATCGGGTCGAGGAAGGTGACGGCGACCGAGCGCAGCACCCGGCCGTCCCACCCGGCGAGCAGCGTGGACCGGCCCGCGCGCGAGACCGGCTCGCCGCCGAAGGCCAGTGGCAGCGCGGCGATCAGCACGCCCGCCGCGGCGAGCTCGACGGTCGCCGGGCCGAGGCCGAACGCGGCGATTGCCAGCCCGAAGACCGCCAGCACCAGCGGACCGAACGCGTCGAACCGCAGCGACGTCCGCCGCGCGGACACGAACGCGACCACCGCGGTCGCGGCGACGACGGCGATGCCCGCGCGCCACTGGTCCAGCCCCGCGCCGCCGACCGCGAGCATCAGCGCGGCCAGGTAGCCGGTCACCGCGACGACACCGGTCCAGGCGCCGAGCAGCCGCAGCGTGACGACGCGGCCGCGGTCCACCGGCGCGAAGTCGAGCCAGGTCAGCTCCGCCGGTTCGACCCACGCGAACCCGCGGCGCAGCAGGCCGCGCCAACCCACCGCGCAGCAGAGGGTGAGCAGGCCGAGCACGGCCGGGAAGTCGACGTGCGCCGAGCCGTAGACGGCCTGGCGCCAGCCGTCGACGTGGAAGAACGCGGTGAACAGGAACCCGAAGCCGAACAGGAAGACGAACGACGCCGTGTCGCCGCTGAAGATCCCGCCGAACCGCTTGCGGCCCGGGATCCGCATCCGGCGAGGCGCGATGGTCACCACAGCTCGAGCGTGCTGTCGGCGGCTTCCAGCAACGGCGGGTGGTGCGTCGCCACCACGACCGCGGCGCCGGCCGCCGTCGAGCGGGCGATCAGCTCGACCAGCCATTCCTTGCCCTCGACGTCGAGGGCGCGCTCCGGCTCGTCGAGCAGCAGCAGCTTGTGCGGCCGCGCGGTGACGCCGAGCAGGAGCAGCCGGCGGCGCTGGCCCGCCGAGAAGTGCCCGGACGTCACGCGCATGCGGTCGCCCAGCCCCGCGTCGCGCAGCAGCTCCTCGTGGTCGCCGAGGTCGGCGCCGAACGAGCCGGACAGCAGTTCGAGGTGCTGCAGCGGGGTCAGCTCGGCGAAGAAGTCGGAGTCGTCGAACAGCACGGACACCTTGCGGCGGAACTCGACGTCCCGCTCGTCCGGCGCGCGGCCGTCGACGAGCACGCGGCCGCGCTGTGGCTTCTGCATGCCGTAGAAGCAGCGCAGCAAAGTCGACTTGCCGACCCCGTTCGGCCCGACGATCGCGGCGCACTCGCCGGGGTCGACGGAGAAGTCCAGGTCGTCGAACAGCCACAGTTCGCCGGCCCGGACCCCGATGCCCCGTGCGTCGATCATCGGAGGTGCTCGAGCACCGGGGCGAACTCGTCGAGGAACATTTCGAGGATGGTGAAGTAGGTGAAGCCCCACCGCTCCCGGTGCCCACGGATCTGGTCGGCGATCTGGGCCGGTGTGCCGACGAGCGCGATCGGCAGCTCGCCGATCTCCTCGGCGCTCATCCCGCCCGGGACGAGCCGCTCGAGCTCGGCCAAGCCCGCCGCGCGGTCGTTCGTCACCTTCACGAACTGGCAGAGCAGGTTGAACTCCACTTCGGACGCGCGCTCGCCGAGCTTCCCCCGGACGAACGCCACCCGCTCGTCGACGTCCGCGGGGGTGCCCGCCGCGATGGGCGCGCCATCCGGCGTCTTCGCCGTGCCGGTGAAGCCGATGATGTCGGCGTGCTCGACGGCCAGGCCGAGCACGCGGTCGCCGCGGCCGCCGAGCAGCAGCGGCGGACCCTGCGGGCGAACGGGCGACGGCTTGTGCTCAGGGTCGGCGTAGCACCGCTTCAGCTCGAGGATCGTGCGTTCGAGGTGGTCGACGCGCTCGCCTGCGGACGGGAACCGCATCCCGGCCGCCTCGAACTCCGCCTTGACGTACCCGGCGCCGAGGCCCAGCTCCAGCCGGCCGTCGGTGAACTGGTCGGTGCCCGTGACGTCCCGTGCCAGCAGCACCGGGTTGTAGAAGGGCGCGTTGAGCACGAACGTGTTCAGCTTGACGCGGGAAGTGGCCTCGCCGGCGAGCACCAGCGAGGGGAATGGCGTGGCCATGCCGAGGTGGTCGGCGACGGAAAGCACGTCGTAGCCGAGGTCCTCGACCTTGCGGCACTTCTCGACCCACGCGGCGCGGCTGTCCGGAACGACCATGTTGACACCGAAGCGGAATTCCCCAGTCATGATCCCAAGGTACTCACCGGAGTTTTTCGATCACCGGGGCCAGCCGGGTCAGGTCGTCCTCGAGCACGGTGAAGTAGCTGATGCCGAACGTCTCGCGAGTGCGCAGCAGCTGGCCGGCGACGGCTTCGGCGGACCCCACGAGGACGGTCGGGAGGTCGCCCAGCTCGTCGACGCCGAGGTGCGGCACGAGCCGGTGCGCCGCTTCGAGCGCCGTCCGCCGGTCACCGGTGATCCGGACGACGTGGACCATCAGGTTGAGCTCGGCGTCGCGGCCGCCGAGCGCCCGGTTGGCGAACCCGGCGCGCTCGGCGAGCGCGGCGCGGCCGGCCAAGGCCAGCCGTCCTTCGGCGGCGCCGGGCGCGGTGCCGGTGAGGGCGATGGTGTCGGCGTGCTCGGCAGCGAAGGTCAGCATGCGGTCGCCGCGGCCGCCGAGCAGCAGCGGCGGGCGGGGGCGGCCCTCGAAGGCGCGGCCGAGTTCGGCGACCGCGCGGACGACCCGCTCGTACCGCTGCCCGGGCGTGCCCCACTCGATCCCGGCGGCCTCGAACTCGGCGCGGACGTACCCGGCGCCGATGCCGACCTCGAGGCGGCCGCCGGTGAACTCGTCGAGCCCGGCGAGATCGCGGGCCAGCAGCACGGGGTTGTGGAAGCTCGCATTGAGCACGTAAGTGTTCAGGCGGACCCGCTCGGTTGCCTCGGCGGCAAGCAGCAGCGCGGGCACCGGCGCGGCCCGCCCGAGGTGGTCGACCACGCCGATGACGTCGTACCCCAGATCCTCGGCGCGGCGGCACTTCGCCACCCACTCGGCGCGTGAGCCGGGCACGTACATCGCGACGCCGAAGCGGAACGGTCTCATGGTCGCGAAACTACCCCGGAGAAGGAAGAAGGGGACGCCTCCCGGATGCGGCCGGGAAGCGTCCCCCTCTGTCTCAGGGAGCTCAGCTCAGGCGCTGGGCCAGCGCGTCGAGCTCGTCACGCAGCGACGTCGGAACCTTGTCGCCGATCTTCTCGAACCACTCCTCGATCAGCGGCAGCTCCTCGCGCCACTCCTCGGGCTTGACATCCAGGGCGGCCTGGATGTCCTCGATCGGCTCGGTCAGACCCTCGGTGTCGAGGTCCTCGGCGCGCGGCACGAAACCGATCGGCGTCTCGACCGCGTTGCCACGACCCTCGACGCGCTCGACAACCCACTTCAGGATCCGCGAGTTCTCGCCGAAGCCCGGCCACAGGAACCGGCCGTCGTCGCCGCGGCGGAACCAGTTGACGTAGAAGATCTTCGGCAGCTTGTTCGCGTCGGCGTTCTTGCCCAGGGTCAGCCAGTGCTTGAAGTAGTCACCGGCGTGGTAGCCGAGGAACGGCAGCATCGCCATCGGGTCGCGGCGCACGTTGCCGACCGCGCCGGCCGCCGCGGCCGTCGTCTCCGACGACATGGTGGCGCCCATGAACACGCCGTGCTGCCAGTCGCGGGCCTCGTTCACCAGCGGCACCGTCGTCTTGCGGCGGCCGCCGAACAGGATCGCCGAGATCGGCACGCCCTTCGGGTCGTCCCACTCCGGCGCGAGGATCGGGCACTGCGACATCGGCGTGCAGTAGCGCGAGTTCGGGTGGGCGGCCTTCTCCTCGGAGTCCGGCGTCCAGTCCTGGTGCTTCCACGAGGTGGCGTGCGCGGGCTTGTTCTCCATGCCCTCCCACCAGATGTCGCCGTCGTCGGTCAGGGCGACGTTCGTGAAGACCGTGTTGCCCTTCTCGATCGTGCGCATGGCGTTCGGGTTGGTGTGCCAGTCGGTGCCCGGCGCGACGCCGAAGAAGCCGAACTCGGGGTTCACCGCGTACAGGCGGCCGTCCTCACCGAAGCGCATCCAGGCGATGTCGTCGCCCAGGGTCTCGGCGCGCCAGCCCGGGATGGTCGGCTGCAGCATGGCGAGGTTGGTCTTGCCGCAGGCGCTCGGGAACGCGGCCGCGACGTAGTGGACCTTGTCCTCGGGCGAGATCAGCTTGAGGATCAGCATGTGCTCGGCGAGCCAGCCCTCGTCGCGCGCCATCACCGACGCGATGCGCAGCGAGTAGCACTTCTTGCCCAGCAGCGAGTTGCCGCCGTAGCCCGAGCCGTAGCTCCAGATCGCGCGCTCTTCGGGGAAGTGCGAAATGTACTTCGTTTCGTTGCAGGGCCAGGAAACGTCCTTCTGGCCCGGCTCGAGCGGCGCACCCACGGAGTGGAGTGCGGGCACGAATTCACGCTCGGTGCCATCGGGCGCGATGAACTTGTCGAGGGCCGCCTTGCCGGCGCGGGTCATCACGCGCATGGAGGCGACAACGTAGGCGAAATCGGTGATTTCGATACCCAGCTTGGGGTTCTCGTCACCGAGCGGGCCCATGCAGAACGGGATGACGTACATCGTGCGGCCGCGCATCGAGCCACGGAAGAGCTCGGTCATCGTGGCCTTCATCTCGGCCGGGTCCATCCAGTTGTTCGTCGGCCCGGCGTCCTCGGGTCGCTCCGAACAGATGAAGGTCCGGTCCTCGACGCGGGCGACGTCGTTGGGGTCGGAAGTGGCCCAGAAGGAGTTGGGCTTCGACTTGAGCTGCACGAACGTGCCGGCCTCGACCAGCTCCTGGTTGATCCGGGCGGCTTCTTCGTCGGACCCGTCGACCCACACCACGCGGTCCGGGGTGGTCAGCTCGGCGACCTCCCGGACGAAGGACAGCACGCCAGTGTGCGTCGTCGGCGCGGTGTCCAGTCCGGGGATGGCGACTGCGGTCATCTCTACTCCTGACTTCCGACGACAAAAGAGCCCACACCGGAACGACGCTGTTCCGGCGCGGGCCACATTGCCGACGACCGAATGGCTTCGCGCACCGGCTGGCGAACCGGTGTGCGTGATTTGGGATTCCCTGAGAGTAGCCGCATGACCGGCAGGTAACCGAGAGCTGGCGTGTAGGTTCTCTCACAAGAACGATAAGGGAATCGATTCAGAAGTCACTGAATCGGTGTATCTGCTGAAAATCTTCCGGTGGTCCGGGACACACCTGTGACCTGCTCGTTTTCATTGAAGACATGAAGAAAGCCCGAGGCCGGAGCCTCGGGCTTTCAAACTATGACCTGAGTCACGTTCAGTTCGGCGAAATCCACTGTCCCGTGCCGGAGTCGATGCGCGCGACGCCTTCCAGCGTCTGCGTGCCGGCGCCGCCCCATTCGGCGTCGCCCGCCGGGTCGCCCTCGCCGCCGGAGTCCATCAGTCCACTCGAGACCTCGGTCCACTGGCCGGGGCCGGTGTGCTCGAACGTCGTGGTCGTGCCGTCCGCTTCGGTCTGCACGGCGATGTCCGCTTCGCCGTCGCCGTCCTTGTCGGTGAAGGCGATCGTGCCGCCGCTCTTCGTCTCAACGATGGCGGTGTCGTTGTGTCCGTCGTGGTCGGTGTCGATGGTCGCCGCGCCGGCGTCGACCTCGCCGTCCGGCATGTCCGCGTGGATGTGGCCACCCGAGCTGTCGTCGTGACCGCTCGTGCCGGAGTCGTCGTGGCCGCCACCGGAGGCCTCGACCCATTCGCCGCTCGCCTCGTCGTAGACGGCCTGCTCGACGACCTTGCCGTTTTCGTCCAGTACCGCGTACTGGTCGGCCTCACCGTCGTGGTTCGTGTCGATGAAGGCCTGGGCGGTGCCGTCGTCGTGCTCGACGATCGCGGTGTCGTTGACGCCGTCGTCGTTCACGTCGTAGTTGACCTCGGCCTGGTACTCCTGGCCGTCGACGTGGACGGTCATCGCCTCGGTGCCGCTGGCATCGGTGTCGCTGCCGCCGCTCTCGTCGACCCACATGGGAACTGCCCCCTTTGAACCGGGTAACGCCGTCTCTGACCTGCTGTCGGAGGGTATGACTCACCGTAGGCCCGTTCGGTTCCGCTCCACAACCGGACGGGTGCTCAGGCCGTCTTGTCCCGCAGCGCCCGGATCCGGGTGAGGAAGGCTTCGGCGCGGTCGCGGCCTTCGGAAACCTCTTTGAGCCGCTTCGAGACGATGGCGATCTTCTTGGCGCGTTCCTGGGCGCCCATCTTGATCGTCTTGTCGACTTCCTTCAGCTCCGCCTCGATGGCGTCGATGCGCCGGCCGAGCGCCTCGTCCAGGGCCATCGACAGCTGCTGCTCGGCCTCGATGAGCTGCTCGGCGACGAGCTGGTCGAGCGTCGAGCGGGCGTCCGCGATGGCCTCGACGAGCCACTGCTTCATGTGCTGCTTGTCGGCCGCGTGCTTGCGCGTGCGAGCCATCCACCAGCCGGCGCCCAGGCCGATGATGATCGTCGCGGGCAGCACGACGGGGTTGAGGATCGCGACCCCGGCCAGCGGCAGCGCGGCTACCTTGCCCGCGCCGACGCCGCCGGAGATGCCCATGAAGACGAGCAGCTTGTCCTCGGCCGTCGGCGGCTTCTTGTCCGGCGGCCGCAGCACCACCGGCGGGCCGCCGGCCCGGGCGAACTGCGCGCGGATGACGTCGAGCTCCTCGGGGGAGAACAGCTCCGAGAGCGAGACGTTGGTGACCTGGTTCAGGCGTTGCGAGAGCAGCATCGAGATGCGCTGCGACGTCGTCTGCAGCGCGATGTCGACCTGTTGCGGCAGCGCGGCCAGCTCGTCGCGCTTGGCGGCGTCGATCAGCTGGCGGAAGTGGGTCTGCGCGTCCCGCATCTGCCTGCTGCTCTCGTGCCCGACCTCGACGCGGGTGCGCTGGACCTCGCCGCGCAGCTTCAGCTGCCAGCCGCGGGTCGACGTCCGGCGCTCGGCCTGCAGCTGGTCACGGCGTTCGCGCAGCTGCTCGGCCTCGGCCTCGCCCGCGGACAGCGCCCGGCTCTCGGCCTGCAGCTTCGCCTTCAGCTCGCCGAGCGCGGTGGACAGCGCACGCAGCGTGTTCGCTTCGCCGAGCATGGCCGACCGGCCGACGAGCAGCTCCTGCAGCGCGGTCTGCACCGCCGCGACGCCGGACTTCTCCCGCAGCATCGCGGCCATCTGCTCGTTCGGCGCCTTCGCGGCCGTCTCGAACATCCGCGCCGACACCGGGTGGAACACGGCGTCGGCGAAGCGGGGCGCGTGCTCGCGCAGCAGCTGCTTGTCGGCCTCCATGACCTCGCGCCAGCCGCGGAACATGTCCACCTTGGTCAGCGCGAACACCACGGTCTCGACGCGCTCGCCGACGTCGCGCAGGAACTGCAGCTCGGTCGAGGTGAACGGCGCCGACGCGTCGACGACGAACAGCAGTGCGGTCGCGCCCGCGGCGGCTTCCTTGGCGAGCTCGCCGTGCAGCGAGTCGAGGCCGCCGACGCCCGGCGTGTCGACCAGCGAGAGCCGTTCCAGCAGCGGGACCGGCCCGGTGACCTCGACGTACCGCGGCGGGAGCTGGCCGGGCGGCAGCTCGTGCGCGGCGGACACCCAGTTGATCAGCTGGCCGAGGTCGATCGGGACCGACGCCAGCTGGCCGGGGTAGCAGGCCTGCGCGCCCCACGCGTCGGCGTGGTCGAACACGAGGTAGGTGGCGGTGGCGACGTCGGCGTCCACAGGGGACAGTCCCGGCGTCGCGAGCAGCGCGTTGACCAGCGAACTCTTCCCGCGGTTCGTCTCGCCGACGACCACCACGGACGGCTTCTTCGGCCGGGCGCGGCGGACCTCTTCGACCCACTTCGCGGCGTCCGGGTCGGCGTCGCGGACGACGGTCAGCAGCTGGTCGCGGGCCGCCTGGACCTGCGCGGGCAGGCTCGGCGCGGTCGGTGCGCTCACAGGTTCTTCTTCGCGTAGACGGTGACGATCGGGGCACGCAGCAGCCGGTCGTGGTCGGCGAAGCCGGTGACCTCGGTTTCGGCGACGACGCCGTCGAGCGCGGGGTCGTCGGTCGGGACCGCGCCGCCCGCCTCGTGGCGGGCCGGGTCGAACCGCTCGCCGTCGGGCCGCAGGGCCTGGACGCCGATCGCGGCGAGGCCTTCTTCCAGGCGTTCGACGACACCGCCGCTGCGGGCGCGGTCCAGGGCGTAGAGGCACATCTGGATCAGTGCCTGGCGATCCGCGAGTGCGCGCTCGAGATCGGTGTCCTGCTGCTGCAAGGGGTGCACATCGGTGTCCGACGCGGTGGACCCGCGGTCGGTTCCGTCCTTGCGAAACCACGCCATGCGGACAGTCTGGCGGATTCAGACGAGCTGGTCGATCACCTCGCGGAGCACCGCTTCCAGGCCGGGGCCGTCCTCGGCGAGCCGGGACGAGACGAGCAGCTGGTCCTCCGCCGTGCGCAGCCAGATCGACCCGGCGACGGAGATCTCGATGACGTTCAGCCGGAACGGGTACGCGCGGCGGCCCAGCCGGACCTCGGCTTCGCGCACCAGCTGGCCGAGCCGTTCGCCGGCCACGATCTGCCGCCGGTAGAAGCCGGGGGCCCACGGCGTGCCCCCGGACGGCTCGCTCGCGCCGCGCAGGGCGGGCCCGCGCGCGTTGGCGAAGTGGCGGGACGCGGCCGGGCCGAAGAACTCGAGCGCCTGCCGCATCGCCGACCCCTGCGCGAGGGCGGGCCTGCCGTAGCGGGAGCGCGGGCTGCGCGGGTCCGGGTCCTCGCGGTTGCGCAGGAACGCCAGCAGGTCGACCCACCAGTCGGCCCACTGCGCCTGGACGGCCGCGCGGTCGATCTCGGGCGGGACGTGCACCGGGACCCGCGGCTCCACGGGCGGCAGCACCTGTCCTTCGGAAACGGACAGCGCGAGGGCGTCACGGATGTACAGCGCGACGTCGATCTCGTTCTCGCTGCTCCAGCCCGCTCGCCACGATGTCGTGTTTTCTAGGCGCACACCTCAACAGTACGCGGGAAAAGGGCGCTGACCGGCGAAGTCGGCAAGCAGAGACAAACTCAGGCTTCGCGGACCTGTTGCCAGATCAAGAAGTACGCGCGGTGCACGACGTGCGCGACGCGGCTCTGCGCGGGCGTCGCCCCGAAGGACGCGAAGGACCGCCACCAGCCCGCGCGCTCGAGGGCGTGCGCGGCCAGCTCCGGCCGGGGCGCGCCGGGCTTGCCGAGCTGGGCCCCGATGTCGGCGTTGCTCCCGACACGCAGGACCTCCTCCGACAGGTCTTCCGGCATGTCGACCGCGCCGGACGCGACCAGCGTCAGCGCTTCGAGCAGCCGCAGCTGGTGGGCCTCGGGCTTGGCGAGCAGCACCTCGATGGCGTCGTGGACGCGCTGGCGTTCGGCCGGGTCGCCCGAAGCGTGCGCGAGCGCGGTGACCGACGCGAGCGCGGCGGCCGCCTTGATGCCGTCGGCGCGGGCGGCGAACACGATCGACAGGCGCTGCCGCACCGCTTCCAGCCCGGACGCGTCGAGCAGCGACCGCCGCAACGCGCCGGCCGTGATCTCCGGTTCCTTGCGGATGGCCTCGACGGCGTGGGAGATGCCGAACAGGTCGAGCTTCTCCAGCAGCCGCAGCCGGGTGCCCGACGGGACGTCGCACTCCCAGGTCGTGAAGATGTCGGCCGAGATCAACATGGTCTGCAGGACGTCGTCGTCGAGGCCGGCGAGCTGCCGCAGCGCCTCGGCGTCGGCGGAGGTGAACCCGCCCGACTCGGCGGACTCGGCGATCAGCCCGATCACCGGCAGCACGTCGGCCACGCGCGGCTTCAAGGTGCTCGCCTGCTTCTCGGCGAGGATCGTCGCGGCCTTCCAGACGTCGCCGCCGGAGCCCTCGACCGACTCCGGCGCGATGGTGTCGGCCTTGTTCAGCACGGCGATGGCGTTGACCGGGCCCGCCTCGCGGCTCGCGGTGGCGGCGGTGAAGGCGGCGAGGGCCTGCTGGTCGTCGGCGCGGACGCCCTGCGTCACCACGTAGAGGACGGCTTCGGCGCCGGCGACCGCGTTGCGCGAGGTGTCGTCGAGCTCGTCCGAGCCTTCGTCGTCCTTGGCGTGTTTCGCGGCACCCAGCAGCTGCTCGGTCCGCGACACCGAAGCGGCGTCGAGCGAACCGAGGCCGGGCGTGTCGATCACCGTCATGCCCTGCAGGACGGCGTTGGTCAGGTACGCCTCGATGTGCGACACCTTGTCGATGTCGACGCCCAGCTCGGCGGGGATCATCCCGTCGGCGGCGAAGGGGAGCACCTGCTTGCGGCCGTCGGTGAAGACGATCTCGACGCGGTCGACCGTGCCGTACTGGAACCGGGTCACCAGCCGCGTGCACTCGCCGATGTCGGTCGGCGCGACCCGGCGCCCGATCAGCGCGTTGACCAGCGTCGACTTGCCCGACTTGATCCGCCCGGCGACGGCCACCTGCAGCGGCGCGCCGAGCCGGCGCAGCACTTCGGCGAAGCCGGCCGCGGTGCGCGCGGAGACCTGCGACTGCAGGCGGTGGCACAGGTTGGCCACCGACATCGACAGCGGTCCCGCGAGCCGGCCCTGCTCCGGTGACGTCACGGCCCCCAGTCCTCCCCGGTCGTACGGACAACCCCGTGAATCGTGCCATGCACGTCATCCGGAGGTCGCACCGAAGGTGGTACCGCCGACCGACGCGCTTCCCCCGGCCCGGGACCTAGTGTTGCCTGGTGCGACGGCTGAGCCTCTGGATGCGTGCCCACCCCATGGCGGGCGACACGGTGCTCGCCGTCCTGCTCGGCTTCGTCGACCTGACGCTGTTCGTCGCCGACCAGTTCGCCGAGCTGCCCGAGCTGCCGCCCTGGTACGTCGCCGTGCCGATCAACATCGCGATGGTCGCGCCACTGGTGTTCCGCCGCCGGTCGCCGCTGTGGTCGGCCTACGTCGTGCTGGTGATCAGCATCGTGCACGCGACGCTGATGCTCGGCATCGGCAGCGCCGCCGGGCTGGCGATGAGCATCTACTCGGTCGTCGTCTACGCCGGGCGGCGGCAGGGGCTGGTGTTCGTCGGCGCGGTCGTCGTGTCGTCGGCCGTGCAGCTGGCGCTGGACGCGCCGGACGACGACCTCGTCATCGAGATCCTGTTCCTGGCGTTCGGCATCGCGCTGTGCTGGACGCTCGGCGAGTTCGTCGGCGCCCGGCGCGCCTACGACGTGGAAGTGGAGGCCAGGTTGCACCTGCTCGAGACCGAACGGGACCAGGCCACCCGGATCGCGGTGGCCGAGGAGCGCGGGCGGATCGCGCGCGAGCTGCACGACGTCGTCGCGCACGCGGTGAGCGTCATGGTGGTGCAGGCCGACGGCGCGTCCTACGCCATCGAGAGCAACCCGGAGCTCGCCCAGCGGGCCCTGCAAACGATTTCCGAGACCGGCCGCGGCGCGCTCGGCGAGCTGCGGCGCCTGCTCGACGTGCTCCGCAGCGACGACGCCGACGGCGAACCCCGCGTCCCGCAGCCGGACGCGCACGCCATCGCCGACCTGGCCGACCGGATGCGCACCGCCGGGGTGCCGGTCGAGCTGGAGACCGACGACCTCGGCGACCTGCCCGCCGGTGTCTCGCTGGGCATCTACCGGATCGTGCAGGAGTCGCTGACCAACACGCTCAAGCACGCCGGCCGCGGCGCGACCGCGTCGGTGCGGGTGCACCGGACCGGCGACCTGGTGGAGGTGCTGGTGTCCGACGACGGCGCCGGCCGTGTCCCGCAGCTGGCCGGTTCCGCGCAGCGCCTGCCGGGCGGCAACGGCTTGATCGGCATGCGCGAACGCGCGCACGTGTACGGCGGGACGCTCGACGTGGGCCCCGCTCCGGGCGGTGGGTGGCAGGTCCGCGCGGCCCTGCCGGTTAGGTTGGACAAGTGATCCGGGTGGTGGTCGTCGACGACCAGGAACTGATGCGCGTCGGGTTCCGGATGGTGCTGGGCGCGCAGGCCGACATCGACGTCGTCGGCGAGGCGGCCGACGGCGCGCAGGCGATCGAGCTGGCTTCGCGCCTGCGGCCGGACGTCGTGCTGATGGACGTCCGGATGCCGGTCCTCGACGGCGTCGAGGCGACGAAGCGGATCGTCGCCGCCGGCACCGCGCGCGTGCTCGTGATGACGACGTTCGACCTCGACGAGTACGTCTACGCGGCGCTGCAGGGCGGGGCGAGCGGGTTCCTGCTCAAGGACACCCAGCCCGGCCACCTGGTGTCGGCGCTGCGGGCGGTCGCCTCGGGCGACGCGGTGGTGTCGCCGTCGGTGACCCGCCGGCTGCTCGACCGCTTCGTCGGCTCCGGCGGCGCCCCGATGCGCGACACGGCGGAGCTGGACGTGCTGACCGACCGCGAGCGCGAGGTGCTCGTGCTGATCGCCAAGGGCATGTCGAACCTGGAGATCGCGGAGGCGCTGTTCCTCTCGGAGGCGACGGTGAAGACGCACGTCGGGCGGATCCTGGCGAAGCTGGAGCTGCGCGACCGGGTGCAGGCCGTGGTGCTGGCCTACGAAACCGGTCTCGCGCGCCCCGGCCTGGGCTGAGCCGGGGCGTCAGAGCCGGGTGGCCGCGCGGACCAGGCCGGCGAGGGCGGGCGAGCGGCTGTGTGGTGGCCAGGCGATGACCGTCGTCACGGTCGGCGCGTCCGGAACCGGCACGGCGACCAGGCCGTCGAGCAGGTTGGCGCGGCTGGACTCGGGCATGACGACCGTGGTGCGGCCGAGCGCGATCAGCTGGAAGAGCTGGGTCTGGTTGCGGACCTCCGCACCGGGACCATCGGGGTAAGCGCCGCCGGGGCCGGGCCAGCGGGCCATCGGGAGGTCCGCCAGTGCGCTGATCTCCGCAAGCCGGAGGGCGGACCGGGCGGCCAGCGGATGCGCGGCGGGGAGGATGGCGACCTGTCCTTCGGTGCTCAGGACTTCGGTGTCGAAGCCGGCCGCCGAGTCGAAGGGCTGGTGCAGCAGAGCGACGTCGGCCCGGCCGGCGTGCAGCGGTTCCTGCGGCTGGGATTCGCAGAGCAGCAGGTCGACCGGGACGGCGTCGGGCTCGGCAGCGTACGCGTCGAGCAGTTTCGCCACCAGTTCGCTCGACGCGCCGGTCTTGGTGGCCAGGACGAGCGCGGGCCGGCTCGTCGCGGCGGATCGGGTGTGGCGCTCGGCGGCGGCCAGCGCGCCGAGGATCGTGCGGCCTTCGGCCAGCAGCACCGACCCGGCTTCGGTGAGCGTGACCTTGCGGCTGGTGCGTTCCAGCAACGCGACACCGAGCCGCCGCTCCAGCCGGGCGATGGTGCGCGACAGCGGCGGCTGGGCCCGATCCATGTCGTCCGGGTATCGATGCGCGGCTCAGGTGGTGTTGGTTCCCCGCCGGTCCCCGGCCACGATCGACGGCATGAGCGAACGGACGATCGCACTGGTCACCGGTGCGAACAAGGGAATCGGCCTCGAGATCGCGGCCGGGCTCGGCGCGCTGGGCTGGAGCGTCGGGGTCGGGGCGCGGGACGAGCAGCGCCGGGAGGACGCCGTGGCGAAGCTGCGCGCGGCCGGCGTCGACGCGTTCGGCGTGCCGCTGGACGTGACCGACGACGCGAGCGTGGCGGCGGCCGCCTCCTTGGTCGAGGAGCGGGCCGGACGGCTCGACGTGCTGGTCAACAACGCCGGCATCGCCGGGGCCTGGCCGGACGAGCCGTCGGCCGTCACGCCGGAGAACCTGCGGGCGGTCGTGGAGACCAACGTGATCGGCGTCGTCCGGGTCACCAACGCGATGCTGCCCCTGCTCCGCCGCTCCGCGCACCCGCGGATCGTCAACCAGTCCAGCCACGTCGCGTCTCTGACGTTGCAGACCACGCCGGGTGCCGACCTCGGCGGGGTCAGCGGGGCGTACTCGCCGTCGAAGACGTTCCTCAACGCGGTCACCGTCCAGTACGCCAAGGAGCTGGCCGGCACGCCGGTCAAGATCAACCTCGCCTGCCCCGGTTACGTCGCCACCGAGCTGAACGGCTTCCACGGCACCAGCACGCCGGCGGACGGCGCCAAGACCGCCGTCCGCCTCGCCACCCTTCCCGACGACGGCCCGAGCGGTGGGCTCTTCGACGACGCCGGGCCGGTGCCGTGGTGACGGCCGGTCAGCGGTAGCCGTCCGGCGGGGTGGCCGCCGGGTCCTTGCCCGCGTTGCGGACTTCGGTGAGCCAGCGGCCGAAGTCCGGGCGGTCGCCGTCGATGTCCGTGTAGCCGTACTCCTTCATCAGCGTCCAGGACGCCAGTGTTCGGCCGGCGAAGCGGGACACCGAGGGGTCCTGCGCCAAGGCCGCGACGCCGCGGGCCAGCAGGTACGGCGTCTCGGAGATCTTGAAGTCGACCGGGGCGAGCTTGCCGACCGCGTCGCGCCAGTTGTCCTCGGTGACCTCGAAGTGGTCGAGCATCGACTCCGAACGCAGGAAGCCCGGCGTCACCGCGAGGCCGACGCAGTCGTTCTTCTTCAGCTCCACGCCCAGCGCCCGGCCGAGGGCGCGGATGCCGCACTTCGCCAGGTAGTAGGGGAGACCCGCGCCGACGTAGTCGTCGTTGTCGCCGTCGGTGACCTCGAGGACTAGCCCGCGGCGGGCGACCACCAGCGGCAGCAGCCTGTGCAGCGCGATGAGGTGCGTGTCGAGCGCGTTGTGCGTCAGGTTGAGCGCGTCTTCCAGGGGCGTCTCCCAGAACGGCGCGTCGAAGTGGAAGTACATGTCGCCGCCCCAGACGTCGTCGACGAGGACGTCGATTCCGTCCACTTCGGACTCGATGCGGGCCTTCAACGCGTCCACATCGGACACCGATGTGAAGTCGCAGCGGACGACCACCGCGCGGCCGCCCGCCGCCTCGACCAGTTCGCCCGTCTCTTCGATCGTCTCCGGGCGCTTCAGCGGTGACGACGTTTCCCGCGTCGTGCGGCCGGTGACGTACACCGTCGCGCCCGCGCGGCCCAGCTCCACCGCGATCGCCCGGCCGCAGCCCCGGGTCGCCCCGGTGACCACGGCTACCTTGCCCTGCAAGCTCAGTGTTGAATTCGATTCGTTCGCAAGCTCACTCATGCATCCTCCCGTCCTCGCCACGCGGTCAAAACCGCGTCGACGTCCTCCGCCAGCCGGTCGGCCAGCCGCCCGTGCGGCCGGATCGACCAGTCGATCGACACCCCGTTGATCACGTCCAGCACGACCCGGGCGGCCCGCGGCACGCCCGGCGCGCGCGGCAGCGCCGGAGCCGCCGCCCGCACGAGCCGCCGCAGTTCTTCCTCGACCGCCGTGAAGTGCTCGCCCAGCAGCGACCGCAGCACTGGGTCGCCGATGTCCACGCCGAGCTGGCCCAGGTGGTTCGCCGCCTCTTCGGCGTCGCCCAGCACCGCGTAGACCGAAACCGCCGCGGCGCGCAGGCCGTCGACCGGGTCGTCCGCCCGCTCGGCGCACTCCCGCATCTGCTCGACCGCCCGCCGCGTGGCCCGCCGGCTCATCGCCTGCAGCAGGCCGCTCTTCGAGCCGAACCGCTGCGCGACCGTGCCGACCGAAACGTTCGCTTCCGCAGCCACCTGCGCCAGCGTGAAACCGGGGCCGCAGCGGCCGATCACGGTCTCCGCCGCACCCAGCAGCCGCTCGTCGGTGATGCTCCTCGGCCGGGCCACGGCATTATTGAACCACAGTTCATTAATGCCGTCGAATCAGGGTCGTCTCAGGGTCATCACGGATCGCGCATCGGCCGAAGAGCCAGCAAGGTACTACTCAGGTAGGGGGCGCGGTTCGGTCTCCAGGGTGACGCGCGAACCGGCTCCGACCCGCGACGATGAACGCGTCGTAAGCGAGGGGCGGAAGAGGAGCAGTCATGATCGAGGCAACCGGCCTCACCAAGCGGTACGGGAAGACACTGGCGGTGAACAACCTGTCGTTCTCCGTGGCCGCGGGTCAGGTCACCGGCTTCCTCGGCCCGAACGGGGCGGGCAAGTCCACCACCATGCGGATGATCCTGGGCCTGGACAACCCGACGGGCGGCCAGGTCACCATCGGGGGCAAGAAGTACCACGAGCTCAAGGAACCGCTGCGCACGGTCGGCGCGCTGCTCGACGCGAAGTGGGTCCACCCGAACCGCTCGGCGCGCGCCCACCTGCTGTGGATGGCGAAGTCCAACCGCATCCCGGCGAGCCGGGTCGACGAGGTGCTCGAGATCGTCGGCCTGACCAGCGTCGCCGGCAAGCGCGCCGGCGGGTTCTCGCTCGGCATGTCGCAGCGGCTCGGCATCGCGGCCGCCCTGCTGGGCGACCCGGAGGTGCTGCTGTTCGACGAGCCGGTGAACGGCCTGGACCCGGAGGGCATCCTCTGGATCCGGAAGTTCATGCACCGCCTGGCCGAGGAAGGCCGCACGGTCTTCGTGTCGAGCCACCTGCTTTCGGAAATGGCGCTGACCGCGAGCAACCTCGTGGTGATCGGCCGGGGTCAGCTGATCTCGCAGTCCTCCACCGAAGACTTCGTCTCCCGCGCCGCGGAGAACACTGTCAAGGTCCGCTCGCCGCAGCTGGGCGAGTTGCGCGACGCCCTGCAGCGCGCGAGCGCCGGGGTCGTCGAGGACGGCGTCGCCCTCGTGGTGTCCGGGATGGACAGCGACAAGATCGGCGAGATCGCCGCCGCCAACCGGATCGTGCTGCACGAGCTGAGCCCGCAGACCGGCTCGCTGGAGCAGGCCTTCATGCAGATCACCGGCGACTCCGTCGAGTACCACACCGGCCTCGACGCCGAGGCGCAGCACGTGCTCGAGTCCGCCAAGTAACCGGGGAACCAAGACCATGAACCTGCTCGCAGTCGAACGCATCAAGCTGTTCAGCACCCGATCGCCGTGGTGGTGCGCGCTCATCACCCTGGCCCTGACCATCGGCTTCGCCGCCATCATCGCCGGCGCGACGCCGTCCGACTCGCAGCTCACGCTGCCGGCCACCCAGTTCGGCGGCTCCCAGTTCGGGATCGCCGTCGTGATGGTGCTCGCCGCGCTCGCGGTGACCACCGAATACCGCTTCAACACCATCCGCACGACGTTCCAGGCCGTGCCGCACCGCTCGCCGGCGCTGGTCGCCAAGGCGATCGTCGTCGCGCTCGTGGCGCTGGTGATCGGCGAGATCGCCGCGTTCGGCGCGCTGGGCCTCGGGATGCTCATGCGGCCGAACGACGGCCTGGGCCTGCACACCTCGCAGGACTGGATGAACGTCGCGGGGCTCGGCCCGGTGTTCGCCCTCAGCGCGGTGCTCGCCGTCGCGCTCGGGATCCTCATCCGGCACAGCGCCGGTGCCATCGCACTGCTGCTCATCTACTACTTGGCCGTGGAAGAGCTGGTGCAGCTGATCCCGAAGATCGGGCACACCATCCACGAGTGGCTGCCGTTCAACGTGGCGAACAAGTTCCTGCGCGGCTCGGCGGTCGTCGACGGCCCCGCGCCGTCGGACTCGCCGCTGAGCCCGGGGTGGGCGCTGGCGTACTTCGCCGGCATCGCGGTCGTGTTCCTGCTCATCGCGCTCGGGGTCGCGAAGAAGCGGGACGCATAAAGGGGGAACAAGGGGATAAAGGGGAAAACGGGAATCCGGGTCGCGCTGTCGGGGGGCGACCCGGATTCCCGTTTCTCGGTAGGCTCCTCGGGTGATCGAAGCGAACGCACTGACCAAGCGGTACGGCGCCACCACCGCGGTCAACGAGCTGACGTTCACGGCGCGGTCGGGCCGCGTCACCGGCTTCCTCGGCCCGAACGGCGCCGGCAAGTCCACGACCATGCGGCTGGTCCTCGGGCTCGACACCCCGGACGCGGGCACGGTCCTCGTCGACGGCGTCCCGTACCGGCAGCTGAAAGATCCACTCAGGACGGTCGGCGCGATGCTGGACGCCACCTGGCGCCACCCCGGCCGCAGCGGACGCGACCACCTGCGCTGGCTGGCCGCGACCAACGGCATCCCCGAGAAGCGCGTCGACGAGGTGCTCGCGCTGGTCGGGCTGACCAGCGCCGAGGGCCGCCGCGCCGGGCAGTACTCGCTCGGCATGCTCCAGCGGCTCGGCATCGCGGCCACGCTGCTCGGCGACCCGCGCGTGCTCCTGTTCGACGAGCCGGTGAACGGCCTGGACCCCGAGGGCATGGCCTGGATCCGCCAGCTGCTCCACGCGCTGGCCGCCGAGGGCCGGACCGTCTTCGTCTCCAGCCACCTGCTGCCCGAGATGGCGCAGACCGCGCAGGACCTGGTCGTGATCGGCCGGGGCAGGCTGATCTACCAGGGCACGATGGACGACTTCGTCGCGCGGACGAGCCAGCACGGCGTGCGCGTACGCACTCCACACGCCGACGAGCTGCGGGCGGCGCTGACCGGGCAGGCCGAGTTCACCGAGTCCGACGGCACCTTCGTGGTGTCCGGTTTGGACAGTGACCGGATCGGCCGGCTGGCCTTCGACGCCGGCGCGACACTGCACGAGCTGAGCCCGATCACCGGCTCCCTCGAACAGGCCTACCTCGACCTCACCCGCGAGGCCACCGAGTTCACCGCTGGAGCCGGCCGATGACCACCACCGCGAACCTGCTGCGCGCCGAGCGCATCAAGCTCTTCAGCACCCGCGCGCCGTGGTGGTGCCTGGCGCTCGCGTTCGCCGCGCCGCTCGGCTTCACCGCGCTGTTCTTCGCCCTGGCCGGCCCGGAGATCCCGCCGACCGTCGGCAACACCCAGCTCGCCAGCGGCAACGGCCGGACCGTGCTGGTCGTCCTCGCGATCCTCGCGACGGCGTCGGAGTTCAACTGGGGCACCATGCGGCTGACGTTCCAGGCCGTACCGAGCCGGGTGCCCGCGCTGCTGGCGAAGGTGACCGTCGTCGGCGCGGTCGGCGCCGGGCTCGGCCTGCTCGTCGGCTTCGGCTCGTGGGGGCTGGCGACGGTCGTGGCGCCGGACGCCGACCTCGCGCTGCACTCCGGCGCGGAGTGGCGCTCGGTGCTCGGGCAGAGCCTGGTCTTCCTGCTCGCCGCGGTGGCCGGCGTCGGCGTCGCCCTGCTGCTGCGCAGTGTCGCCTTCGCGCTGACCGTGGTGCTCGTCTGGACGCAGGTGCTCGAAGGCGTGGTGATCTTCATCCCGGGCGCCGGCAAGCACATCTACCAGTGGATGCCGTTCCACGCGGCCGACCAGTTCGTCGGCGCCGGCGGCGGCCTCGGCACCGGGGCGCTGCAGCTGCCGGCCGCCCCGCTCGGCCCGTGGGGGTACCTCGGTTACTTCGCGGCGATCTGCGTTGCACTGTTCGTGGCCGGGGTCATCACGACGGCACGCCGCGACGCCTGAGCGTGACGGCGCTGTCAATACCTCAAAAATTCGTGTTAACAAAAGATGAAGAGGCTGTGGCTTCTCTCACAGGCACCGGACATACTGCTATGACCAGGCAATATTCGTAAGTGAGCACCGGAACCGTCTGCGCTCCCCTGGAGGTGATCCTTGACGGTGAACACCGGGCAAGAATTGGGTGGCACCATTCCCCGAGCTCGCGTCGAAGACGACGTTCCCCGGCTCGAACCGATGCTGGACCTCGAATGGTCGCGGGCGATCGAGCTCCCGCAGGCTGCCATGACGGCGGCGACGCCGGCCGAACTCCGCCGGGCGTGGGTGCACCGCGCCCCCGAAGACACCGTCCTGGCCTTGTTCCGCGCCTCGGCCGGGATGGCGGGGCCGATCCCGGCACCGTGGTGGCTCCGCGCGGTCGCGGACGGGAAGCTGGATTCGCGGGAACAGGGTTTCCGCGTCGAAGACCGCATCGCCCAGCTGCTCGGCAGGCGGCCGGGCTGGGAATTCGTCCCGTGGGCCGCGGACGGCGAGTCCGGCTACTGGGAGTTCATGCCGTCCGAACGCGGGAAATCGGGCCACGCGATTCCCACGACGGTGATGAACACCGACCGGCACCCCGGCTGGATCGACGTCCTGCCCGCGCACAGCGGCCGGACGCCGGAACCGATCGCGATCGCCGGACTGGCGGGGCTGCGGTCTCGTCTCGGGGTGCTCGAAGCCGTTCGTTAACCTCGCTGCGTGGAAGAACAAGACGGACGTCGGCTGCGCAGCGTGGTCAGTTACGTCAAGCGCGGTGGCCGGATGACCGTCGGGCAGCAGCGCGCGTGGGAAGAACTGTGGCCGGGCCTCGGCCGCACGGTCGGTGAGCTGCCCGCGGGCCCGCTGGACTTCACCGAGTGGTTCGGCCGCGAGGCGCCGGTCATGCTGGAGATCGGCTCGGGCATGGGCGAGACGACGTCGCAGCTGGCCGCCGCGGCGCCGGAGCTGAACTACGTCGCGGCCGAGGTCTACGACCCGGGCCTCGGCCAGCTGATGCTGCGCGCCGAAAAGCTGGGCGTCCGGAACCTGCGGCTGCTGCACGGCGACGCCGTCGTGTTCCTGACCGAGCACGTCGAGCCGGACACGCTGCACGGCGTCCGGCTGTTCTTCCCGGACCCGTGGCCGAAGAAGAAGCACCACAAGCGGCGGATCGTGTCGCCGTCGTTCGCGGCGCTCGTGGCCTCGCGGCTCGCGCCCGGCGGCACCTTCCACATGGCGACCGACTGGGAGAACTACGCCGAGCAGATGCTCGAGGTCTGCTCGGCGGAACCGGCGTTGAAGAACCGGTACGACGGCTGGGCGCCGCGACCGGAGTGGCGGCCGGTGACCAAGTTCGAGCAGCGCGCTGACGTCGAAGGCCGCGTCTCGCACGACCTGATCTTCGAAAAGCGGTAGGAGTTCGCCCCTCCCCCGACAGAGGGGCGAACGTCCTTCCTATTCCTCGGCCAGCGGCTCGGCCTGGACCCGCTTGAGGGCGGGCGTGCAGACCGACGCGCCGAGCAGCGCCACGCCGACGCCGAGCACGACCGGCGCCAGCAGCCACGGGCTGAGCACGATGCCCCGCTCGTCGACCATGCTGTAGAGCCCAACACCGACCAGCACCCCGACGATTCCCGCGCCGATGGTGGCGACCAGCGCGGGCAGCGCGGCCTCCATCCGCAACGCCCTCGCCAGCACCCGCACCGGCGTGCCGGCGGCCATCAGCGCCCCGAACGTCCGGCGGCGGTCCATCACCGAGCCGGCGGTCGCGACCGCGGCGCTGCAGCCGGCCAGGATGCCGGCGGCCACCAGCCCGATCACCGTGACGCGGCGCAGGTCGCCGAGCTCGGTCTGCTGGTTGTACAGGTACTGGTCCCGGCTGCCGATCTCCTCGCCGGCGGCCGGCGCGGCCAGCGCCGTCCGGACGATCTCGCGGTTGGCGTCGGTGGTCGGCGCGACCACGGTGACCCACTTCGGCGTGACGCCGGCCGGCAACGCGGCCGGGTCGATGATCGACGTGCTCGAGAGGTCCGAGTCCCGGGGTGGCACGGCTTCCGCCCGCGTACCCGAGTTCACGGCCACCGCGGGACCCTCCCATTCGTTGGCGATCTTGTACTTCGCCAGGTCCAGCTGCGTGTCCGCGAAGACGGCCGGACCGCCGGCGCAGTTGGCCGGGGTGAGGCCGTAGCGGGTCAGCTTGACGGCGTCGGCGCAGGTCATCACCAGCGCCCGGTTGCCGGTGCGCTCCCGGCCCTCGCCCTGGACCAGGTAGACCTCGCCGACCGCGACGGCCTTCTCGGCCTGCCCGTACTTCCGCAGCGACGCGTTGGCCTGGTCGACGATCGCGCCAGCGTGCTGGGCGTCGGTGTCGACGTAGAGCACCGAGTCCTGGAAGGACCGGCCGCCGCCGGCCATCGAC
The DNA here is from genome assembly GCF_040675005.1 of Amycolatopsis sp. NPDC049691. Taxonomy (NCBI): domain Bacteria; kingdom Bacillati; phylum Actinomycetota; class Actinomycetes; order Pseudonocardiales; family Pseudonocardiaceae; genus Amycolatopsis; species Amycolatopsis sp. NPDC049691. The sequence goes on from NZ_JBFANX010000002.1 coordinate 414,098, forward strand.
TCGAACGTCGGCAGCAGCGTCAGCGCCATCGAGCCGGCGAACACCGCGAGGACGATCCCGGCGGAGGCGCGGTAGGCGCCCTTCGGGTCGTCACGCAGCCGGCGGCCGGCGAGCAGCGCCGACGGGCGCCGCCAGATCCGGACGAACGTGCCGCCCACCGCCGACGTCACCCACGGCCCGACGACCGCGGCCGAGCCGACCAGCAGGAACAGGCCCGCCATGACCATCGTGATGCCGCCGGAGTCCTTCGCCGTCGTCACCGCGACGAGGAAGAACAACCCGGCCGCGGGCAGCGCCAGCAAGCGCCACCACCGCAACGGCTTCTTCGTGTGGCCGCCGGTCGCGAACAGCGGGTTCTTGAGCACGCGGCGCAGGCCGAGGACACCGGCGAGCACGACGAGCACCGGGATGGCCAGGACGATGAACACCGTCAGGCCGACCGGGAGCGCGAAGTCGGACGCGAGCCAGGTGCCCCCGGCCCACGGGACGAACGACGCGAGGCCGTGCAGCGCCGGGCTGATCAGCAGGCCCAGCAGCGCGCCGATGCCCGCGGACAGCGTCGTCTCGGCGGCCACCATGTTCGTGACCTGCCCCGGCGTCGCCCCGGCCAGCCGGATCGCGGCCAGCCGCCGCTCCCGCCGGGCCGCGGTCAGCCGCGCCGAGGACGCGACCAGCACCAGGCTCGGCACCAGCAGCACGATGATCCCGACCCAGGACAGCAGCATGAGGAGCGGATCCGGGCTCGCCTTCCCGCCGGGGAAGCCCGCGATCGGGTTGGCGTTCTCGGGCATCTGGTCCGGGGTGTGCCCGACGAGCGCGACGAGCTGCTCCGGGAAGCGCAGCGCGTCCTCGCCGAGGGCGCCGACGGGCTTGCCGAACCGGTCGCCGAGCTGATCGGCCGGGTGGCCCTGCAGGAGCCGGCCGAGCGCCGGCGACACGACGGTCTCGCCCGGTCCGGGCAGCTGCGGCACCCCGGGCGGCAGCGCGACTCCGGCCGCCATCGTGCCGGGGGTCAGCGCGACGTCGACGCGCATGATCTGCTGCCCGTCGAAGTAGTCCTTCGCCGAGTTGAAGACGATCTTGGCCGGGGCGTCGGAGCCGCGGCTGAAGAAGTGCTCGCCCTGCCAGAGGGCGCGTTGTTCGCGGTTCTGCGTGGCGAACGGCAGCGTCGCCAGCAGCAGCACCAGCCCGGTCGCGACGGCCACCCCGATCGCGGTGAGGATCGCCGACGTCCGGGTCCGCCGGTCGACCTTCAGCACCCGCAGGGCGATCTGGAGTGAGTTCACGCCGCCAGCCTCGTCGCGATCAGGCCGTCGCGGATGGCGACGGTCTTGGGCATCGACTCGGCCAGCTCGCGGTCGTGGGTCACCACGATCACCGCGGCGCCCGTCTCGTGGGCGGCGCCGAGCAGGGCGTCCATCGTGTCGCGGCCGGTGCGCGTGTCGAGCGCGCCGGTCGGCTCGTCGGCGAAGATGACCTTCGGCCGGTGGGTCAGCGCCCGGGCGATCGCGACGCGCTGGGCCTCCCCGCCGGACAGCTCGCCGGGACGGCGCTTCTCCTTGCCGGCCAGGCCGAGGCGCGAGAGCCACTGGCGGCCGGCTTCGATGGCCTCCTTGCGGCCGAGCCCCGCCAGCAGCGACGGCAGCGCGACGTTTTCTTCGGCCGACAGCTCCGCGACCAGCATCCCCGACTGGAAGACGAAGCCGAACTCGGTGCGGCGCAGCTCGCTGCGCTTCTTCTCGCCGAGGTGGTCGATCCGCTGCCCGGCCAGGAAGATCTGCCCGTCGTCGGCCTTGAGGATCCCGGCCAGGACGTGCAGCAGCGACGTCTTGCCCGAGCCCGACGGCCCGACGATGGCGACGGCGTCCCGCGGCTGGATGTCGATGTCGATGCCGGCCAGGGCGTACTGCGCGCCGTAGCGCTTCACGAGCCCACGGCCGGACAGCACCGGCCCATTCGTCCACTGTGGAGTGTTCGGGTCCACCACGTTCTCCCTGTCGGTTCGGATCTTGACGCCGACGAGCTTCGCGGAGAGCCGGGGGTGTCCACTTCGGGCAGACGGCCAGTCACGGCCGGTACCGCATCGGCCGATCGGCCGATGGAGCGCGGGCCACTCGGCCAAGGTGCGAACGCGCGCGAATCCTCTAACGTCACGTTGTGACCGCCGCGCCCCCGCCGAAAACGCTCTACGCCCGCGCCGCCGCACTGGTGCGGCGCATCGGCGTGCCTTCGGCTGTCCTGTTCGCCGCCCTGCTCTTCGACGTCGTCTTCACGACGCAGGCGGCGCTCGACGACCACGGTCCCAAGTTCATCGACTTCGGGCTGCTGCCCGGCATCTTCGCGATGGTCGCCTGCGCGCAGTGGGCGCAGAAGCGCGCCGCCGTCGCCGGCGTGGCCGGTGGCGTGGTGCTGGTGTTCTCCACGCTCTGGATCCACGCGTTCCGCATCCCCGCGTACTCCAGCGTGCTGCCGAAGATCACCATCACCGAGGTCGTGGCCGGGGTGCTGATGGTCTACTACGTCACCCGGCGGGCGCGGGCGGGCGTGGCGTTCTGCGTGGTCAGCTTCCTGGTCGTCGGCGGCCTGGTCGCGCTCTTCGGCCGGTACCGGGGTGTCAACGACATCGACGGCGGCACGGCGACCCAGGGGCTGGTGTTCGGCCTGCTGCTGCTCCTCGGCCCGGTCGTGCCCGCCATCACGCTGCGGGACCGCCGGCCGAAGGCCGATCCGCGGACGCGGAAGCTGCAGCGGGTGAACGAGCTGGCCCTCGGGCAGTGGCCGTTGATCGGGTTGCTCGGCTTCGCGCTGATCTTCGAGTTCGGCTACACGTACTCGAGCAACGCCCGCGGGTTCCCGATCCTGTTCTGCTCGCTCGCCGCGGCCGTGATCGCGGTGCTGGCCCCGCGCCGGCCCGCCGACGCGCTCCTCGGCATCGCCGGGATATTGCTGCTGTCCGCCCTCGTCACGCCGTTCCTGCACCTTCGCTACGACTACCCGATGCCGGGCGGGGTGCCGTTCGTGCAGGTCATCGCGGCGATGGGCGTGATCGTCACGCTGACCCGCGCGCGCGGGCTGAGCCAGTCGTGGCCGCGGATCGGCATCCTGTCGGCCGTCGTGGCGCTGGCCGCGATCGTCAACTCGAACAAGCCCGCGGGCCTGGAAACCGACCCGCAGATCCTGTCGACCCTGGCCTTTTCCGCCGCGCTGCTGCTCGGCATTTCGATCGCCGTCGGCCTGATGCTGCGGTCCCGGGACTCCGAGCGCACGACGGTCGTCCAGTCCGCGGTGGCCGACGCGCAGACCGCCGAACGGATGGCGCTGGCCCGCGAGCTGCACGACGTCGTCGCCCACCACGTCACCGGGATCGTCGTGCAGGCGCAGGCCGCGCGGCTGATGGCTTCGCAGAAGCCGGAGGTCGCGGTCGAGGCGATGGAGCGGATCGAGAACGCGGGCGTCGAGGCGCTGGCCGCGATGCGGCGGCTGGTCCGCTCGATGCGCGGCGACGCGCCGGCCGGGTCGAGCGAGTTCAGCGAGCAGGCCACCACCGACCTCGGCGCCGACCTGCGGAAGCTGGTCGAGGGCGCCAACCACGGCGTGCCGACGTCGATGCACCTCGACCTGCCGCCGGACCTGCCGCACGAGGTCGGCCGCTCGGCGCTGCGGCTGGTCCAGGAGTCCCTGACGAACGTCGGCAAGCACGCCTCGGACGCGACGGACGCGTTCGTCCTCGCCGAGGTGCAGGGCGACGAGCTGCACCTGCGGGTGACGGACAACGGCCACGAGACGGCGCGGCGGCCGGCCGGCGGGTCGGGCGGATACGGTCTGGTCGGCATGCGCGAACGCGTCGCGCTGCTCAAGGGACGGCTGTCGGCCGGGCGCGGCCCGGACGGCGGCTGGCGCGTCGAAGCGTGGCTGCCGCTGGCCGCCGGGGAAGGGGACGAGTGATCCGGGTACTGATCGCCGACGACCAGGAGATGGTGCGGATGGGCTTCCGCATGATCCTGGACGCCCAGGACGACATCGAGGTCGTCGCCGACGTCGCGGACGGCGTCTCGGCGGTCACGAAGGCCCGCGAGCTGCGCCCGGACGTCTGCCTGCTCGACATCCGCATGCCCGGCCTCGACGGCCTGGAGGTCACCCGGCAGCTGGCCGGCCCGGACGTGGCCGACCCGCTGAAGGTGGTCGTGGTCACGACGTTCGACCTCGACGAGTACGTGCACACGGCGTTGCGCAACGGCGCCCACGGCTTCCTGCTGAAGGACGCGGGCCCGGCGCTGCTGATCGAGGCGGTCCGCGCGGCCGACCGCGGGGACGCGCTGGTGTCGCCGCAGATCACCGTCCGGCTGCTCAAGCACTTCGACGGCGGGCCGGCCCGGTCGCAGGTCGCGCCGCCTTCGGAGCCGCTGACCGCGCGGGAGATGGACGTCGTCAAGGCGGCGGCGCGCGGGCTGACGAACACCGAGATCGGCGCCGAGCTGTTCCTGTCGCTGTCGACGGTGAAGACGCACCTGGCGTCGGTGCAGGGCAAGATCGGCGCGCGCAACCGCGTGGAGATCGCGGCGTGGGCGTGGCGGAGTGGAGTCGTCTCGTAATCCAGGGTGCGTAGTATCCAGAGATGCAACGCCGTTTCCACGCCCCTGTCGTTCTCCCCGCCGACGCGTCCTGTTCGCTCCTGCGTGACGCGGTCGTCGATGTGGACGCCGACGGGCGCATCTCCTACTGCGGACCGGCGGCCACCGCCCCCGGGTCCGCCGCACCGGTCACCACCCTGACCGGCATCCTGCTCCCCGGCCTGGTCAACACGCACGCGCACAGCCCGATGACGCTGCTGCGCGGCATGGGCGGCGACCTGCCGCTGCTGCCCTGGCTCAACGAGATCATCTGGCCCGCCGAAGCGAAGCTGCGGCCCGAGGACGTCCGCACCGGCATGCTGCTGGGCTCGGTCGAGATGCTGCGCCACGGCGTCACGACCAGCGCCGAGATGTACTTCGAAGGCGAGCAGCTGGTCGACGCGGTCCTCACGACGGGCGGCCGCGTGCTGGTGGCGCCGCCGGTGATGGAGCTGCCGGGCCTCGATTGGCAGGCCCAGCTGGCGGCGATCGAGCGCTGGATCGACACGGACGGCCTGCGCTTCGGCCACGGCGACCGCATCGAGCTGGGCTACGGCCCGCACTCGGCGTACATGCTGTCGGCGGAGGGCCTCCGGGCGACGGCGGAGTCGGCTGCTTCGCGCGGTGCGCTGGTGCAGATCCACGTCGCCGAGGCGGCCGCGGAGGATGCGGCGGTTCGCGCCTCGCACGGTTCGGTGCCGGCTTTGCTGCGTGAGCTGGGCATGCTGGACGGCCGAGTGCTGGCGGCGCACGCGATCCACCTGTCGGACGCCGACATCGCGCTGTTCGCGCAGTACGGCGTCGGAATGGCGCACTGCCCGGGTTCGAACGCGAAGCTGGCTTCGGGGATCGCGCGTGTCGCGGACCTGCGTGCGGCCGGGGTCGCGGTGGGTCTCGGGACGGACGGACCGGCGTCGAACGACGACATCGACCTGTGGGAAGAGCTGCAGCTCTCGGCGATGTTCGCCCGCCTGGCGACGGGCGATTCGACGGTGCTGACGGCCGCGGACGTGTTCCTGCTGGCGACCCGGGGCGGCGCGGCGGCGCTGGGGCGAGACGACATCGGCGCGCTGGAGCCGGGCCGCTGGGCCGACCTGGTGCACATCGACCTGGACGACCCGGCCTTCGCATGCGGCCTGGATGTGCCGGACGTGCAGCTGCTGTCCAACCTGGTGTGGGCGGCGGGGTCGCGGCGGGTCCGGGACGTGTGGGTCGCGGGCGAGCAGGTCGTGGCGGACGGAGAGTCGACTCGCGTCGATCGGGCGAAGGTCCAGGCCGGGGTGGCCGAGACCGCCGCCCGGCTGCGGGCCTGATCCACAGGCTCGCGCGGATGTGGACAACTCCGGGCCGGCAGCGTCGGCGGGCCGGGTTTGTCGGCCCTCGCCGATAGAATGGACTCGGGGACGCCCCCCAGGAGAGGGCGGGGGCCGGGCTGGTCAGCGCGGGCGGAGGATGACCTCCGTCTGGTGGGCGTCCGGGGTGGCGGACACCGCGGTCACCACCGCGGTCGCCACCGAGTCCGCCTTCAGCAGGTGCGAGGTGTCGTAGTCGCGGCCTTCGCCCTTGAAGATCTCCTGCTGCATCTCCGTGTCCGTGCGGCCCGGGTACACCGACGTCACGCGGATCTCCGGCTCCTCCTCGCGCAGGGCGTCGGCGAACGCGCGGACCGCGAACTTGCTCGCCGCGTACGGGGACCAGCCCGGGCGGGCGTTGCGGCCCGCGCCGGAGTTGATCACCACCACGTGGCCGCGGGCCGCGCGCAGGGCCGGCAGCAGCATCCGGGTCAGCTCGACCACCGCCAGCGTGTTGACCTCGAAGTTGTCCCGCCACGCCTGAGCCGTCGCCTCCTCGACCCGGCCGAGGCGGGCGACGCCGGCCGAGTGGACCAGGACGTCCAGCGACTCGATTCCCGCGACCGCCGAGGCCAGCGAGGCCGGGTCGGTCAGCTCGACCGGCCACGGCTTCGCGCCCGGGAGCTCCTTCGCCAGCGCCTCCAGGACGGCAGCGTCCCGGCCGCCGAGGAGGAGGCGGTGGGTCGGGGCCAGCTGGTGGGCGACCGCCTTGCCGATGCCGCGGGAAGCGCCGGTCACGAGGGCGAGGGGAAGATCCGTCATGCCCCCACCGTAGCTACGCGAAGCCGACGTCGACCGTGCGGTCTTCGCGCTTCTCGGGACCCAGCTGCCGCGGGTCGGTGCAGCCCGTCGCCGGGTCCGCGTCCGAATCCTTCGCGTCGTCGCCCGCGTCCTTCGGCGCCGGGTGCTTGCCCTCCGCCGTGAAGCACACCTGGTAGCTGCCGTCCTCGAGACCGTCGAAGCCGTACGCGCCGTCCGGGCCCGTCACCACGCTCGCGATCTCCTTGTCGCCGCTCTTCAGCACCGCCTTGACGCCCGCCAGGTCCGGCTCGCCCGCGTCCTGCAGGCCGTTGCCGTTCGTGTCCGACCAGGCGAGGTCGCCGATCCGGTTCGTCGGCGTGACCAGGCCGACGTCCACCGTGAAGTCCTCGTGCGACGGGCCGCCGACCGTGCGCGGTGCGGTGCAGCCGTCCGGGCCCGCGTCCGAATCGCGGTCGTCCGGAGCCGCGTCCTTGCTGGTCACCGCGTAGCCGGAGGGCACCGCGAAGCAGACCTGGTACGTGCCGTCCTTCAGCTTCTCGAAGCCGTACTTGCCCTTGTCGTCGGTCGTCGTGGTGGCGACCGTGCCGCCCGCGCCGTCCTTCAGCGTCACCTTTACGCCCGCGACGCCGGGCTCGTCCGGGTCCTGGATCCCGTCGCGGTTGCGGTCCGCCCAGGCGAAGTCGCCGATCTTCGCGACGGACGGCGGGGGCAGCACGGTGATCGTCGCCGACGCCGTCTTGTCGCCCAGCGTGCCGCCCGGGTACTGCACGCCGGTCACCTTCGCCGTGTTGACGTGCCCGGTGTCGGCCACCGTCAGGTTCGGGTGGTCGCAGGTCAGCGCCTTGTTCGCGCCCGCCGCGAGCGAGAACGGCTCGAACGTCCCGGCGCACCACGGATCCAGCACGGTGATCCCGCTCAGGTCCTGGGTGCCGTCGTTCGTCACGGTGACGCGGTAGTGCGCGGTCTCGCCCGCGGTGACCGTCGCGAACGGGCCCCACCCGCCGGTCGCCGGGTTCTGCACTTCCTTCTTCACCGAGTACGCCGCGAGCTGCAGGTCGACGCAGTCCCAGCGCAGCCGCTCGGCGCTCGTCGTCGCGAAGAACTTCACCGCCGCCGCCTTCGCCGGGGCCGTCGCCGCCGGGAAGTCCTGCCTGACCAGCTGCCCGTCTCCGGCGAAGTGGTCGGCGACGAGCTTGGTCTCCTGGACCTGGGCGCCGTTCACGTCGAAGAAGCGCAGCCCGGTCGCGGGTCCGGCCTCCGGCACGTACGAGCCGGTCGACACGCTGAGCGTGTAGACGCCGCCGGGGACGAACTTCTCGGTCGAGTAGGCCGTGCTGGCCCGGCCGTCCGGCGTCTGGATCACCGCCGACCGGAGCCCGTCGACGGCGAAGGCCTGCTCGGTCAGCAGTCTCGGCGCCTTCGAGGGCGGCGTCCCGGGCGGCACGGGCGCCGCCGGGGTGAAGACGTAGGCGTCCGGGGCGCCGTTGCGCGCGGTCTCCTCGACGCTCGGGTTGGCCGCGATCCCGCCGCACGCGGGCGGCGGATCGGCGACGGCCGCGGGTACGACCGTCCCCGAGAACGCCACCACCGCCACTGCCACCACGCGCGCCGAACGGACCATGCCTCGACTATGGCGCGGCGCCGGGGCCCGCACCGGCCGAGAACCGTCCACTTAAGAGTGAACCTGCGGGGTCGTGAGTGACCTGTCAGCGCTCGCCGATGCGGCCCGGCAGGCCGAAGCGGCCCTTCTTCCACACCGAAACGATCGACGGCCGCGGCTGGGCGGTGCCGCCGTCCGGCCAGTGCGACGTCGGGTTCGCCGAGCTCGCCGCGTTCTCGCCCGGGTGCTGGACCGCGACGAGCACCAGGTCGTCCGTCACGACCGGGCCGCAGGTCTCCGCGCCGACCGGCACCGAGAGGAACTGCTTGACCTGCCCGCGCTCCGGCCCGGTGACCGGCACCGAGAACAGGCCGTCGTTCGCGCCGAGCGCGTTGCCGTCGGTGGAGATCCACAGGTTGCCGTGCCGGTCGAAGGCCACGTTGTCCGGGCACGAGATCGGGCTGACCAGGCTCTTGTCGAAGCCGCCGAAGTACGTGTCGGCCGCGGCCGGGTCGCCGCAGACGAGCAGCAGCCGCCACGCGAAGCGCGTCGACGCCGCGTCGCCGCGGTTCTCCTCCCACTCGAGGACGTGGCCGTTCTTGTTGCCGTTGCGCGGGTTCACCTCGTCGACGCCGGCCTTGCCCGCCGCGCCGCGGTCGGTGTTGTTGGTCAGCGCCGCGTAGATCCGGCCGTTGACCGGGTTCGGCTCGATGTCCTCCGGCCGGTCCATCTTCGTCGCGGCGACCTTGTCGGCGGCCTGGCGGGTGAAGACGTAGACCTCTTCGGCGGTGAATCCGTCCACAAAGGACTTTTCGCCGCTGGCCAGCGGGATCCACTCGCCGGTGCCGTCGAACTCGTGGTCCGCCGGCAGCTTGCCGGTGCCGTCGATCTCGCCGGGGCTGTCGCCGGTGAAGCGGGCGACGTACAGCGTGCCCTCGTCGAGCAGCGCCGAGTTGTGCCGCCGCGCGTGGGCACTGTTGCCCGGCTTGTACTTGCCCTTCGAGACGAACTTGTAGATGTACTCGAACCGGCTGTCGTCCCCGGAGTAGACGGCGACCCGGCCGTCCGCGGTGATCTTGACGTTCGCGGCCTCGTGCTTGAACCGGCCGAGCGCGGTGTGCTTGACCGGCGTCGAGTCCGGGTCGTTCGGGTCGATTTCGACGACCCAGCCGAAGCGGTTCGGCTCGTTGGGCTCCTGCGAGACGTCCCAGCGCTTGTCGAAGCGCTCCCACTTGCGGGTGCTCGTGCCGGTGCCAACGGTGTAGCGCTTGAGCCGCGCGGCCACGACCGGGTCGGTGACCTTGTCGGAGTTCGCGAAGTACTGGTCGAAGTTCTCTTCGCCGGAGAGCACCGTGCCCCACGGCGTCACGCCGCCGGAGCAGTTGTTCTGCGTGCCGCGGACCCTGCGCCCGCTCGGGTCGGCCGAGGTCTTCAGGTACTTCGAGCCGGCGGCCGGGCCGCGGACCTCGAAGACCGTGTCGAGCGTGATCCGGCGGCCGTACCGGCTGGGGACGACCTCGAGGCCGCCGTGGACCGGGTCGCGGCGGGTCAGCAGCACCGACAGGCCGTGCGCGGCCCAGGCGATCTTGACCTGCTCCTCGGTCGGGTTCGCCGGGTCGTACTGGTCGGCCGGGAACATGTGGACCTCGGTCGTGTACTCGTGGTTGACCACGAGCAGGTTGGTCAGCCCCAGCGGGTCCTGCGGGATCAGGCCGACGAAGTCGTTGTTGTAGCCGAACTGCTTGGCCTGCGCGGCCGCCGTCTGCCTGGTGAAGTCGAACTTCGGGGCGCCGGCGACGACCGGGTCGCCCCACCTCACGACGACGCGCTGGTCGTAGCCCGCGGGGATGCTGACCTGGTCGAGCTTGTTCGGCGGGACGGGCTCGAAGTCCGTGCCGGGCACCGGGCGCGGCGGCCGCGGCTTCCGGAGCGGCGCGGCCGCCGCCGTGCCCGAGAGGGCGGCGAACCCACCCGCGGCGGCGGCCAGCACGGCACCGGCCTGGAACACCCGGCGGCGCGAGATGTCCTTGACGACGTCACCGAAGTACTCGTTCGCGGACTCGTTCGCCTCGGGGTGGGCGCACGCGTTTCCGCAGCGGTACTCGCAGGTGATCGGGGACCGGCCGCCGGCGTGGGCGGGGAAGAGCGGGAGCAGGCGGTCGAGCACAACGCCTCCATGGTGGGGTTCGGGAACGAACCGAACCTAAGCTCCCAAAACCAGCCATTCCAGACATTCAGATGAACACCTGGTGTACTGGCGTTCCCCTCAGAACTCCTCGCCGACGAGCGCGGCCTCCTGCGGCACCGAGTGCGGGTCCGCCTTCTTCTCCCGCAGCGAAAGCAGGCCACCGGCGATCACGCACAGCACGGCCGAGGCCATGAACGGCGCCTGCGGCGAGCCGAACCACTCGGCGACGTGCCCGACGAGCGTCGCGGCGACGGCGCCACCGAGCCAGCGGCAGAAGTTGTAGCCCGCGCTCGCGACCGGGCGCGGCGCGTCGCTGATCGACATCGCGGTGCCGGTGAACAGCGTGTTCAGCAGGCCGGACACCAGCCCCGAGACGACGATCCCGGCGACCAGGACCGGCTTGCTCGGCACGGCGAGCACCAGCATCAGCACGGCGTAGCCGAAGACGGCGGCCGCGGCGGCGTGCCGCTCGCCGAGCTTGGCGGCCAGCCGCGGCGCGAGGGCGACCCCGGCGACGGCGACGCACAGGCCCCAGCCGCAGAAGACCAGCCCGACGGCGATGGCGTTCCAGCCGAGGACGAACGGCGACCAGGCCAGCACGGCGAAGAACGCGGCCGTGTAGAGCGCCGAGGCGACGGAAGTGCGCAGCAGGCCGGTGTGCTTCAGCGCGCGCAGCGGGTCGAGCAGCTTGATCGGGGCGCGCCGCTCGCCCTTGTCGCTCTTGAGGAAGACCGCGCACAGCACGAGCGCGCCCGCCATCAGGATCGCGGTGCCGAGGAACGGGCCACGCCACGAGATGCTGCCGAGCAGCGCGCCCAGCAGCGGGCCGACCGACAGGCCGACACCCAGCGCGGCCTCGTAGAGCAGGATCGCGCCGGACTGCCCGCCGGTCGCGGCGCCGACGATCACCGAAAGCGCGGTCGCGATGAAGAACGCGTTGCCGAGCCCCCAGACCGCGCGCAGCCCGACGAGCTGCTCGATCGAGCCGGCGGCCGAACACAGCGCGGTGGCGACGACGATCAGCGTCAGCCCGACCAGGACGGTCTTCTTCGGGCCGAACTTGGCGCTCGCCGCGCCGGTGACCAGCATCGCGACGACCTGGACGCCGAGGTAGGACGAGAAGAGCAGCGTGACCTGCGACGGCGTCGCGTCCAGGCCCTTGGCGATGGACAGCAGGATCGGGTCGACCAGCCCGATCCCCATGAAGGCGATGACCGCGGCGAACGCGGTGATCCACACCTGCTTGGGCTGGCCCTTGACGGCGTCCAGCAGGCTCGAGTGGTGTTCAGCGCTCATCGCTGATCAGTTCCTCCTTTTTGGTGTCTACGAGCAACTTGGCGAGAGCCGGGAGGGCGGCTTCGATCGCGGCGCGGTCGGTGTCGTCCATGGCGATGAGCCGTTCGCGAAGGAACTCTTCGCGGGCAGCCACCGTCTCGGCGTAGAAGCGGCGGCCCTCGTCGGTGACGTCCACGAGCACGGCCCGCCGGTCGGCGGGGTCCGGCGTGCGGGTGGCGAGGCCGAGGCGTTCGAGCCGGCTGACGACGTCGCTCATCGACGGCAGCTTCACCTGCTCGAACTCGGCCAGCGCGCTCATCCGCCGCGGTCCGCCGTTGACCAGCTCACTCAGCACCGAGCCCTGGGTGAGGGTCAGCGACAGCTGCGGCGTCTGCCGGCGCACCTGGTGGTACAGCCGGAAGACCAGCGGCCGCAGCCGGTGGGCGAGATCGGTGATCGGAGAAGTCACTTAGCAAGGCTAACAAAAAATAGTAAGGGTAGCTAAGTAAGTCGGCTCACAGGCTAGGCTCGGGGTATGGAAGCGGTGATCTTCGACCTCGACGGCGTCCTGGTGGACTCGGAGCGCATCTGGGACGAGGTGCGCCGCGCGGTGGTCGCCGAGCACGGCGGCACGTGGCGGCCGGAGGCGACGCGCGCGCAGCAGGGGATGAGCACCCCGGAGTGGGCGCGGTACCTGGTGGAGGAGCTGGGCGCCCGGTTGTCCCCGCCGGAGATCGCGACTTTGGTGGTCAAACGGATGGCGGCGCGGTACGCCGCCGAGCCGCCGTTGATCCCGGGCGCGGTGGAGGTCGTGCGGCAGGTGTCGGCACGGTGGCCGGTGGCCATCGCGAGCTCGTCGCCGGTGATCTTGATCAAGGGCTTCTTGGACGTGACGGGGCTCCCGGTGGGGGCGGCGGTGTCGTCCGAGCAGGTGGGGGCCGGGAAGCCGGCGCCGGACGTGTACCTGAGGGCGGCGGAGTTGCTGGGCGTGGCGCCCTCGGATTGTGCGGCCGTCGAGGACACGACCAACGGGTTGCGGTCGGCGCTGGCGGCGGGGATGGCCGTTTATGCGGTGCCGAACCCGCACTTCCCGCCGGATGACGAGGTGTTGAAGCAGGCCACGGCGGTGGTGGAGAAGATCACCGACTTGCCGGGGGCACTCGGGCTCAGCTGACTTCGGCGCGCGCGGGCGGCGAGCCGGGCACGACATCGGCCAGGAACAGCTGGTACGAGGAGGCCGCCCGGCCAACCCACTTGCCCTGGCTCAGGTCCCCGTTCGCATCGAACAGCCGGAGCTGGTTCGAAGTCGATTCCAGCAGGTAGACCGCCTTGCCCGGGGGCAACGGCCCATCAGCCTCGCCGACGTATCCGGCCAGGACGGTCTTCGCTCCGCCCGGGCGGAGGGGCACGCACTGCGGCGACTTCGTCCCGTATTGCGGAGCCGCGCTGTCGAGGGATTGCCCCACGGGGACGGCCGCGACGCAGAGCAGGTCCTGGCCGGGGTTCGCCACCGCCACGGCGGCGAAGGCCCACGCCTGCCACCTGTCGGTCTGCCCCGCGAACTCCGTGAGTGCCGTGGGGCTGCTGCGCGTGAGCAGACCGGCCATCGACTGGTGCTGCGGCTTCGGCAGCGTGAACGGTTCGCCGGGGTTCGCCGGTGGCGCCGGGGCGGGGTCGGTGTTCACCCGGGTCGCCAGCAGCACGCTGGTCAACACCACCAGCACCGCGGCCAGCGGCGCGACCACCACCGTGAGCCGACGGCGCCTCGGCCGGCCCTGCCTCCGCTGCTGCTCCGCCCACGCCGCGTCGAGGTTGGGCGTGACTTCCTCCGCCTGCCCGCGCAGTGCTTCGGCCAGCTTGCGCTCGAGGTCGGTCATCGCTCACCTCCCGGCTCTTCCCCCAGGTGCTTGCGCAGGTTCTCCATCGCGTGGTGGGTCGTCGCCTTGACCGTGCCCGGGGAGATCCCGAGCGTCTCCGCGATGCCCGCCGTACTGAGGTCCAGCCAATAGCGAAGCACCAGCACCTCGCGTTGGCGACGGGACAAATTCCCCAGCACCTCGCGCAACCGCTCGTGCTCCCAGTTGGCCACCGCCCTGACCTCGGCCGACAGCTCGTCCGGTGGTTTTTCCTGCGGCGTCCGCCGGACCACGCGCAGGTGCCGCGTGCGCGACCGCGACATGTTCACCACGGTCGTGCGGAGGTAGCCGGCCACGCGTGTGTGGTCGGACAGCGTGTCCCAGCGCTGGTGGAGCTTGACGAACGCCTCCTGGGCGACGTTCTCCGCGTCGTCCGCGCCGAGCAGGTGCGCCAGCCGCGTCATCTGGGCGAAGTGCTCCCGGAACAGGTCGTGGAACGTCGGCGCGCCCAGATCCCCCGGCGCGCTCTCGCCCACGCTCGCACTCACGCCCCGCCAACGCCCACCCCGCCCCACCGGTTTAGTCCACCATGCGAAGAAGGCCGCCACCAGCGGTGACGGCCTTCTGCTCAGCGGAGGATCAGCGCTCGACCTCGCCGCGGATGAACTTCTCGACGGCGTCGCGGGCGGTCGCGTCGTCGTACTGCTCCGGCGGCGACTTCATGAAGTAGGACGACGCCGACAGGATCGGGCCGCCGATGCCGCGGTCCTTCGCGATCTTCGCCGCGCGCACCGCGTCGATGATGATGCCCGCCGAGTTCGGCGAGTCCCACACCTCGAGCTTGTACTCCAGGTTCAGCGGCACGTCGCCGAACGCGCGGCCCTCGAGCCGGACGTAGGCCCACTTGCGGTCGTCGAGCCACTGGACGTAGTCCGACGGTCCGATGTGGACGTTGCCCTTGCCGAGCTCGCGGTCGACCTGCGACGTCACGGACTGGGTCTTGGAGATCTTCTTCGACTCGAGCCGCTCGAGCTCCTTCATGTTCAGGAAGTCCATGTTCCCGCCCACGTTGAGCTGCATCGTCCGATCGAGCTGGACGCCGCGGTCCTCGAACAGCTTGGCCAGCACGCGGTGCGTGATCGTGGCGCCGACCTGGGACTTGATGTCGTCGCCGACGATCGGGACGCCGGCGTCGGTGAACTTCTTGGCCCACTCGGGGTCGGAGGCGATGAACACCGGCAGCGCGTTGACGAACGCCACGCCAGCGTCGATCGCGGCCTGGGCGTAGAACTTGTCGGCCACCTCGGAGCCCACCGGCAGGTAGGACACGAGCACGTCGGCCTGCGCCTCGCGCAGCGCGGCGACGATGTCGACCGGGGTCTCGTCGGACTCCTCGATCGTCTCGCGGTAGAAGCGGCCGAGCCCGTCGTGGGTGTGACCGCGCTGGACGGTGACGCCGAGCGGCGGCACGTCGGCGATCTTGATGGTGTTGTTCTCGGAGGCGAAGATCGCCTCGGACAGGTCACGGCTGACCTTCTTGGCGTCCACGTCGAACGCGGCGACGAACTCGATGTCGCGGACGTGGTAGCCGCCGAAGTCGACGTGCATCAGACCGGGGACGCGGGTGGCCGGGTCCGCGTCGCGGTAGTACTGGACACCCTGGACCAGCGACGCCGCGCAGTTGCCGACGCCCACGATGGCCACCCGTACGCGGCGGTTCTCGCCCATGGGGTTTTCTCCTTCATCTATGTCTGTTCAGTAGGTCTGGTGCCGCGACGCTGCGGCCCGGGCCGGGCGGCTCAGGTCTCCGGACCCTGCCGTTCGGCTTGTTCGTGCGCGATCAGCTCGTTGAGCCAGCGCACCTCCCGCTCGCTCGTCTCCAGCCCCAGCCGGTGCAGCTCGCGGGTGTAGCGATCGATCTTCTCCTCGGCCCTGGCCAGCGCCGCCCGCAAACCCTCACGGCGTTCTTCGACGCGGCGGCGGCGGCCCTCGAGGATCCGCATCCGCACGTCGGCCGGGGTCCGCGAGAAGAAAGCCAGGTGGACGCCGAAACCTTCGTCGTCCCAGGTCTGCGGCCCGGCGTCGCCGAGCAGCTCCCCGAAGCGCTCCTTGCCCTCCGCGGTGAGCTTGTAGACCCGCCGTCCGCGCCGCGACCACGCCCGGTCGTCGGCCTCGTCCAGCTCTTCGACCAGGTACCCGGCCCGCAGCAGCTTCCGCAGGGTCGGGTACAGCGAGCCGTAGGAGAACGTCCGGAACGTGCCGAGCGTCTCGTTCAGCCGCTTGCGCAGCACGTACCCGTGCATGGGCGCTTCGTGCAGGAGACCCAGGATCGCGAACTCCAGCACACCGCACCCCCTTCCGGGAACAAACCGAGACGAACCGCGTTGCTCCGAATGATCGCCTCGATCCAACCTACTCAGCCACTATATCGCGCCGATACATCGAAGTGGCGAAGCTAACGGGGCTCCTCACTCTGGAGTGGGGGAAATTCACCGGAGAGTTATCGAACGTCCGGCGTGTCCGCCCCGGTCGCGGGGCCGCTCGCGCTAGGGGGCGTGGACGACACAGGAAGAGCCCGTACTCTGTCCTGGTGATTAACCAGCGGCAGGTCGTGGACTACGCGCTGCAGCGCCGTGCGCTGCTGGCCGAAGTCCGCTCCGGGCGCGTCGGCAGCTACGAAGCCTGCGACGCGAGCCCGTACCTGCTGCGGGCGGCGAAGTTCCACGGCCGGGCCGGTGACCAGCCCTGCCCGATCTGCCGCCAGGAGCCGCTGACCCTGGTGTCCTGGGTCTACGGTGACGAACTCAAGCACGTCGCGGGCTCGGCGAGGACCCCCGAAGAGCTGGCCAGGATGGCCGGCCTGTTCGCCGAGTTCACCGTGTACGACGTCGAAGTCTGCCGGGCGTGCCACTGGAACCACCTGGTCCGGTCGTACGTCCTCGGCACGGGGGAACCGGCCGACGGTCCGCGAAGGACCGCGGGCCGGTGAGCTGGATCACAACCGCTGAAGAGCGCAGAACGGCGCAGCACCGGGCGCCGGTCTGGGAGGCCCATTCGTGAACGACGACCGCAACCGCTCCTGGCCCGGCCAGGAGCCAGATGCACCTCGCCGTGCCCAGTCAGGCCCGTGGCCGGGGGAAGACCCCGGACCGGCGTGGCCCGGCGAAGAAGCCCCCCGCCGGCCCCAGCGTGGGACCCCGCCCCGCGGGAACCCGCGCGGCGGGTCGCCCGAGTGGCCCTCCGGCGACGAAGGCGGCCCCCAATGGCCCGGTGAAGAGCCGCCGCGACGGCCGCAGCGCCCGCGTCAGCAGGGCCAGCAGGGCATGCCGCCGCGGCGCGCCGTGCCGCCGGGGCAGCAGCGCACCCAGCAGGGTCCGCCGGGGTCGCCGCCGCAGGGCTTCCGGCAGCCCCCGGGTGGCAGGCGCCCCGCGCCGCCGCCCGAGCGCGAGCCGGACCTGATCACCCACCACGCGCACAACGGCACCGACGACTTCGGCCGCGACCCGTACGACGACGGCTACGACGACGCCGCCTTCAACGAGTTCGCCGACGACGTCGAGCCCCAGGAGGAGCTCGACGAAAAGGGCAAGAAGGTCCTCACGCCGGCACAGCGCAAGAAGCGCCGGTGGAAGATCGTCCGGCGGGTGGCGTACGCCTGCGTCGGGCTGTTCTTCGTCGTCCCCGCGATCGCGTTCGTCATCACGTACTTCCTGGTCGACGTGCCGACGCCGGAGAGCATCAAGTCGCTGCAGAACCAGCCGATCACCTACTACGACGCCAGCGGCCAGGTGATGGGCCGGGAGCTGCCGCCGGGCGGTGACCGCCAGCTGCTCAAGCCGGGCGAGGTGCCCGAGGTCGTCAAGCACGCGGTGTACTCCGCGGAGGACGCGACGTTCGAGACCAACTCGGGCTTCGACGTCACCGGCATCCTGCGCGCGGTCTGGAACCAGGTTTCCGGTGGCCAGGGCGGTGGTTCGACCATCTCCCAGCAGTACATCAAGCAGGCGACGCAGAACGACGCCCCGACGCTGACCCGCAAGTGGACCGAGCTGGCCAAGTCGTTCAAGATGAACAACCAGCAGTCCAAGGAAGAGATCATTACTTCCTACCTGAACATCGTCTACTTCGGCCGCGGGGCGAACGGCATCCAGGCGGCCGCGAAGGCGTACTTCAACAAGGACGCCAAGGACCTCAACGCGTCCGAAGCCTCGCTGCTGGCCGGCCTGATCCAGGGACCGGGCCGCTCGGAAAACCAGGCGTACGCGCAGAAGCGCTGGGCGTACGTGATGGACCAGATGGTCGCCAACAAGTGGCTGCGCGCGGACGAGCGGGCGACCTTCCAGTACCCGACGCCGATCCCGAAGAACGCCAACAAGGAGCAGAACTCCGGCAAGCTGACCTACCAGGTCCAGCAGCGGATCAAGGACGAGCTCGCGGCGAAGGGCTACGACGAGAACAAGCTGTTCTCCAGCGGCGCCAAGATCTACACCACGATCGACCCGGCGGCCCAGGACGCCGCCGAGAAGGCCGCCGCCGACGGCATGAAGGGCCAGACCGACGAGAACCTGCTGAACGCGCTCGTCGCGATCGACCCGAAGACCGGCGGGGTGCTCGCCTACTACGGCGGTCCCGAGACCGTGAAGGACGCCAACGGCAAGGACCAGATCGGCCAGGACCGGGCCAACCAGGCGCGCAACCCCGGTTCGTCGGTGAAGGCGTTCGACCTCACGGCGTTCCTGAAGATGGGCAAGGGCCTCGGCGAGACCTTCGACGGCTCGAACAACCGGGTGCTCGGCGGCCGCGTCGTCCGGAACGCGGGTGACAGCGCCAGCTGCGGCAAGGACTGCACGGTCGCCAAGGCGATGGAGATCTCGGCGAACACCGTGTTCTACGACATGGTGCTGAACGTCACGAAGCCGTCCCGGGTCGCGGAAGCGGCGAAGGAAGCCGGGGTCAAGGTCGCGCCGGAGGGCAAGAGCGTCCTTTACACCGACGACAACAACATCTCCCTCGGTGGTGGTGGCACGGCCGTGACGCCGGAGGACATGGCGGCCGCCTACGCGTCGTTCGCCAGCGGTGGCACGTACCACGAGCAGCACTTCGTCGCGAAGCTGACGAACAACCAGGACGAGGTGGAGTTCGACCAGAACAACATCAAGACCAACCCGGCGTTCGACGACGACGCGTCGAAGAGCCAGCAGATCGCGGGCAACGTCACCGAGGCGCTGAAGCCGGTCATCAACCACTCGAACCTGAAGTGCCCGAGCGGCCACGAGTGCGCGGGCAAGACCGGTACGCAGCAGTACACGGCGAAGGCCGACGACCCGAAGTCGTACGCCGACCGCAACGCGCAGACGTGGATGGTGGGCTACACCCCGTCCGTGTCGGCCGCGGTCTGGGTCGGCGGCGACGGCAACAAGCCGCTGCACGACCCGAAGAACAAGCCGATCTTCGGTGCCACCATCGCCGGCCCGACGTGGCAGAACTTCATGAACCTCTACCTCAAGGGCAAGCCGGCGGAGAAGTTCGACAAGGTCCAGCCGATCGGCAAGGACGTCAACGACGTGACGACGACGCAGCAGAAGCCGTCGGACACGCCCACCACGACGACCCCGCCGACCACGACGGAGACCCAGCCGAGCACCGAGCCGACGGACACCGAGACGAGCACGCCGTCGCGGACCCGCACCCGGCCCGGGCCGCCGATCACGAGCATCGACCCGGGCACCGGGAACACCTTCGGCGGAGGTGGTGGCGGGCTCGCCTCGCCACCGGGCGCCGGGCCCGGGTAGCAGCGTCCTCCTTCAGGGCCCTCCGCGAACGCGCGGAGGGCCCTGAAGCGTTTCAGGAAGATCGTTTCCGCAACCCGGGCGATGCACGCGCGTCCTTTCCAGAAGGGGGCGGCGACTCCGGCTGCCCGCGCACACTGGAGGACTGCACCGTGCCCGACGATCGATCCCGCTCCTGGCCCGGCCAGGGACCCGATCCGCGCCGTCGCGCACCCCAGGGTCCGCCGCCCGGCCAGGGTCCGCGCCGGCCGCAGCAGCCGTGGCAGCAGCAGCAACCGCCGCAGCAGCCGTACACGCCGCCGCGCGGGTACCGGCCCGAGCCGCCGCCGATGAGCGGCGGCCCCGAGCTGATGACGCACCACGCCTACGAAGAGCCGGTCGACGACGTCCAGCCCGATGACGACGGCAAGCCGGTCCTCACGCCGGAACAGCGCAAGAAGCGCCGCTGGAAGATCATCCGGCGGGTCGCCTACGCGTTCGTCGGGGTGTTCTTCGTGCTCCCCGCGATCGCGTTCGTCATCACGTACTTCCTGGTCGACGTGCCGTCGCCGACCGAGGTCGCGCAGAACCAGAGCCAGGCGGTGACCTACCTCTACGCCGACGGCTCGCCGATGGGCAAGGACGTCCCGCGCGGCGGCAACCGCGTGCTGCTGACCCCGGAGCAGATCCCCGACGTCATGAAGCACGCGGCGATCGCGACCGAGGACGACTCGTTCGAGACCAACTCCGGCTTCGACGTCGGCGGCCTGCTGCGGGCGGTCTACAACCAGGCGACCGGCGGCACGGGCGGCGGCTCGACGATTTCGCAGCAGTACATCAAGAAGGCCACCGACAACGACGCCCCGACGTTGACGCGCAAGTGGACCGAGCTGGCCAAGTCCTTCAAGATGAACCAGACGTACGAGAAGAAGGACATCATCACCGCGTACCTGAACATCATCTACTTCGGGCGCGGGGCGTACGGGGTCGGCGCGGCGTCGCAGGCCTTCTTCCACAAGGACGCCAAGGACCTCACGTTCTCGGAAGCCGCGCTGCTGGCCGGGCTGATCCAGCAGCCGGGCCGCTCGGAGAACCCCAAGGTCGCCCACGACCGCTGGAACACCGCGCTCGACCGGATGGTGAAGAACAACTACATCACCGCGGCCGACCGCGCGGCGGCGCAGTTCCCGACGCCGATCCCCCTGGAGGACAGCAAGCAGCAGGCCGGCGCGCCGCCCGCGTTCGTCGTCCAGCAGGTGAAGAACGAGCTGGCCGCGCACGACATCCCCGAGGACCGCTACTACTCCGGCGGCTTCGTCGTGCAGACGACGATCGACCCGAAGGCGCAGGAGGCCGCCGAGAAGGCCGCCACCGAGGCGCTGGAGAACCAGGTCGACGACAACCTGCTCGACGCGCTGGTCGCCGTCGACCCGAAGACCGGCGGCGTGCTCGCCTACTACGGCGGCAAGCCGATCGTGCAGGTCAACGGGCAGGACCAGGCCGGGCGCGACTGGGCGGACACGCCGCAGAACCCGGGTTCGTCGATGAAGCCGTTCGACCTCACCGCGCTGCTGAAGATGGGCAAGGGCCTCGACACGACGTACGACGGCTCCAACAACCGCGTCTTCGACGGCCGCGTCGTCCGCAACGCCGGCCCGGGCAGCTCCTGCTCGCAGCAGTGCACGGTCTCGGAAGCGATGATGCGGTCGGCGAACACCGTGTTCTACGACATGGTCCTGCACGACACCAAGCAGGGCCCGGTCAAGGAAGCCGCCAAGGAGGCCGGCGTCGAGGTCAAGGAGGACGGCGGCCAGTCGATCATCTCCACCAAGGACAACAACATCTCCCTCGGCGGTGGCGAAACCCAGATCACGCCGCTGGACATGGCTTCGGCGTACGCGACGTTCGCCGCGAACGGCCAGCAGCGGCAGCGGCACTTCGTGCTCAAGGTGACCAACGGCCAGAACGAAGTCGCGTACGAGGCGCCGACCGACGCGAAGGCCGCGTTCGACAGCGACTCGGACAAGAGCCGCCAGATCGCCGGGAACGTCACCGAGGCGCTGAAGCCGGTCATCGACTTCTCGCACCTGAAGTGCCCGAACGGCCACGAGTGCGCCGGCAAGACCGGGACGCAGCAGCACACGAAGGTCGCCGGCGAGCCGTCGTGGGCGGCGAACGCGAACTCGCAGACGTGGATGGTCGGGTACACGCCGTCGGTCTCGGTGGCGGCCTGGGTCGGTGGCGACGGCAACAAGCCGCTGCACGGCAAGAACAACTCGCCGATCTACGGCTCGACCATCGCCGGCCCGATGTGGCAGAAGTTCCTCTCGCTGTACCTGACCGGGAAGCCGGGCGAGCGGTTCGACAAGGTCGACCGCATCGGCGGCGAGGTCCCGCCGCCGTCGTCCGACGTCGCCACGACGACGGACGCGACCCCGACGAACGAGAACCCGGACAACGGCGGCGACCAGGGCGACAACGGCGGCGGCAACAACGACGACAACGGCCACAACCAGTCGTCGTCGAAGGAGAGCACGCCGAAGCACACGAAGACGCCGACGTCGAAGGAGACGACGACGAACTCCGACGCGCCGGACAACTAGCCGGGCTGAACCACGGTGGGCCGCGGTCCGTGTCCTCTTCGAGAGGACTGCGCCCGCAGCCCACCGTGGAGGACGGCCCGTGAACCACGACCGCACGTCACCCGGCCGGCAGCACGTCCCGCGTCGACGGACCCGGCGGCCGGTGCCGCGCCCCGGCCTGCTGGGCGCCGAGCCCGAGCTGATCACCCACCACGCGCACAACGGCACCGAGCCGGACGATCCGCCGACCGTGCCGATCCGGCGGCCGCGTCCCGGTGAGCCGCCCCGGCGGCCGCGGCCGCTCACCGGCCAGGACCTGCGGCGGCGCCGCTGGCGCCGGGTCCGGCGGATCGCCTACGTCGCCGCCGGGCTCTTCTTCGCCGTTCCCGCGATCGCGTTCCTGATCACCTACCTCGCCGTCGACGTCCCCTCGCCGGAGACGGTCGCGCAGGCGCAGGGCCAGGCCGTGACGTACCTCTACAGCGACGGCACCGAAATGGGCAAGGACGTGCCCACCGGCGGCAACCGGCAGATCCTGGCGGCGAACCAGATCCCGGACGTCGTCAAGAAGGCCGTGATCGCGACCGAAGACGCGTCCTTCGAGACCAACTCCGGCTTCGACGTCGGCGGCATCCTGCGCGCGGCCTACAACCAGGTCACCGGCGGGTCCGGCGGCGGGTCGACGATTTCGCAGCAGTACATCAAGAACGCCTCCGGCGAAGACGACCCGACGCTGACCCGCAAGTGGGTCGAGCTCGCGAAGTCGTTCAAGATGAACCAGACCTACGAGAAGGCGGACATCATCACCGCCTACCTCAACATCATCTACTTCGGCCGCGGCGCCTACGGGATCCAGGCCGCGGCGCAGGCCTACTTCGGCAAGGACGTCGGGCAGCTGGACTACTCGCAGGCCGCGCTGCTGGCCGGGCTGATCCAGCAGCCGGGCCGCTCGGAGAACACCGCCGTCGCGATGAGCCGCTGGAGCACCGCGCTGGACCGGATGCAGAAGAACGGCTACCTGACGCCGGCCCAGCGCGCGGCGGCGAAGTTCCCGGCGCCGATCCCGCTGAAGGAGAGCCGGGAAGCCGGCGCGCTGAACCCGTTCATCAAGAAGCAGGTCAAGGCCGAACTGGCCGCGCAGGGCATCGACGAGAAGCAGTACTACGCCGGCGGGTTCCAGGTGTTCACCACCATCGACCCGCGGGCCCAGCAGTCGGCGGAAAAGGCCGTCGCCGAGGGCATGGCCGACCAGACCGACGACCGGATCCTCAACGCGCTCGTCGCCGTCGACCCGAAGACCGGCGGGGTGCTCGCCTACTACGGCGGCGACGCGATCGTGAAGGGCCCGAACGGCGAGGACCAGGCCGGCCGCGACTGGGCCGACGAGCCGCACAACCCGGGTTCGTCGATGAAACCGTTCGACCTGGCCGCGTTCCTCAAGCTCGGCCGCGGCCTCGACGCGCGCTTCGACGGCACGTCACCGCGGACGTTCCCCGGCGTCGACCTGCCGATCCGCAACGCGGGCGACAGCAGCAGCTGCTCGCAGCAGTGCACCGTCGCCGAAGCCATGCAACGGTCCACCAACACCGTCTTCTACGACATGGTCCTCAACGTCACCAAGCCGTCCGGCGTGGCGGAAGCGGCGCAGGAAGCGGGAATCCGGACGTCGGAAAACGGCGGCCGCAGCAAGCTGTTCACCGGCGACAACAACATCTCCATCGGCGGCGGTGGCACCCAGGTGACGGCGGCCGACATGGCGTCGGGGTACGCGACCTTCGCCGCGGGTGGCGTCCAGCGCGACCGGCACTTCGTGCAGAAGGTGACCAACGCGAACGGCGAAACCGCTTACGAGGCCAAGGATCGCTCGACCGACGCCTTCGCCGACAACGACCCGCAGAAGAGCGCGCAGATCGCCGGGAACGTCACGGCGGCGCTGGCCCCGGTGATCCAGTTCTCGCGGCTGAGCTGCCCGGCCGGGCACGAGTGCGCCGGGAAAACCGGGACGCAGCAACACACCCCGCAGAACGACGAACCCGCGTCGGCGGCGAACGCGAACTCGCAGACCTGGATGGTGGGCTACACGCCATCGGTGTCGGCGGCGGTCTGGGTGGGCAGCGACGGCGACAAGGCGTTGCGCGGCCCGAACGGCGCCCCGCTGTTCGGCTCGACGCTGGCCGGGCCGATCTGGGACCGGTTCATGCAGCTGTACCTGTCCGGCCGGCCGGGCGAGCGCTTCGACCGCGTGGCGGCGATCAGCTCGCCGCAGGACCGGGTGCAGGTCCAGGTCGAGCAGCCGCAACAACAACAGCAGCAACAACAACAGGACCAGCGGGTCCAGGTCGGCCCCGGCGATCAGCGGCAGCTGGACCAGTTCCGCCAGTTCCAGCAGCGGCTGCAGGAACTGCAGGACCGGCAGCGGGGAAGGAAGAGGCCGTGACGTCGGCGCTGGGGGACACCGGCGTCACGGCCAGACCGGGGGTCAGAGCTTGATGACCGTTCCTTCCACGCCCGAGCGGTGCGCCGCCTCGATCACCCGGAGGGCCTCGACCGACGACTCCGGGTCGACCGGGAAGGCGCCTTCGCCGCGCAGGGCGTCGCGCACCTCGGCGTAGAACTGCTCGTAGCGGCCCGTCTCGGTGGGGACCGTCTTGACGTCGTTGCCGACGCCGATGCGGCCCGCGTCCGACGCGGGTTCGACGGCCCAGCCGTCGTCGCCGGGGCGCATGCCCGCCTTGATCTGGGGTTCCTGCACGTCGAGGCCGTACTTGGTGAACGTCGCCTGGTCGCCGAGCACCCGGAACCGGGGGTTCAGCGTGCCGGCGAGCGCCGACGCCCAGAGGTGCGACCGGACGCCGCCCGAGTGCTTCAGCGCGACGAACACGTCGTCGTCGACCTGGACGCCCGCGCGGCGGCGGTCGGTCTCCGCGTAGACCTGCGTGACCGGGCCGAACAGCTGCAGCGCCTGGTCGACGATGTGCGCGCCCAGGTCGTAGAGCAGGCCGCCGGCCTCGGCCGGGTCGCCGAACTCGCGCCAGTTGTCCTTGGGCTTCGGCACCCAGCGGTCGTAGCGGGACTCGAAGCGGAAGACCTCGCCGAGCTTCCCGGACTCGAGGACCTTCCGGACGGTGAGGAAGTCGGAGTCGAGCCGCCGGTTCTGGAAGACCGTCAGGCCGACGCCCGCCGCCTTCGCCGCGGCGACGACCTGCTCGGCCTCCAGCGCGGTCGGCGCGAACGGCTTGTCGACCACGACCGGCAACCCGGCCTCGATCGCCCGCAGCGCGAGCGGCACGTGCGTGCGGTTGGGCGTGCTGACCACGACGAGGTCGAGGTCGGCCGCCCGCTCGAACAGCGCGTCGGCGTTCGGGACGACCTCGGCGCCGGGGTGGTCGGTGCGAGCCTGCTGCGCGTTGCTCGCCGTCGTGATCACCGCGGGGGTGAGCCCGGGCGTCGCCGCCACCAGCGGCGCGTGGAAGACGCGGCCGCCGATGCCGTACCCCAGGATGCCCACGCGCAAGTCACTCATGACCCTCATTAAACAACAGTGTTGCTTAATTGACCAGCCGTGGGAAGATCCTGTCCATGGCGGACACCGGGGTGAACCTGCGCAACGTGCGCGAGCACAACCGCGCCCTGCTGCTCACGCACATCCTGCGCGCCGGCGGCCTCAGCCGCGTCGAGCTGGCCGAACGCACCGGCCTCACCCAGCAGGCCGTCTCGAAGATCGTGCCCGAGCTCCTCGACGCCGGCCTGCTGGACGAAGAGCGCCAGGCCTCGACCGGGGTCGGCAAGCCCCGCACCCAGCTGACCATCCGGGCCGGCGCCCGGCACGCCCTCGGCGCGCGCCTCGACCGCGACGAGTACCGCGTGCTGCGCACCAACCTCATCGGCGAGGTGGAGGAGACGGCGGGCGGCCCGCTGCCCGTCGGCTTCACGCCCGAGCAGGCCGTCGAAGCCATCGGCGCGAGCGCGCTCGAACTCGCCGACGGCTTCGACGTGCTCGGCCTCGGCCTCGGCGCGGTCGGCCCGCTGGACCACCTCGCCGGGGTGGTCCGCGACGCCACGAACATGCCCGGCTGGCACGACGTCCCCCTGCGCGACCTGCTCGAGAAGCGCACCGGGCTGCCGGTGACGCTCGACAAGAACACCAACGCCGCCGCGTTCGCCCAGGTGTGGCCGCACGGCGAGCCGACGGCGACCGCGGTCGTGCTGGTCGGCACCGGCATCGGTGTCGGCCTGGTGATCGACGGGCGGCTCTACCGCGGCCCGCGGACCAACGCGGGTGAGTTCGGGCACACCACGATCGCGTTCGACGGGCCCGTCTGCGCCTGCGGGCGCCGCGGCTGCGTCGAGATCATGGCCAAGCGGGCTCCCGACACGCGGACCGCCGCGGGCTTCCTCGGGATCGGGCTCGCCGACCTCGTCCAGGTGCTCGACCTGGAGCGGATCGTGCTGGCCGGGCGCGCCGTGCGGGACGAACCGGACGTCCACCGCGAGGCCGTTTCGGCCCGGCTGGAGGAGCTGCTGCCGCTGCCGCAGTGGCAGCGGATCGAGGTCGTCGAGGACGACGGCGGCGAGGAGATCGTCACGCGCGGAGCCGCCGCGGAGGTCCTGGCCTCGTACTACGCGAAACCGGCATGATCACCGGCTTCACCTCGGTGGCGGCCGCCGACCGCTAACATCCGCACTCGTGCCAGAGGAGACCACGAGCGAGCCGGACGACGGCCCCGTGACGCTTACCCGGGCGGAACGGGTCGTCCCGAGCTGGAACGAGCCCCTCGCCGCGGCGGTCACCAGACCCCTCGGCGGTCCGCTCGGCGAGCACGCGGCGGTCGGCAGGCACTGGTTCTGGTCGCCGCAGCGCGTCGGCCTGCTGCTGGCCACCCTCGCGCTGATGCTCTGCTGGCTCGGCAAGGGCTCCTGCATCCAGCAGTACCAGGACTCCAGCGGCGCCACCCAGCTCGACTGGCGGGCGGGCCGCCCGTTCGTCGCGATGTGCTACTCCGACATCGTGCCGCTCTACAGCTCCGAGCGGCTCGACCGGCCGGGCACCTTCCCGTACTACACGTCGTGGAAGGAGAGCTCGCAGACGGCGGAGAACGACACCCGGTACATGGAGTACCCGGTGTTCACCGGCCTCTTCCAGTGGGCGAACGCGAAGCTCGCGGCGGGCTGGTTGAACATCGCCGAGAGCGGCTGGCTGCCCGGCGCGCTGCCGGTCGCCGTCTACTTCGACTTGACGGCGTTGTTCCTGGCGCTGGCGTGGCTGGTGACCGTGTGGGCGACCGGCCGGACGGTGAAACGCCGGCCGTGGGACATGGTGCTGGTGGCGGTCTCGCCGCTGGTGCTGGTGCACGCGTTCACCAACTTCGACGCGATCGCGACGGCGTTCACCGCGACCGGCCTGCTCGCCTGGGCGCGCAAGAAACCGCTGCTCGCCGGGCTCCTGCTCGGCCTGGGCGCGACCGCCAAGCTCTACCCGCTGTTCCTGCTCGGGGTGCTGTTCTTCCTGTGCCTGCGCGCCGGGAAGCTCACGCCGTTCTGGAAGACCGCGGCCGCGACCGTCCTGACCTGGCTGGCGGTGAACGCGCCCTTCATCCTGACCGCGACCCGCGGCTGGTGGGAGTTCTTCCGGCTCAACACGCTGCGGCCGATGGACCCGGACTCGCTGTACAACGTCTTCTCGTACACGACGGGCTGGGCCGGCTTCGACGGCGTGCTGCAGAAGAACCAGACGCCGACGTACCTCAACCTGACCGTCGCCGTGCTGTTCCTGGCCTGCTGCGCGGGCATCGCGTACATCGCGCTCGCCGCACCGCGGCGGCCGCGGGTCGGCCAGCTCGCGTTCCTCGTCGTCGCCGCGTTCCTGCTGACGAACAAGGTGTGGAGCCCGCAGTACTCGCTGTGGCTGGTGCCGCTGGCCGTGCTGGCGATCCCGCGCTGGCGGCTGCTGCTCGGCTGGATGCTGATCGACGCCCTGGTCTGGGTGCCGCGGATGTTCTACTACCTCGGCGTCGACCACAAGGGCCTGCCCGAGGGCTGGTTCCTCGGCGCGGTCGTCATCCGCGACCTCGCCGTCGCCGCGCTGTGCGTGCTGGTCGTGCGCGAGATCTACCGGCCGGGCACCGACCTGGTCCGGGCGGCGGGCGACGACGACCCGGCGGGCGGCTTCCTCGACGGCGCCCGGGACGTGGTCGTCCCGAACGCCGTCCGGCGCCGCCGCCGGACCGTGGCCGCTTAACCCAGCTTTTCGCGCAGGTAGGCGATGTCGGTCGCCTGGCCGTCGGCCGGGGTCTCGACGACGACCGGCGCGCCCGCGGCCCTGGCCACCTCGACCAGCACCTCGGGGTCGATCGTGCCCTCGCCCTCGACGACGTTGGCGTGCCGGTCGCGCGTCGAGCCGAACTCGTCGCGCGAGTTGTTGAGGTGCACCAGGTCGATCCGGCCGGTGATGGCCTTGACCTTCTCGACGGCCGTCGAGAGGTCCCAGCCCGCGGCGAACGCGTGGCAGGTGTCCAGGCAGAACCCGGCGCCGAACTCGCCGACCTTGTCCCACAGCCGGGCGATGACCTCGAGGTCGCGGGTGATCGCGTTCTCGCCGCCGGCGGTGTTCTCGATCAGGATCGGGACCTTGAAGCCGCCCTTCTCCTGCTCGCGCTCGAAGAGCTTGCGCCAGTTGTCCAGGCCGGCCTCGACGTCGTCGTTCGCCCCGACGTGCCCGCCGTGCACGATCAGGCCCTTCGCGCCGATCGCCGCGGCGCCGTCCGCGTGCTGCGTGACGTTCTTACGGGATGGGATCCGGATCTTGTTGTTCAGCGAAGCCACGTTGATGAGGTAAGGAGAGTGGATGAACACCTCGACGGGGTCGGCCTGGATGGCCTCGCCGTGGGGGTGCGGCTTCGGGGCCTTCCAGCCCTGCGGGTCGGAGAGGAAGAACTGGACGACGTCGGCTTTGCGCTCGGCGACCGCGGTCAACGGGTCGTCGTCACGGACATGGGCGCCAATCAGCATGCCGAGCACGCTACTCCGGGTGCATCTTTGGCCTGTGGGACCGGTTGGTGACGCTCGTGGAGTACCGTGAGCGCGTTCCGTGATCCAGATTGGTCCGACTGCCGGAGGGCATCGATGGGGAAGCAGTTCACCCGGATCACCGCACTGGGATTCACCTTCGCCGCTTCGGCCGCGCTGTTCGCTCCGGGGGTGGCGAGCGCGGACACCAGCCCGACCCTCGGCGGCGACTGCTCGGCCACCCTGCAGAACGGCCAGGCCCGCGACGCGAAGACCGGCCTGGTCCTGGACGCCGGCGCCCCGCTGAACGCCCCGGACCGGCTGACCGTCGGGCTCGACTCCACGTCCCGGAACACGAACGGCTCGGCCCCGCTGCTCACCCTCCCGGTGGGGGACACCGTCCGCGCGCTCGGCATCGGCGACGTGCCGGTGGTCGGCGACGCGGCGGCGAAGACGGTCTGCCCCGCCGCGCAGGGCGTCGTGAACACCGTCGGCGGCGTGACGCAGGGCGTGGCCGAGGAACTGCCGCCGCTGCCGCTCCCGCCGGGCCCGAACCCGCCCGCACCGCCCGCGCCCCCGGCCCCGCCGGGCCCGACGCCGCCGGGGCAGAACCCGCCCGGCGACAGCACCGGCCCGGTGACCACCGGCCCCGGCAACGCGGGCCTGCCCGGCGACGCGATCTCGGGCATCTTCAGCAACGCCTCCCTGCTGCCCGGCAGCCTGGTGCAGGCGCCGGTGATCGCACAGATCATCCCCGGCCAGCAGGTCCCGACGGTCGACGAGCAGAAGTCCGGCACGGCCGAGGCACTGCCCGCCGTCACGCCGCCGGCGAAGCTGCCCATGCTGCTCGCGGTGCTGGCGCTGGCGATCGTCGCCGCGGCCCTCGTCCGGGCGTGGATCCGCCGCAAGCCGGCCTGATTCGACTGAGCGTGACGCCCGCTTCCACTCGAATGCCGGACATTTCTGAGCGAGCGGGCGTCACCGTGCTGCCTTAACGTCGTTGTCCTGGGGAGAGGCGACGAGGCAAGGGGCGGCGAGCATGCGGGATCGGACACGGAGGGCAACGGCGGTCGGAGCGACGGCGTTCGTGCTCGCGGGTTCGGCCGTGCTCGGCATGCCCGGCACCGCCTCCGCCGATACCAAGACCGTGCCCTGCGGCAGCACCGTCACGGCGAAGCCCGGCGACCACATCCAGGGCACCCTGCTCGGGCTGCCGCTGCCTGTCGACCTGGGCATCGTCGGGCAGGCGACCACCGTGCTGACCAGCGCGGTCGGGGGCCTGCTCAACACGGTCTGCAAGGTCACCGTGAACGTCGTGAACACCGTCGTCTCGCCGGTCCCGGTCGTCGGCGCGCCCGCGGCGAGCGCGATCAACCAGGGCGTCGACGGCGTCAACTCGGCCGCGACCGGCGGCCTCAACACGATCAACGGCGGCGGCAAGCAGTCGTCGCCGCAGCCCGGGGCCGGCGGCAGCCAGCAGCAACCGCCCGCCCAGGGCGGCACCGGCGGCGCACCGCAGGGCGGGACCCCGCAGGGCACCACGCCGATCCCCGAGGCGAACAGCCCGCTCCTGCCCGGCTTCTCCAGCACCCCGGTGTTCGGCGGCTTCCCGTTCACCGTCGGCACCGGCTACGCGCCGATGCGGGACTACAGCGGCATCCCGTTCGCGACGGCCGGGCTGTTCACGCCGTCACCCGCCCTCCGGTACGGCAGCCAGATCCCGGGTTACGCGCCGCAGTACGGGCTCACCGGGCCCGACCAGTCCGCGGCCGGCAACTCCGGCGTCCAGACGGCGGGCCGGGCCGAAGCGCTACCGTCCGCATCCGACGGCTTCACGGACGGGTCGAATCTGCCCCTGTTGATCGCGGTGCTGGCACTCTCCGGAGTCAGCGCGGGCCTCGTGCGGACCTGGGTGCTCCGCCGAATGGCCGCTGCGAATTGACCCGACTGCCGAGTATCTTTCGCGTATCTCCTTCGTTGATCCTGTTGCCTGGAACGACGCCCCCGTAACGCTTTGGAGGACCCGCACGTGCGGAAGATCCTGACCGCCACCGCCATCGCCGCGTTCTTGACCGGCGGCGCATTCCTCGCCACGGGCACGGCTTCCGCCGCCACGACGCTCGCCGGCACCTGCTCCGGCGCGGTGAACGGCAGCATGGGCGACACCGTCGCGATCCAGGGCTCCTCGGTGAAGGAACTGGTCCGCAAGGGCGCGCAGGACTACGTGAACTCCCACCTGTGGACCGCGCTCTCGGTGTGGCCGAACTCCCTCGCCGACACGATCGCCGCCAAGGGCGCGCTGCCCGTCGGCCAGGTCCCGAACGCGGCGGGCGGCACGATCGCGGGCTCCGCGATCGGCGGCGTCGTCGCCACCGCGCTCAAGGGCGCGAACGGACTCGGCGTGCTGGACAGCACCAAGAACGAGGTCCTCAGCTCGATCTCCGCGCACGTCGCACAGGGCTGCGGCCTGACGACGGTCGCCACGAACTACGTCGCACCGGGCCAGCAGGGCACCGGCGGCACCGGCACCGCGCCGGGCGGCACCGCGAACGTCCCCGGCGGCACCTCGGGCAACCTCTCCAACCTGAACCCGGGCACCGCGGGCGGCACGGGCGGCAGCGCGCCCATGCGCGACTACAGCGGCATCCCCACGGCGACCGCCGGCACGGCCGTCGCCCCGGGCGTGCGGTACCCCGCGAACGGGACGCTCCCCGGCGACGCGTCCGCCCCGCAGGCGGGTCAGGGCGACCAGAGCGGCCAGAGCGCCGGCATCCGCGACGCGGGCAACGCGCAGTCGCTCGCCTCGAACAGCGCGTCGAACGACGTCCAGCTGCCGATGCTGCTCGCGGTGATCGTGCTGGCCGGCGTCACGGCGGGGCTCGTCCGCACCTGGGTCCTGCGCCGCGCGAGCTGACCCCGCCGTCGGGGCCCGAAGGCACCCCCAGGTAGCCTTACCTGGACAAACCCTCCTGCCACGGACAGCCCGTGGCCGCGAGCCCATAGGAGGTGAGTGGTTGTGTCACGCCATTACGAGGTAATGGTCATCCTGGACCCCACGCTCGACGAGCGCACGGTCGCCCCCACGCTGGACAACTTCCTCAACGTGATCCGCACTTCGGGCGGTTCCGTGGAGAAGGTCGACGTCTGGGGCCGCCGCCGCCTTTCGTACGAGATCAAGAAGCACGCCGAGGGCATCTACGCGCTGCTCGACCTGAACTCCTCGGCCGACGCGGTCAAGGAGCTCGACCGGCAGCTGTCGCTGCAGGAGACCGTGCTCCGCACCAAGGTCATGCGTCGCGAGGTCAAGCGCGCCGCGGCCAA
Organism: Amycolatopsis sp. NPDC049691; assembly: GCF_040675005.1. NCBI lineage: Bacteria > Bacillati > Actinomycetota > Actinomycetes > Pseudonocardiales > Pseudonocardiaceae > Amycolatopsis > Amycolatopsis sp. NPDC049691. The sequence goes on from NZ_JBFANX010000002.1 coordinate 446,417, forward strand.
GCCCGCTGCCGCCAAGGCCTGAGCCCGAGGGGAACCCCGATGGCTGGAGACACCGTCATCACGGTGGTCGGCAACCTGACGTCCGACCCGGAGCTGCGTTTCACCCCGTCCGGTGCGGCGGTCGCGAACTTCACCGTCGCGTCCACCCCGCGCACGCTCGACCGGCAGTCCGGCGAGTGGAAGGACGGCGAGGCGCTGTTCCTGCGCTGCAACATCTGGCGCCAGGCGGCGGAGAACGTCGCCGAGTCCCTGACCCGCGGCGCCCGCGTCGTCGTGCAGGGCCGCCTCAAGCAGCGGTCGTTCGAGACGAAGGAAGGCGAGAAGCGCACCGTCGTCGAGCTCGAGGTCGACGAGATCGGGCCCTCGCTGCGCTACGCCACGGCCAAGGTCAACAAGGTCAGCCGCGGTGGCGGCGGCGGTGGTGACTTCGGCGGCGGCGGTGGCGGCGGCAACCGCGGTGGCGGCGGCGCGCCGGCCGACGACCCGTGGGGCTCGGCCCCGCCGGCCGGCGGCGGTGGCGGCGGCTTCTCGGACGAGCCCCCCTTCTGATCTCGTACACATCCACAAAGATTTGAATTACCAGGAGTAGACAGTGGCCAAGCCACCCATCCGCAAGCCCAAGAAGAAGGTCTGCGTGTTCTGCAAGGCCGAGAAGAAGGGCCGCCCGGAACTGATCGACTACAAGGACACCAACCTGCTGCGGAAGTACATCTCCGACCGCGGCAAGATCCGTGCCCGTCGCGTCACCGGCAACTGCAGCCAGCACCAGCGTGACATCGCCATCGCGGTCAAGAACTCCCGCGAGATGGCGCTGCTGCCCTACACCTCGACCGCGCGCTAAGGGAGGGCAGGAGACATGGCGAAGATCATCCTCACCACGGACGTTGCCAACCTCGGCGGCCCCGGCGACATCGTCGAGGTCAAGGACGGTTACGCACGCAACTACCTGCTCCCGCGGGGCTACGCGATCGTGGCCTCCAAGGGCGCGGAGAAGAACGTCCGCACGATCCAGCGCGCGCAGGAGAGCCGTCGCATCCGCGACCTCGACCACGCGAAGGAGATCAAGGCGACGCTGGAGGGCCTCGGCGCCATCCAGCTCACCGGCAAGGCGGCCGAGGGCTCGAAGAAGCTTTTCGGTTCGATCACCGCCGGCGAGATCGTCGACGCGATCAAGGCGGCCGGTGGCCCGCTGCTCGACAAGCGCGTCATCGAGCTGCGCGAGCACATCAAGACCGTCGGCAAGCACTCGGTCGGCGCCCGGCTGCACCCGGACGTCAAGGTCGACGTGCGCCTCGAGGTCAAGGCCTCGCAGTAAGGCAGTACGCGTGATCAAGGCGGGTCGCTCCCTCGTGGGCGGCCCGCCTTCACGCGTTTCGGGGGAACCCCGGACAGGGGACCGCCGTCGTAGGACAATGGAGCGGGACGCGAAGGGAGCGCACTCGGATGGGTAACGAGGTCAACATGTCCGCGCCGTCCGGCGGAGGGGGATTCACGTTCGACGCCGACAAGATCGACGGCGTGATCAAGAAGTGGCAGGACCTCCAGGCCGACCTCAAGCGCGACTACGACGACGCCAACCTGATGGCGAACGTCAAGGCGCCCGGCAAGGAGTTCGCCAGCGGTGACTGGGAGAAGCTCGCCAACCCGTCCGGCAAGGCGTTCCTCGAGCAGAACTCCAAGATGCAGGAATACGTCAAGAACTACATCGACGCACTGACGGCCGCGAAGCAGAAGATCACCACCAAGGAGTCGGACACGCAGGCCGACCTCTCGAAGACGGGGAACCAGGCCACGTGAACCGACGACTCCTCGCCGTCCCGGCGCTGGTCTTCGCCGTGCTCGCCGTCGCGGGCTGCTCGGGCAAGACCCGCGGCACCGCCAACCCGGCGGCGACCGCCGAGTCGAGCTCGAGCAGCGAGACGTCCCGGTCCGCCGCCGACTCCGCGCCGCGGGTGCCGGAGCCGCTGAACACCGCGAACATCACCGCGGACGCGTGCAACACCATCAACGCGGCCGGCCGCTCCACGCTGAGCCTCGGCGACGGCACGCCGCGCAGCACGGGCAACGGCCCGAGCTGCACCTTCCAGGAAGCCGCCGACCCGGGCAACCAGATCGACGTGACCACGGTGACGGCGAACAAGAACGGGCTCCAGGACGTCTACGACACCAAGGCGAACGACGCCTACTTCGAGGAGTCGCAGGCCTACGGGTACCCGGCCGTCTACGCCGCCGCGCTGGACGACCGCAAGAACGGCAAGTGCGGCCTGTTCGTCGGGGTGACCAACGAGCTGGCGGTCAACATCCTGGTCCAGTACGACCACGGCGCGGGCGCGTCGGACCCGTGCTCGGTCGCGGGGAAGTTCGGCGAAGCGATGATCCAGACCTTGATGGGGGGCTGAGATGCTGGAACTGGTCCTGCTCGGCGGCTTCGCCGCGTACAACATGGCCACCACGCACTCGGACGACCACACGTCGGTGCAGGGTGACCGCAAGATCGACTGCTACGACATCTGGCACCAGATCACCACCGGTCCCGGCACCGGCTCGATCCAGAACGGGCAGGCGGCGGCGAGCCGGCTGAAGGGCGCCTACGCCGACCGGCTCACCACCATCGATGCCCTGGCCAAGGAGATGGACGCGGCCTGGACCGGCGGCGGCTCCGAAGCGGCGCAGAACGCCGGCGCGCACCCGCTGCGCGTGTGGATGGAGGACTCGGGCACCAAGCTCACCGACTCCGACAAGTACCTCGGCGAGCAGAACAACGCGTTCACCACGGTGCACGCGCAGGTGCAGGAGGTCCCGAAGGACCCGCCGAAGAACAACCTGCTCAACGCGATGACGCCGTGGACGACCGACACCGACCGGGCGATCCGCGACTACAACGCCAAGGGCCAGGCCAACGTCGACGCCTTCAACACCTACTACAAGGCGAGCAACGACAACGGCCAGAAGATGCCGACGTACTCCGCGCTGAAGGGGCAGCAGGAGAACGTCAACGTCGACAACGGCAAGGACGGCAAGAAGAAGCCGGGTGACGACGGGAAGGGCACCGGAAACGGGAACGGCAACGGCACTGGGACCGGCACCGGTCCCGGCGGCGTGAACATGCCCGGCCCGGGTGGCGTGCCGTCCTTCCCCGGCCAGCCGAACGTCCCCGGCGGCAGCTTCGACCCGGGCAAGCCGCCGGGCTTCGATCCCACCAAGCCTCCCGGCTTCGACCCGACCAAGCCCCCGGGGTTCGACCCGGCCAACCCGCCGGGCGGCACCTACACGCCGCCGAACTTCAACGACGGCACCCACTCCTCGGGCTACACGCCCCCGAAGATCCCGGGGGCCGGCGGCTTCGGCCCCGGCGGTGCGGGCGGCGCGGGCGACTTCTCGGTCCCCGGCGGTGGCTTCGGCCCCGGCGGGTCGGGCGGGATCGGCGACCCGACGGCCGGCTTCGGCCCGGGCGCCGGCGCGGGCTTCGGGCCCGGCGGCTCGAGCGGCGCGGGGTTGCCGGGTGGCGCGGGCGCGGCCGGCGCGGGCCGGGGCGGCATGGGGGCCGGCGGCGCGATGGGCGCGGGCGGCGCGGCGGCCGGGCGCACGGGTTCCACCGGGATGGGTGGCATGGGCGGCATGGGCCACGGCGCCAAGGGCCAGGGCGGCGGCGACGAGGAACGCACGTCGAAGTACCTGCTCGGCGACGACCCGAACGACATCTTCGGGACCGACGAGCTGACGGCCCCGCCGGTCATCGGCGAGTAGCGCACGCGGGACGGCCGGGCGCGTGCCAAGATGGGCGCGCCCGGCTCCTGAAGCTGCACCGGGTTCGGATTCCTACTGGGGGAAAGCGTGCTGGACAGGCAGGTCACCATCACGACCGGCACCTTGATCAACCTGATCAGGCGCCGGGGCGGCGAGCCGCACACGGTGCTGTCCGAGACGCCGACCTGGTACAGCGACGAGGCCCAGCGCGCCGAGGACGAGCGGGCCAACGCCGAGCTCGCCAAGGCGGGGCTGTTCGGCCCGCGCGGCATGCACCCCGGGTTCGTCGCGACGGTCGAAGCGATCGCGCGGCCACAGCTGGAGTACTACGGCTGGGTCGACGGCGGGTTCCAGGGCAAGCCGGTCAGCTACCGATTGCTGGCCGGCAGCGCCGGCGGTGAGGCGTTCGTGCTGGCCAAGCACGAAGAGCTGGACGTCGTCGTGCTCGAGTCGACCCGGCCGGGTGAGCTGCTCGACGACTTCCTGGGCCAGATCCCGAAACTGGCGCCGGGGCGTGGCACGCCGCTCGCGGTGCCGAAGAGCCAGCTAGAGGGGACCGCCCGCGGGGACGACGGCGGGTTCGCGGTGCTGCGCAACGACCGCCCGGCCGAGGGCTCGCAGGAGGTCGAGGAGCTCCGGCGGATCCTGGCGCTACGCCGAATGGGGAGCGGCAGCCTGTACGTGGCGGCCCGCAGCCGCACCGGCGCCCGGCACCGGATCGAACGCCCGGTGAACTACATCGATACCTCGGAAGGCCGATGGCTGACCGAAGAGGTTCCGGGCCGCGGGGAGAACCGGATCGCCTTCACCCCGGCCGACCAGCGCGTTCTCGCTGACCGGTTACGCAGCGCACAGGGCAGGCTCACCGCGACCTGATCCGCCGGCCGTTCAGCCCTCCGGGTTACCGCTCTACCCTCCGTGATATTCATCCACAGGCTGCGTGACCCAATGGTCTCCGGCTGGTCCACGACACGCCGAACAACGGGTTTCACGCGACACGCCGAACGAGTTTCCGGGAAGTTCTCCACACCTTGTTCACAGGGCTTGACCTGCGGGTTTGTCGAAGCCGATCAACCTTGTCCCCAACTTGTCCACAGCTCTCGCGCCACCTGTGACTGGTTACCCCCATTCATCCCCAGGTTGTCCACAGAAGGGTCCCCATCCTGAATTGCCATCCGCCTTCCGGGGGATCTAGCGTGCCCGCTCGGGCCTGTACTCACGGTGGCGCTAGGCGTGTCTGCGACAGCTGACGGACGTCGTCGCCGATCATCGGGGAGGGGCCCGGGGACGGGTGACGCGGATCGAGCCGCGTGCTTCGAGAGCGAAGATCCGGCATACTCGAACGGGTGTTCGACACGATGAGGAGGTGTCCGGGGCGGTGGCGCTGACCGACGACCGCAGTCCGATGTACGCGGAGTCCGACCCGGGGCCGAGCGACCCCGGTCCCGGGGGTGGCGGTGGCGGGTTCGACCGCCAGCCGCCGCAGGACATCGCGGCCGAGCAGTCCGTGCTCGGCGGCATGCTGCTGTCGAAGGACGCGGTCGCCGACGTCATCGAGGCGCTCGGCCCCGACGACTTCTACCGGCCCGCGCACCAGGCGATCTACGACTGCATCCTCGACCTCTACGGCCGCGGCGAGCCCGCCGACCCGATCACGGTGTCGGCGGAGCTGGAGCGGCGCGGCGAACTGGGCCGCGTCGGCGGCGCGCCCTACCTGCACACGCTGATCGCGACCGTGCCGACCGCGGCGAACGCGGGCTACTACGCGGAGATCGTCGCGGAGAAGGCGGTGCTGCGCCGGCTGGTCGAGGCGGGCACCCGGATCGTGCAGTACGGCTACGGCGCGGCCGCGGCCGACGGCGCGAACATCGACGAGGTGGTCGACCGCGCGCAGGCCGCGATCTACGACGTCACCGAGCGCCGGACCAGCGAGGACTACGTCGCGCTGGAAGAGCTGCTGCAGCCGACGATGGACGAGATCGACGCGATCGCCTCGCGCGGCGGCCAGTCCCAGGGCATCCCGACCGGGTTCACCGACTTCGACGAGCTGACCAACGGGCTGCACCCGGGCCAGATGATCATCGTCGCCGCCCGGCCCGGTGTCGGCAAGTCGACACTGGGCCTGGACTTCGCGCGGTCGGCGTCGATCCGGCACGGCATGACCAGCGTCATCTTCTCGCTGGAGATGAGCCGGACCGAGATCGTCATGCGCATGCTCTCGGCCGAAGCGAAGATCCGCCTCGCCGACATGCGCGGCGGCAAGATGTCCGACGACGACTGGACGCGGCTGGCCCGCCGGATGAGCGAGGTGTCCGAGGCGCCGCTGTTCGTCGACGACTCGCCGAACATGACGATGATGGAGATCCGCGCGAAGGCCCGGCGGCTGAAGCAGCGCAACGACCTCAAGCTCGTCGTCCTCGACTACCTCCAGCTGATGACGTCCGGCAAGCGCGTCGAGTCGCGGCAGCAGGAGGTCTCGGAGTTCTCGCGGCAGATGAAGCTGCTGGCGAAGGAGATCGAGGTCCCGGTGATCGCGATCAGCCAGCTGAACCGTGGTCCGGAACAGCGGACCGACAAGCGCCCGATGCTGTCGGACCTGCGTGAGTCCGGCTCACTGGAGCAGGACGCCGACCTCGTCATCCTGGTCAACCGCCCGGACGCCTGGGAGCGCGACGACCCGCGCGCGGGCGAGGCGGACCTGATCATCGCGAAGCACCGGGCCGGCCCGACGGCGACGATCACGGTCGCCCACCAGCTGCACTACAGCCGGTTCGTCGACCTCTCCCACGACTAGCCGAGCGCGCTGTACCCGCGGACGAAGGCCGTGAGGAGCCTGCCGAAGTTTTGGCGGTCCTCCTCCGGCCAGTCCGCCATGACCTCGGCGAACACCGAGCGCCGGAACGCGTGCAGCTGGTCGAGGTGCGCCTGGCCGGCCTCGGTCGGCACGAGCACCGCACGCCGTCCGTCGCGCTGATCGGCTTCGCGGCGGAGCAGGCCCTGCTCGACCGCGCGCGCCACCAGCCGGCTCGCGCGCGGCTGGTCGACGCCCATCGCCGCGCTCAACGCGGTCACCGTGCCGGCCTCGCCGCGTTCGGTGAGCTCTTCGACGACGTCGAGCAGTTCGTGCACCGGATCGTGCGCGCCCTGGCCGCGCGCCTTGCCGATCCGGCTCAGCGCCCGCCGCTGCTGGCTGCGGCGGATCGCGATCATGGCGCGCTCGACGTCGGCCACCGCGTCGTTCATGGTTGCCCCACCTCCAAACTACATGTACTTTTACATGTAGTTGTTCCCAAGCATTCAGGAGTCTCCATGAAACCCCTCGGCTGGTGGCTGCGCCACCTCCACGAGCTTCTCGAATCCTCCATGGGCCGGATCCTCGACGCGGAGTCGTTGACCCGGCGGCATTGGCAGGTACTCAACACGATCGCCCTCGGCGCCCGCACGCCGGAGGAGGTCGACTCGGTCATGGCGCCGTTCGTCGCCGCGGAGGGGTCGATGGCCCCGAAGGTGGCCGACCTGCGCGAGCGTGGCTGGGTCGCCGGGAACGGCGAGCTCACCGACGCCGGCCGCGAAGCCCACGCGCGCGTCGAGGAGCGCGTCAAAGCCTTCCGGGCGTCGGCGATCGACGGCATCAGCGACGACGACTACCGCACGACGATCCGCACCCTGGAACGTTGCGCGGCGAACCTCGAAGCCGCCTGAGGAATATCCGGAGGCGCGCCGGCGTCGTCTCTAGTAGTTGAACTTTCAAACACTGGAGCCGTCGATGACCCGCACCCCGGTCCTCTACCTCAGCCACGGAGCGCCGCCGCTCGCCGACGACACCACGTGGACCCGCCAGCTCGCCGCCTGGTCGGCCGACCTGCCCAAGCCCCGCGCGATCCTGGTCGTGTCGGCGCACTGGGAGGAGGCCCCGCTGACCATCGCGGCCACGACGACCGTGCCGCTCGTCTACGACTTCTGGGGCTTCCTGGAGCGCTACTACCAGGTGAAGTACGCGGCGCCGGGCGCCCCGGAGCTGGCGGAGAAGGTGCGGAAGCTGCTTCGCTCGACCGAGACGCCGGTGCACGACGCACCAGAGCGCGGCCTCGACCACGGCGCCTACGTGCCGCTGGTGGAGATGTACCCGGACGCCGACGTGCCGGTGCTGCAGGTGTCGATGCCGTCGCTCGACCCGCAGGAGCTGTTCGACCTCGGCCGCAAGCTCGCGCCGCTGCGCGACGAAGGCGTGCTGATCATCGGCAGCGGCTTCTTCACCCACAACCTGAGCGGGATGGCCCGCGCGACCGACGGGACGCCGCCCGCGTGGTCGGCCGAGTTCGACCACTGGGGCGACGAGGTCGTGCGCAGCGGCGACGTCGACGCGCTGCTCGACTTCCGGCACAAGGCGCCGGCCGCGACCCTCGCGCACCCGCGGATCGAGCACTTCGCGCCGCTGTTCGTCTCCCTCGGCGCGACCGCGGAGGAGAAGTCCGGCCGCACGGTGATCGACGGCTTCTGGCACGGGCTGGCGAAGCGGTCCCTGCAGTTCTCCTGACCTTCCCCCGAACACGAACGAGCCCCAGGAACCTGATCGGTTCCTGGGGCTCGCCGTCTCCAGGGAAGGAGCGTTCCATCGGATGTCAGGCGCTCCGTGCGAGGAGACCTCGCGGCGCGGTGGAGCGCCTGCCGGGGGTCGGGGGCCGGGTGGGTTCTGGCTGAACCCCACCCGGCGTCACCGAACTACTTGCGCTTCACCAGCCCCAGCAGCTTCGCGAGGAAACCGGTGGAGTCCAGGCCCGACATCGCCGGGACCTGCGCGGCCGGGGCGGCGCTGTCCAGCACCGGCAGCTTGGCGTTCACCGGCAGGGCCGGGGCGGCCGGCAGCGCCGGGGCAGCCGGCAGGGCCGGGGTCACCGGGAGGGCGACCGGCAGGGCCGGGACGCCACCCAGGGCGGGCAGCGCCGGCAGCGCGACGGGCAGCTTGCCGGTCGGCAGGTCCGCACGCGCGGAGCCGGGCAGGGCACCCAGGGCAGGCACGGCCGGCAGGGCCGGGGCCGCGATCGGCAGGCCCGCGGTCGGCAGGTCCGCCCGCTGGGTGTGGCCCGGCAGGGCACCACCCAGCGCCGACAGCCCGGTCACGGCGGGCAGCGCCGCGGTGTTGGGCAGGGCCGGCTTCGGCATCGCGGCGACGCTGCCGAGGTGCGACAGCTGGGTCAGCCCGGACAGCGGGTTCCCGCCACCGGTCGGCAGGTCGGCGCGCTCACCGAGCGGCGCGGCGGTCGGCAGCGCGGTGGGCAGCGCGGGCAGGCCCTGGGTGGGCAGCCCCGCCGTCGGCAGGCCGCTGGCGAGACCGGTCAGCGAGGGCAGCTCGCTCGCGCCCAGCTCCGAACCTTCGACCGGGTTCGCGATCGCGTCGGCCGCCTCCGCGGCTTCCCCGTCGATGCTCGTCATGTCGGTCGCTTCCGCGGTCGCGACCCCGAGCAGCTCGAGGGGCACGCCGAAGATCTGCACCGGCAGCGCGAACGCGTGGTAGAAGTTGTACCCCGACAGGGCCGACCCGTCACCCGCGGTGACCGGCTCGCCGCCGTTCTCCGTGGTCAGCGAGTTGTCGCCGACCGCGTGCGCCACGCCGCCCACGGTCACCGCGTCGCCGAACAGCTGCGCGATCGCCGTGGCCGGGATGTCGAGGATGTTGCCGGAGATGGCGCCCTCGACACCCGAGGTGGTGTCGTCGCCCGCGTTCTGCACGGACGTCGTGTTGATTCCGGTGCCGGTGGCGACACCCGCCACGCTGACGGCGTCCCCGAAGACCTGCGCGACCGGCAGCGCGTCCGCGCCGACGATGTTGCCGGCCACGGCGCCACCGTCACCGTTGGTGGTGGCGTCGCCGCCCGCCTGCGACATGGTGTCGCTGGTGCCCAGGCCGTGGCCCAGGGCCGCACCCGCGACGCCGTCGCTGAAGACCTGCGCGACACCCGCGATCGGGGCCTTCACGATGTTGCCGGTCAGCGCACCGTCGCGGCCGTCGGTGAGGGCGTCGCCGCCCGCCGAGGAGTCGGTGATGTTGTCGTTCTCACCGGTGCCGATGCCCGCGAGGGCGGCACCGCTGCCGGCGGCCAGCACCGGGAGCGAGACCGGGGCCTCGATGATGTTGCCGGCGCCGGCGCCCGCGGGGCCGTTCGCCGTGACGTCGCCGCCCGCGTTGGACGTCGTGTCGGTCGAGCCCTTGCCGTGGCCCTGGCCGACGAACGCGCCGCCGATGTTGGCGACCTGCACCGGCAGCGACGCCGGCACGGTGCCCAGGTTCGAGCTCAGGAAGCCGTTGTCGTCGTGCGTGCTGCCACCGCCGCCGCCGGAGACGACCTTGGTCTCGTCGGCCGAGCCGGAGCCCTGGCCGATGAACGAGCCGCCCACGCCGAAGACCTCGGCGGGCAGGCCGACCGGCACCTGCACGACGTTGCCCGAGCCGGACGAGTTGTCGCCCTGGGTGCCGTCGTACGCCCCGGCGGTGACCGTCTTGTCCTCGGTCGCCGTGCCGGACGCGTTGCCGATGTGGCTGCCGCCGATGCCGAAGACCTCGGGCGCGCCCGCGGTCTGGGTGTTGACGATGTTGCCGCCGAGGACGGAGCCGTTGCCCTTGGTGTAGCTGCCGTTGCCCGCGTTGGCGTCGGTGGTGTTGTCGTGCGCCGCGTTCGCCTGGCCGATGTAGGTGCCACCGATGCCGAAGGCCTCGACCGGCAGCGCGACCGACGGGTTCAGGACGTTGCCCGAGCCGCTGGCGTTGTCGCCCGCGGTCTTGACGAAGCCACCCGAGTCGACGGTGCTGGAGGAGCTGCCGGCGTCGGGGATGCCCGCCGTGGCGTTGCCGATCCACGAGCCCGCGACACCCGCGACGTTCGCGATCGGGGACAGCGAGACCGCCCCGCCGTTGCCGGACAGGAACGAGTCGTTGCCGGACGTCTCGAGGTAGGTCGGGATGCCCAGGCTGCCTTCGCGGGTGTCCCCGGCGGTGGCGTCGGCCGAGGTGTCGCAGCCGTCGGAGTTCGACAGCGAGCCCCACACGGCGCCCGAGTTGCAGTTGAACTTGACCGGCAGGGCGATCGGCGCGCCGACCACGTTGCCGGAGCCGCTGGCCTGGTCGCCGGAGCTGAACAGCGAGCCGCCGGAGGTCGCGACGGTGTCGGCGGTGTAGCCGTGGCTCTGCCCGTTGCCGAGCAGGTAGGAAGCGGCGTTGCCGGTCACCTGCACCGGGGTGGCGAACTGGCCCGCGACCACGTTGCCGGAGAGGGCCGAGCCGTCGCCGTTCGTGTCGACGTCACCGGTCTCGGTGGTGCTCTGGCTGGCCGACCCACCGGTCACGCGCCCGGTGCCGCCGGCGACACCGCCGCCGTTCCCGGCGATCTGGACGGGGAGCGCCCAGTCGAGGGCGACCGCGTTGCCCGCCAGGCTCGAGTCCTGCCCGGTCGTCGCGATGTCCTGGTTGTGGTCCCAGGTCTGGGTGTGGTTGCCACCCTGGACGGTCGCGTCGCCGAGCACGCCGACCGCGTTGTCCACGATCTGGATCGGGACGACGACGTCGCCGGTGACCTTGTTGCCCTTGAGGTTGTTGTGGCTCGGGGTGAACGCGCCCGCGCCGTCGGCCTTGGTGACACCGCCGAGGGTGCTCTGGCTGATCGGGCTGGCTTCGTCGAGCTGCTGGGCAGCCTGGTTCGCCGCCTGGGTGACCGGCTTGGCGCTCAGCTCCGTCTGCCCGGCGGGCAGGTCCAGCTGGCCGAAGGGGGTGCCGACCGCGTTGTTGGCTTCCTGGATCGGAACCGTCACGTTCAGGTCGAGCGGCGAGGCAGGGGTGTCGGGGTTGACGTTCTCGTCAGCCGAGGCGATGCCGGTACCCAGCATCAGCAACCCACCCGTGACAAGTGCGGTCTGGAGTCCGCGCTTTGCCCACGTCTGCATGGGGTTTTTCTCCTTTATTTCGGGTTCCCTTGCGGGCTTGTGGAGGTGCGCTCGTCGAAAGGGGGATGGCGTCCGAGCCGCACCAGAGGGGGAAGGACTTTCTGCGGGCGCGCGAAGGCGCACCGCCGTGTCACGGGTTTTCGCGGACGCGGGTGCCGTCAGCTGAAGACGGGCATGGGCGCGTCAGCGACCCGTGCAGGGAGGTGTTCAGTCAGGAGTGACGCCGGGCTGCTCGCCCGGGGTGCGCATCGTGGTGCGCAGGCCGGCGCGGCTCATCGCCGCGACGGCGGAATCGACGGCTTCGGTCGTCCAGAACGGGACGCCGAAGTTGGGGCCGTCGACGTGTCCACCGGGGGCAGTGCTGCCACCCGGGGCGGTGGGGACGGACGGCGCGACCGGAAGCTGCGCCGGGGTCAGCGGGGACGGCAGGTCACGGTGCCCGTCGCGGGACTGGCCCGCGGCACCGGTGCCGTCGGCGTGCGCGGCGGCCTTCGCCATCGCGAGGGCGGCGCGCACGGATTCGGGGAGTTCGACGGTCGTGACGGCGGCCGGCCCGGCCACCGGGACGACATCGGGCGTCACCGCCTGCTGCTCGACCGGGGCGATGGCCGGGAGCTCGGTGAGCAGGTCACCGCGGCCGGCCGGGTCGAGCAGCTGCCACACCTGGTGGCCGAAGTCCTGCGCCGGCGCCGGGGCGACGGTCTCCTCGAGGACCTGGCGGGTGTCCTGCGGCTGGCGGGCGATGTGCTCGGCCGCGCCGAGGGTGCGCTCCACCGGGCTCAGCACCGCGTCGTCGGCGAGGTCCGACACCGAGTCGCTGACGCGCTCGGAGACCTCGTGCTCGAGGGTGCGGGCGTCGGTGCGGCAGGGGCGCTGCGGCTCGCTCCACGTCGTCGCGTCCTGGTGGCAGCTCGCCGCGTCGGCGAGACCGCCGGCGGCCTCGCCCGCCAGGTTCGCGGTGCCGTGGTTCACGTCGCCGAGGCTGCCTGCCGTGGCGTCGGTGACCGGGGTGACGGAGGAGGTGCCGACCTCGACGGTGTCCGCGGAGGCGGCCGCGCCGGAGACGAGCCACGCGGCGGCGGTGCCGGCCACGGCACCACCGAGCACGAGCAGCGCACGCGACACGAGCCGGCCGACGCGCTTCGCGCCCTGCCCCTCGTTCGTCGCGTGGTCCACCACTGGTGCGTCTCCTTCGAAACCGGGTGATCGTTCGGCGATTGCCGTTGCGGAAGCGACCTAATCAAATCCGCGACACGGCTCGCATCCTCGACACGACTTGATGCCCCCATCGTGTGAAGAACACAGCGTGCAACCGGGCCTGACACCGGGTGATCACGCCTGGCTGCCGAGCGTGTCGGACTCGGCCCGCGGAAAGCGGCCGAATCGGGCGGTGTTGCCAGTACGGTGATCCGGTGAGCCACGCGCGACGCGAAGACCCGTTCCTGCCGGAGCACGAGGACATCACCGGGCTGATCCCCCGGGGCCTGCGCATCAGCGCGGCGCTGGCGTGGCGGTTCATCGTCGTGATCGCGGCGCTGTACGCCGTGGTGTGGGTGATCGGCTACCTGTCCGTCGTCATCATCCCGCTGTCCATCGCCCTGCTGCTGTCGGCACTGCTCGCGCCCGCGGTGCAGAAGCTGGTCGCGGTGAAGTTCCCGCGCGGGCTGGCGACGGCGATCGTGCTGGTCGCGGGCCTGGCGGTGCTGGGCGGGCTGCTGACGTTCGTCATCACGCAGTTCTCCTCCGGCCTGCCGCAGCTGCAGCAGCAGCTGAACGACAGCCTCAACCAGATCAAGGAGTGGCTGCTCAACGGTCCGCCGCACCTGCGCCAGGAGCAGATCCAGGACTTCATCAACCAGGCGATCGGCTTCATCCAGAACAACCAGGCGTCCATCACGACGACCGCGCTGACGACGGCGAGCACCGTCGGCGAGATCCTCACCGGCTTCCTGCTGACGCTGTTCATCACGATCTTCTTCCTCAGCGGCGGCGACGGCATCTGGACGTTCCTCGTGCGCGCCGTGCCGCGGCGGGTCCGCAACCGGGTCGACGTCGCCGGGCGCCGCGGGTTCGCGTCGTTGGTCAGCTACGTGCGGGCGACGGCCGCGGTGGCCGTGGTCGACGCGGTCGGCATCGGCGTCGGGCTGTGGATCATGGGCGTGCCGCTGGTGATCCCGCTGGCGACGCTGGTGTTCATCGGCGCGTTCATCCCGATCATCGGCGCGGTCATCACCGGCGGTGTCGCGGTGCTGATCGCGCTGGTGACGAACGGGTTCATCGGCGCGGTGATCGTGCTGGCCATCGTGATCGGCGTGATGCAGCTGGAAAGCCACATCCTGCAGCCGCTGCTGCTCGGGCGGGCGGTGAAGCTGCACCCGCTCGCGGTGGTGCTCGCCATCACCGCCGGCCTGGTCGCGGGCGGGATCGCCGGCGCGCTGCTGGCCGTGCCGCTGCTGGCGGTGCTCAACGCCGGCGTCCGGTCGCTGCTGCACGAGACCGACCCGGACCCGGCCGAGGTGGACGTCCTCAAGGACCAGGCCGCGCAGCCGAACGACGCCGAGCCGGGCTCGCCGAAGGCGGAGGTCCCCACGCGCGGCGACGAAGACGAATGACCACCGCGCGGACGCCCGACCCGATCACGCCGATGTGGCGCGGCGTGCTCGCGTTCCGCGTGCTCACCTGGGCGTTCGCCTGCGGCACCGTGATCGTCCAGAGCGGGCACTACCAGCGCGAGTGGCTGGCCTGGACGGTCCTCGGCGTGATGGCCGCGTGGTCGGTGGTGAGCAGCTTCCTCTACTTGCGGGAGCGGACGCGGCCACCGGCGCTGGTCGTCTTCGACCTCGTGCTGACGACCGCGCTGCTGCTGACCTCGCCGTGGGTGCTCAGCGACGCGCAGTTCGCGCTGAACGTCCCGCTCATCACGACGGTGTGGGCGGCCGTCCCGCCGGTCGCCGCGGGCGCGCGCTTCGGCGCGGGCGGCGGGGTGCTGGCCGGACTGGTCGTCGGGGTGGCGACCGGGCTGGCCCGGGAGAAGTTCGACCTCGACGTCGCCCGCGACGGCGTCCTGCTCGCCGCGGCCGGGCTGCTGGTCGGCATGGCCGCGACGATGGGCCGCCGGTCCGCGGCGCGGCTGGAGCAGGCGCTGCGGAAGGAAGCGGCGACTGCCGAACGGGAACGGCTCGCGCGGTCGATCCACGACAGCGTGCTGCAGGTGCTGGCCCGCGTCCGCAAGCGCGGCAACGAGGTCGGCGGCGAAGCGGCCGAGCTGGCGAAGCTGGCCGGCGAGCAGGAAATCGCGCTGCGGTCACTGGTGACGACCGAGCCGCCGGCGCCGAACGACCGCGGCACGGCCAGCCTGCGCGCCGCGCTGCAGCTGCTCGCGACGTCGTCGGTGCAGGTCTCGACCCCGGCGGACGACGTCGAGCTGCCCGCCCACGTCACCGGCGAACTGGTCGCCATCACCCGCGAAGCGCTCTCGAACGTCGAGAAGCACGCGGGCCCCGAAGCGCGGGCGTGGGTGCTGCTGGAGGACCTCGGCGGCGAGGTCGTGGTCAGCATCCGCGACGACGGACCGGGCATTCCGGACGGCGTTCTCGAGCGAGCGGCCGCGGACGGGCACCTCGGCGTGGTGGAATCCATCCGGGGGAGGGTCCGCGACCTCGGCGGGAGCGCGACTCTCGACACCGGGCCCGGCCGGGGCACGGAGTGGGAGGTCAGGGTGCCGAGCACGAGGGGTGCGAGATGAGCGACGAGCCGCGGATCTCCGTGATGGTGGTCGACGACCACCCGATCTGGCGCGACGGGGTGGCCCGCGACCTGACCGAGCACGGCTTCGACGTGAAGGCGACGGCGCCGGACGCCGACGCGGCGCTGCGCATCGCCCGGACCGTCCGGCCGGACGTCGTGCTGATGGACCTGAACCTGGGCAGCACGTCCGGGGTGGACGCGACCCGCGAGATCACCTCGGCGCTGCCGTCGACGAAGGTGCTGGTGCTGTCCGCGAGCGGCGAGCACAAGGACGTCCTGGAAGCGGTGAAGGCCGGCGCGTCCGGCTACCTGGTCAAGTCGGCGTCCGCGGCCGAGCTGGTGGACGCCGTGCACCGGACCGCGGCGGGCGACCCGGTGTTCACGGCGGGCCTGGCCGGGCTGGTGCTCGGGGAGTACCGGCGGATGGCCGACGCGCCCGCGGAAGGCGCCGAGCCGCCGCGGCTCACCGAGCGCGAGACCGACGTTCTGCGCCTGGTCGCGAAGGGACTGACCGCGCGGCAGATCGCCGAGCGGCTCGTGCTGTCGCACCGCACGGTCGAGAACCACGTGCAGTCGACGCTGCGGAAGCTCCAGCTGCACAACCGCGTCGAGCTGGCCCGGTACGCGATCGAGCACGGCCTCGACGAGGAGTAGTCAGGGCAGCACGGCGAAGCCAGACCAGTCGCTCGCCGGCAGCGCCGCCTTGCCCAGCCGCCACTGGGGCTCGCCCGGGTGCCAGGCGGCGAGGACGCCGTCGGCCAGCACGAGGTCGCCGTCTCCGGACCAGTCGAACCCGCCGCCGCGCTTGAGGTGCTCGGTGATGAACGGCATGGCCGCGGCGTGCTCCCAGGTCAGCGTGTCCGGGTGGAGCAGCCACAGGTCGCGGGTCTGCGTGCTGGTGTTGCGGTAGGCGGGGTCGGCGAAGTCGACGGCCCAGACGCTGCCGTCGCGGGACGGGACGACGGTGGGCGTCCGCGCGACCACCGGCCGGCTGAGCTGCTTGCGGCTGCCGTCCCGCAGGTCGACGAGGGTGAGCTCGGTCAGCCCGTCCAGGAGCATCCGGTCACCGGCGACGCCGAAGATGCGCGGCGCCTGCCGGACCGTGCGGCCGGTCTCGGGGTCGATCAGCGCGTCGGTCGATTCGGCGGCGCCGGCGTTGATGGTGATCAGCAGGCCGTGGGCGGTCCCGGCCCGGACCTGGGTGCGGCAGCTGGCGGACTGGCCGTGGCCGAACTCGCCGCCGGAGAGGGAAACGTGCTGCAGGCGGCAGGTGTCGGGCGCGTCCTGCCGGATGAGCCAGACGCTGTCGCCGTCGACGGCGGGGGCCACCGACCAGGCGCGGCCGAGGGAGCGCGGCGGGCTCGCGGGGCCGGTGTAGACGAGGACATCGAAGGGGTCGTCGCTGCCGGCGTCCGTCGGGTAGGCGGTCAGCACGGCGTGCGTGCCGACCCGGACGACGCTCAGCTTCCGGTCGCCGCCCGGGTAGCCGGGCGGGGTGGCCGTGGGGCCGCGGTCGGCGTCGAACAGGGTCGGGCCGGCGGTGGGGACCAGGGCGGTGATGCCGATGCCGCCGGTGGTCGGCACGCCTCGGAGCCCCTCCGGCGGCGCGGTCGGCGTGGGGTTCGGGGCGCTGGTGCTCGGTGGTGGCGGCGGAGACGGATCACCGGTGCACCCGGACAGCAGAACCAGCGCCACGCCGAGGGCGGCGCTGCGGATTACGGGTCCGTTCAGGGTTTTCCCCCGATCTCCCTGGTGAAATCCGGTTCTACCATCGGGGGCATGGGCGAGGAAGAGACCGCGGCGGCGGAACCGGTGACCGAAACCAAGCCGTTGAGCGAGCGCGATCTTCGGGTGTCCGACGACGAGCGCGAGCACGTCGTCGGGGTGCTGCAGAAGGCGATCGGCCGGGGGATGATCGACCTCGACGAGTTCACCGAGCGCACCGACCGCGCGCTGGCGTCGCGGACCCGGGGCGAGCTCAACGCCGTGCTGGCCGACCTCGCCGGGCTCTACCACCCGGCGGCCGCGATGGCCGCCGCGCCGTCGTACGCGCCCCCTCCGGCGAGCTACGGCGGCTACTCGCCGGGGCGTCGCATCGAGCTCAACGCGAAGTACTCGTCGCTGGTCCGCAGCGGGCCGTGGGTCGTGCCGCCCGAGATGGTCGTGCGCAACAAGTACGGCTCGACGAAGCTCGACTTCACCGAGGCCCAGGTGCAGTCGCCGGTGGTGCACATCGAGCTGGACGCCAAGTGGGGTTCGGTCGAGGTGATCATCCCGGAGCACGCGGCGGTCGACGTCAACTCGATCACCGACGTCAAGTTCGGCTCGCTCGAGGACAAGACGCACAGCAACGGGCACATGGGGAACCCGCGGTTCGTGCTGAGCGGCCGGGTCCACGGCGGTTCGCTGGTCATCCGGCACCCGCGGCGCGGGTTGTTCGGCTAGCCGGGGCCCCTCTGCCCCCGGCGTCAAGAAGGCCTCCCCACCCAGGCATCGGGTGGGGAGGCCTTCGCTTTACGCGGCCCGGAGGTTCTTCGCGACGAAGCCGACGAGGACGGCGAACGCGACGGCGGCGAGCCCGGCGACGACGTGCAGGCCGGCGGCGAAGCCGTACCCGCGGACGACGGCGTTGCCCAGCGTCCCGACGGTCGCGATGCCGATGGCGTAGCCGAACTCGTTGACGGTCTGCGCCAGCGACGCGGCGGCGCCCGCCTTGCGTTCCGGGACCGAGCCGACGACGAGATCGGTCCCGAGCGCGACCATCGGCCCGACGCCCAGCGACGTCACGGCGAACCCGAGCGCGGGCCACGCCGGCCCGGCGGCGGGGTCGGCGAGCGCGAGGATCGCCATGCCGGCCGCGGCGAGAGCGACGCCGCCGGCGATCAGGACGTTCGCCTTGACCCGGCGAGCGAGGTGCGGCGCGGCGAGGAAGCTGACGGTGGAGGCGGCCATCCCGGGCAGCAGCCCGAGCGCGGCCCCCACCGGCGAGAGGTGCTGTGCGACCTGCAGGAACTGCGCGGTGAACAGCATCGTGGTGCCGCCGAGCATGCTGAACACGAGCATCCCGCCGAGCGTGGTCCGGAAGGCCTTCGCGGCGAAGAGGCTGAAGTCGACGAGCGGGTCCTTCAGGGCGCGTTGCCGCTTGTAGAAGACGTATCCGACGGCCAGGCCGGTGATGAGGGCGGCCGTGGGAACGGGATGGAAGCCGTCGCGGGCGAGCTCCTTGACGCCGTAGACGGCGGGCAGGATGGCGGCGAGCGAGAGGGCGACGCTGGGGACGTCGAGCCGGCCGGCCTGCTCGTCGCGGTACTCGGGCAGCAGCTTCGGGCCGATGACCAGCAGCAGGACCATGGCGGGAACGCCGAGCAGGAAGACCGAGCCCCACCAGAAGTGCTCGAGCAGCAGCCCGCCGACCATCGGCCCGATGATGGCGCCGACGGTGAAGCAGCCGGCCCAGATCCCGATGGCTTGAGCGCGTTGCTGCGGGTTCTTGAAGAGGGTCCCGATGAGGGAGAGGGTCGAGGGGGCGAGGGTGGCACCGGAGATCCCGAGCACGGCCCGCGCGGCGATGAGCATGCCGGCACTGGTGGCGAAGGCGGCCCCGACGGAGGCGAGCCCGAAGGCGGCGGCCCCGATGAGCAGCAGCTTCCGCCGCCCGATCCGGTCACCGAGGGTCCCCATGGTGACCATGAACCCGGCGACCATGAAGCCGTAGGTGTCCATGATCCAGAGCTGCTGGGTGCCATCGGCGTGCAGCCCGGCGGCGATCTTCGGCAGCGCGAGGACGAGGACGAAGACGTCGAGCGAGACGAGCAGGGTGGGCAGGGCCAGCACGGCCAGCCCGATCCACTCCCGGCGCCCGGCCTTCGCCGTCTCGGCCGGCGCTCCGGCCGGTGCTTCGGCGGTGATGGTCATGGCTGCGTCCTCTCGGCTCGGTGGTGCTTCCACCACTGCGTCGAGCGGGCGCGGCCGAAATCGACAGCTTCTTCGTCGGAAAGCCGTGAAGGCCACCTCGCGTTCGAGGCGGCCTTCACGGGGTTGTGTCAGGTTGTCCACACCCCTCGTGCATTGGGGACAACTCCGCGCATCCAGGGTCGCACAATCCGGCACTGTCGGTCACGACCGATAGACTGAAAGTGGGGGGCGCCCCCGGGGAGCGGCGGATCGCGCCGGAATCCGCCGTTCGCGTTCGGTCAGGGGCGGGCCGCCGCGCGAGCCGCGGCCGGGTCCGACGTCGCCAGTGCCGCTTCCGCCAGCGCCTCGCACTCCGCGAGTGTCGCCGATGCCAGGCTGGCACCCACCGAACGGACCGCCGGGGCGTTCATCGACAAGCTCGTCAGGCCGAGGCCGGCCAGGACCAGCGCCAGCCGCGGGTCCGCCGCCGCTTCGCCGCAGACGCCCGCCGGCTTGCCCGTGGCCTTGGCCGCGTCGCCGATCAGCTTCAGCAGGCGCAGGAGCGCCGGCTGCCACGGGTCGTTGAGCTTCGCGACCGCGCCCAGCTGGCGGTCCGCCGCGAACGTGTACTGGGCCAGGTCGTTCGTGCCGACCGAGACGAAGTCGACGACGTCGAGGATCTCGCGGGCGCTCAGCGCCGCCGCCGGGATCTCGATCATCACGCCCGCCCGGGCGATGCCCGCCGCGCGGACGCGCTCGGCGAACCAGGCGGCTTCCTCGACCGTCGCGACCATCGGGGCCATCACCGAAACCTCGGCGCCCGAGTCCGCCGCCGCGCCGGCGATCGCCTCGAGCTGGCGGTCCAGCACCTCGGGGCGGTCGAACGCCACGCGCAGCCCGCGCACGCCGAGCGCCGGGTTCGGCTCGGCTTCCGGCGAGAGGAACGCCAGCGGCTTGTCGGCGCCCGCGTCGAGCGTCCGCACGATCACCGGCTTGCCGCGGAACGGCGAGAGCACCGCCGTGTACGCGGCGCGCTGCTCGGCGACCGACGGTTCGTCCGAGGCGTCCAGGTAGCAGAACTCGGTGCGGAAGAGGCCGACGCCCTCGGCGCCCGCGTCGGCCGCGGCCTGCGCGTCGGCCGGGGAGCCGACGTTGCCGTAGACCTTCACGCGGTGGCCGTCGGCCGTCGCGCCGGTGCCGTTCCAGTCGGCGAGCTGCGCGACCGTCGCCGCGACGACCGGCGCCGACGGGTCGGCGACCTCGACCGTCCCCGCGTCGCCGTCGACCGCAAGCGCTTGCGCGTCCAGGGCCAGCAGGCCGCGCACGGCGACGACGGCCGGGATGCCCAGCGCCCGCGCGAGGATCGCGGTGTGGCTCGTCGGACCGCCCTCTTCGGTGACCAGGGCGAGCACCTTCGCCGGGTCGAGGCCCGCGGTGTCGGCCGGGGCGAGGTCGCGCGCGACCAGCACGCTCGGCGACGCCAGCTCGGGCACCCCCGGCGGCGCGATGCCGAGCAGCTCGGCGATCAGCCGGTCGCGCACGTCCCGAACGTCGCGGACGCGCTCGGCCATGTACCCGCCCGCGGCGGCCAGCGCTTCGGCGAAGCCCTCGGCGGCCTGGTAGACGGCGCGCGCGGCGGGCAGCCCCTGCGTCTTGACCAGCGTTTCGGCCTGGGCCGCGAGCGCCGGGTCGGCCGCCATCGCGGCGGTGGTGATGAGGATCGTCGCGGCCTCGCCGGTGGCCGTCTCGGCCTGCTTCTCGAGCCGCGCGGCGACGACCGCGGCGGCGGGCGTGATCCGGGCGGCTTCGGCGGCGGGGTCGGCGGGGGCCGGAGTGGCGGCGGGCTCGCCGAGCGGCTCCGCGACGCGGACGACGGGACCACTGGCACGGCCGGGGCTGACGGCGACCCCGGACAGGGACTCAGACATGGTCTAGACCATAGCTCAAATACGTCTGGATATCTCGTGGTGGCGGGCACAAGCCTCGCTGACGCACCTGTTCGAGCACCGGCCGGACCTCCTCGTGCCACCAGGCTTCGGCCAGCTCGCCGCGGCTGCGCACCGGCCGTCCGGCCAGCATACGGCGGAAACCCCAGGCCTCGGCCGAGTCGGCGAGCCGGAACCAGTCGGCCGGGTCGTCGAGCCACAACCCGAGCCGGACGTCGTCGGGCAGCGGGACACGTTCGAGGAACATCCGCTCGGCGGTCTTCGACGGCAGGTCGGCGAGCGTCAGGCAGCGCAGCGCGCAGGCGACGGTGCTGATCCAGCGGACCCGCGCGCGGATGGTCGTGGCGCCGCGGGCGCGCGCGATGGCGACGCGGTGGTGGCCGTCGTCGACGAAGAACATGTCGGAGAGGCGCACGAGCCGCACCGGCGGGAGGTCGGCGGTCGTCCGCGTCAGCCGTTCCCAGCGGTCGCGCAGCGCGCGGTTGCGCGGCCGGAACTGGCGGTCGAAGTCGCCGGCGCGGGCGACCGTGCCGACGATGCCCTCCAGCGGGACGTCGTAGACGCCTTCGTCGACCTCGGTCTGCTTGCCGAGCGCCTGCAGGGTCTCGTCGAGCGGCATGATCGCGAGGTCGTCGGGCCGGCGCGCCTCCGCGATCGCCCTCAGCTGTGCGGCGTAGCCGCGCCACCAGGCCGAACCGAACGAATCGCCCATGTGATGGGCAACATGGTCCGCCGGACGATCATTCCCCCAGGTCGGCGGCGGTCGGGTAGGACGGTTGCGCGCCGGCCCGCGTCACGCTGAAGGCCGCGACGCGCACCGCGCGCTTCGCCGCGGAAACTAGGTCGACGCCCTCGGCGAGCGACGCGGCGAGCGCACCCGCGAAGGCGTCTCCGGCGCCGGTGGTGTCGACGGCCTCGACCTTCGGCGATTCGACCTCGGTCGTGGCGTCCCTTTCCACCACGACGGCACCGGCCGCCCCGAGCGTGACGACGGCGGCCCGCGGGCCGAGATCCAGCAGCTTCCGGAAGTCGGCGCCGGGCCCGGTCAGCCAGGCGGCTTCGTGCTCGTTGACGAGCAGGACGTCGAGCTTGGCGAGCGTTTCGGGGGAGAGCTTGGCCGCGGGCGACAGGTTCAGCAGGACTTTGACGCCGTTTTCGGCGGCCCGCGCGACGGCGTGTTCGACGGTCGGCAGCGGTACTTCGAGTGAAGCGACCATGACCTCGACCCCGTCGAAGACGGCGTCGACGTCGGCGGGTTCCAGGCTCGAGTTGGCGCCGGGCGAGACGAGGATGGCGTTCTCGCCGTCGGGGGTGACGGTGATGTAGGCGATGCCGGTCGGCCGGTCGCTGGTCCGGACGAGCCCGGTGTCTACGCCGGCGGCACGCAGCGAGTCGAGCAGCAGCCTGCCGTAGGGATCGTCCCCGACGGCGCCGAGGAGGGCGACGTCCGCCCCGAGCCGCCCGGCCGCGACCGCCGTGTTGGCTCCCTTGCCACCCGGTGCGAGGACGGTGTCCCCACCCAGTACGGTCTCACCACCCGCCGGCCGCCGGTCCACGGCGACGAGGAGGTCGGCGTTGGCGGATCCCACAACGAGCACGTCGGAGTTCATACCGAACTGTCCCACGAAAGCCGTCCGACCAGGTCGGGAAGGGTGACGAAGAGGAAAGTGAAGGTTTTTGTAACTTATCCGGCGTTGAGTGCGACAATCATGCGAGCAGCGGATACCCGTCACTCGATCGGGGGATGTCCGTCCCCCGGCCGTCACTTCCCGGACCGGTCCCGCTCTCCAGGTGCGTCATCACGCAAGCCGTGGTGACGGTGTCCCGACCGGCGAGAGCCGGAGAGGGCATCAGGTCGCCGGCGCCGATCACGTAGCCCCCCGAGTGATCGGCGTCGGCGGCGCCCCCACCCCGCGCCCGAGGGCGTTAGTCACGCGGTCACCAGCGTTTCATCGATTTCGGCGGTGAACACGCGGAACCGCTCCGGCTGGTAGCCGGCCATTGCCTCGCGCACCTGATTCGCGGCGGCGTCGCTGAACGCCTCCGGCAGCCGGTACGCGCCTTTCTCGCCCGGCAACCGGTGCGTTCCCAGCTCGGCGCCGAGCTGCCACAGACCTCGCAGTTCACCGCGGCGCCCGACGGCCGCGTCCGTGAGGAAGAAGTCGATCACGCGGAGCACGAGGCCGTCGTGTTCGACCGTGGTGAGCCTGACCTCGGCGACCTCGGTCCAGCCGAGCATGAACGTGGTCTGGCCGCGGCGATACCAGCCGAACCCGTCGGCTGAGATCGTCACCGCCGTCGCGTACTCGCTCGTGCGGTACCACCGCGGGGTGAACGCCACGAGCCAGATCGGAGCCGCGAGGCACATGAAACCGAGAACAGCCAGGATTTCTCGCGCGTCAGCGGAGCCGGCGAACACTCCGACGGTCGCGAAGATCGCGCCCGGCACCATGATCGAACCGGCGAGGCGCCAGTACCGCGGCCCCGACCATTCGGTGGGTGCGATCTTCCGGCTTCCCCGCCCAGTGCCCGGCCCGGCGCCGGCGGCCAGGACACAGCTCGCGGCGGTGAGCCGCACGGTCGCCTGCCAACGCTCGGTGCGATGCCGCAACCGCTTCCGCCGGTGCAGTTCGGCCCAGGCGGCGAGCCCGACGACAAAGGCGATCCCTGGCGCGACGGACCACCACACCACCGGTTTGCCGGCGGCGCGGCGGAAGGTCCTCGAGCCTTCCACCGGGACCGGCTTGCCGATGTCCGCCGGGGTGAGCTCGTTCAGCCGAAACCGCGCCGATCGGACTTCGCCCTCTTGGGTCGTCACATCCGCAGTGCAGAACCAGTAGCTGCCGATGCCGCCCCGGCTGAGCGGACCGACCTGTTCGCAGGACGTGACCCGGGCGAACCCGTCCGCGTCGCCGGGCCGATCCGGTCCGTACTGGACCATGCCGCGGGCCGTGACGCTCCACAGCGCGAGGACCACGCCCAGGAAGACCAGCGCCCGGACGGCGATCTTCCCCCACTGCGGACGGCGAACGCGGGGAACCGACTCAAAACCGGTCGTCTTGATCAACTCATCCCGTCCAAGCGATGCCACCGGGCAACACCTCGCGGATGCGCGCCTCGAATTCCTTCGACGCCGTCGCGCTCAGCGTGGCCGGCAGGCGGTACCAGCCGTCGGCCTGGCGGAGTTCCTGCAGTTCGGGGCGGCGGAGCGGGAAGTCGTCGCTCGCCGGGCGGAACTCGAGGAGCCGCGTTGGCGTCCGCAGCTCGGCGATTTCCGGCCAGGAGACCACGATCTGCCGGTAGTAGGACTTCCAGCGGAGGCCGGTGGCCGACAGCTCCAGCATGATCCGGACCTTCCGGGAATGGTTTTGCTGCCAGCCGACCTCCCGCCAGGACATGCCGACGAAGACCGCGGCGAACACCACCTTGCATGCGGTGCGGAACCCGTTGTGCGGTCCGAACTCGATCACGGCACCGAGGCCCAGCTCGATCGCGAGGACGAAGAACCGGAGCCACCACTGCGTTGCCCGGTTCCAGCCGTTCACGTGGATCTCGACGACCGAACCAGACGGTCGCAGCGGCGGCGGCATCAGCTCGGGCACCGCGGCCGCGACCGGTGGTGGCGCGAGAACCGGAGCGACACGCTCCGCCCGGACGCCGACGTGCTCGGCCAACGCTTCGCGTACCCGCGGAACTTCTCGCTCGTACAGCCCGATCCCGGCCACCAGGAAGTCACCGCCACCGATGCGGACCAGGCTCCGGTGGTGGCTTTCGAAATCGTCCCGAGCGGCGCCCAGCACGACCTGGTGACGCTCGTGCTTCTGTCCGCTCTCGACGACCGAAGCGGCAGCGAGTTCGTCCCACCGCAGGGCCCAGACGACGCTGCCGATCACCCGCGAGATGCCGGTCGCGTCGATGATCAGCTCGTTCCGGACCGGCTTGCGCACCGACCGCCGGACCAGGTTCAGCCCGAGCAGCCCGACGGCGCCGCCGAAAACCCAGCCCATGACGGCAGGGCTCCGCTGCGTCGAAGCCAGCGCCAGCCACACGAATCCGCCGGCGACGAGAAGCAGCACCCCGGCGAGGATCCAGTGCCGCCCCTCCGTCCGCGAGATGACGACGCTTTCGTTCACGCGGTCACCAGCCGCAGCACTTCCTTGGCAGCGCCCGTGGAGACTTTTGCCGCCAACGGCCGATCCTCGCCGCGTCGGAGGATCGCGTGGACCGAGACGTAGCGGCGCGTAGCCTTCTTCGCTGAGGGCGCGGCAGTCAGCCGGGCGAGGTCGGCTCGCCGCACCCGGACCGGGTCGCCCTCCTTGGGCCGCCAGGTGATGGCGTCGGCGGTCAGGACGAATTCGCCGAAGTCGCCTCGGTAGCGCGTCAGGTAGAGCAGCACCCAGATCGCCAGGGCGACCGGCAACGGGATGCCCGGCGGGATGTCGTAGAAGGCCGGCGTCACGAAGTCGGCGATGACGGCCAGCCAAGCCGCCCACAGGACGAACAACCGGCCGGCGGAAGCGCGCTCGGCGTGGACGAGCGTGCGCGCCTGGTCCGCGTCCCAGCGTTTGACCAGCCGCCGCACCGGGTTCGGCACGCCGAAGCCGCCGCGCCGAACGTTCTTCGACGTCCATCGACCGAGGCCGGGGCGGTACCGCTCGATCGCCGCCGACGCCTTTTCGGCCTCTTCCCTGGCCATCGCCGACGACAAGATGAAGCCGTCTTCGGACTTGTGCCGGCAGTCGGGGTTCAGGTTTCGGATCGCGTCGTCGTCCACGAGCGAAACGGCCAGCGCGACGCGGTCGTTCGGTTGCCCTTCGCGGAAGTCGAACCGGCGGACGTCGTCCCAGGGCAGGACCAGCGTCGTTTTGTCTTCGAGCGGTTGCCGGAATCCGTCGGGGCCGAATTCGACCCTCGCCGTCACCAGCGCGCCCTTGTTACGGATGTACCGCCGCAAGATCGGCCTGAAGCAGAAGCACAGCAACGCCAGCACGCCGAGGACGGGCGAGACCAGGTACATGACCGGGTCCCCGCTCCGCACCCACGCCAGGGCGCAGGCCGAGGCAGCGAGCACGACGCCGAAGAACGCCATACACCCGACGGCCGTCCTCAGTTCGGACGGCGGGTTGTGGATCGGCAGCCGGACCCGGACCGCGTCGGTTTCCGGCTCGCCGGGAGTCGTGGAGACCACGTCGGCTAGATCGACCCGGAGATGCGCTGGCCGCCCTGCTGCTGGAAGACCGGCTCGGCGGCCGCGGGCTTCTTCTCGTTGTAGTGGTTCTCGCGGTAGTTCTTGTCGGCCTCGTCGTAAGCGCCCGCGGTCTTCTTCCCCGCTTCCTTGCCGGCTTCTTCGCCGAGTGCCTTGGGCAGTTCCTTGAGCCCGTCCTTGAAGATGCCCGGCGCCGCGTGTGCCGCGTCCCTAAGTGCGGCGAGCAGCTTCTGACCGACGGTCCGGAAGAGCCCGCTCAGGTGGTTGAACTGGCTGATGCCCTTCTGGAAGGCACGCATGAGCTTCTGCAGCCACTCCGACATCCGCGTGCCGCAGCTGACGATCTCGGCCGTGCCTTCACCGGCCAGGCCCGCCGGCGCGGCCGGGCCCGGGTACCGCATGAGGATGCTGATCAGCTTCCCGATGCACTCGGTGAGCAGGTCACGCAGCACGCTGCGCACGACGTTCAGGATGCTCTTGCAGACGTCGATGAGGACGGAGATGGCCTTCGCGCCGCCCGCGACTCCGGAGTACATGTCGCCGAGCTCGGCGACGAACGCGCGATACGCGTCCGCACCTTGCCCCTGCCACTCCGCGCTGTCGGCCTTCACGGTCTCCAGGAGCTCTTTGGCGATGGCGTCGATCTCGTCGCTGATCCCGCTCCACGTCTCCTGCATGACGTCGAGCTGCTCCTGGTTCCCGGTCACCCAGTCGAGCGGTGCGCGCAGGAACTCGACGTGCTCGATCAGCCAGCCGAGTCCCATGCTGGCCAGGCCGGCGATCGGGTCTCGGAGGAAGTCCATCACGCCCATCGCGCCGAAGCCGAGGTTGAGCAGGCCTTCGGTCCAGTCGCCGTCGGCCGCCTTCGTCGCGGCGTCCCAGAAGTCCTGCGCCATCCCCGCGCCTTCGAGCGCCGAGGACCCTTCGTCGACCTTCTTCTTGGCTTCCGCCACCAACGCGTTCTCAGTCAAGGTCGATGCCTTCCAAGCTCGCCTTGACGTCCTGCTCGCGCCAGTCGACGTGCTGGGACCAGGTGCGGACGCGGTCGATCTGTTCCTGGGCCACGTTCTTGGCGTGGCCGATGGAGTCGCTGCCCAGGGTCTGGGCGACGCCGCACAGCGCGCCGAGGCCGCAGGCCTGGCCGATGAGGCCGAAGGCCATCGGGTCGACGACCTGGGCCGCCGCGTCCAGCGTCTTCGCGAACCGGTCGACGAACGGTTCGAGCTTCTTCGCATGGGACAGCAACTGCTCCGGTTTGATCCGGATGTCCGGCTGCGGGTTGTTCACGGTGTTCCCCTCCCTCGTTGCCCTGGTCAGCGCAGGTAGTCGCCGTCGCTGAAGTAGTCGTCGTCGGTGCCGGCCTCGGGAGCGGGACGCGGCGGCGCAGGTTTCGGCTTCGGCGGCGACGGCGGCTCTTCCTCGGCGATGAAGCGCGCCCCGTCGTTCGCGGGCGCCGCGGGGCCGCCGTCCACGAAACCCTCCGGCTCCGGCTTCGGGAATTCCCGGTGGAGCTGGTCGACCAGCTCGTTCATGGTTTCGGTGCCCGCGATCGACGGCATCCCCGCCTGCACGGCACCCGCCAGCCTGCTCTGGGCGCGCTGGACGGTCCGCAGGATCTCGTCGGCGAGGTTCGCCTTCTCCCGCACCGCGTGCCCGATCTCCAGCCCCACGAGGTTGCCGAGGTGGTTGACCTTGACCGCGATCTGGCCGTCCTGGCTGCGCTCGGACACGGAGACCGCCGCCATCTCGGCCTGCATGCGGTCGCCCCGCTGCTTGGCCTCGGCGATCTTGGCGTCGAAGCTCGCCAGCAGTTGTTCAGGGTTCGACACGCGAACCTCCCCTGTTCACGTCAGTAGCCGTACGGCGACCGAGTGTGGCACATCGGTCCGACAGTTTCGGGGGAGTTCGGTTTTTCCCCACCCGTCCGGGCGGTCAGTCTGATGCTCGCGCTGTTCAGGGGCCCACAGCAGGCCCCCGACCTGGGCGATTCTTCGCACAGCCGGTAACCGGTGGGGTATTGTGCGTGACGCAAGAGGGGGAATCGAACGCGAGGGGAGCGCGGTTCGGTGGGGTTGTTCGGCGACATGCTCGACGCTGCCAAGCACGTCGGGTCCGAGATCGCGCACGCCGTCCATTCGGGGGGTGAGCGGCTCGGCAACGTCCTGACCGGCGCGGGCGTCGGCCTGCTCGCGGGCGGGATTCCCGGCGCCGTCGCGGGGGCTTACGTCGGCTCGCAGACCGGCACCGGGGCGGCGAACCCGCAGGCTTCCGGGCTGTCACCCGGTCAGCTGGTCCAGGCCGTGGAGAACGGTCGCGGCACCGGGTCTCTGGAGGACGTGCGCCAGGCGGGGGCCAAGCAGTCGGAGTACCAGCGCCAGCTCGAGAACGGCACGCGTGAACTGACCTCCGGCCTGGAGTCCGCGTGGACCGGCGGCGCCTCGGACGCGGCCCGGGAGCGGCTCCAGCCGTTGACGGCGTCGGCGGTTTCGGCGTCCACGGCCCTGGACCGCAACTCGACGCTGGCCCAGACGCAGATCGACCAGTTCCACCAGATGAAGAACTCGCTGCACAAGGACGTCACCGACCAGCCGCCGACACGCAGCGCCTGGGACGTCGTGACGCCGTGGGACACCGACACCGAAGACCAGATCAACCAGTACAACCAGAAGGCCCAGGAGAACGTCGAGCGGTACAACGCGTACTCGCAGCAGTCCAGCTCGAACACCGCGGCCCGGACGATCGACTACGGCCAGCTCCGCGAGTACACCGGCGGAGACTTCAAGGTGCAGGACCCGAAGAAGCCCGTCGAGCCGCCGGCCCGGAAGCGGACGACGACCGGTGGCGACGACGACCGGTCGATCGGCGCGCAGGTGCAGCCACCGCCGGCGGTGCACCCGCCGGTCGTGTCGCCGCCACCTCCGCCGGCCCAGGTCACGCCGCCAGGACAGGTCACGCCACTGGGGTCGCACCCGCCCGGCGTGGACGACAGCGTTCGCGCGCAGAGTTACGCGCCGCCGTCGACGCAATATCCGCCGGGCTACCAGCCACCGGGGACGGGCTTCGGCCCCGGCTCGGGGCCCGGCGGTGGGTCCGGTCCCGGCTTCGGGCCCGGTTTCGGCCCTGGTGGCGGTTTCGGCCCGGGTGGCGGTTTCGGCCCGGGTGGCGGCGGCTTCGGCCCGGGTTCGTCGTCCGGCGCGAGCGGCGGCACCGGCGCGGGTGCCCGCGGCCCGGGCGCGGCGACCGGCGCCGGCGTCCCGGGCGAAGGACGTCCCGGCGCGGCCGGCGGGATCCGTGGCGGCGCGGCGGGCAAGCCGGGTTCGCCGGGGATGGGCGGCATGGGCCACGGAGCCAAGGGTGGCAAGGGTGAGGAGGACGCGGAGCACCAGCGCGCGTCCTACCTGGTGGAAGCGGATCCGGAGAGCATCTTCGGCGGCTCCGACGAGCGGACGGTCCCGCCGGTGATCGGGCTGTGATCTTCCTGCCCAAGGCGGCCCTGCTCACCGCGTGGGAGTGGGAACGGCACGGCCCGCCGCCCGCGGTCCTCGGCGCCGACAACCTCTGGCTCGGCGACGAAACCCGCAAGCGGTTCGAAGAAACCGTCCTCGACGTCCTGGCCTCGCTCCGCCTCGCGTCGGGCGGCACGCTGACGCGGGAGTTCCGCGACGTCCTGCGCGTCCTTGCGAAGGGCGCCCACCAGTTCACGGGCTGGCTGGGCGACATCGAAGCGGACGAGTCGGGCGCGGTGCTCGTCTCCGCAGCTGGCTCGGACGCGCTCCGGCTGATCCGGAAGGACGACACGGTCCGGATCGACGTCGTGGAGCCGTCGCGGATCGCGGAGTCGCTGGTGGACGTGCTGCCACCGGTGCCGCCAGCGCGGATTTCGCCGGTTTCGATCCCGGAGGCGCGGTTCTCGGGCCGGGCGGTGGAGGAGTCCTACGACCTCGACGACCCGACCGCCGACCGGGGGCGGGACCCGTTGCCGTGGGCCCGTCGGCTGATGGCGGCCCGGCGGACAGGGCTGCACCAGTGCTACGCCGTGAACAGGGGTTCTCGCAGTGCGCCGATCACCGTGGTGGACGTGGCTGGGACCGGGCGCGTGCTGACGTACGTGTACCCGGGGCGTGAGCGGATGGTCAGCTTCCAGCCGGGGACCCGGGGTGCACTGACCGAGGTGCTGTACGCGACCCTGAACGGGTTAGGGGGAGGACGATGACGAGCTCGTTTTTCAGCGGGATCGGCTTCTGGGCCACGGACCTGCCGAGCGCGGGGGCGGCGCCTGCCGGTGGGCAGGGGTTCGCGATGAGCAGCTCGGAAATGCGGGCGATGCTCGCGAAGGCGGAGGACCAGCACAAAGAGCTCAGCAAGCAGATGCGGGCCGCCGAATCACTGACCAGGGCAGTGCCCCCGGCTGAGGAGCCAGTCAGTCAAGCAGCCGTACTCGGACCGAACGGGGTGAACGAGACCGGCGCGTATTACCAAGGGCACCTGCAGTACCAGTACAACTACTACTCCGAACTGATCCGCCGATTGCGGCAGGCACTCGGCATCACCGAGGCCGCAGACCAGCAAGCAGCGGATTCGACCAAGACGATCAAGGGGTCGCTCGAATGACGTATCGGATTCGTGTCATCGCGGCGGTGTTCGCTGCCGGGACGACGCTGCTGACTTCTTGTAGCGGCAAAGAGGCGCTATCCGGCACGCCGACGCCAGCACTCGCCAGCACTCCTGTGCTTCCGAACAGCGGGGCCCCGAAGGTCGACAACCCGCTACCGGCCAAGGTGCTGAACGGGAATCCGTGCGATTCAGGACTCACCGCCGAACAGGTCCAAGGCTACCTCGGCCGAACGGATCCTCCCGATCCGAAGGACTCCGAACTGGGGCCGACGTGCGATTGGGCCAGCGACTCGGGGAGTTCGGCCGGGATCTTCCTCGTCTACGAGACGAAGACTGGCCAAGGTATTAGCCTCACTTACAAGAACGAGAAGCCCAAGGCCAAGCGCTGGGTCGACGACCTCGAGCCGATCCAGGGTTACCCCGCGGTCGGATACGTGGACGTCGGGACGACCGACAACCGGACCTGTGTAGTAGTCGTCGGTATCTCCGATGAGCTGTCGTATTCGGTCTCGCTGAGCATCGGTGACTCCGCGGTCCAGGCCGGCAAGGACGCCTGCCAGCTCGGGCGGGGCGTGGCCGACACCGTGTTGACCAACCTCAAGGCGCGCGCCTGAGCTGCGCCTTTCGTTACGGGCGAGATCGCGTTAATGCAAGATTTGTCGTAGTAAGCACCTAGACTGTTCGGATGAGCCACCCCACGCGGAGGGGTCGCGCGCGTGCGGCTACCGAACAGGACATCCGGCGGACCGCCCGGAAACTGCTCGTCGAGCAGGGGCCGGAGGCGGTTACCCTGCGCGCCATCGCGCGGGAGCTGGGGATCACCGCGCCCGCGCTCTACCGGTACTACGAATCCCGGGACGACCTCGTCGAGAACCTGCGGCTGGACGTCTGCGCCGACCTGGCCGACGACCTCGCCGAGGAGATCGCCGAGCTGCCCGATGACGGCATGCTGCAGCTGTTCGCCATCTGCAAGGGCTTCCGGCGCTGGGCGCTCACCCACACGAAGGAATTCACGCTCGTCTTCGCGTCCCCGACCGGCGGGGTCGGGTCCACCGCCGGCTCCGCGCTGAGCCGGGTCGACGAGCCCTTCGGGCGCATCTTCCTGGCCGCGGCCGGGCGGGTGCTCGCGCGGCACGACATCGTGCTGCCCTCTGCCAGCGGGGTGCCCGACGAGCTACGCGACGACCTGAAGACCTTCCAGGAGTCCCTGGTCGCCGTGCTCGTCGAGTCCGACCAAGGCGTGCCCGTCGAAAAGATCGACCTCGGCGTGACGTACCTGATGATCCAGTTCTGGGCCCGGCTCTACGGGCACGTCACGCTCGAGGTCTTCGGCAACTACCCGATCCCCATGTCCAAGCCGGACGTCCTGTTCGAGGCGATGCTCATCGACCTCGCCCGGGAGATCGGGCTCTACTCCAGCTAGGCCGCGTGGCCGCCGTCCACCGACAGCACCGCCGCCGTGACGTACGCGCTCGCCGGGGCCGCCAGGTAGGACACCGCCGCGGCCACCTCGGACGGCGAACCGTAGCGGTCAACCGCCGTCATCGCGGCCTGGTCCGCCGCATACGGGCCGTCGGCCGGATTCATGTCCGTGTCCGTCGGGCCCGGGTGGACCAGGTTGACGGTGATGCCGCGCGGCCCCAGCTCACGCGCCAACGCCTTGGTCAGGCCCACCATCGCCGCCTTGCTCGTCGCGTACAGCGCCATGCCCGGGCCGGGCACGCGGTCCGTGACGCAGCTGCCGATCGTGATCACGCGGCCGCCGTCGCCCAGGACGCCGGCCGCGGCCTGGGTCGCCGCGAACACGCCGCGGACGTTCACCGCCAGCACTCGGTCGACGTCTTCCAGCGAGGTTTCGCCGAATGCGCCCACGAATCCGACGCCCGCGTTGTTCACCAGCACGTCCAGCCGGCCGAACTCCGCCACCGCAGCCGAAACGGCGGCCGAAACCGCCGCGGCGTCCGCCGAATCCGCCTGGATCGCCAGCGCGCGACGGCCGAGGTTCTTGATCTTCTCGACCACCTCGGCCGCCCGCGCGCCGTTGTTCACATACGTCAGCGCGACGTCCGCACCGTCCTCGGCGAGCCGCAGTGCCGTGGCCGCGCCGATGCCGCGGCTGCCGCCCGTCACCAGCGCCACCTTGCCGTCGAGGGTCATCCCCGGTTCTCCTTCGATCAAGCCGTTTTCGTTGACAGCTCAATCAAATCGGGAATGACCGCCGACTACCGGCGGCTTTCCGACAGCGCGCTACAGGACGATGTTGACCAGCCGGCCCGGCACCACGATCACCTTGCGGGGCGAGCCGTCGCCGACCATCGCCGCGACCTTCTCGTCCGCCAGTGCCGCCGCCTGGACCTCGTCCTGCGACGCGGAAGCCGCGACCGTCACCCGGGACCGGACCTTGCCGTTGACCTGGATCGGGTACTCGACCGAGTCCTCGACCAGGTACTTCTCGTCCACCACCGGGAACGGGCCCTGCACCAGCGAGTCCACGTGGCCCAGCCGGTGCCACAGCTCTTCGGCCAGGTGCGGGGCCAGCGGCGCCAGCATCAGCACCAGCGGCTCGGCCAGCTCACGCGGCGTCGACGCGGCCGCGCCGTACACCTTGGTGACGTGGTTGTTCAGCTCGATCAGCTTCGCGCCGGCCGTGTTGAACCGCATCTCCGCGTAGTCCTCGCGGACGCCCGCGATGGTCTTGTGCAGCACCTTGCGGTCCGCCTCGGAAGCGTCCTCATTGGACACTCGCAGCTCGCCGGTCGTCTCGTCGACGACCAGGCGCCACAGCCGCTGCAGGAACCGGTGCGCACCCACGACGTCCTTGGTCGCCCAGGGGCGCGACATGGCCAGCGGGCCCATCGCCATCTCGTAGAACCGGAACGTGTCGGCGCCGTAGTTCTCGGCCATCTCGTCCGGCGTGACGACGTTCTTCAGGCTCTTGCCCATCTTGCCGTACTCCTGGGTGACTTCCTCACCGTTGTAGAAGTACTTGCCGTCGCGCTCCTCGACCTGCTCCGCCGGGACGTAGACACCGCGCGAGTCGGTGTACGCGTACGCCTCGATGTAGCCCTGGTTGAACAGCTTCCGGTACGGCTCCTTGGACGTCACGTGCCCCAGGTCGAACAGCACCTTGTGCCAGAACCGCGAGTACAGCAGGTGCAGCACCGCGTGCTCGACGCCGCCGACGTACAGGTCGACGCCGCCGGTGTCGTCCGCGCCGTATTCGCCCGGCCGCGGGCCCATCCAGTACTGCTCGTTCTCCGGCGCGCAGAACGTCTCGGAGTTGGTCGGGTCCAGGTAGCGCAGCTGGTACCAGCAGGAACCCGCCCAGTTCGGCATCGTGTTGATGTCGCGGCGGTACTTCTTCGGGCCGTCGCCCAGGTCCAGCTCGACCTCGACCCACTCGGTCGCGCGTGCCAGCGGCGACGACGGCGTCGAGTCGCGGTCCTCCGGGTCGAACGTCACCGGCGAATAGTCGGCGACCTCCGGCAGCTCGATCGGCAGCATCGACTCGGGAACGGCGTGCACTTCACCGGCCTCGTCGTAGACCACCGGGAACGGCTCGCCCCAGTACCGCTGACGCGAGAACAGCCAGTCGCGCAGCTTGTACTGCACGGTCCCGGTGCCGGCGCCCTTCTCCGACAGCCAGTCGATGATCGTCTTCTTGGCCTCGGCGACGTCCATGCCGTCCAGGAAGCCCGAGTTGATCGCCGGGCCGTCGCCGGTGAACGCCTTGCCGTCGAAGCCCTCGGACGGCTGGACGGTCCGGATGATGTCCAGCCCGAACTTCTCGGCGAACTCCCAGTCGCGGACGTCCTGGCCGGGGACGGCCATGATCGCGCCGGTGCCGTAGCCCATCAGCACGTAGTCGGCGACGAAGATCGGGATCTTCTTGTCGTTGACCGGGTTCGTCGCGTACGCGCCGGTGAAGACGCCGGTCTTCTCCTTGTTCTCCTGCCGGTCCAGCTCGGACTTCCGCGACGCGGCGACGCGGTACTCCTTGATCGCCTCGGCGGGCGTCGCGGCGCCACCGGTCCAGCGCTCGTCGACGTCTTCGGGCCACGCCGGCGTGACCAGCTCGTCGACCAGCGGGTGTTCCGGCGCCAGCACCATGTAGGTGGCGCCGAACAGGGTGTCCGGCCGGGTCGTGAATACCTCGATGCCGTGGTCACCGGAGGTGAACGTGACGCGGGCGCCGTGCGAGCGGCCGATCCAGTTCCGCTGCATGGACTTGACCTTCTCCGGCCAGTCCAGCAGGTCCAGGTCGTCGACCAGGCGATCGGCGTACGCGGTGATCCGCATCATCCACTGCCGCAGGTTGCGGCGGAAGACGGGGAAGTTGCCGCGCTCGCTGCGGCCGTCGGCGGTGACCTCTTCGTTCGACAGGACCGTGCCCAGGCCCGGGCACCAGTTGACCGGCGCTTCGGAGATGTACACCAGCCGGTGGTCGTCGATCACCTTCTTCCGCTCGGACGCGCTCAGCGCCGCCCAGTCACGGCCGTCCGGCGTCGGGCGCGAGCCGTCCGCGAACGCGGCCTCCAGCTCGGCGATCGGGCGCGCCTTGCCCGCCTCGGTGTCGTACCAGGAGTTGAAGATCTGCAGGAAGATCCACTGGGTCCAGCGGTAGTACTCCGGGTCGATCGTGGAGATGCGACGGCGTTCGTCGTGGCCCAGGCCCAGGCGCCGGATCTGGCGCAGGTAGGTCCGGATGTTCTCCTCGGTCGTCTTGCGCGGGTGCTGCCCGGTCTGGACGGCGTACTGCTCGGCCGGCAGGCCGAACGCGTCGAAGCCCATCGTGTGCAGCACGTTGCGCCCGATCATCCGGTGGTACCGGGCGAAGACGTCGGTGCTGATGAAGCCCAGCGGGTGCCCGACGTGCAGGCCGGAGCCCGACGGGTACGGGAACATGTCCTGGACGAACAGCTTGTCGCTGGGCACCGGCTGCCCCTCGACGGCGAGCGGCCCGACGGGGTTGGGCGCGTGGAAGGTGCCCTGGTCGGCCCAGTGGTCCTGCCAGCGCTGCTCGATCTGACCCGCCAGCGCGGCCGTGTAGCGGTGCGCCGGGACGTCGGTCCCTGTCGCCTCAGTCATGACGTCTTCCTCCGTCGGAGCCACTCCAGAAACAACTCGACCCCTCAGCCACCAGGGCATGAGGGGTCGCCGCGCCGGCCGGGCCGGGCCCGGTCAGCGCGGCAGGCTAAGGAGCAGCCGAGCCGTGTTCATATGCACATCGTAACTTGCTGGTCAAAGCCGTTCGGAGGGGACCGCCAGTGCGACGAACTGGGTGACCTGGGTCGCGGAGAAGTTGTTGTCGCTGACCAAGATCAAACTGCGCTCGCCGTTCGGCAGCTTCGGCCCCCACGTCATGCCCTCGAGATTGTCTACAGTGGACAACCCGAGGTCGGCAGCGTCGAACAGGAACCGCTTCTTCACCGGCTTCACGTTCTTGGCGTCGGCCAGGGACTTGACGTTCAGGACGTTCGTCGCGCCCTTCGTGTCGATCTCGTAGACGCGCACCTTGTTGCCGACGCCGGTGCTGAACGAGCGCTCCATCATGAGGAACTTCGTCGGGTCGGCCTGGTCGACGGCCAGCATCGAGGACACGCCCGTGGTGGCGAACGCCGTGGGCGGCACCGGCGCGGCGAACAGCGGCTCCTGCGGGTAGGCGTACTGCGCCAGGACCGGCCCGAAGCGCGACTGCAGGGTGATCCGCGAAAGCGCGCCGGACGTCGTGGTCGGCTCCGGGCCGTCCTGCAGCAGCGGGCCCTCGACCTCGCTGGCCAGCAGCGCGCCGAAGCCGGTGAACGTGATGCCCTCGAGCACGAGGTTCTGCCGCGGGCCGGCCGTCGGCGTCATCTTCTCGTTCGCGGGGATCGGCAGGTCGCGGACGTATTTTCCGTCGCGGCGCGCCTCGCGGATCGACGGGTCGATCAACGTCGTCGCGGTCCGCTCGCCCTCCTGCGACCAGTAGTAGTCGCCGGTCCACGGGTCGACGCGCAGCTCTTCCGGGTCGATCGTCTGCTCGTTCTGCGGCTTCGAGGGGTCGTTCTGGGTGAGCGGCGGGTACGGCGTGCCGTCGGGGCGCAGGAGCGGCTTCGTGCCGGTGAGGGTGACCGGGCCGACGCCGTTCGCCGACACCGGGAACGTCGCCGTGTAGAAGCGTGCGGGGTTGATCGCCGACCGGTCGTCGCAGATCAGCGCGTAGCCGCCGGTCCGCGGGTCGTAGTCGATGCTGGACAGGCCGCCGACCGTAGTGCCCTGGAACTGCAGGGCGTTGGGCACGATCTGCTCGCCGAGCAGCCGGATGGGCCGCTGGTGACTCTCGGTGGCACTCGCCGGCGCCGCGGCGAGGATTCCCCCGATCAGGGCAGCGGTCAGGACGGTGGGCAGTACACGCGGTGACATGGCCTGTAGCACAGTCGATCAGGGTATCCGGCAGGTTGCCGGGACGTCACGCTTATCCTTGACCCCGTGTTCGCTATCGCGCTGGTTCCGGTCGTGCTGGGTCTGCTCGTCGGCTTTGGTGGGTTTCTCGGGTTCCGTGAGCGCTTGACGCGCGAGGGTGGCACCGGCGTGCGCACCCAAGCGGCGTTGCGCAGCGAAGAGGCGTTCAAGCTGGCCAACCGCGTCGCGGGGCTGCCGACCATGGCCGGGGGCGCGATCTCCGTGCTCACCGGGCTGGCCGGCCTGGCCATGCCGACGACCGCCGGTCTCGTCTCGGCCGCGCTCGCGGGCGTGCTCGCGATGCTGGTGCTGGTCATGGGCGGCGGGGTGCTGGGCAACCGGGCCGCGCTGACCGTGCCCGCGCCGGCTCCGACGGCGCCCGCCGGCTGCAGCGGCTGCGCGTGTGGTGCCGGCGGCTGCGGCGTCTTCAAGAAGGAAGACGCTTAATTCCGCTGGAGGTCGCCCGGGTGGGTGGCCAGTAGCGCGAGCGGGATGCCCTGGCGGCGCAGCACCTGGCTCCACAGGTCGCCGTCGGGCGAGGCGAGGATGTCGCTCGGCAGCGCGGGCACGATGACCCAGTCGTCGCGTTCGATCTCGCCGGCCAGCTGACCGGAGTCCCAGCCCGCGTACCCGGCGAAGACGCGCACGCCGCGGACCTTCGGCACCAGCACCTCGGGATCGGTGTCCAGGTCGACCAGCGCGACCGGCCCGCGGACCGCGATCACGCCCGGCACGCTCGCCGCCGTCTCGCCGGTGCGCAGCGCGGCCAGGCACAGCGCCGTCTTCTTCTCGACCGGCCCGCCGACGAACACCGCCTGCGGCTCGGCGACGTGCCCGCCCCAGTTCGGCAGGACGTCGTGCACGGCGACGTCGCTCGGCCGGTTCAGGACGACGCCGAGGGTGCCCTCGTCGCGGTGATCGATGACGAACACGACGGTCCGCTTGAAGTTGGGGTCGACCATCGTGGGGGCGGCGACCAGGAGCGTTCCCGGTTCAACCTCGGCGTCCGCTGGCACGCGACCCATGATCCCACCCCTGGCCCGGCGAATTACTTCGGCTCGGGAACAATCGCCCCAAGAGCCTCGTTTGAAACATGTGGCCGGCGCACTCAGTGTCCCCCGGGCTCACTGAAGAACCGCCTTTGTGGAATACCGTCCGGCTGGAGCCACACTGCGCATAGCCGCCGAGAGGCGACCTTAGTGCGTCGGCCACCCTTTACCCTGGCTTCGTGACGATCAGCGCTCGAACGGCGACAACGCGAAGAGGGCCGCGCGAGCTGCTCAAGGATCCGGACTTCCGCCGGCTGCTCTTCACGCGCTTCGCCGCCAGCTGGGGCGACGGCGTCTTCCGCGCCGGCCTCGCCGGAGCCGTCCTGTTCAACCCCGAGCGCGCCGCCGATCCGCTGGCCATCGCGGGCGGGTTCGCCGCGCTGCTGCTGCCGTACTCCGTCGTCGGGCCGTTCGCCGGCGCCCTGCTGGACCGCTGGGACCGGCGTCGCGTGCTGATCTTCGCGAACCTCCTGCGCGGCCTGGCGATCGTCGCCGCGGCGGCCGCCGTCGGCTTCGGGCTGGGCGGGCTCGGCCTGTTCACGCTGGCACTTGCCGCGGAGGGGATCTCGCGCTTCATCGGTTCCGGCCTCTCGGCGTCGCTGCCGCACGTCGTCGAAGAAGAGAGCGTCGTGACGGCGAACGCCTTCGCCACGACACTCGGTTCGGCGGTCGCCGTCGTCGGCGGCGGCTGCGCGATCGGCCTGCGCGCGCTCTTCGGCAGCAACGACCTCGGATCGGCCGAGACCACGGTGTTCGCGGTGCTCGGCACGCTGGTGTCGGCCTTCATCGCGCGTGGCTTCGCGCGGGGGGTGCTCGGGCCGTCGGTGGTCGACGAGCCACCCAACCCCGTGGTGGCCGTCGCGCGCGGGCTGGCGGACGGTGCGCGGCACGCGTGGCGCGCCCCCAGCGTCACGGCCGGGTTCATCGCGCTGTTCGCGCACCGGGCGTCGTTCGGTGCGTCGCTGCTGGTCACCGTGCTGCTGATGCGGAACTACTTCACCGACCACGGCGTGTTCCGCGCCGGTCTGGCCGGGCTCGGGCAGATGGCCGCGCTCGCCGGCGCCGGCATCCTGCTCGCGGGGCTGCTGACCGCGCGGCTGCTCCGGAAGTTCGGCAGGGTGCGCGCGGTGCTCGGTTCGCTGCTGCTCGCCGCGATCGCGCAGTCCGCGCTGGGCCTGCCGATGCTGTTGCCGCTGGCGCTGCTCGCGTCGTTCGTCATCACCGGCGCGGGCCAGGTGCTGAAGCTCTGCGTCGATTCGTCGATCCAGCTCGACGTCGCCGACGAAGCCCGCGGCCGGGTCTTCGCGCTGTACGACACGCTGTTCAACATCACCCAGGTGGCGGCGGTGTCGCTGGGCGCGCTCGTCGTGCCGGACGACGGCCGCTCGCCGGGCCTGCTGATCGCGGCGACCGTCTGCTACCTGGTCGGCGGAGCCGGCTACGTGCTGGCGCGGCGCCGCGCGATTCGCTGAGGCAAACACCCGAACCGGTCACGGTGACTGCTCCATTGGCATTAAGGTGACGGCAAGTCATTAGTAGGTTCGAGGGACACCGGGGGCACCTGTGACCACCGCGGGCGACGACCGTGCACGGCTCGAAGCACGCAATGCCGCGATGAAGGACCAGATGGACACCCTCCTGGAGAACTTCGAGCGGCAGACGGCGCAGCTGCGGGACGCCCAGTCCGCGGCGGCCCAGACCACCGCGCAGGTGAATTCCCCCGACGGCCTGGTCCGCGCGACGATCGACGCCGGCGGCAACCTCGCGAAGCTCGAGATCGCGCCGAACGCGTTCGAACGCACGACGCCGGCGCAGCTCGCGAACACCGTCCAGACGGTCGTGCGCCAGGGAACGCTGCAGGTCAAGCAGAAGATCGCGGACCTGATGGCGCCGATCACCGAGGGCCTGCCCGACCTCGCGGACCTCGTCGAGGGCGCGCCGTCGCTGGCCGGGTTGGTGCCGCAGATCCCCGACTTCGTCGAGGCGCCGGCGCCGCAACCCGCGCCCTTCGAAGATGGCGGCTCGATCCTGCGCAACGAGGCCGCGCCGCCGCCGATGCCCGCGCCCAAGCCCGCTCCCAAGCGCGTCCGCCCGCCGCGCGACGAGGACGAGGAGCCGCCGTCGTCCTGGATGACGAGGGGCGACTGATGCCAGAAGGGGGCTCCGGGTTCACCGCGGAACCCGACGCCGTCCTGCGCGCGTCGAACGGTTTCACGACGGCGGCGGACGCGCTGGAGAGCGCGCTGAAGACGTTGCAAGGTGCCCTCGACGCGCAGGGCGAGTGCTGGGGCGGCGACGACTCCGGCAAGGAGTTCGCGAAGGACTACGTGCCGGGTTCGCAGGGGGCCGTCGAGGGGTTCACCAACCTCGTGCAGGGGTTGCGCGGCATGCAGCAGAACGTCGCCAAGTCGATGAAGGCGCTGTCCGGCGCCGACGAAGACGTGACTTCGCAGCTCGGCAAGGGGCAATGACCCGTGGGTATGGAGATGCCCGACGCGGTCAAGTGGCTGCTGCCGATCGTCGTCGGCGAGAGCTGGCCGGAGGGCGACGAGACGAAGCTTCGGGCGCTGCGCGACGCGTGGCACGCGGCGTCGTCGGCGGTCGGGCCGGTTTCGGAGACGGGTAACCAGGCGGCATCGGGCGTCCGCGACAACTGGACGGGCGACGGCGCGGACGCGTTCGTCGAGCAGTGGAAGA
Organism: Amycolatopsis sp. NPDC049691; assembly: GCF_040675005.1. Lineage (NCBI taxonomy): Bacteria > Bacillati > Actinomycetota > Actinomycetes > Pseudonocardiales > Pseudonocardiaceae > Amycolatopsis > Amycolatopsis sp. NPDC049691. The sequence goes on from NZ_JBFANX010000002.1 coordinate 487,693, forward strand.
AGTTCGTCGAGGGCGACGAGGCGTACTTCAAGCAGCTGGCCGACGCCGCTCAGGCACTGGGCGATTCGTGTGACCAGACGGCGCTGGACGTCGAGTACACGAAGTACATGATCATCATTTCGCTGATCGTGCTGGCGGCGCAGATCGCGGCGATGATCGCGGCGGCGGCGGTGACGTTCGGCGGCTCGACGGCGGGCATCGCGCCGGCCCAGGTCGCGACCCGGATGACCGTGCAGATGCTGTTCCGGCAGCTGCTCGAGAAGCTGGCACAGCAGGGGTTCAAGCAGGTCGCGAAGGAGCTGCTGGAGAAGCTGCTCAAGCAGGGTCTCAAGAAGATCGGCATGGAGGTCCTCAAGAACGAGGCCATCAACCTGGGGATGGACGCGGGGATCCAGGGTTTGCAGATGGCGAAGGGGGACCGCCAGAGCTGGGACTGGTCGAAGACCTCGGACGCGGCGATCTCCGGCGCGGTCGGTGGGGTCGTCGGGGCGGCGTCGGGGTCCATCGGGCGGGGGGCCACCGAGGGGCTTTCGCATTCGGCTGGGGGACAGGTCGCGGACGCGGCTCTGCGAGCGGGGGCTCGGGGGGCGGTGGAGGGAGTCGCGCAGACCGTCGGGCAGGCGGCGGTCACCGGGGATTTGGGGTCTTTGACTCCGGAGCAGTTGCTGACCGGGGCTTCCAGTGGGGCTGTGGGTGGGGCTGTCGGGGGCGCCAAGGAGCAGATGCACGCTGTTCACGAGGCGAACATCCCGCGGGATGCTGGGGGGTCGGGGGAATCTGGGGAGTCGTCTTCGGGCGACGGTTCGTCGGAGCCCGAGTCCCGGGATGGGGGTTCTTCGGAGTCGTCTTCCGAACCAGAGTCGCGACGAGAGCCGTCGTCCGAGTCGGAATCCGGCGGGGGCGAACCGCGGGGTGAGGGTTCTTCCGAGCCCGAGTCGCGCGGGGAGGAACCGCGGCGAGAGGCTTCTTCGGAACCGGAGGCGCGGCGGGAGCCGTCATCCGAGCCTGAGTCGCGACGTGAGGAACCGGCGTTCCGAGGCGAGGCCTCGCCCGCATCAGAGCCGCGGGCGGAGAGCGCGCCGAGCCGGGAGGCGGAGCGTCAAACGGCCGACGTACCCGACGGGCCGCGCCCAAGTTCCGACCACGTCCAGCAGCAACCCGAGGTACGGGCGGCGGCCGGCAGTCCGGCACCCCCGCAGCAGCCAGAGCCGAGGGTGGCCGACGCTCCAGCACCCCCACACGCACCGGCACCGAGCCAGCCGGTGGGCGGGTCGGTCGGCGGTGCGTCGTCGAGCGGCGGCTACGGCATGGCCCCGCCGGGCTTCGGCCCGGAACCAGGACGTCAGACGATGGGACGTCCCCAGGACAACGTCGGAGCGGCGGGCTTCACCGGCGGCACGAATCAGCCGTTCGCGGCGGATGGGGGGCCGGCGCCGTTCCAGAACGGACCGTCGGGACAGCAGGCGCCGCCTCCCGGCGGATTCGCACCGCCGCCCGCGCCGGCCGGTGGCGGCCAAGGCCCGCGTACGGGCGGGCCGGTTGCCCAGGGCCCGACCCCGTCGCGTGGCGGGCAGCCAGGGCACGAACAGCCGCGACGGATGCCTCCGCAGGACCCGCGCCGGATGCCGCCGGGTGGGTGGCAGGCCTCGCCCACCGCACCGCAGGGTGGACAGCCGCCTCGAAATGGGCAGCCACAAGGCGGGCCGCCACCCCACGGCGGCCAACCCTTCCGCAGCGGTCAGCCGCACGGCGGGCCCGCGCCGCAAAGGGGTCCGTCCGCTCACGGCGGGCAAGCGCAGCCGCACGGCAGACCGCCGCAGAGCAGTCAGGCACCGTACGCGGCTCAGCCGCAAGGAGGCCGAGCACCGCACACAGGAATGTCCCAAGGTCGGCCAGCACAGAGTGACCCGCGCGGCCTGCCGCACGGCGGGCAAGCGCAGAACGGGCTGCCCCAGGGCGGCCAAGCGCAGGTCGGCCTCCCGCCGAACGGCGGGCAGCCACCGCATGGCGGGCAAGCAGCGGTCGGCGGACAGCCACACAACGGACAGGTGCCGGGCGGCCAAGTTCCTCACAGCGGACAGCCGCAGGGTGGTCAGCCGCCGCACGGGGGACAGCCACACGGCGGGCAGGTGCCTGGCCAAGCTCCTCATGGCGGGCTGCCGCAAGGTGGCCCGCCGCCGCATGGTGGGCAGCCCGTTCATGGGCAGTGGCCGCCGATGTCTGGTGGGTATTCGGTGCAGGGGGGTCCGCAGGATCCGCGGCGGATGCCGGCGCAGCGGCCGCCCGCGGGTGGGGCTCCGCATTCTGGTGGGCAACGGCCGGCTGGGTATCCGAACCAGACTCGGGGGCCGCAGGGGCCGGGGCCGCATCCGGGTGGGCGGCCGCCTGTTCCGCCTCCTCCTGGTGGGCGGCCGCCGGTTGATCCGCGGTTGGGGTTCGCGCGGCCGCCTCAGGTTTCGCCTCCTCGGTTTGGGCCGTCGCCTGAGCAGCTTGGCCGTGGGCAGGGTCCCTTTGAGCCGCGTTCGGGTGAGCCGCCGCGGGCTGGCGAGCTGCCTCCGACCGCTCCGGAACGGCCGGGAGCGCCGGCTGAGCAGCACGCCGCCGCGGGAGACCGGGCGCTTGCTGAGCCTGCGCCCGGGCGGTCGGCGGAGCAGCCCGGGACGCCCGCGGGTGAGCCGTCCGCAGAGCGGGCGGCTGTCCAGGAACGGGTGCCCGAGCCCGCCGCTCAGCAGCACGCCGAGCAGCCGCCCGGTGCCGCGGAAACGGACCGGCACGAGCCGTCCGGACCACAGCACTCCGGGGCCGACGAAACCGACCACCCGGGGGAACAGCAGCCCGCCGCCGGGGAACCCGGCGACCAGTACGTACACCCCGACGAGCCCTACCTCGCCGATCCCGCCTTTCACACCGATGACCCCGCCGGGGTTCGGCGGATCGAGGACACCTTCATGGACTCCGGGCGGCAAAGCCCGGAGACCGGCGAGTGGCGGCACGAACAGGTCCGCCGGGAGGCGCTCGCCAAGCGGGACGAGTTCCATCCCGGCATGTCCGACGACGGCGCCTTCGCCGTGCACGCCTACACGCGCCACGAGATGGTCGGGCCGCTCAACCGGGCCTTGCGGCTCGGGGGTCCCGAACTCCTCGACCTCGCTCCTCAGGCCGCTGCGCTCGTCTCCGGGCTGAACGAGCTGCCGCCGCACGTCGGGACCGTTTCGCGGCGCGTGGACTTCCACGGTGATCCCTCGCGGCTTCAGGCCTTCCTCGGGCGGTTCCACGAAGGCGCGCACATCGTCGAGCCCTCCTTCCTCAGCTCGTCGAAGGTCGACGCGGAGCATCCGCGCAGTACCTTCGCCGGTGAGGTCGAGATGCGGATCGAGTCCAGGACCGGGCGGGACGTCGAGTCCATGGCCAGCATCGGGCGCGAACGCGAGGTCCTCTTCAAGGCCGGGTCGCAGTTCGAGGTCACCCGGGTCGAAATGGGGCCCGGGCACCCCGAGAACCCGGACTTCCGGAACGGCCCTGGGGCCCGGGACAAGCCGCAGTGGATCGTGCACGCCGAAGAGGTCGCGCCCGGTGATCCGCGGTATCGGACCGACCAGCAAGACGCGATCGAGCAGCGGCGGGCCCAGGAACGCGCCGACGAGGAGCGGTTCCAGCGCGAAGCCGATGCCGAGCTCGAGCAGTTCTACGCCGAGCATCCCCACCTCAAGCCGTCCAATGACCTCTTCAGCCTGCTCGGCGGGGACGAAGACGCGCCGCCGCCGGCCGTCAAGCCCGCGCTCGCCACGACCGCTCCCGAAGGGGGCTGGTCGCAGCTCGCCGAACCGCTGACGCCGGGTGGGACGCCCGTGCTGCACGCCGGGTCCGTCGAGACGCCGCAGCAGCACGCTCGCCTGGTCCGCGACGCCGTTCCCGAACTCGCCGCGGTCAACACCCGCAACCACTACAGCCCCGGCGAGCACGGCTTCCGGACCAACGCCGCCGAGTCCATGACGGCCTTCGACCGGCGGATGAACGGCGAGGACGTCGTTGCCGGGCCGGCTCGCGGCGAACCGCTCGACGGGCCGTGGAGCAGCAGGAACAGCTTCGACGACGTCGCCCGCGACCTGCACGAACGTCCGGTCGGCGCGCGCTCCGCCGTCGCCTTCGACCACGGCGGCCGGGAGCACCTGGTCGCCGCCGTGCACACCGAGCACGGGGTGCTCTTCGCCGATCCCGTCACCGGGCGGCTCGCCGAGCTGCCACACGATGCCCTCGGCATCCGCGAACTACCACTCGGCCATCAAGAAAGCATCGCCGACCGCCTCGGCCCGGCGACCGAACGGCCGCCGCACGACGACGGTTACCTCTTCGACGACGACCACCGCGCGACCCCGGCCGACCACGAGAGCATCCGCCGCGCGGTCGGTGACGAGCACGTCTACCAGGACATCCACGACCGCGCACTGGCCCGCCGGGACGCCGCCGGGCTGCCGCTGACCGACGACGCCGCCGTCGCGGTGCACGGCTACACCCGCGGCGAGTACGCCTACGACGTCAACGAGGCACTCCGCCGCGGTCCCGGCCACCCCGGCTTCGACCTCGCGCAGGCGAACGCCCGCGCCATCGTCGACGGCCTCAACCAGGTGCCGCGCACGTCCGGTGAGACCATCCGCGCCTTCGACGTCGGCGGCGACCCGCGGCTCGCCGAGCTCGTCGCCGGGCCGTACCACCCGGGCGACGTCGTCGTCGAGCCGGCGTTCTCCAGCGCGTCGATCAAGACCGACGAGTTCTCGACCAGCAAGTTCGGCGACGACGTCGAGCTGCACGTCCGCTCGGACAACCTCCGCGACATCTCGAAGCTCGCCGAAAACCCGTCCGAGCGCGAATCGCTGTCGCCGCCCGGGACGCAGCTGCTGGTGCACGAACGGCGCCTCGAGATCACGCCCGAAGGCCGCCGCAAGTGGGTCATCGAGGCCGAGGAGATCGGGCCCGGCCACCCGCGTTACCTCGACCCCGAGGCCGCGCAGCGGAAGATGGCCGAGCGGCGTGCCGAGAACGACCACAACGCGGCGGAGTTCGAACGGCGCCGGCGGGCCGCGCTGGTGGAACGCCTCGGCGGCTTCGGCGAGCCGGAGCAGCATCACCAGCCGGAACCTCCCAAGGTCAGCGACGTCTTGGACGGCCCGGCCGAGCCGCTGCCCGTCCCCGAGCCGGGGCCCGACTACTCGCGGCTGGCGCGTTCGACGAACCCGCCCGCCGAACCGGCCATCCACGCCGGCGGGACGACGCCGAGCGAGCGCGCGGCCTACGTCCAGGACCGGCACCCGCACCTGCGCGAGGTCAACCCGGGCTTCCACCAGCCGGGCGCGCTCGAGAACGGGTACATGTCCAACTGCACCCGCGGGCCCGGCGCGTACTGGGACCGGCTGCACGGCGGCACCGCGACGGCCGAGCCCGTCCTCTTCCACGAGATGGGCACGCGCGGCACGCTCGAGCACATCGAAGGCCGGTTCGGCGAGACGTTCTCCGAGCGCGGCAGCTACGACGACGTCATCCGCGAGATGCGGGACAGGCCGGTCGACCACCACGCCGTGGTCGCGGTGAAGTACGCGGGCCCGAACGGCGTCGAGTACGGGCATGTGGCGATGGTCGTGCACACCCGCGAGGGCGTCGCGTTCATCGACCCGCAGTCCGGCGACCTCATGCACCTGCCGCAGCCGCCGAAGGGCATCAAGCTGCTGCACATCGGCACCCCGGGCACGGAACACGTCCAGACCGAGCACGTCGAAAGCGCGGAACACGGCGGCTACGGCCACGCCCCGCAGAGCCGGCTAGACGAACTCCTCGCGCAGCCGCGCGTCGCCGAGGCGCTCGACGGCGCCACCACCGACCTCGTCGTCAAGGACCACGAGGGGAACCCGCAGAACCTCGGGCCGGTCGGCGAGTTCGTCCGGACGCGGCTGGCCGAGCACCCGGAGCTGGTCGAACTCCTCCACGACCCGGCAAACGAGTTCCTGACGCGGTCGCTGCTGCGCAAGCCGGAGACGATCGCGAGCCTGCTGGTGCACGACGAGGCCATCCCGATCCTGGCCGACGCCGTGCACGAAGTGCACCACCCGGCCCCGGACGCCGAACCGGTGGCGCCGCACGCGGACCCGACGCCGCTCACGCCCGAGCAGGCCGAGACGTCGCGCGAAGTGGTCGGCCAGGCGGACGACCACCCTGACGAGCACCGCGCACAAGCGCCGTTCGACCAGAGCAAGCGCGGGGACGAGGCGTACACCCGGGAGTACCTCGCCGAGCGCTATCGAGAAGCGGCTCGAGCCGATCTCAAGCTGAAGGAGATCCTGCCTCCGCTGGCGGAGGAGACCGGCGGCCACGCCGGGTTCCGGCCCGGACCGAAGTCCGAAGGCCGGGCGATGGACAAGATCAACACGAACTACAACGGCGACGCTTCGCTGCTGGTCGACCTGGCGGGCGCGATGATCCAGTTCGAGCGCGTGCAGGACGCCTACGCCGCGTTGGCGCAGATCGCGGATCACCCGGACTTGGAGATCGTCGACTTCGACGACCGGTTCGCGAACCCGGCCCCGGCGGGTTACCGCGATCTGCAGATGAGCGTGCGCATCGACGGACACGTCGCCGAACTGCGCCTGCACCTGAAGTCACTGGACGACGTATCGGCATACGAGCACTCGCTGTACGAGGTCCGCCGTGATCTCAAGGCGCTCGCGAAGGCCGAGGGCCGCAGTTACACCAACGAGGAACAAGCCCTGATCGACGGGCTGGTCAAGCGCGAACGGGAGCTGTTCTGGGACGCGCTGCAGGGGAGTCTCTAATGGTCCAGACGCCGTCCTATTTCTTGTACTTCGCCCACAGCTACGTGGTGGACAGCACGCCCGACGGCGGGTTGACCGGTCACATCCTGAACTGGGAGACCGGAGCGTTCGAGGAAAACCCGGAACACGTCACCGACGTGCTCTTCGACCACAGCCCGGACATCCGGAGCCTCGACCGGGAGCGGTTCATCCGCCGGACCGAAGAGCAACGGCAGCGCTACCTCCGCGGCGACGGACCGATCTTCGCGCTCTACCAGACCATCGACGCGATCTGGGCCGGGGTGAAAGAGGAGAACCGCAAGATCACCAAGGAGGAACGCGCCTTGATCGAATCGCTGTACCGGCGCACCTTCAAGATGTGGGAGGACGAGTTCGCCCGCCGCGACGCGGGCGAAGCCCCGACCTTCACCTTCACCTCGGTGTTCGAGCGATGATTCACGTGGAACATCGGCTTTCGCCCGAAGAGCAGCGCACCCTCTTGGTGCAGCTGGGAAAGCTCGTCCGCGAGCTCCGGACCGGCGCCACCGGGCCGGCCGCCGTCGACTTCCGGCAGGTCGGCGGGCACACCGAACTCGACGGCCACAACGCGACGACGTCCGACGCCGTCGCCGAGCTGTTCTCCGAGCTGCGCAAGGGAATGGCCGCCGAGGGCCGCGGCACCTGGCTGCAGGCGCGGTTCACGCTGAACCCGGACGGCACCTTCGACTTCGACTTCGCGCTCGACGACGATCCGGTGTGGACGGACCCGCCGCCCGCGGCCGCCTACCCCGCCGAGCTGGCCGCGTTCCCGCGCGCCGACGAGCACATCCCGGACTGGTGGCGGCTGCGCGCGCAGCTGCCGCTGGGCGTGGTGTTCCGGCACGCAAAGGCCGGCCCGGACACCGAACGCCCGCCGCTGACCGACACCGAGGTGCCGCTCGTGCTGCAGTACCTCGAGCGCGAAGCCGTCGTGCACGAAGACGGCGACGTGCGCTTCCACACCGACGGCGCCTGGATCTGGCCGTCGTCGGTGGCCGATCTGCTGGCCGAACAAGGCATTCCGCCCGAGCCGGACCTGGTCGCCCACATCCGGCGCCACCACTTCCAGCCGCCGTACGTCGAGCCGCTGGTGCGCCGGACCGCCGCGGCCGACCTGCGGGGCGAGCCGCGGCCGAAACCGAGCCGCGCCGACGTGAAGAAGACCGGCGGGGACGTCGTCGCCGAGCTGGAGACGACGCCGGACCCGCGGCTCGCCGACGACGAGCTGCTGATCGTGCTGGTCCAGCGCCTGGGCGAGCACGGCGTCTGGCCGGAGGCGTACCGCGTCGGCGACCGGGCCGACGGCACGTGGTGCCTCAACTTCACCCCCGACGGCTGGGAAGTCGCCGCCTACGCCGGTGGAAAGCCGCGGGAGCCGAAGTACTTCGACCGGCTCGAGGACGCCGCCCAGCAGCTGCTCGGCGCGTTGCTGCTGCACCCCGCCCGGATGACCGCCGGCCACGAAACCCCGCTGGAGACGGCCAAGGAGCTCGACGACTGGCCGGTCCACCCGGCGCCGGGTGAGCCTCCCCTCACCCTGCTCCGCAACAAGCGCATCACGCGGCTGGTGGCGGGTACGGTCGTCCTGCGCTTCGGCGAGGAACCCGGCAACCTCGTCCACCACGGGGAGGTACGGTTCGCCACGACGTCGCTGCCGCTCGAACGGGAGCGGGTGCGGCGGAGCTACCGGCTCAGACGCCCGCTGCACGTGATCACCGGCATCACGGTTCCGTGGGCGAACCTGCCGGGTGGCGCGGTGGCCTTCGTGCTGCCGAAGACGATCGCCGAGCACGAGTCCGACGGAAGCCTGGAGAGGATCGAGTAGGTGGAAGCGGCGGAAGCGATTGCCAAGGTCGGTCAGTGGCTGCGCGCGGTGCACGGTCCGGACGTCTCCGGCCCCGCGGGCCTCCGGGTGGACACCGAGAAGGTCCTGCGCATCCCCGAGGGCTGGTCGGTGCCCTACAACACCATCGCGTTCCTCGACGAGGGACGGCCGGAGAAGGAGATCTTCCCGCCGCCGTCGGTCGTCGTCCGCGAGCCGGACGGCGAGCTGCGCCAGGCGCACCCGCACCCGGGCGGGCTGTCGGTGCCGGTGGCGTTCCCCGGCCAGGAGAACTGGCGCGAGGTCGTCGACCCCGAGTACGTGAAGGCCGGGCTCGGCGAGCTGGGCGTGCCGCTGCAGGCCGTCGCGGGCTGGGTGAAGGTCGACGCCGAGGGCAACCAGACCGGCGAAGAGCGGGAGAACCCGGAGTACAAGGCCGGGCCGATCCGCCGCGGCTACCCGAAGCCGGAGAACACCCTGGAGACGCTGCTGTCGTTCGGCAGCGTGGGCTGGCTGACCCGGGAGCTGCTGCTCATCGGGCTGATCCGGTGCGAGGTGTACGTCCCGCTCGACCTGGAGACGGGCAAGACCGACCGGTTCTACTTCGCCGAGGAGCGCAACGAACTCAAGGTGTTCAGCTCGACCCGGCACCTGCCTTCGCGCGAGCACGGCTGGTGGAAGGTCGACGTCGCCACGCTCGCCGAGTTCGAGCACCCGCCGAACCTGGTGATCAACGGCGGCCCGACGACCATCGAGGACGTCTCCAGCGGCGAGCTCGCCGAGATCGTCCAGCGGTTCCCGCGGCACGAGCCGCGCATCGACGTGCACGGCCGCTGCCCGGAGGCCGAGGAGGACCTGATCCGGGTCGCCACCGAGACCGCGGCCCGGATGGGCCTGCCGGACCCGGTGAAACCGCCGCTCCTGGCGGCCGAGAAGGCGCGCCGGCGGGGCTTCGAGCTGACCGCCGAGGAGTGCGCGAAGACCGTGCTCGGCGAGTCCTGGCTGAAGCGGCTCGCCATGCCGGAACCACCGCGCAGCAAGCCCAACGACCTGCGCGCGAACGGCCTGGCCCCGACGTACGACAACGCCGGCCGCACGACCCCGCGGCTGGACACGTTCGGCAAGTACTTCGAGCGTGACCTCGACGGTTTCCGCTACGGCTGGCAGCGCGTCACGGGCGCGTACGTCGGCTTCGCGCTCGGGGAGGCCCTCGGCGCGGCCGTCGACCGGATGATGCTGCACGACATCCACGCGAAGTACGGCATCGAAGGCGTCACCGACCTGGTGCCGGCGTTCGACCAGCCGGGCCGGATCGGCTCGCTGACGCAACGGCTGCTCTTCTACACCGAGGCCACCATCCGCAGCCCGCACCGCGAGCAGCCGGAGTCGCGCGAGGCCGAGCAGCTCTTCCCCGGCGTCGTCCGCGGGGCGCTGCAGCGCTGGCTGCGCACGCAGGGCGCGCCGATGGAGAACGCGGACGGCTGGCTCGTCCAGGTCGCGGACCTGCACGCCCGCCGGGACGCCGACGACACCGAGCTCAACGCCTACCACCAGCTCGCAACCGAGGCCGCTGGTGCGCCACCGATGACCGGCCCGGCCGCGCTGATCCCGGCGCTGCCGGCCGCGCTGACCATGGCCGGACCCGGCAGCGGGTTGTCCGGCGGCGCGCGCCAGGCGGTACGCGAGCTGGCCGGCGTCACCCACCCGACCGAGCCCGACCTGGCCGCGGCGACCTACCTGACCTGGCTGTTCGAGCACGCGCTGACCAAGGACGCGTTCAGCTTCCCGATCTGGAACACCAGCCGCGAGGTGCTCAACCCGGACAACCAGTACCAGCAGGGTCCGGAGTGGACGGCGATCGCGGAGATGGTGGCCGAGTCGGTGCCGTTCTTCGGCGAGCACGGCCTGCCCGACCTGCGGATGCCCGAGCTGATCGGCGACGGCAAGTCGACGCTCTCGGTCCTCGGCCGCGCCTTCGCCGCGTTGTCCGGCTTCGAGAACTACCCGGAGCAGGCGCTGCTTCGCGCCGTCAACCACTCCGGCCGCAGCGCGCTCACCGGCGCGATCGCCGGCGCCCTGCTCGGCGCGCGCACCGGGATCCCGGGGCTGCCGCAGAAGTGGGTCGACCAGCTGGAGCTGCGGTACCTGGTGGAGAACGTCGCTTCGGACGCCTACTGGCACTTCGACCGCCACTCGGCGCTGAGCGCGCTCGGCGACCAGTGGATCGAGCGGTACCCGCGGCGGTAGCCCGAGGATGGGGAGCATGACTGAACGCGACGACGGCTTCGTCGAGTGGCGGCCCGACGTCGACCCGGAATTCGACGAGAAGGCGTTTCCCGACCTCGGTCTGCCGGTGCGCGCCATCCGCGGCTGGGCGCAGTACACGCTCTTCGGGGAGCCGACCGGCCCGCGCCGCGCCAACGAGCAGTACACCCCCGGCCCGGTCTGGCGCGGTTTCCCGGTGCCGTCGACGGACGCCGGGAAGCTGCTGAACTACCTGGGCGCGAACTGGATCAGCCGCGCCGAGTTCACCCGCGCGCTACTGGATTGCGAAGTGCTGGTGCCGGTGCAGGACGGCGAACCGCTGGTCCGCCCGGTGTCCGGCGGCCGGGAGGTCATCGCCTACAGCTCGTCGGCGAAGGTGCCCGGGCGCTACCCGAAGCGGTGGCGGATGACCGTCCGCGACCTGCTGGCGGACCTGCCGTCGACCGGCCTGACGCTCGACCCCGGCACCGGCATGGTCCGCAGCCTGTCCGCGGCGGAACTGGCCGTCACCGGTCCCGCCGAACGGCGCCCCAAGGTCGACGAGCCCGCGCCGGAAGCCGGCCCCCAGGTCGCCGAGGCGCTGCCCGGGCTGGTCGCGGAGTTCGGCGTCGAGCCTCCGGACCTGCTGGAACGGCACCTGCGGTACGCCGTCGACCACGCCCGTGACCACCACTTCGAGCTGACGCCGGAGGAGTGCGTCCGGTACTTGCGCGGGTTCGCCTGGCAGTACCGCAACGGCGTCCGGCGGCGGGCGGGCCACGCCCCGGAATGGCCCGCCGACCTGGGCGCGAACGGCCTGATCGCACACGTCGACGAGAACGCGCAGCCGCGGCCGGTGCCGTGGACGTTCGGGAAGTTCTCCGCGTTCGGCACGCCGGCCGCGCGCTTCGCGTGGCACCGGATCGTCGGCGCGTATGTCGGCTTCGCCATCGGAGACGCGCTGGGCGGCGGCGCCACCGCTCCGCTGCCGATGGGCGGGCTGACGCGGCACCTGCTGTTCCACACCGACATCGTCTTGCGCGGATTGCCGCCGGTCCCGACCGGCGAGGTGCCTTCCCCGCTGCCCTTTCCCGACCCGGTCGGCTGGCTGGCGGTCGCGACGCGGCACGCCGGGTTCGCCCCCGACGACCCCTCGGCGTTGCTGGCCACGGCGTTGGCCGCGACCCCGGCCAGTGCGGTCGCCATCGATGGCGTCGACGGCGAGCAGTACGCCAAGGACGTCGCCCGCGAGCTGGCCGGTGGCGCCGCCACCGAGGGCGTGGACCTGCTGATCGCGCTGTTCCAGGCCCTGCTCACCCGGGACGCGTTCGCGGTGCCGGTGCACCTGCGGCTGCGGGAAATCGGCGGCGAACTCGCGACGCAGGTGCTGGCGTTGCGCGAAGACCGCGATGCCGATGACGTGACGCAGCTCGAATCCCTCGGCGACGGCCGCGGCGTGCGCTCGGTGCTGAGCCGGGCGCTGTTCGCCGCCGCCAAGCGCGGCCACGACCCCGAAGCGGCCATCACGCTCGCCGCGCGGTCCGGCCCGGTCGCCGGTGCCATCGCGGGCGCGCTCGTCGGCGCCCGGGTCGGCGTGCCCGGCCTGCCGTGGGTCACGGCACTGCCCGACCTCGGGCTCCTCGAGGACGTCGCCAGCGACGTCTTCTGGTACTTCAACCGCAACGGCCTCCAGACGGAGACCGCGGAGCACGCCCGCTGGGAGCGCCGGTACCCGAGTGGCCGGTTCACCCCGAAACCGAAGGGACCGGACTTGCGATCGCGACTGCGGGGGAGCCTGCTGGCCGGGGCGATCGGCGACGCGCTGGGCGCGAAGACCGAGTTCGACTCGATCGACCGGATCCGGGAAATCGCCGGGCCGGCCGGGATCACCGACTTCATCCCCGCGTACGGCGGCGTCGGCCGGATCACCGACGACACGCAGATGACGCTCTTCACGCTCGAAGCGCTGATCCGGGCACACGCCCAGCAGCGGAAGACCGGGTCCGCGGACGTCGTCCACTCGCTGCAGATGGCCTACCAGCGCTGGCTGCACACGCAGGGCGTCGCGTGGGAGCGGGCGCGCGGGCCGCAGTCGACGGTCGAGGCGCCGGACGGCTGGCTGATCACGCACCAGGAGCTGTTCAGCCGCCGCGCGCCGGGGTTGACCTGCTTCGGCGAGCTGGAGGCCTACGGCCGCGCGGGCGTCCGGGGCAGCGTCGAACGGCCGGTGAACAACTCGAAGGGCTGCGGCGGCGTGATGCGCGCGGCCCCGATCGCGCTGTGGTCCGACGACCTCGCCGAGGTGTTCCGGCTCGGTGCCGAAAGCGCGGCACTGACCCACGGTCACCCGAGCGGGTATTTGTCCTCGGGCTGCTTCGCGGTGCTCGTCCACGGGCTCCTGCACGGGAAACCGCTGCTCGACGCCCTCGCGGCCGCGCGAGCGGAGCTGGTCAAGCACGCGGGGCACGAGGAGCAGAGCGCGGCGCTCGACGCGGCACTGGCGCTGGCGGAGCAAGGACCGCCGACGCCGGAGAAGCTGGAGACGCTCGGCCAGGGCAACGTCGGCGAGACCGCGTTGTCGATGTCCGTGTACGTCGCGCTGACCGCCACCGACGCCGACACGGCGTTGCTCGCGGCGGTCAACCACAGCGGGGACAGCGACTCGACCGGCTCGGTCTGCGGCAACCTCGTCGGCGCGATGTACGGCGAGGAAGCCCTGCGCACGAGCTGGCTGGAGCAGCTGGAGCTCCGCGACGTCATCGTCGGCCTGGCGGACGACGCGCTCACCGAGTTCGGCCCGGACGCACCGGGTGACGACCGGTGGTTCGCGCGGTACCCGGTCGACTAAGTTTCGGGGTGTCACTGGGGTCAGGGGAGGACGAAACGTGCGTTACCGGGTAGAGGTGGCCGAACGCCCGGACGGCCTGTACGCGACGTGGGGCGAGGGGACGTTCCGCGCGCAGCGTTCGACGACCGACGGCACCGTGCTGCTGTCGGTGCTGCCGGAGGAAGAGGCGCCGGAGGGCTTCGACAAGGAGTTCGAGGGCCGGCCGGCCAAGGTGGTGCCGGCGAGCGAAGTGCCGTCGACGTTCACGCTGCGCACGTTCGCCGCGTACGACGACGAGGTCTTCGAGGTCGCGCCGGGCGCGCGGCCGGAGCTGACCCTGCGCTGGGTCCGCGACGACGCCGCCCGCGCGGCGCAGCTGGGCCTGACCGACTTCTCGGTCACGGTGCCCGCCAAGGACGTCACCGCGCTGTGGCAGACGCGGCTGGACTTCACCGAGACGCCGGAGGCGCGGCCGCAGCCGGGCACCGGCGACCAGAACGCGCTGCTGCGCGCCATCGGCCGGACGCTGCTGCACACGGTGCCGGGCGGCTGGGCCCGCGTCGGTGCGCAGTTCCGCCAGGTCGGGGACTACTCCGAGATCGAGGTCCGCGCGGTCGGCGACGAGGACGGCCCGGTGTCGGTCTCGCTGCCGGCGGTGCCGCGGCTCGGCGGGCTCTTCGCGCGGCTGCGGGCCGCGATGTTCCAGCCCGAGACCGGCACCTGGTTCCAGGGCACCTTCACGCTCGACGCCGAGTCGCAGTTCGACTTCGACTTCGACGCCGACCGCGAGCCGGACTGGCGGGTGCCGCCCAACGACGGCGGCCGCCCGTCGACCGCGGCCTACGAGCTGGAGCTGGCGACCTTCCCGCGGACGCCGAAGCACGTGCCGGCGTGGCTGACCGCGAAGGCCGGCCTACCGCTGGACGTCACGTTCCGGCTGGCCAGGACCGCCGACTCGCACGCCGAGGGCGAGCGCCCGGTGGTCAACCGGCCGCCGGTGCCGCCGGACCAGGTCCGCGGCGTGCTCGACTACCTGTTCCGGGCACCGGTCGCGCTGCACCGGCCCGCGCCGCTGCCGGACATCTTCGGCGCGCCGGGCGCGAAGCCGGACGTGCCGAACGCCTTCCACACCGACGGCACCTGGATCTGGCCCGCCGCCGTGCCGCACTACCTGCGCAAGTACGGGGTGCCGCCGGAGCCGGAGCTGGTCGAGCACATCCGCGCCGCCGGGTTCCGGCCGCCTTTCGTCGGCGAGCTCGTCCGCGCGACGGCGGAGGCGGAGGTCCTCGGCCAGCCGCGGCCGCCGCAGACGACCGCCGACCTGCCGGACGAGCGCGCGCTCACCCGGGTCGCCCGCGGTGAGCAGGTGCGGAACCTCAAGGGCGCGGAGACGCTGGAGCTGCTCCAGCAGCGGCTCGCCGAGCACGGCGTGCCGTCCTCGGCCTACCGGATCGGCGCCAACGAGGTGCCCGCCGACGACGTCTGGACGCTGCGCCGCGCGGAGAACGGCTGGGAGGTCTCGCGGCCGCCCTACGACGAGCCCGTGGCGTTCGCCTCGCTCGGCGACGCGGCCCGGTTCCTGCTCGGCGTGCTGCTGATGCAGCCGCCGCGGCCGGCGGAGGAGTCCGACCAGCCCGCCGACTGGCCGATCCTGCCGATGCGCGGCGAACCGCCGCTGAACTTCTACCGCGGCAAGCGCCTGATCGTGCTGGCCCCGGGTACGACGGTCGTCCGGTTCGGCAACGAGACCGGCAACCTGGTGCACGCCGACGGCGCACGGTTCGTCGAGACGTCGCTGGCGTTCGAACGCGAACGCGAGAAGCGGCTCTACCGCGTGCAGCGCTCGCTGCGGGTGCTGACCGGCGTGACGGCGCCGTGGAGCGGGATGCCGGGCGGCGCGGTCGCCTACCTGCTGCCGCGGCCGCTCGCCCAGCACGTCGAGACGGGCGCGCTCAGCAGGCAGTGATCAGGACGGCGGGCGACCACCAGTAGTCGGCGAGCGGCTCGACGTCGACCTGGGCGAAGCCCGCCGTCCGCAGCTGCTCGGCCCAGACCGCGGCCGGGTGCTCCCAGTTCGTCCGCTCCGCGCCGGAGACGATCCCGAGCAGGACGGGCAACAGGAACCCCTGTGCGACCAGCGAAGCGTCCGCGCCGTATTCGGCGACGCCACGCTCGTAGCGCGCGACGAGCGAGCGCAGGTGCTCCGGCGAGCCTTCGGTGAACTCGGGGATGTCGAATTCGGCGAGCACCAGCGTCCCGGTGCGCGGCTGCAGCGTGCGCAGGACGTCCGCGCGCTGCTCGGGCTCGATGGACTGGAGCGCGAACGTCGACTGCGTGAAGTCCCAGCCGAGGTCGTCGCGGGCGAGGAACTCCTGCGCGGTGGCCTGCCAGCAGGTGGCGGCCGGCACGCGCTCGCGGACGCCGTCGAGCAGCGCGGCCGACGGCTCGACGAGGTCGATCCGGCTCGGCGCGTGCGTGGCCTGTTCGAGAGCGGGTACGACCGCCAGCCCGTCGCCGCAGCCCAGGTCGAGCAGTGATTCGGGCTTCGCGCTGTCGTAGCGCGCGGCCAGCTCCTCGCTCAGCCGCCGGTAGAGCTCGACGTTGCCGCCGCCGCGGATGAACGCCGTGAACGCCTCCGGCCGGTCGTACACCGCCGCCGAGCCGTCGCCGGCCAGGTGGATCCGCAGCTCGTCGGCCAGCGGCGAACCGGCGCGGCGGGCGAGTTCGGCGGCGCGCTCGCGGTCACCGGAGCGGTAGGCGGCGAGGGCGTCGGCGAGCAGCTCGATCGAGGTCATGGTCCGGGGATATCAGAACGGCACCCACAACGTCACCCGAGTGCCGCCCCCGGCGAGTCCCGACTCGACGCGCGAGGTCCCGCCGACCTCCGCCAGGCGCGCGGTGATCGACTCGCTGATGCCGAAGCCGGCCGGGTGGTCGGCCGCGCTGAAGCCGCTGCCGTGGTCGCGGGTGATCACCGCGATGCCGCCGTCGCGCTCCTCGACGCGCACCACGACCCGGTCCGTGCCGGAGTGCTTCATCGTGTTCCGCATCGCCTCGCGCACGGCGTCGCGGATGGCGATCTGCCGGACCTCCGACAGCGTGTCGTCGTCGAGCTCGGCCACCACGAGCTGGGCGCGCAGCCCGTCCCGCGCCATCTCGGCGGCGAGCGCGGCGAGCTTCTCACCCAACGGCCGGGACCCGGCCTCGGCCTGCTCGGACTTCGCCGTCTCGATCATGTGCCGGATTTCCATCGCCTGCGCGCGGGCGAGCCGCTGGATCTCGACCAGCCGCTCTTCGGCGTTCGACGTGTCGGACAGCGCCATGGCTTCGAGGGTCTGCAGCACGGTGTCGTGCAGCATCCGGTGCTGCTGGGCGCGCTCGGCGAGCCGGCCGTTGCGGGTGCCGTAGGCCAGGGCCAGCCGGGTGCCGAGCCCGGTCAGCACCAGCGCGGCGGTCGCCAGGAACAGCTCGGCGAGCAGCGCGGAGTACGTCGAGAACGCGGCACCGACGTGGAACTGGCCCGTGTTGAGCCAGTTGGCCAGCATCCGCAGCGGGAAGCTGAGCAGCCCGAACACCAGCCCGCTGGGCACGCCGAGGGCGAGCGTGAGCAGCCCGGCCTCGCCGAAGAGGTGGACGCTGCTGACCGCCAGCGCGTCGAAGTACGCGTCGGACGGCACGGTCAGCGCGAGGACCAGCGGCGAAAGCACGGTGAAGACGAGGTCGGCGGCCAGCAGCTTCCCCGCGTCCCGGCCGCGGTAGGGCGCCGAGCGGAACATCCAGCGGAAGCCGATCAGGTTCACCGCGACCGAGAGCAGGGTGAACACCCCGACCGGCAGCAGGCCGGTCGAGCCGTGGCGGAGGGCGTAGACGCCGAACTGGCCGGGCACGGCGAGCAGCCGGAAGGCCAGCGGGATCAGCACGACGTACCGGGTGGCGCGCAGCAGCAGCCCGTCGCGCCGGGTCGGGTCGATCGGCCCGGCCATTTTCGAGATCCGCTTCAGCGCGTGGATCGGGGTGGGGTCGCCGATCTCGTCGGAGAGCTCGCTGGTGGCCGTCGCGATCGCGGGCGCGCCCTGCCGCAGGAGCGCCACGAAGAAGCTGCCCGGTTTGGGCGGGCCGGGCGCTTCCGTGGACATCGGACGGACAACCCCCTGGTCACGTCGGTGAACCGAGGTTAGGGAGTATCACCGATCCGCGACGGTCAGGTCCAGCGTTCCACGGAATTCAGATGAATCAGGTCAGGAATTTCCGATTCCCTGCTCGGCAGCCCACTTCTTCAGCTCCGCCACGGCGTCGTCGTGCTCCAGGGGGCCGCGGTCGAGGCGCAGTTCCTTGAGGAACTTCCACGCCTTGCCGACGTCCGGCCCCGGCTTGATGCCCAGCAGCTCCATGATCTCCTCGCCGTTGAGGTCCGGCCGCACGCGGTCGAGGTCCTCCTTGGCCTTGAGCGCGGTGATGCGGGCCTCGAGGTCGTCGTAGGTCGCCTGCAGCGCGGCCGCCTTCCGGCGGTTGCGCGTGGTGCAGTCGGCGCGGACCAGCTTGTGCAGCCGGGGCAGCAGGTGACCGGCGTCGGTGACGTACCGGCGGACCGCCGAGTCCGTCCACTCGCCCTTGCCGTAGCCGTGGAACCGCAGGTGGAGGAACACCAGCTGGGAGACGTCGTCGATGATCTCCTTCGAGAATTTCAACGCCCGCAAACGTTTGCGGGCCATCCGCGCACCCACGACCTCGTGGTGGTGGAAGCTCACCCCGCCGCCCGGCTGGAACTCCCGCGTCGCCGGCTTCCCGGCGTCGTGCAGCAGCGCCGCCAGCCGCAGGATCAGGTCCGGCTCCGACGTCGGTTCGTGCGTCTTCTCCAGCTCGATCGCCTGGGCGAGCACGGTCAGCGAGTGCTGGTAGACGTCCTTGTGCTGGTGGTGCTCGTCGATCGCCAGCCGCATCCCGGGCACCTCGGGCAGCACCCGGTCGGCCAGCCCGGTGTCCACGAGCAGCTCCAGCCCCGGCCGCGGGTCGTCGGCGAGCAGCAGCTTCGACAGCTCGGCCTGGACGCGCTCGGCGGTGATCCGGTCGATCTCGCCCGCCATCGACGCCATCGCGTCGACCACCCGCGGCGCGGCGGTGAAGCCGAGCTGCGCGGCGAACCGGGCGGCCCGCAGCATCCGCAGGGGGTCGTCGGCGAACGACTCCTGCGGCGTCGCCGGGGTGTCGAGCACCTTCTCCCGCAGCGCGCCCAGGCCGTCGTGGGGGTCGATGAACGTCTTGGACGCCAGCTCGACGGCCATCGCGTTGACCGTGAAGTCGCGCCGAAGCAGGTCGCCCTCGATGCTGTCGCCGAAGGTGACCTCGGGGTTGCGGCCGACGCGGTCGTAGCTGTCCGCGCGGAACGTCGTGATCTCGAGCTGCATGCCCTTCTTCGTCACGCCGACCGTGCCGAACGCGATCCCGACGTCCCAGACCGCGTCGCCCCACTCGCTGACGATCTTCAGCACCCGGTCCGGCCGCGCGTCCGTCGTGAAGTCGAGGTCGCCGGAGCGCCGGCCGAGCAACGCGTCGCGCACGCTCCCGCCGACGAGGTACAGGCGGTGCCCGGCCCGGGCGAACCGCTCGGCCAGCTCGTCCGCCAGGGGGGAGAGCCGCATCAGCTCCACCACCGCGTTCTCCTTGGCGACCACGTCGTTCACGAAAAAATCCCACAGGGTTCGGGTGCGGCTACTACAGGCACCACCGGACAGGACACGGAGAGCCAGCCTACCGGGGCAACCGTTTGCTCTAGCATCGCAGCATGTCTGGATCAGCCGGCCGCCCCGGCGCCTCGAAGCCGCGGAGGCGGCGCAGGCGTCAGCGTGGCAGGCGGCTGACCACCGTCGACGAGACGTCGGCCGGCGGTCTCGTGGTGGACGCCGAGCGCGAACAGGCGGTGCTGATCGGCCGGCTCGACCGGCACGGCAGACTGCTGTGGTCGCTGCCCAAGGGCCACATCGAGGACGGTGAGACGGTGGAACAGACGGCCGTGCGCGAGGTGAAGGAGGAAACCGGCATCTCCGCGCGGGTGCTGCGGCCACTGGGCACCATCGACTACTGGTTCGTGGCCGAGCGGCGGCGCATCCACAAGACCGTCCACCACTTCCTGCTCGAAGCGCTCGGCGGCGAGCTGTCCGACGAGGACGTCGAGGTCACCGAGGTGGCCTGGGTTCCGCTGGCCGAGCTGGAGACCAAGCTGGCCTACTCCGACGAACGCAAGCTCGTCCGGAAGGCAGGCCGGCTGATCGAGGAACTTTTCGCGCGCCCGGACGTCCACGGACGAGACGAGCACGCCCCTGAGGGAGCCCCCGAGTGAAGCGGTTCGCCGCAGCCTTCCTTTCCGTCCTCTTCCTGGCCGTCCCCGCCCTCGCCGGAGCCACGGTGGCCCAGGCGGAGGAGGGCGCCCGCCTGCGCGTCGACCTGACGCAGCTGAACCCGCGCGTGATCACGAGCTCGTCGACGACGCTGACCGTCGCCGGCACGGTGACCAACACCGGCGACCGCAAGGTCAACCGGCCGCAGGTCCGGCTGCAGGTCGGGGAGCGGGCGACGACGTCGCGCGGCATCAACGACGTCCTCTCGGGCGCCGTCATCAAGGACTCCCCGCTGACCGAGTTCACCTCCGTCGCGGACTCCCTCGAACCCGGGCAGAGCGCGCCGCTGAACATCACGGTGAACCTGACCGGCACGAAGGCCGCGCAGTTCGGCAGCCCCGGCGTCTACCCGCTGCTGGTGAACGTCAACGGCACCCCGGAGTTCGGCGGACCGGCCCGGCTGGGCGCGGTCAGCATGCTGATGCCGGTGCTGGGCCGGCCGGGCAAGACGGCGGGCCACTCGTCCGCCGGCGCGCCGAGCATGACCCTGCTCTGGCCGCTGACCAGCACCGTCCCGCAGGTCTACGCGGCGCCGTACGGCCAGCCGCTGGTGCTGCGCGACGACCGGCTGGCCGACGAGATCGGTCCCGACGGCCGGCTGAACGCGCTGGTCACGGCCGCGTCGACGGCCGTGCACGGCGACTCGAACCTCGCCAGGTCGATGTGCTTCGCGCTGGACCCGGACCTGCTGACGACCGTCGACCTGATGAGCCGCGGCTACCAGGTGCACACCGACGGCGGGAACGTCGACGGCAAGGGCGCCCAGACCGCGAAGACCTGGCTCGCCTCGCTGCGCACCCTGCTGACCGGCCGGTGCGTGGTGGCGATGCCCTTCGCCGACGCCGACCTGAACACCGTCTCCCGGATCCGCCCCGGCGACCCGATCCTGGTCGCGCAGGCGGCCGCGGCGGCCTCGGCCGTCCAGCAGCTGGTGGGCGTCGCACCGCAGACCGGCGTGCTCTGGCCGGACGGCACGCTCAACGAGTCCGTGCTCGCCGCGCTGACCCAGGCCGGCGTCAAGACCGTGCTCACCGACGCGGCGAAGCTGGCCCCGGCCGGCGCCGGCGGGGGCGTCACCGTGCAGGGCAGCGCCGTGCGCGCCCAGCCGACCGACTCGCTGATCTCCGCGGCCATGTCCGGCGTGCCGAGCGTGCCCGACTCGGTGACCGTGGCCGCGAACACCGAACGCGCGATCTCGAGCCAGAACGGGCTCGGCGCGCTCGCCTTCCGCGCGGGCCTCGGCGCCCCGTCCGGGCAGGAACGCCCGGCCCACCTGCTGGTCGCCCCGCCGCGGCGGTGGGACGCGCCGGCCGCCGAGCTGACGGCGTACCTGCAGCAGGTCGGCGACTTCCTCAACGCCGGCATCGTCACGGCGTCGTCGCTCCCGGCACTGCTGGACGCCGACCCGCAGGGTTCCGGCGCGGTCGGCGACGGCGGCGAGGACCCCGGCGCGGGCATCGACCCGGCGGGCGTCTCGACGCTGTCGAAGCTCGACGAGCAGGCCACCGGGATGGCGTCGGCGATGCAGCCGGACCCCACCAAACGGGTGAAACCGGAGGACGTCGTGGCGCCGGTCCGGCTGGCCGAGCTGCGCGGCGCGTCCACCGGCTGGCGCGGGCTGCCCGCCGACGCGGCGACCGCGAACGCGCAGGCCGAGATCGCGGCGATCAGCGACCGGGTGAGCGTCCGGCAGCCGCAGCAGACCATCGCGCTGGCGTCCGGCAACTCGCCGCTGCCGGTGTACGTGGTGAACGACCTGCCGGTCGGGATCACCGCGCGGTTCACCCTCAACAACACCATCGGCCTGCGCACGGACGACAACAAGGAGGTGTCGTTCCCGGCGGGCGGCGGCCGGCAGTACTTCCTCCCCGTCGAGGCGCTGCGGGCCGGCCGGTTCAGCGTCGATGTGTCGTTGAGCACGCCGACCGGTACCCCGCTCGGGTCATCCGCGCGCTTCGAGCTGACGTCGACCGAGTACGGCGCGATCACCATCATCGCGACCGTCGCCGCAGGTGTGGCCCTGCTTCTGCTCGCCTCGCGGCGCATCTACCGGCGGGTGAAGGACGCCCGGACGGGTCGCGACGCCGTGGACTGATCCGTCGGCGTTTGAGTGTTGCGGGCGGTTCCCGATTACCCTTGGTCCGCACGTGCGCGGCACCGGGCCGCGGCACCGGAGAAGAGCACCGAGGATTGGGCACGCGTGGAGAGAGAGCCGGGCTTACCACCCGAGCGTGCGGGTCGTCCTCGGCGCGAAGGCGCCCAGCCCCCGCAACCGCCGCAAAGGACCGACGGGCCCCCGCGTCCGGTCCGCCGCCAGCAGCCGCCTCCGCCACCGCGGGAGCGCGGCCGCAGGCAGCCGCCCCGCAACGGGCAGACGCGCCAGATGCCGGCCCCGGACGACGCGACGGTCCGTGACCGCCGCCCGGTCCGCGAAGACGGCCCACCCCGCCCGGCCCGCGACGACGGGGGCCCGCGACGGCCCGCGCGCGAGGACGCCCCGCCCCGGCGGCCGTCCCGCGAGGACGGCCCACCGCCCCGCCGCCCGGCGCACGACAACGCACCCCCGCGTGACGGCCGCCCGGTCGACGGCCCACCACGTGATGGCCGTTCGGTCGACGGCGCGCCGCGCGACGGCCGTCCCGTCGACGGCCCACCGCGCGACGGCCGCCCCATCGACGCACCCCCGCGCGACGGCCGCCCCGTCCGCGACGACGGCGTGGTCCGCGACCAGCGGCCACCTCGCGACGGCCAGCCGGTCCGCGACGACGTGCCCCCGAACGACGCCTGGCCGGTCCACGACGAGGCCCCGCCCCGCGAACCGCAGCGCCCGCGGCGCGTCCCGCCGCCGGGCCCCCCGCCCGCGCCGGGCCCACCCCCGCCGCGCGGCGGGCAGCCTCCCCGCGCCGGCGGTCCGGCCCCCACGCGCGTCCAGCCCGTGCCGCCGCTTCCGGGACCGCCCGGCCCGCCGTCGGTCCAGGGCAGGCTGCCGCAGCCCGCCCCGCCGGTGACCCCGCCCCCGGGCACCCCGGCCCCCGGGACGCCGCCGCCCGGCATCCCGGTGCCCCCGCGCGGCCGCGGCTCGCGGCGTCCCGCGCCGGTCCGGCCGTGGCAGGAGGAGGCCCAGCGCCCACCCGACCCGGAGGCCACGCGGTTCATCCCGCGCACCGCCGGCGTGCCGATGAACTCGCGCTGGCCGGTCGCCGACCCGGACGTCATGCGCCCGTACGACGCGCTGGCGACCCAGGTCATGCCGGCGCTCAAGGGGCCGCTGGTCAAGCCTCGACCGGGCGAAGAGGTCGAAGCGCCGGCCAAGGCGCCGTCGCTGGCCAAGGCGTCCGGCCGGATGGCGATCGCGTCGCTGATCAGCCGGATCACCGGCTTCCTGTGGAAGCTCCTGCTGGTCGCCGCGATCGGGCAGGGCATCGCGAACGACTCGTTCAACGTCGCCAACACGATGCCGAACATCATCTTCGAGCTGCTGATGGGTGGCGTGCTCGCCAGCGTCGTGGTGCCCCTGCTGGTGCGCTCGCAGGACGACCCCGACGGCGGCGCGGCCTACACCCAGCGGCTCATCACCGTGGCGTTCTCGCTGCTGCTGGTCGGCACGGTGGTCGCGGTCATCGCGGCCCCGGCGTTCACCAGCCTGTACGTCGACTCCTCCGGCAAGGCGAGCGCGGACCTCACCACGGCGTTCGCCTACCTGCTGCTGCCCGAGATCTTCTTCTACGGCGTGTTCGCGCTGCTCTCGGCGGTGCTGAACGCCAAGCAGATCTTCGGCCCCACCGCGTGGGCGCCGGTGATCAACAACCTGGTCGTCATCTTCACGATCCTCGTCGTCTGGGTCATGCCGGGCGACATCGACACCGCGAACGTGTCGATCACCGATCCGAAGGTGCTGACGCTCGGCATCGGCGTCACCGGCGGCATCGTCGCCCAGGCCCTGCTGCTGGTGCCGCCGCTGCTGCGGTCCGGCTTCCGGTTCAAGTGGCGCTGGGGCATCGACAAGCAGATGAAGGAGTTCGGCGGCCTCGCGCTCTGGATCCTCGGCTACGTCGCCGTCAGCCAGATCGGCTACACGATCAACACGCGCGTGCTGACCACCGGTTCACCCGGTGGTGTGACCGCGTACAGCAACGCCTGGCTGCTCTTCCAGCTGCCATACGGCGTCATCGGCGTCTCGCTGCTGACGGCGATCATGCCGCGGATGAGCCGCGCGGCCGCCGACGGCGACCACAAGAAGCTGATCGGCGACCTGTCGTACGCGTCCCGGATCTCGACGGTGATGCTCGTCCCGATCTCCGCGGTGATGACCGTGGTCGGCGGCTCGATCGGCATCGCGCTGTTCACCTTCGGCAAGGGCACCGTCGACACCGCCGAGCGGCTCGGCGACGCGCTCGCGATCTCGGCGTTCGCGCTGCTGCCGTACGCGCTGGTCATGCTCCAGATGCGCGTCTTCTACGCGATGAAGGACGCCCGCACGCCGACGCTGATCATGATCGTGATGACGCTGGTCAAGGTGCCGCTGCTGTACCTGTGCCCGGTGCTGCTGTCACCGGACAACGTCGTGCTCGGCGTCATGATGGTCAACGCGCTGACGTTCGTCGTCGGCGCGATCCTCGGCCAGGTCTGGCTCTGGGTGACGCTCGGCAACCTGCGCAGCAAGCGGGTGATCGGCGTGATCCTCTTCACGGTCGTCGCGAGCGCCCTCGGCGTCGGCGCGGCCTGGCTGGCCGGCCACGTCGTGCCGGACTCCTTCGGGCCCAAGCTCGGCGCGTGGGTCAAGCTCTTCCTGCAGGGCATCGTCGGCATCGTGGTGTCGTTCGGCGTGCTGATGGCGCTGAAGGTGGAGGAGCTGAAACCGGCCACGTCGAGGTTCACCCGGTTGATCAAGCGCGGGTAACGATTCCGGTACGGAAGGCGACGACTCGTGCGTCGTATTCTGGGTACCCTCGACAGCGGGGATCGAGCGGGAGCGAGTGAGGGTGGACACGAGGCGGAGCGAACAGGCGGGGGGTGCGAACCACGTGGGCAAGGCCCAGGTCGGATCGCTGGCCCCCGGGCGTGTGGTCGGCGACGGCCGCTACCGCCTCCTCGCGCAGTTCGGCGTGGACGAGCGGGGCGACGCGCACCTTTGGCGCGCCCGGGACGGGCAGCTGAAGCGGGACGTCGCGCTGACCCTGCTGGTCGGCGACCCGGCCGATCCCGAAGCCGCCCGGCTGGCCCGGCGGACCCTCGAGCGCGCCACGCACGCGTCCAAGTTCGGCCACGGCGGCGTCGCCCGCGTGCTCGACGTGCTCGCGCTCGGCAGCGGCATCACCTCCAGCGAGGGCCTGCTCGGCGTCGTCGTCGCGGAGTGGACCAAGGGCAGCGACCTGGTCGACCTCGTCGCGCAGCGGCCGGTGGCCCCCGCCGCGGCCGCGCGGATGGTGCAGGCGCTGGCCGAAGCCGTCGAACAGGCGCACCAGAACGGGCTCGTCCTCGGGCT
Source organism: Amycolatopsis sp. NPDC049691 (assembly GCF_040675005.1). Classification (NCBI taxonomy): domain Bacteria; kingdom Bacillati; phylum Actinomycetota; class Actinomycetes; order Pseudonocardiales; family Pseudonocardiaceae; genus Amycolatopsis; species Amycolatopsis sp. NPDC049691. Next base: position 513,305 of record NZ_JBFANX010000002.1, read on the forward strand.
CGACCACCCGCAGCGGCTGCGGCTGACGCCGAACGGCGCGCTCAAGCTCGCGTTCCCCGGCCCGCTGCCGGAGGCGACGCTGCGCGACGACGTCAAGGCGCTCGGCGCGGTCCTGTACCTGCTGCTGACCGGGCGCTGGGCGCTGCCCGGCGGCCCGCCCGCGATCCAGCCGGCCCCGCTGTCGCCGCAGGGCCGGATCGTCCCGCCGCGCCAGCTGGTGCCGACGGTCCCGGCCGACCTGTCGTCGCTGGCCGTCCGCACGATCGAGGACGGCGGCAACGGCGGCATCCGCACCAGCGCGGCCATCCTCCGCATGCTCGACCAGGTGGCCGAGGAGGAAGAGCGCACCCAGCTGATCAAGGCCGTCGGCGGTGACCCGGCCGAGGGCGAAGGCACCGTCTGGACGACGAAGAAGCCGGTCAAGGACGTCGCGCGACGCCGCAAACTCGCGCTCGGCGTCACCGTGCTGGTGGTCGCGACGGTCGTCATCCTCGCCTGGGGCGGGCTGATGCTGATCAACGTCTTCCAGGGCGACTCGAAGGCGAGCGGGCCGACGATCAACGTCGCCGCGCCGCCGGCGTCGAGCCAGTCCGCCGGGCAGCCGCCCGCGTCGTCGTCGGCGCCGGCCCCGCCGCCGTCGCCCGCCGTGGGTGCCGCGGTGAAGCCGGCCGCCGTCGCGGTCTACAACCCCGAGGGCAAGGGCGACAACACCGCGCGGGCGAAGTACGCGACCGACGGCAAGCCCGAGACCCAGTGGCGCACCGAGCAGTACAAGCAGCAGTTCCCCGCCATCAAGCCGGGCGTCGGGCTGGTCGTCACGTTCCAGGACCCGATCAACCTCAGCCAGGTGAAGGTCGAAGGCGGCACGCCGGGCACCAAGGTCGAGATCCGCTCGGCGACCGAGAAGAACCCGGACCTCGCGGACACGAAGGTCGTCGGCAACGGCGACCTGAAGGACGGCGAGACGACGATCCCGCTGGCTCAGCCGACGCAGGGCGAGTACTTCATCGTCTGGATCACCCAGCTGGGCGGCGACGACGGGAAGTACCAGACGGAAATCGCCGACCTGACGTTCCTGCCTGCGGGGTGACGCACCCGACAGGGTCAGTAGGCTCTGCCGGGTGACAGCTGCAGCTCCCACGGATGCGGATCTGATAGCGGCTCACGCCGCGGGGGACCCCCATGCGTTCAGCGAACTCGTCCAGCGACATCGCGACCGCATGTGGGCGGTCGCGCTGCGCACGGTCCGCGACCCGGAGGAGGCCGCCGACGCGTTGCAGGACGCGTTCATCTCGGCGTTCCGGGCCGCCGACAAGTTCCGCGCGGAGTCGCAGGTCACGACGTGGCTGCACCGGATCGTGGTGAACGCCTGCCTCGACCGGATCCGCCGCCGCCAGGCCCGCCCGACCGTGCCGCTGCCGGAGACCGGCTTCAACGAGCCGGCCACCCCGCGCGACTCGATGGCCGAGCGGGAGACGAGCCTGCTCGTGCGCGAGGCGCTCGACCAGCTCCCCGAGGAGCAGCGCGCCCCGATCGTGCTCGTCGACGTCGAGGGGTACTCGGTCGCGGAGACGGCGAAGATGCTGGGCATCGCCGAAGGCACGGTGAAGAGCCGGTGCGCGCGGGGCCGCGGAAAACTCGCGAAGGTTCTCGGGCACCTGCGGAACCCCGATGCGATTGCGAACGTCCCAACTCACGAAAGCAAACGGGCCGGGCGCCAGCCGGGTAGCGGGGAGGGACGATGACGGACGAAAGCCGGGGGATCGGGGGGACCGTCGGTCCGCCCTGGTCTGTCGACGTGCTCGCCGATCTCCACGCCGGCGTCCTGGACGACGATCGGGCGGCCGAGCTGTGGCCGCTGGTGAACGCCGACCCGGAGGCGCGGGAGATCCTGGCCGCCCTCGACGCGACGACGGCCGACCTGGCCTCGCTCGCCGACGCGCCCGCCCCGCCGATGCCCGCCGAGTACGCGGCCCGGCTGGACGCGGCGCTGGCCGCCGAAGCAGCCGCCAAGTTTCCGAACGCCGGGCAGGCAGCTCCGGCACCGCAGGGCGCCCAGGTGGTGGACCTCGCGGCGGCGCGGCGGCGGCGGAACAAGCGGCTCGGCTGGGCCGCCGGCGTCCTGACCGCGGCCGCGGCGGCGGTCGTCGCCGTGACCATCGCGATCCCGAACACCTCGCAGCAGAGCGGCACGCCGAACGTGGCGGCCCCGGCGCCGACGGGCCCGTCGGTCGGCAGCGACGGCAGCGGCGCGCAGGCACTGATCGGCAAGGCGGTCGGGGTCCGCGACTTCGGACCCCTGCAGAACGAAGACCGACTGGACGCGTGCATCGCGGCCGCCGGGCTCGACCCGAAGGTGCGGCCGGAGGGCATCCGCCCGGTGAACGTCGGCGGCAAGGCCGGGGTCATGATCATCCTGACCACCGGCAAGCTCGCGCAGTTCCGGCTCGTGGCCTTCGGCGCGGACTGCGGACCGGGGAACCCGGCCGTCTTGTTCGACAAGGTCGTTGGGGAGAAGTAGCGGCTGTCACCCCTGGGAACATGGCCACCTACGATCGTGTTGAGCCTGGTACAGGTCACTACGAGCGGAGGTCACGGGTGGCTGCCGAAGAAATCAGGAACCTGATCGTCGTCGGGTCGGGTCCTGCCGGATACACCGCTGCCGTCTACGCGGCGCGGGCCCAGCTGGAACCGCTGGTGTTCGAGGGCACGCAGTTCGGCGGCGCGCTGATGACGACGACCGAGGTCGAGAACTTCCCCGGGTTCCGCGACGGCATCATGGGTCCGGACCTGATGGAGGAGATGCGCAAGCAGGCCGAGCGCTTCGGCGCCGAGCTGCGCGCGGAGGACGTCGAGTCGCTGGAGCTGACCGGGGACGTCAAGTACGTCGTCGCGAACGGCAAGCGCTACGCCGCCCGCGCGGTCATCCTCGCGATGGGTGCCGCGGCGCGGTACCTGAACGTGCCGGGCGAGCAGGAGCTGCTCGGCCGCGGTGTGTCGGCCTGTGCGACCTGTGACGGCTTCTTCTTCCGCGACCACGACATCGTGGTCGCCGGCGGTGGCGACTCGGCGATGGAGGAGGCGACCTTCCTGACGAAGTTCGCGAAGTCCGTCACGATCGTCCACCGGCGCGACGAGTTCCGCGCGTCCAAGATCATGCTCGAGCGCGCCCGCGCGAACGAGAAGATCAAGTGGAAGCTGAACTCGCAGATCACCGAGGTGCTCGGCGACGGCAAGGTCGAAGCCCTGAAGCTGAAGGACACCAAGGACGGCACGGAGTCGACGCTGGACGTGTCGGGCTTCTTCGTCGCGATCGGCCACGACCCCCGCAGCCAGCTGGTGAAGGGGCAGGTCGACCTGGACGAGGACGGCTACGTCGTGACGAAGGGCAAGACGTCCTTCACGAACCTCGATGGCGTCTTCGCGGCCGGCGATCTGGTGGACCGCACCTACCGGCAGGCGATCACCGCGGCCGGTTCCGGGTGCAGTGCCGCGATCGACGCGGAACGATGGCTCGCGGAGCACGGCGAATCGGACGCGCACGAGGCGGCCGAGCTCGTCGGCGGCGGCTACGGCGCGGGCACCAACTGACTTTCCGGCGTTCAACCACCCCTTGGAGGAGAAACCATGGCCAACACCGTCAAGGTGACCGACGCGACGTTCGTCGACGAGGTCCTGACCAGCGAGAAGCCGGTCCTCGTCGACTTCTGGGCCACCTGGTGCGGCCCGTGCAAGATGGTCGCCCCGGTGCTCGAGGAGATCGCGGCCGAGAAGGGCGACAAGCTGACGATCGCCAAGATCGACATCGACGAGAACCCGAACACACCGCGTGACTACCAGGTGATGTCCATCCCGACGCTGATCCTGTTCCAGGGCGGCAAGCCGGTGAAGCAGATCGTCGGCGCCAAGCCGAAGGCCGCGCTGCTGTCGGACCTCGCCGACGTCCTCTGAGTTCCAGTACTCCCGGCGGACCCGGGGCCTGCGAGAACCCTCTCGTGGACCCCGGGTCCGTCGCCGTTCGGGGGAATGTGGGCGGCGTGGGTGAATAGAGCGTGACGACGGCCACGGTGGGTACTCCACGATCGGGCCCTTGACGTACCTACCGGGCCTGCGCTGTCACCCAGAGTTGGCAAGGCACAATAGAGGACCTGGGCCCGTCCCAGCGAAGGTTTTCTTGCCACGCACCGAGCCCCCCGACTCGGTGCCCTAGGAAAGAGCGAGGAGTGCATGCGGGTACTCCGCCGCGGTGACGCCGGTCCGGACGTCGCCGAGATCAGGTCCATCCTGGCCGGGATGGACCTGCTCCCGCCGGTCACCGGTACCGACGACTACGGCACGTTCGACGTCGCCGTCGAGCACGCCGTCCGTGCCTTCCAGCAGCGCCGTGGGCTGATGACCGACGGCATCGTGGGTCCGGCGACCTTCCAGGCGCTCAAGGGCGCCAGCTACCACCTGGGCAGCCGCCCGCTGTCCTACATGATTTCGTCGCCGGTGCACGGCGACGACGTCTTCACGCTCCAGGAGCGGCTCACCGAGCTCGGCTTCGACGCCGGCCGCCCCGACGGCTACTTCGGCCCGGCCACCGAGCGCGCGCTCAAGACGTTCCAGCGCGACATGCGCCTGACGCCGGACGGCGTCTGCGGCCCGGCGACCATCCGGGAGCTGCACCGCCTGTCCTCGCCGCGGGCCCGCGGCGGGCGCCCCGTGTTCCTGCGCGAGCAGGAGCAGGTGCGCCAGGCCGGCCCGCGGCTGCGCGGCAAGCGCATCGTGATCGACCCCGGCCACGGCGGCGACGACCTCGGCGTGGTCGCCGGCGGCCTGCGTGAAGCCGACATCGCCTGGGACCTCGCGCGCCGCCTCGAAGGCCGGATGAAGGCCACGGGCATGGAGGCGCTGATCTCCCGCGGCCCGAACCACAGCCCGACCGAGCTGGAGCGCGCCAAGTTCGCCAACGACGCCGGCGCGGACCTGTTCCTGTCGCTGCACAGCGACAAGAACCCGTCGCCGCGCGCGCAGGGGGTCGCGAGCTTCCACTTCGGCAACGGCAACGGCACGACGTCCACGGTGGGCGAGCTGCTGGCCGGCTTCATCCAGCGTGAAGTCGCGGCCCGCACCGGCATGCTGGACTGCCGCACGCACTACAAGTCGTGGGACATCTTCACCCGCACCCGCTGCCCGGCGGTCCGGGTCGAGATCGGCTACCTGACGAACCCGGACGACGCCCGCAAGCTCGGCGACCCGGCGTTCCGCGACATCGTCGCCGAGGGCATCCTGATCGCCGTCAAGCGCCTGTACCTGCTCGGCGAGGGCGACCAGCCGACGGGAACGTTCACGTTCGCCGACGTCCTGGCGCACGAGCTCGCCAAGGCCGAATAGGGCCGACCACAACCCCTAGCGGCTCACCTTCACCTGCCCCACCACCCCTGGGGACGCACGCGCTGCGTCCCCAGGTTTCGGGGCAGTCATCCACAGGTTTTCCACCGCGCCTATCAGCGCTCTGTGGATAACTCGGCACTTCTTCCACATGTGTGCACACGTGCGTCGCGCCCGTGCTCAGGCACGGGCGCAAACGTTTGCGGGGTGGGTCAGGCGCGGCCGAGACTGGGCTCGGCCGTCGTGATCGTCACCTGGCCGAGCAGCCGTTCCAGGGCCGCCTCGACGTCTTCCTTCCAGGTGATCGCCGACCGCAGCTCCAGGCGCAGCCGCGGCCACTTCTGGTGCGGGCGGACCGTCTTGAAGCCGACGCTCTGCAGGAACGCGGCCGGCAGCACGCAGCTGTGGCCGCCGTCCGGATCGGACTCGTCGGGACGGGCGTCGCCGAACGCTTCGATCGCGCGGACGCCGCGCTTGGTCAGGTCCTTGGCGACCGCCTGGACCAGCATCCGGCCGAGACCACCGCCGCGGAACTCCGGCAGGACCTGGAAGGCCGTCAGCAGGACCGCGTCCGCGCTGGGCGGGGACGTCGGGAAGGCCAGCGAGCGGGGGACGGCGTTCGGCGGGGCGTACAGCACGAACCCGACCGGCAAGGTGTCGCTGTAGACGATGCGGCCGCAGGAACCCCACTCGAGCAGGACGCTGGAGACCCAGGCTTCCTTCTCGACCTCGGTGGCGCCGAACTCCTCGGCCTGGTTCTTCAGGTGCGGGGCCAGCTCCCAGTACACGCACCTGCGGCAGCTCTTCGGCAGGTGCTCCAGGTTGTCCAGTGTGACGCCCACGACGCGACGCGACACCCGCGACCTCCCCTGACCTGCTGCTCCCGACCGGCCGCCCGGCCGTCAAGCCGCGTTCGACCGCGGCACGACACAGGAGCCACGGTCGAGGATAGGCCGATGTGACGAGCGCCGAAAGGCCAGGGGGTCCGGATGGGTGCCCGGTTACACTCGACGGGATCTGCTGCGCTCCGCACAGGCAGCCCATCCACCGAGCCCCGGGTGAATCGTCGATGACCGAGAACCGCCCCAGCAAGCCGCACAGCGGCCGTCAGAACCTCGACCCGCACCTCGAGCGGTACGCCGCGCGCACCGCCGGGATGACCGCTTCCGAGATCCGGGCGCTGTTCGCGGTCGCCAGCCGGCCCGAGGTGGTTTCGCTGGCCGGCGGCATGCCGAACCTCGCGGCGCTCCCGCTCGACACGCTGTCGGCGCAGGTGGCGGAGATCATCGCCGAGGACGGCCTCGTCGCGCTGCAGTACGGCTCGGCGCACGGCGTCCCGGTGCTGCGTGAGCAGATCTGCGAGATCATGGCCCTGGAGGGCATCAAGGCCCACCCGGACGACGTCGTGGTGACCGTCGGCTCCCAGATGGGCCTGGACATGGTCACGCGGCTGTTCTGCGACCCGGGTGACGTCGTGATCGCCGAAGGTCCCTCGTACGTCGGCGCGCTGGGCTCGTTCGCCGCGTACCAGGCGCAGGTCGTGCACGTCGCGATGGACGACCAGGGCTTGGTGCCATCGCTGCTGCGCGAAGCACTCGACCGGACCGAGAAGGCCGGCCGCCGGGTCAAGTTCCTCTACACGATCCCGAACTTCCACAACCCCGCCGGCGTCACGCTGGCCGTCGAGCGCCGCGCGGAGATCCTGGAGATCTGCCGCGAGCACGGCGTGCTGGTCGTCGAAGACAACCCGTACGGGTTGCTCGGGTTCGACGGCCAGACGTACCCGGCGCTGCGCTCGACCGACCCCGACAACGTCGTGTACCTCGGTTCGTTCTCCAAGACCTTCGCCTCCGGCCTGCGCGTCGGCTGGGTGCTCGCGCCGCACGCCGTGCGCGAGAAGCTCGTGCTGGCCGCGGAGTCGGCGACGCTGTGCCCGCCGACGTTCAACCAGATGATCGTGTCGCGCTACCTGGCCACGCACGACTGGAAGGGCCAGATCAAGAAGTTCCGCGAGAACTACCGCGAGCGGCGGGACGCGATCCTGTCCGCGCTCGACCAGTACCTGCCCCCGGGCTGCTCGTGGACCAAGCCGGACGGCGGTTTCTACGTCTGGGTGACGGTGCCGGAAGGCGTCGACACGAAGGCGATGCTGCCGCGTGCGGTGACCGCGCGGGTGGCGTACGCGTCCGGCACCGGCTTCTACGCCGACGGGTTCGGCAGCCGGCAGATGCGGCTGTCCTACTGCTACCCGACGCCGGAGCGGATCCGCGAGGGAGTCCGGCGGCTCGCCGCGGTGCTGGAGTCCGAAATGGACCTCGCGCGCACCTTCGGTAACGTGAGCGCGCGCCAGATCCAGGGGCCCCAGAACCCGTCCCCGGACACGGTCTAATCCTGTTCGCAGCTAAGGAGTTTCCACGGTGGTCGACCGTACCGTTGCCGTGCTCGCCGGCGGGCTTTCGCACGAACGCGACGTCTCGCTGAGGTCCGGGCGGCGGCTCTCCGCGGCGCTCAAGTCCGAAGGCCTCGGCATCGAGGAGTGGGACACCGACGCGGGGCTGCTGGAGCGCCTGCGCACCCAGCGGCCGGACGCGGTGGTCGTCGCCCTGCACGGCGGCGAGGGCGAGAACGGCTCGGTGCAGACGGTGCTGGAGATGCTGGACGTGCCGTTCGTCGGCACCGGCTCCCAGGGCTGCCGCCGCGCGTGGGACAAGCCGACCGCGAAGGCGCTCATCGAGAACGCCGGGTTCACGACGCCGGGCTGGGTGGTGCTCCCGCACAGCACGTTCCGCGAGCTGGGCGCCCAGGCGGTCCTCGACGCGATGGTCGAGCGCCTCGGCCTGCCGCTGATCCTCAAGCCCGACCAGGGTGGTTCGGCGCTCGGCACCCAGGTGGTCCGCGAGGCCGCGGAGCTGCCGGCGGCGATGGTCGGCTGCTTCGCGTACGGCGACACCGTGCTCGCCGAGCGGTTCGTGGACGGCGTCGAGGTGGCCGTCACGGTCATCGAGGGCGAGAACGGGCCGGAGGCCCTGCCCGCGGTCGAGATCGTGCCGGAGAGCGGCGTGTACGACTACACGGCCCGCTACACGGCCGGCCTGACGGACTTCTTCACCCCGGCCCGCCTCGACGACGCCGCGGCCAAGGCGGTGGCCGAGCTGGCCGTCGCCGCGCACCGCGTACTCGGGCTGCGGGACATCTCCCGCACCGACGCGGTCGTCGCGCCGGACGGCACGGTGCACTTCCTCGAAGTGAACCCGTCGCCGGGTCTCACCGAGACGTCGACGGTGCCGATGGCGATCGAGGCCGCGGGCAAGTCGCTCGGCACGGTGTTCGGCGAACTCATCGGGCGCGCGATCTCGCGCTGACTCCAGACACGCGAAAGGCCGCCTCGGAATCTCCGTGGCGGCCTTTTTCGTGTGATCACCAGCTGTGGTCACCGCGACTGCTTTGCGCAATCATCACCGTGACGAAACACCCCGGGGTGATCCCTAATCGGTTTTCGGTGTCTGATTCGCCCCATTCGGATCGATCATCGCGACGATCCGCTCGAGGTCGTCGACCGAGCCGAACTCGAGCGTGATCCGGCCCTTGCGGCGGCCGAGGTCGACCTTCACGCGGGTGTCGAAGCGGTCCGAAAGCCGGTTCGCGAGCTCCTGCAGCCCCGGCGCCTGGATCGGCTTGCGCGGCGCGGGCTTCGGCTTGGCCGGCTTCTCGCTCTTCTTGAGCGTGACGGCTTCCTCGGTCGCCCGGACCGACATGCCCTCCGCGACGATCCGCGCGGCGAGCTCTTCCTGGCTTTCGGCGTCCTCCAGCGAGAGCAACGCGCGCGCGTGCCCGGCGGACAGGACGCCCGCGGCCACCCGCCGCTGCACCGGCAGGGGGAGCTTCAGCAGCCGGATCGTGTTGGTGATGACCGGGCGGCTGCGGCCGATCCGGCTCGCCAGTTCCTCGTGCGTGACCGCGAACTCGTCGAGCAGCTGCTGGTACGCCGCCGCCTCTTCGAGCGGGTTCAGCTGGACGCGGTGGATGTTCTCCAGGAGCGCGTCGCGCAGCATCGACTCGTCGGCGGTCTGCCGGACGATCGCCGGGATCGCTTCGAGCTCCGCCTGCTGCGACGCGCGCAGCCGGCGCTCGCCCATGACGAGCTCGTACTCGTCGTTGCCGAGCTCGCGGACCACGATGGGCTGCATGAGCCCGAACTCGCGGATCGAGTGCTCGAGTTCGGCGAGCGCGTCTTCGTCGAAGACCTGGCGCGGCTGCTTCGGGTTCGGCTTGATCGAGCTGACCGGGATCTCGCGGTAGACCGCGCCGGCGACCTCGCCGCCGTGCTGCTTCGCCTGACCGTTCGCCGCGAACCAGCCCTTGTCCTCAGCCGCCTTCTTGTCCGCCGCCCCGTCCGCGGGCGCGGGCAGCGGACCGCCCGTGGCGGGTCCGGTCGGGATCAGGGCGGCGAGGCCGCGCCCCAGCCCTCCTCGGCGCTCGGTCATGTCGAACTACCCTTCTCCAACTGTGCGCCGCGCTCGGCGATCTCCTTGGCCGCGTCGACGTAGCTCATCGCACCGCGCGAACCAGGATCGTAAGCGAGGACGGTCTGGCCGTACCCGGGTGCCTCCGACACCTTCACGCTGCGGGGGATGACGGTCTTCAGCACGGTGTCGCCGAAGTGGTTGCGCACCTCGTTCGTCACCTGGTCGGCCAGCTTGGTCCGGCCGTCGTACATGGTGAGGAGGATCGTCGAGACGTGCAGCTCGCGGTTGAGGTGCTGCTGCACGAGCTCGATGTTGCTCAGCAGCTGCCCGAGACCTTCGAGCGCGTAGTACTCGCACTGGATCGGGATGAGCACCTCCTGCGCGGCGACCATCGCGTTGACCGTCAGCAGGCCGAGCGAGGGCGGGCAGTCGATGAAGACGTAGTCGACGCCGATCTGGTCGAGGATCTCCGAGGAGATGGCCTCCTTGAGCCGGGACTCGCGGGACGCCATCGAGACAAGCTCGATCTCGGCACCGGCGAGGTCGATCGTCGCGGGGACGCAGAAGAGGTTGGGGGACTGCTCGGTGGGCTGCGCGGCGTCCGCGAGCGTCACCTCGCCGATGAGCACCTCGTAGATGGACGGCGTCCCGGACCGGTGGTCGACGTCGAGCGCGGTGCTCGCGTTGCCCTGCGGGTCGAGGTCGACGACGAGCGTCTTGAGCCCGTGGACGGCGAGCGCGGCGGCGAGGTTGACCGTGCTGGTGGTCTTGCCGACGCCGCCCTTCTGGTTGGCGACGGTCAGCACGCGACGGCGGCCGGGGCGGGGGAGTTCCCCCTCCTTCGGGTGCAGCAGACGCGCGGCGCGGGCGGCTTCTTCGGCGATCGGGGTCCAGCCCACGTCGGGGGTGGTCTCCGTGGAGTCGGACGGCGGGGGATTCACCGGTCTCGACACCTCCTCCATGTAGACGTCTGGTCGGTGGTCGAGTCGCGTCGTTTCACGTGGAACATGGCGACCCGTTAACGCTTCCTGCTCCGCGCCTTCGGCTTGCTTGCTGGGAGGCGACGGATCTTCACGACCGTGCTGGGGACCTCTAGTACCGCGGCACCACATTCGACGATCAGTGGGTCGGCCCCGCCGGCCTTGCGGATGGCGGCGCCGTCCCGCTCGATCTCGTCCGCCGCGCTGGCGCCCTTGAGGGCGACCAGGAAGCCATCGGGACGAACGAGCGGCAAGCACCAGTCCGCGAGCCGGGCGAGCGGGGCGACCGCGCGAGCGGTGACGATGTCGGCGCCACCGAGCTGCTCACGCACAGGCCGCTCCTCCGCGCGTCCACGGACGACAGTGATCGGGAGTTCCAGCTTCTCGGCCACCTCGGCCAGCCAGTCCACCCGGCGGGCCATCGGTTCGAGCAAGACGATATCGAGGTCCGGTCGCGCGATCGCGAGCGGTACTCCCGGAAGCCCGGCACCCGATCCGACATCGACGACGCGGGCACCCTCGGGCATCTGCTCACCGATGACGGCCGAGTTGAGGACGTGCCGCTCCCACAGCCGCTCGACCTCCCGCGGCCCGATCAGCCCGCGCTCGACGCCATGACGCTCGAGGAGTTCGACGTACCCGGCGGCTTGGTCGACGTGCTCGCCGAACACTCGCTCCGCCGCCTGCTCCAAGCTCACTCCGGCTACTCCTCATCCGCCGGTTTCACGTGAAACCGCGCTCGTTCGATTGTCCCCGATGAACCCGAGAAGACGAGCCGACAGTCCGAAGATGTGGACAACTCCACTCAGCCGGCCGCCGCTGTAGCCGGTTCCACGTGAAACATCACCCGTGTAATTCGCTCGACCGCGGCGCCGCGTTGCCCAACCGGATGCCGCTGAAGCCGAGGGTGCTCGCCGCGGCGGTGTCGACGAACGGCCATAGATCCGGCATCACCCGCAACTCGATGCCTGCCTCCTCGTGCAGCGCCAGCAGATCGCCGACGCGCTCCGGAGGACCGAGTGGCTCGACCGGCACGGTCGCCACGACCGCGTGGGCGTGGGTACCGAACGGCCGGAACGGACCCGCCGAGAAGCGGTACGCGTACAACCGGACCGATCGCATCTCCTCGAGCCAGCCGTATTCGATCGCGTGCACCCGACCGGTCCCGAGCCACGCCCGGTCGGCGTCCGTCGTCGACGGCACCACCCACGCCATCGCCCGCGGGCACTGGCGTGGGAACCAGTAGTCCGGTGCCCGCTCCGGACCGACCGCCCAGACGTACGCCTCCGGCTGCCGGGCCGTCGCGGCGACGTGCGGCTCGAAGCGGGTGATCGTCGGGTCCTCCGAGAAGTGGACGACCTCGCCGGGTGCCGGGCGCATACCCGAAAAGAAAGCGGCCCCACCTGACCGAGTCAAGTGGGGCCGCTTCCGGCAGAACCGGGATCAGGACTCCGGGAAGATCACCACGCGGCGCTTCGGGTCTTCGCCCTCGCTCTCGCTCGTCACGCCGGAGACCGCCGCCACCGCGTCGTGGACGACCTTGCGCTCGAACGGGCTCATCGGCTGCAGCCGCACCCGCTCACCGCTCTGCAGGACCGACTCCGCCGTCGACCGGCCGAGCTCGCGCAGCTCCTCGCGGCGGTCCGCGCGCCAGCCCGCGATGTCCAGCATCAGCCGGCTGCGGGAGCCCGTCTCCTGCTGGACCGCCAGGCGGGTCAGCTCCTGCAGCGCCTCGAGCACCGTGCCGCGCGGGCCGACGAGCTTCTCGAGGTCCTCGCCGCCGTCGATGCTCACGATCGCGCGGCCGGCTTCGACGTCCAGGTCGATGTCGCCGTCGTAGTCGAGCAGGTCCAGCAGGCGCTCGAGGTAGTCGCCGGCGATGTCGCCCTCCTGGACGAGGATGTCGTCACCGCCCGCCTTCTCCTCGCCCGCCGCGTCCGCTGCCGCGGCCGGGGTCACGTCGTCCTTATCGGCGTCGATCGTGTCGATCGTCTCCGACATCATTCGTCTCCTCTCCGAACCGGTCGCGCCTCAGCGGCGCTTCCGGCCCGACTTCCTGGTCGAGTCCTTGAGAAGGCCCGGCACCCCGGTGCCGTTGTCCTTCGAACCGTTCTGGCCGCTCGTGTCGGCCGGGGTCTGGTCGCCGTCGGCCGCGGCAGCAGCAGCCGACGTGGTCTGCGCGAAGCCGTGGGCCGAGCCCGCCTTCGTGACCTTCTTCGGCGTGCCGCCCTGGGCCGGCTGGTTCTTCTTCTGCTGGACCGGCTTCTGGCCGACCTTCGGCGCGGTCGGCTTCTGCCCCGGCTTCGGGCCGAGCGACGCGCGCTTCTCGGCGGCCTCCGCCTTGCGGGCCGCCTCTTCCTTGTCGATCTTCGTGTAGACGAGGCGCTGCTGCATCAGGGTCCAGCCGTTGTTCGCCAGCCAGTAGAAGAGGAGGCCGAGCGGGAACAGCGCACCGAAGACGAGCACACCGAGCGGGAACACGTACATCGTCAGCTTGTTCATGATCGCGGTCTGCGGGGTGGCCGACGCGGCGTTCTGCCGGGCCACCGAGTGCCGCGCGGTGAGGTGCGTGGCGATCGACGCGACGATCATCAGCGGCAGCGCCACCGGGAGCACGTTCCAGTGCCAGCCCGACGCGCCGGTGCCGCCGATGGCGGTGACGCCGTTGTGGATCGCCTCGCCGATGTTGACGCCGAACAGCTTCGCGTTGACGTACGACTCGACGTCGTGCTGGTTGAAGAAGTAGTTCTCGGTCTTCGGCCCGCCGCCCTTCGGCTGGATCGTGAAGGCGCGCAGGACCCAGTTCAGACCGATGAACACCGGGATCTGGAGCAGCATCGGCAGGCAGCTGCCGAGCGGATTGACGCCGTGCTCCTTCTGGAGCTTCTGCATCTCCGCGGCCTGGCGCTGCCGGTCGTTCGCGTACTTCTTCTGGATCTTCTTCATCTCCGGCGCGAAGTCCTGCATCTTCTTCATCGACCGGACCTGGTTCACGAACGGCTTGAACATGATGCCGCGGACGGTGAACGTCAGGAAGATGATGCCGAGGATCCAGGAGATCGCCGTGGCTTCCCCGAAGACGAACCCGAAGACCTTGTGCCAACACCAGAGGATGAAGGACACGGGGTAGTAGATGAAATCGAGCACTGCTGCTACTCCTCGATCGGTGTATCAGGTCGTCGGTGGCGCCACGAGAACTCCTCGGGCACGGGATCGCGGCCGGGCGGTGTCCACGGGCCGCAGCGCAACAGCCGGCGCAGCGCGAGGTAGGAGCCGCGGCCGGCGCCGTGCCGGGTGAGGGCTTCGACTGCGTACGCGCTGCAGCTCGGGTAGAACCGGCAAGCCGGCGGGAGGAAGGGCGAGATCGCCTTGCGGTAGAGCTTGATGGGGAGCAACAGGACCCAGGCGACGGGACCGGGCCGCGGGGGCGGGGTCTCCGCAGCGTCATGCTCGGAGTGTTCGTGCGTTGAGTCGTGCTCGGGGGTGGCTCGCATGCCGGTCACACCGCTGATCCGTGGTCGGGGGCCGCGTCGGCGGGACGCGCCGGGCGGGGGGCATCCCCGGCCGGCCGGCCCGGCACCAGTCCCAGCCGACGCAGTGCGGCGTCGAGATCGGCTCCGAGCTCGGCGCTGGACGCGGTCGCGGACGGCGGCAATGCCCTAACGACCAACGCACTGCCGGGCGGCAGGGTTCCGAGCCGGGCCGAAACGAGGTGACGCAGCCGCCGGGTGACGCGGTGGCGGACCACCGAGTTGCCGACGGCCTTGCTCACCACAAAACCCGCCCTGGCCCCCGGCACGGTGGTGGATCGCACAGTGTCGGTGGCCCCGGACGGGTCCGTGGTCAGCGCGTGGACGACGAGGCGGCGCCTGCCTGCCCGGGACCCGCGACGGAGAACCACGCGGAAATCCTCACTCCGCCGCAGACGTGCGGCAGCAGGCAGCACGGCGCGCCCCGACGTGCCGGATCAGGCGGACAGCGCGGCGCGGCCCTTGCGACGGCGGGCCGCCAGGATGGCCCGGCCGGCGCGGGTCCGCATGCGCAGGCGGAACCCGTGGGTCTTCGCGCGGCGGCGGTTGTTCGGCTGGAAGGTGCGCTTACCCTTGCTCACTGCTTCTCCTGTGTGTCGCGTCGGGCGGAAAGATTCCCTTCCCGCCTGGCGTGTCGTGCGGGCGCACGGCAGTCTCTGGTGTCTCCTACCAACGTGTGGCCTCGTCACGACGAGCGACGACAACGTGGGCACGCGAAACGCACCCGTCGCATACGGGAGACCTTACGAGGGTACGCACCCCCGTCGGGCGGCCGGTAAGCACCCCCTCGGCCACGGTCCGCGACCGGCTCGCGGCGGCGGGACCGTCGACGCCGGGGCACCGAATGGCAACACGCCGTACACCGTGAAATGCTTGCGACCCAGGATGCCTTGTGGCAGCGAGCAGGGCTTGTTAGCGTGCCTCTCTCGGGTCACCGGTCGAGGTGCACGAGTATCCGGGTGGTGGAGTGCCCACCGGCGTACGACGAGCCCGCAGGTGGCGTCGCCGCGGGTCGCCGTACATTAGTGCACAGCTGTGGACAACTATGTGGATATTCGCTGTGCCGGTGCACACGCGGGTCCGCTGATGCGTACCGGACCGCGTGACCAGGGGCGTTCGGCCGTCCACGCCGACGAGGGGAGGGGAGCCAGACCGGTGTCGGAGCACCAGCACAATCTGGGCGTCATCTGGGAACAGGTGGTACGCGAACTGTCCGACGGGACCCTGTCCCCCCAGCAGCGCGCGTGGATGCGCGTGACCCGCCCGATCGGCCTGCTCGACGGCACCGCCCTGCTGGCGGCCCCCAGCGACTTCGCGAAGGAAGCGATCGAACGCGGCCTGCGCGGTGCGATCACCGACGCCCTTTCCCGGCGGCTCGGCCGCGCCATCTCTCTCGCGGTGAAGGTGGACAGCGCCGAGACCGTCGCGCCGTCGCCCGCGCCCCGGTACGTGCCGTCACCCGGCCGGGTGGAAAACGGCGCGAGCCCCGAGCCCGCTCCCGCGCTGCCGGGCAACGGCGCGCCGATGATGCCGCCGCCGCGTCCCGAACCCGCGCCGCCGATGCCGCCGCACCCCTCCGTCGTGGCGAAGCCGGACGACGGCGACGACACCGACGAAGAGGTGGACGAGGAAGGCGAGGCGCTCGCCGCCGTCCACGAGATCTGGCCGACGTTCTCCGGTCAGCCGATCGCCGGCCAGCCCTACACCGCGCCGGCGCAGCCGCAGACGTCGAAGACGAAGCTGAACGAGAAGTACACCTTCGACACGTTCGTCATCGGCGCGTCCAACCGCTTCGCGCACGCGGCCGCGGTCGCCGTCGCCGAAGCGCCGGCCCGCGCGTACAACCCGCTCTTCATCTGGGGCGAGTCCGGGCTCGGCAAGACGCACCTGCTGCACGCGGTCGGGCACTACGCGCAACGGCTGTTCCCCGGCATGCGCGTCCGGTACGTCTCGACCGAAGAGTTCACGAACGACTTCATCAACTCGCTGCGCGACGACCGCAAGGTCGCGTTCCAGCGGCGCTACCGCGACATCGACATCCTGCTCGTCGACGACATCCAGTTCCTGGAGGGCAAGGAAGGTACGCAGGAAGAGTTCTTCCACACCTTCAACACCCTCCACAACGCGAACAAGCAGATCGTCGTCAGCTCCGACCGCCCGCCCAAGCGCCTCGAAACGCTGGAAGACCGGCTGCGGACGCGGTTCGAGTGGGGCCTCATCACCGACATCCAGCCGCCCGAACTCGAGACGCGCATCGCGATCCTCCGGAAGAAGGCGGCGCAGGACCGGCTGGCGGTGCCCGGCGAGGTCCTCGAGTTCATCGCTTCGCGCGTCGAGGCGAACATCCGCGAACTCGAAGGCGCGCTCATCCGCGTCACGGCGTTCGCGTCGCTGAACCAGCAGCCGGTCGACGTCGGCCTCGCGGAAATCGTGCTGCGGGACCTGATCCCGGACTCGCACGCGCCGGAGATCACCGCGCCGACCATCATGGGTGTCACGGCGGAGTTCTTCGACGTGACGCTCGACGACCTGTGCGGCCCCGGCAAGACGAAGGCGCTCGCCACCGCCCGCCAGATCGCGATGTACCTCTGCCGCGAGCTCACCGACATGTCGCTGCCGAAGATCGGGCAGACGTTCGGCGGCCGCGACCACACGACCGTCATGCACGCGGACAAGAAGATCCGCAAGGAAATGGCCGAGCGCCGGCGCATCTACGACCAGGTGCAGGAGCTGACGTCGCGCATCAAGCAGCGCGCCCGCCAGTAGCACATCCCTTACCTCCCAACGACTTCGGGGCGTCCGCTCAATGTGGACGCCCCTTCGTCGTCTTCGGACGAAGTCGGGAAAATTCTTTGTACACAAGGAAGTTTCCCCATGGTGTGGGCGGATTGCCCACAGTGCCAACGGATCTCCCATCAGCGACGACGCCGAAACCGTCCACACCCCGCCCACAGGTGATCCACAGCGCATCCACACCCTTGTCCACGCTGATTCCACAGGTTGCCCACATTCTGTGCACAGGACGGCCCGGTCACTCGGTAGGGCGAACCGGACGCCGCCGCGCACCCCCAGACCCTGGGGACGGATCGCCCCACACCTGGGGACAACCGTGGGGACAACTCGCCCCGGCTGTGGACGAATCGGGGGACGCCCGAAACCATCCACGGACGGCCCGATCTACCCACAGGACTGCCACCACGGTTCTCCACATGCCCGCGAGCGCTCCGACCTGCGCGAACGAGCTCGATCCACACAATCCACACCGCTTACTACTGCTACTGCCTTTAGATCTCTTCTAAGAGAGAACAAAACAAAAACAGGCGATGGACGAAGTTGGGGACAGCCGCGAGAACGTGTCGGCAAGTCGACAAACTCAAGGGGAGGCCGAGGTGACGGCGGGGCCCGCGACGGCCTAACGTGGACGCCTGCACCTGGTCCGCGCTCCGGCCGCTCACGCGGGAGGGCGGACCGGCCGGAGGGGGCAGCCGGTCACTGCCCCGCGAGAACGAGGCCTGGCCCGAGCCACGAGCGCTCGGTCGTCGAAAGGATGCGCGCATGAAGATCCGCGTCGAGCGTGACGGGCTCGCCGACGCCGTCGCGTGGGTGGCCAGAAGCCTCCCCTCCCGGCCTCCCGTGCCGGTTCTCGGCGGTGTCCTCCTCGACGCCGGTTCGGACGGCGACACCGACGCGCTGACGGTCTCCGGCTTCGACTACGAGGTCTCCGCCACGGTCGGCGTCCCGGCGACGATCGCCGACGGCGGCCGCCTGCTGGTCTCCGGGCGCCTCCTCGCCGACATCACCAAGGCGCTGCCGGCGCAACCGGTCGAGATCTCCGTCGACGGCGCGCGCGCCACCATCACGTGCGGCACCGCGCGGTTCTCCCTGCCGACCATGCCGGTCGAGGACTACCCGCAGCTGCCGTCCCAGCCCGCCTTCGCCGGCGAGCTCGCGGGCGACGCGTTCGGCCAGGCCGTCACCCAGGTCGTCGTCGCCGCGGGCAAGGACGACACGCTCCCGATGCTCACCGGCATGCGGCTGGAGATCTCCGGCAGCTCGCTGACCCTCGTCGCGACCGACCGGTTCCGGCTCGCCATGCGCGAGTTCACCTGGCAGCCGGCCGAGGGGCTGGCCGACGCCGCGGTGCTCGTCCCGGCGCGCACCCTCGCCGAGGCCGCCAAGACGCTCGGCGCGAGCGGCGCCACGATCCGTCTCGCGCTCGCCAGCGGCGAGGGCCTGCTCGGCCTGTCCGGTTCCGGCCGCTACACGACGACCCGCCTGCTCGACGCGGAGTTCCCGCCGTACCGCCAGCTGCTGCCCGCGTCGCACACCTCACGCGCGGTCATCGACGTGTCCGCTCTCACCGAGTCCATCAAGCGCGTTTCGCTGGTGGCGGAGCGGGGGACTCAGGTACGACTGGAGTTCGGGGACAACACGCTGCGGTTGTCCGCGGGCGGCGACGACGAAGGAAGCGCCGAAGAGGAGCTTCAGGTCGAGTACGAAGGTGAGCCGGTGACCATCGCGTTCAACCCGGGTTACCTCGTCGACGGCCTCGGCGCGCTCCACAGCGACCGGGCGGAGCTGACGTTCACCACGCCGAACCGGCCGGCGCTGATCAAGCCCGCCGACCCCGAGGGCAACGTCGTCCCCGGCTACCTCTACCTCCTGATGCCGGTTCGGCTCCCGGGCTGATCCGCACTTCTCGTTAGCACGTAAGGGGATCTCGATGGTTCAGCTCGGTCTGATCGGCCTGGGCAAGATGGGCTTCAACATGCGTGAGCGGCTGCGCGCGGCCGGTCACGAGGTGGTCGGCTACGACCGCAACCCGGACGTCAGCGACACGACGTCGCTCGAGGACCTAGTGTCCAAACTGGACGGCCCGCGGATCGTCTGGATCATGGTCCCGGCCGGCGAGCCGACCCGGCAGACCGTCACCGAGCTGAGCAACCTGCTTTCCGCCGGCGACATGGTGATCGACGGCGGCAACTCGAAGTACACCGACGACAAGCTGAACGCCGAGCTGCTGGCGGCGAAGAACATCGGCTACGTCGACTGCGGTGTGTCCGGCGGCGTGTGGGGCAAGGACAACGGCTACGGCCTGATGGTCGGCGGTGCGGCCGCCGACGTCGAGAAGGCGATGCCGATCTTCGACGCGCTGCGCCCGGAAGGCCCGCGCGAAGAAGGCTTCTCGCACGCCGGCGACGTCGGCGCGGGGCACTACGCGAAGATGATCCACAACGGCATCGAGTACGGCATGATGCAGGCCTTCGCCGAAGGCTTCGAGCTGCTCGAGGCCGCGAAGGTCGTCAAGGACGTGCCCGCGGTGATCAAGGGCTGGCAGCGCGGCACGGTCGTCCGGTCCTGGCTGCTCGACCTGCTCGTCCGCGCGCTCGACGAAGACCCGGAGCTGGACGACCTCGAGGGCTACGTCGAGGATTCCGGCGAAGGCCGCTGGACGCTGGAAGAGGCGATCAACAACGCGGTGCCGGCGCCGGTCATCTCGGCCGCGCTGTTCGCGCGGTTCGCCTCGCGCCAGGAGCACTCGGCCGCGATGCGCGCGGTGGCCGCGCTGCGCAACCAGTTCGGCGGGCACGCCGTGAAGAAGGTCACCGGGTAAGGAGCAGCTGGTGTATCTGCGTCACCTGCAGGTCACCGACTTCCGCTCCTGGCCGCAGGCCGATCTCGCGCTCGAACCGGGGCCGACCGTGCTGGTCGGCCAGAACGGTCGCGGCAAGACCAACCTGCTGGAGGCGATCGGGTACGTCGCGACGCTGGGCTCGCACCGCGTCGCGACGGACGCCCCGCTGATCCGGCACGGCTGCGAGCGCGCGCTGGTGCGGGTCGCGGTGGTCAACGACGACCGCGAGCTGACCGTCGAGCTCGAGATCACCGCCGGCCGCGCGAACCGCGCCCGGGTCAACCGCGGCGCGGTCGGCCGACCGCGCGATGTGCTCGGGATCCTGCGCACGGTGCTGTTCTCGCCGGAGGACCTGGCGCTCGTCCGGGGCGACCCGAGCGAGCGGAGGCGGTTCCTCGACGAGCTCCTGGTGCTGCGCGCGCCGCGGTACGCGGGCGTCCGGGCTGACTACGAGAAGGTGCTGAAGCAGCGCAACGCCCTGCTCAAGACGGCGGGGAAACGGCGTACGGGCCGCGAAGACCCGTACGCGCTCTCGACGCTGGAAGTCTGGGACGACCACCTCTCGGTGGCGGGCGCGGAGCTGCTGGCGGCGCGCCTGAACCTCGTCGCGGACCTCGGGCCGTACGCGGCCGCGGCGTACATGGGGGTCGCCCCGGACTCGCGGCCGGCGAAGATCGCGTACAAGTCGTCGCTGGGTGACGCCCTGCCGGAGACGTACGGCGTACCGGATGGCGAACGGGCGCAACCCGAGGTGCTCAAGGACGTCTTACTCAAGGCGCTCGGCGAGGCCCGGAAGGCCGAGCTCGAGCGCGGGATCAGCCTGGTCGGCCCGCACCGGGACGAGCTGGAGCTGATCCTGGGCCAGGCGCCGGCCAAGGGGTACGCGAGCCACGGCGAGTCGTGGTCGTTCGCGCTCGCCCTCCGGCTCGGCAGTTACGAGCTGCTGCGCGGGGAGGCGGGCGAGCCGGTGCTGCTGCTCGACGACGTGTTCGCCGAACTGGACCGCAAGCGCCGGGCCCGGCTGGCCGAGGTGGCCGCGAGCGCCGAACAGGTGCTGGTGACCGCCGCGGTCGACGAAGACGTGCCGAGCGAGCTGGCCGGCGGCCGGTTCGTGGTGGCGGATGGCGAGATCACGCGTGGCTGAGCAGCACGAACCGGGGTCGGCAAGATCGACTCGCACACCCCGTGTGATCGCCGACACAGCAGTTACCCACCGATCTGGGGACAAACCTGTGGACAGTGTGGATAAACCCGTGCCCGAGTTATCGCCGCGCGTGACCAAAACCCCGGAACAGCCGCTTGACGCCCCCCGCACGGGGGTTAACCCACGTGGGCAGGTCACTTCGGGTACGCAGAGTGAAGACGGCACTGCTCCGAACGGGCAGACCGGCCGGGACCTCGCCCACGCCGCGCTCGAAGCGGCGAAGGCCAAGGCCAAGGAACGCGGGACGTCGCCGGGCTACCGGCGCCGCGCGGTGGGCGGTGGCGGAGGCCAGAACCCCCGGCGTCGCCGCTGGTCGGGGCCGGGTGCGGACCCCCGGGACCCGCAGCCGCTCGGCCGGCTCGTCTCCCGGCTGGTCGCCGACCGCGGCTGGAACGAGAGCGTCACGACCGCCCGCGTCTTCGCGCAGTGGGCCCGGCTCGTCGGCGAGGACGTCGCCGAGCACGCCCAGCCGGTCGCGCTGAAGGACGGCGAGCTGACCGTCCGCGCCAGCTCCACGGCGTGGGCCACGCAGCTGCGGTTGCTGCAGGGGAAGCTGCTGCACAAGATCGCGGCGGGGGTCGGCAACGGCGTCGTCAAGCGGATGCGGATCCAGGGTCCGACCGCCCCGAGCTGGCGGAAAGGGCCCCGGCACGTGCCGGGGCGCGGCCCGCGTGACACGTACGGCTGACCCGGGTTGCGCGATGCTCGGTTGAATGCCCCGAGAACGCATCCAGACCTCCCGAAATACGTCAAGACTCGGCTCGGACCGATTTCGTCCGTCTGTGACGCGCTCAGGGGTGTCCTTGCCGCATGCCAGCGGACGCGGCCAAGTACACTGGGAGGGAGCGAGCGTCCGCTCGGGCGAGACGAGGAGAAACAACGCCTGTGACCGAGAACAAGAGCGAGTACAACGCGTCGTCGATCACGGTGCTCGAAGGCCTCGAAGCGGTCCGCAAGCGCCCCGGCATGTACATCGGTTCCACCGGTGAACGCGGCCTGCACCACCTCGTCCAGGAGGTCGTGGACAACTCCGTCGACGAGGCGATGGCCGGGTACGCCACCAAGGTCGAGGTTACCCTGCTCGCCGACGGTGGGGTGCGCGTCGTCGACGACGGCCGCGGCATCCCCGTCGACATGCACCCCAAGGAGCAGAAGCCGACCCTCGAGGTCGTGCTGACCGTGCTCCACGCGGGCGGCAAGTTCGACAGCGACTCCTACGCGGTGTCCGGCGGCCTGCACGGCGTCGGCGTCTCCGTGGTGAACGCGCTGTCGACGAAGCTGCTCGCCGAGGTCAAGTACGGCGGCCGCAGCTGGCGCCAGGAGTACACCGACCAGATCCCCGGCCCGCTCGAGGACCTCGGCCCGGCGTCGGAGACCGGCACCACGATCACCTTCTGGGCCGACAAGAACATCTTCGAGACCACGACGTACAACTTCGAGACCATCTCGCGCCGGCTGCAGGAGATGGCGTTCCTGAACAAGGGGCTGACGCTGTCCCTGCGCGACGAGCGCGTCGCGGACGAGGAGACCGAAGCGGACGCCGAGGGCAAGGTCGCGCGGGTCAAGGAGAAGACCTACTGCTACCCGGGCGGGCTCGAGGACTTCGTCAAGCACATCAACGGCAGCAAGGACCCGATCCACTCCAGCGTGATCTCCTTCGACGCGAAGGGCACCGGCCTCGAGGTCGAGGTCGCGATGCAGTGGAACACCGGCTTCACGCCGTCGGTCTACACGTTCGCCAACACGATCAACACGCACGAGGGCGGCACCCACGAAGAGGGCTTCCGCGCCGCGCTGACCCGCGTCGTCAACGCGTACGCGCGCGACAAGAAGCTGCTCAAGGAGAAGGACGCCAACCTGACCGGTGACGACGTGCGCGAGGGCCTCGCCGCGATCGTCTCGATCAAGCTGGCCGAGCCGCAGTTCGAGGGCCAGACCAAGACCAAGCTGGGCAACAGCGAGGCCAAGACGTTCGTGCAGCAGACGTCGAACGAGTGGCTGGCGGACTGGTTCGAGCGCAACCCCACCGAGGCGAAGACGATCATCAACAAGTCGATCTCCTCGGCGCAGGCCCGGATGGCCGCGCGCAAGGCGCGTGACCTGGTCCGCCGCAAGGGCGCACTGGAGATCGGCGGCCTGCCCGGCAAGCTCAAGGACTGCCGCTCGACCAACCCGTCGGAGTGCGAGCTCTACATCGTCGAGGGTGACTCGGCCGGCGGCTCGGCCAAGGAGGGCCGGGACTCGATGTACCAGGCGATCCTGCCGATCCGCGGCAAGATCATCAACGTCGAGAAGGCCCGCATCGACCGCGTCCTCAAGAACACCGAGGTCCAGTCGCTGATCACCGCGCTGGGCACCGGCATCCACGACGAGTTCGACATCCAGAAGCTGCGCTACCACAAGATCGTGCTGATGGCCGACGCCGACGTCGACGGCCAGCACATCACCACGCTGCTGCTCACCCTGCTGTTCCGGTTCATGGCACCGCTGATCGAGCACGGCCACGTCTTCCTGTCGCGGCCGCCGCTGTACAAGATCAAGTGGCCGCGTTCCGAGCCGGAGTACGCGTACTCCGACCGCGAGCGCGACGCCGTCATCCAGGCGGGCGTCGAGGCCGGCAAGAAGCTGCCGAAGGACGACGCGATCCAGCGCTACAAGGGTCTCGGCGAGATGAACGCCGAAGAGCTGTGGGAGACCACGATGGACCCGGCGAACCGGCTGCTGGGCCAGGTCACGATGGACGACGCCGCCCAGGCCGACGAGCTGTTCTCGGTCCTGATGGGCGAGGACGTCGAGGCCCGCCGGTCGTTCATCACGCGCAACGCCAAGGACGTGCGCTTCCTGGACGTGTAGGCGTCCCCCTCCCGTCCGACACCCCGCACCTGAGAAGGACCCATGACGGAAACCTTGCCGCCGGCTCCGGACCACGACCGGATCGAACCGGTCGACATCCAGCAGGAGATGCAGCGCTCCTACATCGACTACGCGATGAGCGTCATCGTGTCGCGGGCGCTGCCGGACGTGCGCGACGGCCTCAAGCCGGTCGCCCGCCGCATCCTGTACTCGATGTTCGACTCCGGCTTCCGGCCGGACCGCGGGTACAACAAGTGCTCGCGCGTCGTCGGCGACGTCATGGGCAACTACCACCCGCACGGCGACTCGGCGATCTACGACGCCCTCGTGCGGCTCGCCCAGCCGTGGTCGCTGCGCTACCCGCTGATCGACGGCCAGGGCAACTTCGGCTCGTCGGGCAACGACCCCGCGGCCGCCATGCGGTACACGGAGTCCCGGCTCGCGCCGCTGGCCATGCAGATGCTGGCCGACATCGAAGAAGACACCGTCGACTTCTCCGACAACTACGACGGCCGCACCCAGGAGCCCGACGTCCTGCCGTCGCGGTTTCCGAACCTGCTGGTCAACGGCGGTTCCGGGATCGCGGTCGGGATGGCGACCAACATCCCGCCGCACAACCTGCGCGAGGTGTCGGACGGCGTCGTCTGGGCGCTGGAGAACCCGGACGCGACCGACGACGAGCTGCTGGCCGCGCTGCTGGTCCGCATCAAGGGCCCGGACTTCCCGACCAAGGCGATGATCCTCGGCACGTCCGGCATCGAGGACGCCTACCGCACCGGCCGCGGCTCGATCCGGATGCGCGCGGTCGTCGAGGTCGAAGAGGACGCGAAGGGCCGCACGATCCTGGTCGTGTCCGAGCTGCCCTACCAGGTCAACCCGGACAACCTGGTGGAAAACATCGCGAACCTGGTCCGCGACGGCAAGCTCACCGGCATCGCCGACATCGCCGACGAGTCCAACAGCCGCTCCGGCATGCGGATCGTCGTCACGATCAAGCGGGACGCGGTCGCGAAGGTCGTGCTGAACAACCTGTTCAAGCACACCCAGCTGCAGCAGAACTTCGGCGTCAACATGCTGGCGCTGGTCGACGGCGTGCCCCGCACGCTGCGGCTCGACCAGATCATCCGGCACTACGTGAAGCACCAGGTCGAGGTCATCGTCCGGCGGACCAAGTTCCGCCTGAAGAAGGCCGAGGAGCGGGCCCACATCCTGCGTGGGTACGTCAAGGCGCTGGACATGCTCGACGAGGTCATCGCCCTCATCCGGCGGTCGCCCTCGGCGGACGAGGCCCGGCCGGCCCTGATGGAGCTGCTGGACGTCGACGAGATCCAGGCCACGGCGATCCTCGACATGCAGCTGCGGCGCCTCGCCGCCCTGGAGCGCCAGCGGATCATCGACCAGCTGGCCGAGATCGAGCTCGAGATCGCCGACCTGAAGGACATCCTCGACAAGCCGGAGCGGCAGCGCGCGCTGATCCGCGACGAGCTGATGGCGATCGTCGAGAAGTACGGCGACGACCGGCGCACGCAGATCGTCGGCTTCGGCGGCGACGTCACCGACGAAGAGCTCATCGCGGTCGAGGACGTCGTCGTCACCATCACCCGCACGGGGTACGCCAAGCGAACGAAAACCGACCTGTACCGCTCGCAGAAGCGCGGCGGCAAGGGCGTGCAGGGCGCGACGCTGAAGCAGGACGACATCGTCCAGCACTTCTTCGTCTGCTCGACGCACGACTGGATCCTGTTCTTCACGAACAAGGGGCGCGTCTACCGGACGAAGGCGTACGAGCTGCCCGAGGCCAACCGGAACGCGCGCGGCCAGCACGTGGCGAACCTGATGGCGTTCCAGCCGGACGAGCAGATCGCCCAGGTCATCGAGATCAAGAACTACGAGGTCGCGCCGTACCTGGTGCTCGCCACCAAGCGCGGCCTGGTGAAGAAGACCAAGCTCACCGACTTCGACTCGAACCGCTCCGGCGGCCTGATCGCGATCAACCTGCGCGAGGGCGACGAGCTGGTCGGCGCGGTGCTGGCGGCGGCCGAGGACGACCTGCTGCTGGTGTCCGCGGAAGGCCAGTCGATCCGCTTCCACGCGACGGACGAGGCACTGCGGCCGATGGGCCGTCCGACGTCCGGCGTGCTGGGGATGCGGTTCAACGACGGCGACGAGCTGCTCGGCATCAGCGTCGTCAAGCCGGACAAGTTCCTGCTGGTCGCGACCGACGGCGGCTACGCCAAGCGGACGGCGATCGAGGACTACCCGGTCCAGGGCCGCGGCGGCAAGGGCGTGCTCACCATTCAGCACGACCGCAAACGTGGCAGGCTGGTGGGTGCGCTCATCGTCGACGCCGAGGACGAGCTGTACGCGATCACCTCGAGCGGCGGCGTGATCCGCACGCCGGCGGGCGACGTGCGCAAGGCAGGACGGCAGACGAAGGGGGTCCGGCTGATGAATCTCGGCGAAGGAACCACTCTTCTCGCCGTCGCACGCAACGCGGACGAGCCCTCGGACGTCGCCAATGGTGACGCCGGCGAGGACGCACCGGCTCCGGAAGCACCTGACGCGGGTGAGGAAACGACGGCCACGCCGGAGCAGTAAGTTTGCTCTCCGACGGCGGCCCCACGGCACGGGTAAGGACTGACTCTTCGTGACACCATCCGAGAATCCCGAGGCAGCGGGTTCGAACGGGACTCCGGCGAGCCCGCCCTGGCAGCGGGTCGGCAAGGACGGCGACTCCGAAGCGACGGTCAAGCTGGCCACGGAGGACGCGCTCCCGGCCGGGGAGACCCAACCGGTCTCCCCGGACCAGCGACCGGTGGTAACGGGCAGCGCGGCCCCCAAGCTGTTCGGCGACACCCCGCCGACGGGTTCGGGCGAGGGGCCCCCGGCCTCGGCCCAGCGAGCCCGCCCGAGCGCGCTGCGCAGGCCGGGCCGCGGCCCGCGCCGGGCATCACTGCAGGTCAAGCGGTTCGACCCGTGGTCGGTGCTGAAGCTGTCCCTGGTGCTGGGCGTGGCGATGTTCTTCGTCTGGCTGGTGGCGGTCGGCGTCCTGTACACGGTGCTCGACGGCATGGGCGTGTGGGACAAGCTGAACGGAACGTACTCGTCCCTGGTGGGCGGCGAAGGGGCAAACGCGTCCTCGGAACCGCTGATCAGCGCGGGCCGCGTGTTCGGCATCGCGGCCATCCTGGGCGCGATCAACATCGTCCTGGTGTCGGCGCTGGCGACGGTGAGCGCGTTCATCTACAACGTGTCGGCGGACCTCGCCGGAGGCCTCGAAGTCACGCTGTCGGAGCGAGAGTAACCCGGTTGCAGGGCCCCTTCGGGGGTCCTGTATGGTTCTCCTCGTTCAAGGGCCTATAGCTCAGGCGGTTAGAGCGCTTCGCTGATAACGAAGAGGTCCCAGGTTCAAGTCCTGGTAGGCCCACGCAGGTCAAAGCCCGGTTCGCGAGATGCGAACCGGGCTTTTTCGTGTTTCTCCTGGTCGGCCGCCCACGACGCCAGCAGGGCCAGACCGTCCGCGGTGGCCGTGCCGGCGGGCGCGGTGTAGACGTTCAGCAGCAGGCCGGGTTCGGCGGGCAGCTCCATCGACTCGACGTCCAGGTCGAGCCGGCCCACCACCGGGTGGTGCATGCGCTTGAGTCCGGACCGGTGGAGCCGGACGTCCTGGGAGGCCCACCGCCGCCGGAACAGCTCACTGCGGGTCGACAACTCGCCGACCAGGGCGATCAGCTCCTCGTCGTGCGGATTGCGGCCGGCTTCCATGCGTAGCTTCGCGGCCACGTCGCGGGCCACTCGGTCGTAGTCGACGAAGAACGTCTCTGCCGCTTCGGGATTGAGATACACGAACCGCGCGGTGTTCGCCGGCTGTCGTGTGTCGGCCAGTACCGGGGAATACAGCGCGCGGGCGAGTTGGTTCACGGCCAGGACGTCGTAGCGGCCGTTGCAGATCCACGCCGGGGCGTCGGTGATGGCGTCGAGCACCCGCTGAAGCGCCGGCCGCACCGGCACGGCGGGGCGCCGGCGGCGTGCACCGCCGGGCGCCGTGGACTGCCGCGCGAGGTGGAACAGGTGAGCGCGCTCGGCCTCGTCGAGCTGCAAGGCCGCGGCCAGCGCGTCGAGCACGCCGTCGGAGGCGCCCGTGAGGCTGCCGCGCTCCATCCGGACGTAGTAGTCGACCGATACCCCGGCCAGTAGCGCCACCTCTTCGCGACGCAGACCTTTGACCCGGCGATTGGCGCCGTAGGCGGGCAGTCCGGCCCGCTCGGGCGTGATCCGCGCGCGACGGGTGGTCAGGAATTCCTTGATCTCGGTGCGCAGATCGATCGAGGCCACGTCGTCACCGTAGGCCCTGTCCGCGGGCGGCGGGAGGTACTGCGGGTACCCCCGACGGCTAGGTGCCGGTCGCGGTCGTGGCGATGCCGCCGTCGACCGGGATGATGGTGCCCGTGACGTAAGCCGCGGCCCGGCTCGCGAGGAACACGACCACACCGGCCATGTCGTCGTCGCGACCGAGCCGGCGCAGCGGGGCCTTCGCCGCGATCTTGTCGCCGACGGCGTCGAGCGTGGCCGCCATCATGTGCGACGGGAACGGTCCTGGCGCCACCGCGTTCACCGTGACGTGCTGCGGGCCCAGTTCCCTGGCGAGCACCCTGGTGAGCTGGTGGAGACCCGCTTTGCTGCTGGCGTACGAGTAGTTGGGCGACTCGGCGACGTGGATGGCGGCGATGCTGCCGATGTTGACGATCCGCGCGGGATCGTCGGCGGTGCCTGCCTTCCGGAGTGCGGGGAGCAGTGCCTGCACCAGCCAGAACGGCGACTTGAGGTTGAGGTCGATCACCGAGTCCCACGCCTCGTCCGGGAACGTCTCCAGCGGCTCGCGCCACATCGCTCCCGCGTTGTTGACGAGGATGTCCAGGCGTTCCGAGCCGGCCTCGACGAGATCGGCGAGGCGCCGGCACTCGTCGTGCCGGGACAGGTCGGCGGGAATTGCTTGCACGGCACCGAATTCGGACAGCAGCTGCTGTGCCTCCGCGCACGTGTCCGCGTTGCGTGAGCTGATGACCACGCGGGCGCCCGCCTGCAGAAGGCCGCGCGCGATCATCATGCCGATGCCCTTGGTGCCGCCGGTGACGAGTGCGTGCTTCCCCTTCAGGTCGAAAAGGTTCGCGTGGTTGGTGACCAGGTTGTCCGACATGGGTTTTCCTCTGTGGAGCGGGGAACTGACTCGACGAGGCTGACAGGCGTCTCGGACGGCCGGGAGATCCTGGCGATGCAGGTACTGGGAGGGCCCCTTTCGACAGGGGCCCGGATACAGGTCAGCCCTGCCGGGAAGAGAATGAACCGGCAGGGCTGAGCGGTCACGGTCGGCGCGCGCCACGGTCGCCTCTCGGCGAAGTGGCTCAACGCGGCTCCAGCCGAACGGAACTCCGCGAAGGCGATGGTTGAGGCCCGGGGGACACGGTGGGCACGTCGACCACTGGGTACAACAGGACACCCCGCCCCGGTATTTCCCGCGCGGTGTGACCTGCGTTACCAGCGGAAGCGTGGTTCCACGTGGAACCACCGCCCGACGGCGGCCGGGGCCGGTGCAGTAACATCGCGGAGTAAGGGAAGCAAGCTGAGAAGGGGGCTTCGGTGAAGAAGCTGCTGGCACTCGCGGTCATCGCGGGCGGCGTCCTGTTCGTCGTGAAGCGCAACAAGGCGGCCAAGGCCGAAGCCGACCTGTGGCGCGAGGCGACCGCGCCGGTCCCCTCGAACAACGGCACCACCCCGGCCAAGCCGGCGGGTGCGTCCCACAACTGAGTTTCCCGCGGGCACTCGCCCGCGTCCGGGGCTGTAGCTCAATTGGTAGAGCACCGCCTTTGCAAGGCGGGGGTCAGGGGTTCGATTCCCCTCAGCTCCACAGGCACGATCGAAGGCCTGCCCCGGTTCAGGGGCAGGCCTTCGTCGTCAGCCGAGGAAACTGAGCACCGCGTCCCGGCCCGCGTGGCCGCGCTCGCGGTTCTGGATCGAATGGGACTCGCCCGGGACGATCACCAATCGACCCTGCGGAGCAAGCCGAGCTTCTTCACGCGCCCACTCCAGCGGCGTCGACAGGTCGCGGTCGCCGTTCAGCAGCAGTACCGGGACGTTCGGCAGCCGCGACGCCGGATTCGAGCCGGGGCGCTCCGCTGGCCACGGCAGGCACGACTGGATGAAGCCTTGCTGCGTCGCCACCTCTGTCGTGTACGGCCAGGTCGCGGACGCCGGCAGCGATCGGGCGGCCAGAGACAGCAGCGGCTGGCGGAAAGGCACCGGCGTCGCCGACGAGCCCCACGGGAAGCGCTGGTCCGCGCACAGCGTCGCCGCGTGCAACCCCGAACTGAACGATGCCGGGTCGTCGCCGCCCGACTTGTACGCCTCCAGCAGCTCGTCCAGCCGGTCCGGCGTGCCCGCGCGGGCCGCGTGGAGCGCTCCGATCACGTCTCCGGCCGACGGGTTGCGGTACGTCGGGTCGACGAACTCGTACGTCACGATCAGGTCGAAGATCTTCACGCCGTCGGCCGTGCCGCGGTGGCGGACTACCCACGCCAGGTCGTCGGCCGGGTCGTAGCCGCAGGCCGGGGCCACCGCGCACGCCGCGCGCAGCACCCGGGCCTCCGCCGTCAGGCCGGTCAGGTAGAGGGACGCCGACGCGGACGCGTGGTGCGGCAGCACCGAATCGAGGACGACCTTGCTGACGTTGCCCGGGTGCGCGATCGCGTACCTCGCGGCCGTGAACGAGCCGTACGAGACGCCGTCGACCACCATCTTCGACACGCCCAGCGCCTGCCGGAGCTGGTCGAAGTCCGCGACGGTCTGGTCGGTCGAGTACAGCGGCGCCGTGTCGCCGAGGATGCGCGCGCACTCGGCGACCGCGTCGCGGGTCGGTGTCGCGATGTCCGAGCTGCCCATCTGCGCCTGCAGACCCGGGCACCGCAACGCGTTCGCGCCCGTGCCGCGCTGGTCCAGCATGACGAACCGGTAGTCCTTGGCGATCTCCGGCAGCCGCTGCGTCGCGATCCGCGTGATGGCGCCGACGCCGCCCTGGCCGGGGCCGCCGGTCAAGAACAGCAGCACGCCCTTGGGCGCGGTCACGTTGTCCGCGGTCGCCACCGGCAGGTCGATCGTGCCCGGCACGCGGCCGGACCGGTCGAGCGGCACCGTCAACGTCGAGCACGTGAAGCCCGGCTGGCCCGGGCACGGGTGCGGGTCCGTCAGCGTCGGTCGTCCCCCAGGACGCGCGTCGGCCGAGGCCACACCCCCGAGTGCGGCAGTCAGCGCCAGGACCAGCCCGGCGGTCAGCAGTTTCGAGCGCATGATCCATCATCGTCACACCGGCCTGGGTGCGGTATACCTCCGATCAGGGCCAGAGGCGCTCGCGGACCCAGCCGCCGTCGGTCTTGCGGTAGCGCAGCCGTACGTGCCGGCGGTCGTGGCTGGCCTGCCAGAACTCGACCTCGTCCGGGTCGACGAGGTAGCGCGTCCAGGTTTCCGGTGCCACGTCGGGGTTTTCCGCGACCCAGCGCTCGGCCTCCGCGGCCGCCGCGTCGAGGTCCGCCGGGTCGTGCAGCACCTGGGACTGGTGCCCGATGAACGCCTCGACGCGCGAAGCGGGCGGCCGCGCCAGGAAGTCCGCCGCGGACACCTCGGGCGCCGCGGGGGAGACCGGGCCGCGCAGCCGGACCTGGCGGCCGCGGCCGGGCCAGAAGAACGTCAGCGCGGCGCGCGGATCCTTGCGCAGCTGCAGGCCTTTCGGGCTTTCCGAGCTGGTCGCGACCGCCCAGCCGGCCGGGCCCACGTCCTTGAGGATGACCACCCGGGCGTCCGGCGCGCCGTCGGCGTCCACTGTGGACAGAGTGACGGCGTGCGGCGCCAGCACGTGCTCACCGGCTTCGGTCAGCCACTCGACGAAGAGCGTCTGCGGGTCCGCGGCCGCCGTTTCCGGCGTGAACACGGGGAGTTCTTCGGGGAACGAGGGCCATCCGCGCAACGCGACCATGTCAGTAACCGTACGGCGGCTGTCCGGGCGGCGGGTAGCCAGGCGCCGGCGGGCCGGCGTACGGCGGGGGCGGCACCGGCGGCGCGGCCATCGGCGGCTGCTGCTGCCAGCCGGGCGGCGGCTGCTGAGCGGGCGGTTGTTGCTGTTGCTGCCACTGAAGCTGTTGGTAGACCTCGGCGGGCTCGGGGAAGCAGTACGTCAGCTTGGCGTTGATCGACCCCTGCACCGCGGCGCCCCAGAACTTCCCGCCGACGAACGCGTACCGGGCCCCGGCCGAGACGTCGACCGCCACCATCCGCGTCTCGCCGCCGAACTGGTTGCCCGACTTCGCCGACGCGGCCTGCGCGGCGTCCGGGTACACGCGCCGGCCGACGAGCCCGGCGATGACGACCGACGCCGCCGTCCAGCCCATGGTGCCGACGAGGTTCGCGCGGGCGTGCTGCGTGGCGCGGCCGGTGAAGTCGTACAGCGCCGCGGCCGTGACCTCGGGGACGGCCGCGGCGATGACGCAGTAGTTCATCGTCGACAGCATCACCGACTCGGTGAACAGCCCGACGGGGCAGACGGCGGGCCCGATCTGCACGGTGTTCAGCTGGCCGCCGGAACGCTGGATGCGCTCGGCGACCGCACCGAGGTACTGCTCGGGGGTAAGCACGCCGCCATCGTCGCACGCGCGGCCGTCACGGCGAGTTCAGCCAGCGGTTTTCACACATGCTTCATGGTTGACTGTGCGCGCTATGCGACGACTCGTACTTCTCGCGCCCGCCGTGGCCCTGCTGGCCGGCTGCGGCCCCTCCATCGTGTCCGGCACGGCGACCCCGAGCCCGCCGTCGGTGTCCACCGCCGCGGGCGGCGAGCTGCCGCCGGACCCCCAGCCGGCCGCGACCGAGGACTGCCCGTACCTCGACAGCGAGTTCGTGGCCGACTCGAACGGCCAGCACGTGTCGAAGGTGCGGATCTCGGCGGACCAGCCGCACCCGGCGTGCTTCTTCTACCGCCCGGACGGGAAGATCCAGCTCACCGTCCGTGTCTACGTCGGGGACGCGAAGACGGCGACCGCGCTGGTCAACAAGGCGGCGCCGGTCGACTCGTCGAACCCGGCCAGCGACCCTTCCGGCTGGAAGGGGGGCTACGAGTCGACCGACGACGGGGCCGTCTACGCGGTCGCGAAGGGGTCCGCGGCAGTCATCGCGACCACCAACCAGAAGCAGAGCGTGAAAGCACGCACAGTGGTCAAGAAGGCTATCGCTGCCCTGAAGCTCTAGGTAGCGGGCTCCACACGGGTGAGTGATGTTGATCTTGTATTACCCTGTGCGTCACGCGCAGGCTTCGTGGACTCGCGCACCGCAGCCATCGGGGGATCCCCACCCCGGGGGCGGGCACAAAATCTGCAACGCAAAGGACAAGATTCGTGGCTGACACCCTCAAGGACATCCTGCTCGACTCCAGCCGTCGTCCGGCTGTCGTGAGCGACTTCGAAGGCCTCGTCGACGCCGAGGTCTCGGACAAGGGCGGCGTTTCGGGTGCCGTCGTGAAGACCGGCTTCGCCGCGGTCAAGAAGATCAAGCCGGGCATCATCCCCTCGGCCGTCGACACGCTGCTGCCCGACTTCGCCACCGCGCTCGAGCCGTTCTACGGCGACTACCGCGCCAAGGGCGGCAACGACTTCGGCGCCTACCTGTCCAGCCGCTCGGACGAGGCTTCCGACGCGCTGCTGAGCGTCACCGACTCGCGCGCCGAGCGCAGCAGCCGTGACAGCATCAAGAAGGTCTACTCGAAGCTGCGTCCGAACGGCAAGAAGAACGTCGAAGAGGCGCTGCCCCGCCTGGGCCAGCTCATCGACAAGCACGCCGCGAACGCCTGATCGCACGCACGACTGAAGAGGCCCCTCGGGTGCACGCCCGAGGGGCCTCTTCGTGTCGGCCTCAGTTCTTCTTCTCGGCGGGCGCCGGGGACGGCGCCTTGCCGTTCGCCTGCGGGCTCGGCTTCGCCGCTTCGGCGGGCTTCGGCGCGGGCGGGGTGGCCTTCGGCGGCGCGGGGGCGACCGGCGGCTCCTGCTTCGACCGGAGCACGTAGGCGGCGCCGGCGCCGACCACGAGCAGGCCGACCAGCCACGGCCACTTGCGACGGCTGCGCGTGCCCTTGGCCGCGGCCTTCGCCTCGACGACAGCGGCGTAGAAGTCCTTCTTCGCCGCCTTGAAGTCCTTCTTGCCGCGGCGCTTCGACTCGCCGGCCGCCTTCGCGGCCTTGATGGCGGCCTTCTTCGCCTTGCGGCCCGGCTTGCGCAGCTCGGAGAGCCGGGCGAGGGCCTCCTGGCGGGCGGCCTTCGAGCTCTTCTTGAGCTCCTTGCGGGTGAGCTCGGTCTTCTTCGCGAGCTGCTTCTGCGCGCGCCGGCCCTGCTTGACACCCTCGCTGAGGAGTTTGTCGGCGGTCTCGGCGGCCTGGGCTGTCGCCCGGGACATGGGCTTCACCTCATCATTCGTTTTGACACTGCTCTGTTACCCGTAACCTATCGTGCCCCTTTTCGCCGTGGCGCGCCGCAGATGGCACGATTGGGTCCGTGAAAGCAACGCTGCACACCAACCAGGGTGACATCAACCTGAACCTCCTCCCCGACCACGCGCCGAAGACGGTCGCGAACTTCGTCGGGCTCGCGGAAGGCACCAAGGAGTACACCCAGCCGAACGCGGCGGGCACGAACTCCGGCCCCTTCTACGACGGTTCGATCTTCCACCGGGTCATCGACGGCTTCATGCTGCAGGGCGGCGACCCGACCGGCACCGGCCGCGGCGGCCCCGGCTACAAGTTCGGCGACGAGTTCCACCCCGAGCTGCAGTTCAGCAAGCCGTACCTGCTGGCCATGGCCAACGCGGGGCCGGGCACGAACGGCTCGCAGTTCTTCATCACGGTCGCGCCGACCACCCACCTGAACTTCCGGCACACGATCTTCGGCGAGGTGGCGGACCAGGAGTCGCGCAACGTCGTCGACGCGATCGCGCGCACCCCGACCGGCCCGGCGGACCGCCCGCTGACCGACGTGGTCATCGAGAAGGTCACCATCGAGCACTGACGGCCCGCTGACGGCGGTTTCGGTAGGTTGGTGACATCGTGAACCAACCGCCGAACCCCGCCGCCGAGCAAGCCGCGCTCCCCGGGTGCTGGTGGCACCCGAACCGCCCGACCGGACTGAGCTGTTCCCGGTGCGGGCGTCCGGCGTGCCCGGATTGCCTCCGCGAAGCCCCCGTCGGCTTCCAGTGCACCGACTGCGTCCACAGCGGCACCCAGCAGCAGCGCCGTCAGCACCGCGGCTACCAGGAAGCCGGGCTCGGCGTGCGCACCATCGCCGGCGCGCGGCCGTCCGGGTCGTTCCTGGCCACGCAGGCCATCCTCGCGGTCAACGTGCTGGTCTTCCTCGTCACCGTCGTCCAGGCGCGCAGCCTCAACGACAACCAGGTGTCGAACGCCTTCCAGCTGGGCGTGCTCTGGGGCCAGGCGACGTTCGGCGCCGACGAGTGGTGGCGCCTGTTCACCTCGGGCTTCCTGCACTACGGCCCGATCCACATCGCGGTCAACATGTTCTCGCTGTGGATGATGGGCCGCGCGCTCGAACCGGTCTTCGGCAAGGTCCGGTACCTGGCGCTCTACTTCGTCTCGATGCTCGGCGCGTCCACGGCCGTGCTGCTCTTCGACAACCTCGACGGCGGTACCGCGGGCGCTTCCGGCGCGCTGTTCGGCCTGATGGGCGCGTACGCGGTCATCGTGCTGAAGCTGCGCCTCAACCCGACCGGGCTGATCATCACGCTCGCGCTGAACGCGTTCATCACCTTCGGCGTCGCGAACATCTCGATCCTCGGCCACGTCGGCGGCCTGGTCACCGGCGCGCTGGTCACCGTGGCGATGCTCTACGCGCCGCAGGCGCGCCAGGCGACCTGGCAGGCGGCCGGGGTCGCCATCCTCGTCGTCGCGATGATCGGGCTGCTGGTCTACAAGGACTCCGAAGTCGCGGCGCAGACCTGCCAGTTCGCCCAGTACCGCGGCCAGGAGCTCTACAGCTGCGGCTAGCCGCGCAGCGTGCTGAGCACGTCCAGGACGTCGCGGGGGTCTTCGCCGAGGTCCAGCCACCCGAAGACGTACAGCTCGTCTTCGTGCTCGACCTCGAGCGTGACGCCGTCGCGGCCCAGCCGGCGGGTGGTGCGCAACCGGGTCCGGGTCTGCGCCCACGGCAGCCGGTGCGTGCCACCGAGCGTCCGGGCCACCAGGCCCTCGGGGCCGGCGGCCAGGCGAGGCCGGACGAGCGTCGAGTGCGTGGCGAACGCGCCGACCGCCAGCGTGGCCAGTGCGAACAGCACCAAGCCACCGCGGTCGCCGGTCAGGGCGTCGGCCACCACGCCGACCAGCAGCAACGCGGTGACCGCCCACGCCGATACCACAAGGGCCCGGCGCGGCGCCCACGAGGTGGGGTAGTTATCCACAGGGGTTATCCACACTGGGGATGAGTCACACCGGTGTAATTCGGCGTCAAGCCGCCATTCGGAGTAATAATCAACGCCAGCGCATAGTCATGAGCAGACCCGCGATCATCAGCGCGAACCCGCCGGCGAAGTTCCAGTTGCCGAGGTCGGCCATCCACGAGATCTTGTCGCCGGCGATGTAGTTCACCAGCAGCCAGATCAGGCCCACGAGCATCAGCCCGAACATGGGGATCTTCCAGGCGAGACCGGTGGGACCGGCCGCCCGCACCTTCACCGGCGTGCGCCGGTCGGCAGGCGGGGTGTACGCCGTCTTCTTGCGGACCTTGGACTTGGGCATCGTGTTCCTCGCGGTGCTCTTCGGGCTCGTCTGGTGGCGATGACCCGCCTGGGGTGCGCAACCAGCGCCACGTGCACACGTTAACGTAAATGACCGCAGGAAAGCAGCGGCCGGGAGTGGTCGGATTTCCCGTACCGTGACGTCGGGGTCACCAAGTGTTGGACGCGGCTTGAGAGGAGCTTGCGTGACTACGCGCGAAGGACCGGATGACGACCGGCGCAGACACCCCGGACAGCGGCCCGCGCCCCAGCGCCGCCCGGTCCCGCCCCCGCGCGGGCAGCTGCCGCCCCGCCAGGCCCCCGGTCAGCCGCCGCGGCGTCCGCAGGGCCCGCCGCCCCGCCGCTACACCAGCCCGCCCCCGCCGCCCGGCGCGAACGAGGAGACCGTCGTCTTCGCCCCGGTCAAGGGCGGCACCGCGACCAAGGAGAAGCCCGCCCCGCCGCCGCTGGGCAAGGGCGGCGTCGCGATCCGGACGGCCGGCGAAATCCTCATCACGCTGGGCCTGGTCGTGCTGCTGTTCATGGTCTACGAGCTGTACGTGACCGACCTGTTCTCGGCGGGCAAGCAGTCCGAGGCGAGCGACCAGCTCGACGGCGAGTGGGCGCACGACCGCACCCTGCACCCCGAGCTGGTCGACGGCAAGGCGTTCGCCCGCATCCACATCCCGAGCTTCGGCGTCGACTACAACTTCACCATCCAGGAGGGCACCGACGACGCCTCCCTGGAGGTCGGCCCCGGCCACTACAAGGGCACGGCGCTGCCCGGCGAGCCCGGCAACTTCGCCGTCGCCGGCCACCGCGTCGGCAAGGGCGCCCCGTTCAACGACCTGGACAACCTCTCCTCCTGTGACCAGATCGTGATCGAGACCTCGACCGACTTCTACATCTACAAGGTCCTGCCCTACGACGACGAGATCGAGAACTGGGCGGGCGGCAAGGGCGCCGACCCGAAGTGCAAGGGCGTCTCGACCCTGCGCGACCCGAACGCCGAGGAGGGTGGCGCGTACAGCGAGACCTTCGGGCGCAAGGTCGTGCTGCCCAGCCAGGGCACCGCGGTGAACCCGGTCCCGTACAAGGACGCCGACGCGCTGCCGAAGGCCCAGCAGGCCGCGCTGCTCACGCTCACGACGTGCCACCCGCAGTTCTCCGCCAAGGAGCGGCTCATCATCACGTCGGTGCTGACCCAGCAGGTGCCGAAGGACCAGGTCAAGGACTACGGCGACCTGCTTTCGAAGATCGGGGAGGCCTGATGTACGCCTGGCTGTGGCGGAAGTTCCCCGGCCCGTTCGCGGTGAAGCTGACGATCGCGGTGGTGCTCGCGCTCGGCGTGGTGGCGCTGCTGATGTTCGTGGTGTTCCCGTGGCTGGAGCCGCGGCTGTGGTTCAACGAGGTCGCGGTCAACTGAGGTTCGGCGTCTTCCTGGTCAGCGGCCGGTTCCCCGGCCAGGCGGACGGCGACGTCCTCCGCCGGTCGGTCCAAGCCGAACACCACTTCATGCCCTACGGCGTCTGCCCGTCCGCGCTCACGCTCGCGGCGCACGTGCTCGGGCGGACGTCGCGGATCAGGGGCTGCCGCTGCTGCTCGGCCTGCACGCCGACGACGAAGAGAAAGCCGAGACCGTCGCCGCCTACGGGAAGCCGGCGGACCACGTCTCGACCGTGCTCTGCCAGGTGGGCGACGCCGACGTCGTGCGGCGAGCGCTCCCGGCGTGGCTGAAGGACGGGCTCGGCGCCCACGTCACGGTCGACGGGCGGCCCGGCCCGGCCCGGGATCCGGGGGAGTACACGGAACGGCTTTGCGCGATCCACCCGGTCGGCGACGCCGGGCACTGCGTCCGGACGCTGGAAACGAGCCTCCGGCGCACCGGCGTCTCCCACGTGCTGATGCTCGTGGAAGCGTCCGGTACGCCGGAGGGCACGTACGCGAACATCGCGCGGATCGGCACCGAGGTGCTGCCCGCGCTGCGGGCTAGCAGTCCCGCAGTTCCGGGCTCTGGTTGAGCAGCTGGCCGCGCGGCGAGACGAACGCGCGGTAGCGGTCACCGTCCACTGTGCCGTCTTCGGACTGCTTGAAGACCGCGACCCGGTGGCAGTTCTGGAAGGCCAGCTTGACGCCGAAGTGGCGCTCGAGGCCGCCGCGGATCGCGTCCGACGCCAGGGCCCGCAGCAGCTGGCCGCGGGCGGCCTCGCTCGGCGGCGGCGTCTCGTTGTCGGCGAACCCGTCCACCGCACCCTCGGCGTCGGCGATGACGCCGGTGATGACCTCCCAGGCGTACGGCAGGGATTCCTTGACGCACGTGACGAACTCGGCGTCGGTGACCTCCCCGCGCTCGGCCTTCTCCAGCAGCGCGGGTGACACGTCCAGGGACATCGAACCTCCAAGTTGAGCAGGGCCACTCTCCTGGCTACCGGCCGGGCGACCCCGCCACAAGAGAAAACGATGATCATCACCAATATGGCGGATTCACTCCCAGCGGAAGAGCTTGGCCGCCAACGCCGTGCCGATCGCCGCGAAGCCGGCGAGGACGACCAGCTGCAGCGGCTGCACGCCGGTGCCGACCCAGGCGTCCTGCAGCGGCTGCGTGCCCGGCGGGACGTAGTCGCCGATGCGTTGCAGGACGACCGGCAGCAACGCCCGCGGCAGGTACACGCCGCCGAAGAACATCGCCGGGAGGAACGCGATCAGCGCGAACCCGCCCGCCGCCTTGGCCGTCCGGGCGACCGCGGCCGCCAGCAGGCCGAACGAGAACATCGAGACCGTGCCGAGCAGCAGCGTCAGCAGGAACAGCAGCGGGTGCTTCGGCAGCGGCACGTCGTAGACCGCGTTGGCCGTGGCGAGCACCAGGCCGATCCCCGCCAGCGCGACCACGACGTGGATCAGCAGCTGCGCGCCCAGCAGGTTGAGCGGGTGCACCGGGGTCGTGGCGAGCCGGCGCAGCACGCCCTGCTCGCGGTAGGTCGCGACCGCGCCGGGGATCGACTGCAGCGCCAGCATCGCGAGGCTGACGACGATCAGCGACGGCACCCAGGCGTCGATGAAGCGGTGTCCGCCGGCGGCCGGGCTGGGTTCCGTCATGCCCGGGATCGCGCCGACGGCCAGCAGCACGGCGGTGGGCAGCAGGAGTCCCGCGATCGCCATGAACGGCGTGCGGAGGAAGAGCTTGGTTTCGGTGGCGGTGATCTTCGCGAAGGTGTTCACAGGGTGCTCCTCGTGAGCGAGACGAACGCGTCGTCCAAAGTGGATGCTCCGGCCGCGGCGCGGAGCTCGGCGGGCGTGCCGGTCGCGACCACGCGGCCGGCGTCGAAAACCGCGACGCGGTCGCAAAGCCGCTCGGCCTCGTCCATGAAGTGCGTGACGAGCAGGACGGTGACGCCGGCGGCGCGCACGCCTTCGACCAGCCGCCACGTCTCGCGGCGGGCGTGCGGGTCGAGCCCGGTGGTCAGCTCGTCGAGGATGGCCAGTTCGGGGTTGCCCACCAGCGCGAGCGCGATCGACACGCGCTGCTTCTGGCCGCCGGAGAGCTTCCCGAAGCAGCTGCGCGCGTGATCGCGGAGATCGAGCCGGTCCAGCAGGTCGTCGACGTCGGCCGGGTCCGGGTAGAAGGAGGCGAACAGCTCCAGTGCCTCGCGCACCCGCAGCTTCGCCGGCAACTGGCTTTCCTGCAGCTGCACGCCGACGCGGCGGGTCAGCGCGGCACGCTCGGCCGCGGGGTCGAGGCCGAGCACGGAGATCTCCCCGGCGTCGGCCCGGCGGAGGCCCTGCAGGCATTCGACCGTGGTCGTCTTCCCGGCGCCGTTCGTGCCGAGGATGCCGAAGATTTCGCCGCGGTCGACGGTGAACGAAACGCCGTCGACCGCGACCCTGGAGCCGTAGCGCTTGCGGAGATCGGTGACTTCGATGAGGGGCATGGCAACGAAGCTACGAACTCGCGGCCGTCCGCAGAATGACGCTGAATCCCCAGCTCAAGTAGGGTTTTGCTGACGCAGGGGTGGGCCTGGCCCCACCCCGGCCGGGGAGCTTCGGCCAGTGCGCGGACGCGGGTGGTCCGGCGAGGATCCAGGGGGAAGGAGGTGCCGGATGACGTACCTGCGGGCGCTCGGGCGGGCCTGCGCGCTGGCCGCGTTCGCGTTCCTCAGCTGGATCGACGTGCTGGTCGAGCTGATCGCGTTCGCGCTGCTGTGCGTCGGCCTGGTCTTCTTCCTCGGCCCCGCGGTCGAATGGGCGCGCGGCCGCTCGAGGGTGGCGCGGACGCTGGCCGCGCGCTGGTGCGGCGTCGAGATCGCCTCGCCGTACCGGCCCGAGCCGCCGGAACCGGTCCGCGAACGCGACGGCTGGTACCGCGACGGCAACCAGCTCTACAAGCGCGCGTTCTGGATCCGCTGGCAGCACCGGCTGACCTGGGCGCTGGAGGACCCGGCGGCCGGGCGCGAGTTCACCTGGCAGCTGCTGAATCCCTTGGCCACGCTGCTGCTGCCGGTGGCCGTCCTGCTCGGCGGCCCCGCCGTGCTGCGCGGCTACGGCCACTGGACGCGCTGGTGGCTCGGCCCGCGCCCGCCCGCCGAAGCCCGCAAGAGCGCGCCGCACCGGCACCTCGAAGCGCTGGGCCACCAGGGCGGCATCTTTGCGCTTTCCTTGGTACAGCTGATCTTTTCGGTGCCGCAGCTGGTCCTCATGGTCGGGTTCCCGCCG
Organism: Amycolatopsis sp. NPDC049691; assembly: GCF_040675005.1. Lineage (NCBI taxonomy): Bacteria > Bacillati > Actinomycetota > Actinomycetes > Pseudonocardiales > Pseudonocardiaceae > Amycolatopsis > Amycolatopsis sp. NPDC049691. The sequence goes on from NZ_JBFANX010000002.1 coordinate 554,866, forward strand.
TTGGCCGTGCCGGTCGTCCTGTGGACCCGGTCGATCACGGACACGCTGCGGCGGGAGGCCGGGAACTGGACGGGGGTACGGATCGTCCGGCCGTATCTGCCGCCGCCGGGGTTGCCGGTACCCCGGCCCGACGGGCTCTACCAGGTCGGCAAGCAGCTGCACGAGGAGCCGTTCTGGCCGGTCCAGCACGCTCGCACGCGCTGGGTCCTGCGCGACCGCGCCACCTGGCGCGACCTCGCCGGCGCCGTGCTCGGCACGCTGGTTTCGTTCGTTCTGCTCCTGCCGACGGTCGTGCTGGTCACCCTGGGTCTCGTCGGCCTCGGGGCGCTCTGGGTGTGGCGGCCGTTCGTCTCGTCGCCGGTGACCTGGTGGCCGTTCCCGGAGGTCTCGACGCACCTCGGCGCGCTCGCGCAGACCCCGGTCATGCTGGCGATGGTCGTCGCCGGCCTGTGGCCGACGACCTGGCTCGCCCGGCAGCAGGCGCGGTTCGCGCGCGCCTGGCTGGGCCCGACGGAGGCGACCCGCCTCGCCGCGCGCGTCGAACGGCTGAAGCAGACGCGCGCGGACGTCACGGTCACGCAGGCGGCGGAGCTGCGGCGGATCGAACGCGACCTGCACGACGGGATCCAGTCGCGGCTGGTCGCGATGGGGATGAAGCTGGGCGCGGTCGAGGCGCTCGTCGACACGGACCCCGCGGCGGCCAAGCGGCTCGCGGCCGAGCTGCGGGCGGCGTCGTCGGAGGCGCTCACCGAACTGCGCGTGCTGATCCGCGGCATCCACCCGCCGGTGCTGTCCGAGCGCGGGCTGCTCGACGCCGTGCGCGCGCTGGCCCTCGACAGCCCGCTGAAGACGGAGGTCACCGGCTCGCTGCCGGGTCGCGTCGAGGAGCCGGTCGAGGCGTGCACGTACTTCGCGGTGTCGGAGCTGCTGGGCAACGCGGCGAAGCACGGCTCGAAGCGCGCGTCGATCGACGTCGGGTTCGCCGACGACCAGCTCACGGTGGTGGTGACCGACGACGGCCCGGGCGGCGCGGTTCCGGCCCGGGGTTCGGGACTCCGCGGAATCGAGCGCCGGCTCGGGGCCTTCGACGGTAGGTTGACGCTGACCAGCCCGATCGGCGGGCCGACGAAGGCGGTGGTGGAGATCCCGTGTCAGCTCACCCCCGAGTCGTCGTCGCCGAAGACCAGTACCTCCTCCGAGACGGCCTGACGCACCTGCTGGCGGCGCACGGCTTCGACGTCGTCGCGGCGGTCGGCAGCGGTCCCGAACTGGCGGCCGCGTTGCGCGCCGAGAAACCCGATGTGTCCATTGTGGACGTCCGGATGCCGCCGACGAACACGGACGAAGGACTGCAGGTCGCGCTGGCCGCCCGGCGCGAAACGCCGGGCCTGCCGATCTTGGTGCTGTCCCAGCACGTCGAGCAGCTCTACGCGCGCGAACTGCTCGCCGACGGCACCGGCGCGATCGGCTACCTGCTGAAGGACCGCGTGTTCAACGCGGACCAGTTCATCGACGCCGTCCGCCGGGTCGCGGCCGGCGGCACGGTGATGGACCCCGAGGTGATCGCGAAACTCGTGGCGGGCAACGCGTCCGACCCCCTCGCCGCGCTGACCCCGCGCGAACGCGAGGTCCTGGCCCTGATGGCGGAGGGGTGTTCGAACGCGGCGATCGCGTCCCGGCTGCACTTCAGCGAGGGCGCGGTCGGCAAGCACACGGCGAACATCTTCGCGAAGCTCGGGATCTCGGCTTCGGACGACACGAACCGCCGCGTGCTCGCCGTGCTGGCGTACCTCGGTGCCGCTTAGCCGCGCGAAACCCGGGTCATCTCCTCGCGCTCCACGACCTTGATCCGCTCACGGCCGGCCGCCAGGCCCAGCGCCTTCTCGTGCGCGTCGAGCTTGCCCCAGCCTTCCCAGGTGGTGTACGGGATTCCCCGCGCCGCCAGGAAATCGAGGATCGCGTCCGGGGAGTCGTACTTCGGGGCGGTCAGCGTGTCCGCGTCCGCCAGCAGGCTCGCGATCGTCTCGGCCGCGTCGCCCTTCGTGTGGCCGATCAGGCCGATCGGGCCGCGCTTGATCCAGCCCGTCACGTACACGCCCGGCAGCTGGTTGTCGTCCAGGTCCAGCACGCGGCCGGCCTGGTTCGGGACGACGCCTGCCACGTGGTCGAACGGGATCTCCGGCAGGTGCGACGACAGGTAGCCCACCGCGCGGTACACCGCCTGGACGTCCCAGTCGTGGAACTCGCCGGTGCCGCGGACGTTGCCGTCGCCGGTCAGCTCGGTGCGCTCGGTCCGCAGGCCCGTCACGCGGCCGTCCTCGCCGAGGACTTCCGCGGGCGAGTGGAAGAAGTGCAGGTGCAGCCGCCGCTGCCGGGTGCCCGGCTCGCGGATCGCCCACTCCTGCAACGTCTTCACGACCATGTCGATCTGCTTCGACGCGCGCAGCGCCGCGATGCTGCCGTCGTCGAACTCGATGTCCTCGGGGGACACGATGACCTCGACGTTCGGCGAGTGGTCCAGCTCGCGCAGCTCCAGCGGCGTGAACTTCGCCTGCGCCGGCCCGCGGCGGCCGAACACGTGCACGTCCGTGACCGGGCTGGCCTTCAGCCCCTGGTAGACGTTGTCCGGGATGTCCGTGGTCAGCAGCTCGTCGGCCGTCTTCGCGAGGATGCGGGCGACGTCGAGAGCCACGTTGCCGACGCCGAGGACCGCGACCGAGGACGCGTTCAGCGGCCAAGTTCGCGGCACGTCCGGGTGGCCGTCGTACCAGGAGACGAAGTCGGCGGCGCCGTGGCTGCCGTCGAGGTCGATGCCCGGGATGTCGAGCGCGCGGTCGGCGGAGGCGCCGGTCGAGAAGATCACCGCGTCGTAGAACTCACGCAGCTCGTCGAGCTTGATGTCGGTGCCGTAGTCGATGTTGCCCAGCAGGCGGATGTTCGGCTTGTCCAGCACCTTGTGCAGCGCCGTCACGATGCCCTTGATGCGCGGGTGGTCGGGCGCGACGCCGTAGCGGATCAGCCCGAACGGTGCGGGCATGCGCTCGAACACGTCGATCGTCACGTCGGCGTCGGACTTGTCCAGGATGTCGGCGGCGTAGATGCCGGCAGGACCGGCGCCCACCACGGCTACACGAAGAGATCGGCTCACACCCTCCACGGTAAGTTAGGGTCACCTAACCAGAAATGTGATTTACCGTACGGTCCACCAGCTGGGAGCCGGTAAGCTCGCCGACATGCGCGTTCTCGTCGTCGACAACTACGACAGCTTCGTCTACAACCTGGTCCAGTACCTGGCCCAGCTCGGCGCCGACTGCACGGTCTGGCGCAACGACGTCGTGGACCTCGACCGCGTGCCCGAGTTCGACGCCGTGCTCGTCTCGCCCGGCCCGGGAACTCCCGAACGCGCTGGTCAGAGCATGGATGTCATCCGCAAGTGCGCCGAGACGCGCACGCCGATGCTCGGCGTCTGCCTCGGCCACCAGGCCCTCGGCGTCGTCTACGGCGCGACCGTCGACCGCGCGCCCGAGCTGCTCCACGGCAAGACCAGCCAGGTCCGCCACGAAGGCACCGGCGTCCTCAAGGACCTGCCGGAGGAGTTCACGGCCACCCGGTACCACTCCCTGACCGTGGTGCCCGACACCATCCCGGCCGACGTCTTCGAGGTCACCGGCCGCACCGAGTCCGGCATCGTGATGGGCATGCGCCACCGCGAGCTGCCGCTGGAAGGCGTCCAGTTCCACCCGGAGTCCGTGCTCACCGAGGGCGGCCACCGGATGCTCGCGAACTGGATGGCCATGGCGGGTCACCCCGTCGACCCCGTCCGCGTCGACGAGCTCGAGCAGGCGACCAAGGCGCTCCAGAAGGCCGCTGTTGCGTGATCCGGCTCGCGGGGGTCGGCAAGCGGTACGGACGTGGTGACTTCGTCCTCCGCGACGTCGACCTGAGCGTCGAGCCCGGCCACGTCGTCGGCGTCCTCGGCAGCAACGGCTCCGGCAAGTCGACGCTGCTGCGGATCATGGCAGGCGTCTCGCACGCGACCACCGGCGTGGTGACGGGAAACCCGCGGATCGGCTACCTGCCCGACCGCTTCCCGGCCGGCCAGCGCATGGGCGCGCGGGCCTACCTGCGGCACATGGCCCGCATCCGCGGGCTCGCCGACCTCTCGGTGATCGACCCGCTGCTGGAGCGGCTCGCGCTGGTCGGCGGCCCGACCGCGCCGCTGCGGACGCTGTCCAAGGGCAACGCCCAGAAGGTCGGCCTCGCGCAGGCCGTCATGGTGCGGCCCGACCTGCTGATCCTCGACGAGCCGTGGTCCGGGCTCGACGTCGGCACGCACGCGATTCTCGGCGAGCTGGTCGCCGAGACGCGGGCGCGCGGTGCGAGCGTCGTGTTCACCGACCACCGGCCGCAGGTGGTGCACGACCACGCCGACGTCGTCCACCTCATGGCCGGCGGCAGGCTCACGGCCGAGAGCGCCGAGCCGACCACGCGGATCGTGCTGCGCGGCGACGGCGCAGGCTGGGCGGACGAGCCCGGCGTCCGGCACGCGGTCGTCGAAGGCCCGCAGGTGGTGCTCACCGTCGAAGTCGCGAGCGTGGACGCGGTGCTGCTGCGGGCGTTGAAGGACGGCTGGTCCGTACGAGAGGTCGCGCCGTGCTCGCCCTGACCCGCTACTACCTGGCGCTGCTCGGCCATTCGCAGCGGTACCTGCCGGCGCTGCTGGCCTACCTCGCGCTGTGCGTGATCCTCTACGCCGACCCGCACTCGCCGCCGCTGCCGCTGTTCGGCGTGAGCGCCGGCGGGCTGCTCGTCGTGTCGTGCTGGCTGACGATCGCGCTGCTCGACATCGAGGACCCGGTGCAGCGCCTGGTGACCTTGAGCCACGCGCGGCAGTGGCGGCGGATGATCACCGGCGCGATCCTCACCGTGCTGGCCTGCGCCGCGGTCCTCACGGTGCTCACCGAGGTGTGGTCGGCGGTCAAGTCGTTCAAGGTCCAGCCGGCGGCGCTCGGCATCGGGCTGCTCGCCCACCTCGCGTGCGCGCTGCTGGGCATCGCGATCGCGCTGCCGTGTTCGCGGCTGCTCGTGCAGCGGATCGGCTGGACGGTGCTCGCCGCCGTCGTCACGCTGATCGTCGTGCTGCTGGCGAAGATCCCGCTGGTCCACCCGCTGCTGCACGCCCTCACCGACGACGAACCGGTCGGCGGGCCGCTCGTCCTGGCGCTCGTGACGTCCGTGGTGGTGCTGGCCGTCAGCTTCGTCGTCGTTTCACGGCTGGTGCAACGCCGTTCCTGAGTGCAATTTGCAATCTTCAAATTCCCGGCCAGGGTATCGGCGGGTGCTCGGCGCCGACTAGTGTTCGGGTCCTCTCCGATTCCTGGCGAAGGGAGAACGGGTGACGGCGGGGATCGTCGCGATCACCGGGCCAGACTCCGAAGGCGAGCTCAAGGAGCTCGCCGCCTGGCTGCGCGGCGAGGACGAGCTCCGCGGCCGCGTCCAGCTGTTCGACGCCGTCGTGGTCGGCGTGACCAGCAACTCCGCCGGCGTCTTCTGCCGCTCGCTGATCGCCTGGCTGCGACGCTGCCGCGAAGCCCGTGTCTCCCTGAAGGTCAAACGCTCCGGCGCGGCCGAAGAACTGGAGCTCGACTGCGGTCCGGCGAGTGACGCCGACCAGATTCTCGGTGCGGTGCAAGGGTTCCTCGACAAGGCCTGACGAACGACGAAGGCCCGCACGGCGAACCGTGCGGGCCTTCGTCGGGTGGATCGGATCAGGGACTGCCGGTGGTCGTCGGGAACAGCGGACCCTCGGAGACCGAGATCGTGATGTTCTGGTCCTTGTCGATCTGCTGACCCGGCTGCACGCTCTGCTTGGTGACCGTGCCTTCGGGCTTGTTGCTGGTCCGGTCGGACTGCTGCCGCAGCTGCCCGGTCCAGCCCATGCTCTGCAGCTTCGCCTGGGCGTCGTCGGCCGTCATGCCGACCAGTTGCGGCATCTCGATCTTGTTGTCCGGCTGGCCCGTCGACACGGTCAGGGTGATCGTGCTGCCGACCGGCACCGAACCACCGTTCGGCGTCTGCTGGAGGACCTGGTCCTTCGGCTGGTCGGACTGCTGGTCGACGCGCTTGACGTTGAAGCCCAAGGCGGTCAGGGCGGACTGCGCTTCGCTGAACGACTTCCCGGTGTAGTTCGGCACCTGCTTCTGCGCCTTGCCCTTGCCGATCGAGATCGACACGCTCGTGCCCTGCTGGACCTGGTTGCCGGCCTGCGGGTTCTGGCTGACGACCTTGCCGACCTGGTCCTGGTCGGTGACGTCGACCTCCTGCACCGACTGGTTCAGGGTGAGGCCGGCTTCCTTCAGCTTCGCCTCGGCGTCGTCCTTGCTCAGGTCCTTCAGGTCCGGCACGGGCACCTTGCCCGGCGGCGTGCCGATCGTGAGCGTGATCTGCGCGGTGGTCGCGACCGGCGTGCCCACGTCCGGCGTCACCGCGATGACCTGGTTGACCTGGTCACTGGTGCACGGCGTGTTGCCGCTCGCGTCGGGCACCCCGCAGATCACGGTCTTGTTCGGGGCGAAGTTGTTGAAGCCCTTCTCGCGGAGGGCGGTCTTGGCCGCCACCTCCGACTGTCCCTTGACGTCGGGGATCGCCACCGTGCCCGGCTCTTCGTTGCCGCTCTTGAACGACCCCGACAGCCACATGATCAGCAGCACCGCGCCCAGCACGAAGACCGCGGCCAACGCGGCCAGCAGCGTCCGGCGCCGGCGCTTGGCCTTCGGGTCCTCGTCGTCCGCGGCGTCGTACTCCTCGTAGCGCTGCGGCTGCCGCCGGTCGGCGTTCATCACCTGCGTGCGCTCGTCCTCGGACATCACCATCGGCGCGGCCGGGCGCTGGCCCGAGAGCGTGCGCACCAGGTCCGAGCGCATCTCCGCCGCCGACTGGTAGCGGTTCGCCGGGCCCTTGGCCAGCGCCTTCAGCACGACGGCGTCCAGCTCGGGCGCCACCGCCGGGTTCACCGACGACGGCGGGTTCGGGTCCTCCCGGACGTGCTGGTAGGCGACCGCGACCGGGGAGTCGCCGGTGAACGGCGGCTCGCCGGTGATCAGCTCGTACAGCACGCAGCCGGCGGCGTAGACGTCGGAACGGGCGTCGACCGACTCGCCCCGGGCCTGCTCCGGCGACAGGTACTGCGCCGTGCCGATCACCGCGGCCGTCTGGGTCATCGCGGACTGGCCGTCGTGCATCGCGCGCGCGATGCCGAAGTCCATCACCTTGACCGCGCCGTTCTTCGTGATCATCACGTTGGCCGGCTTGACGTCGCGGTGCACGATGCCGTGGCGGTGCGAAAAGTCGAGTGCCGCGCAGACGTCGGCCATGACCTCCATGGCCCGCTTCTGCGACATCGGGCCCTCGGTCTTGACGATGTCCCGCAGCGTCCGGCCTTCGACGTACTCCATGACGATGTACGGCAGCGGACCGAACTCGGTGTTGGCCTCACCCGTGTCGTAGACCGCGACGATCGCCGGGTGGTTGAGCGCGGCGGCGTTCTGCGCTTCGCGGCGGAAGCGCTCCTGGAACTGCGGGTCCCTGGCGAGGTCGGCACGGAGGATCTTGATCGCGACTTCCCGGCCGAGACGCACGTCGTGGCCGTGATGGACCTCGGACATGCCTCCGTAGCCGAGCGTTTCGCCCAGCTCGTACCGGTTGGAGAGCAGTCTGGGTGTGCTCATCTCTGGGTGCCGTTCCATTCCGTCCAAGGTGCGGTCATGATGCCTTGCTGGCCATCGTCGGTCGTGCCGGGAGAGTCCGCCGGTATCGCGCTCGACACGGGCGGTTGCTCCGCGGGCGGCTGTCTGCCCGGGACCACCTGGCTCTGCGTCTGGCCGGGGTGCGGTGGCGAGCCCGAGCTGCCGATCATCTTCGCCACGAGGACGATGGCCGCCACCAGGACAACGAGCAGGATGGCCGCGAGGAGCGCCCACCAGCCCCACTGGGACTTCTTCCGGGGCGCCGGCACCATGGCCGGGCGCATGACGGGCCGCGACGGCGGGCCGATGGCGACCATCGGGTTGCCCGGCGGCGACTGCGGGCCCACCGGCATGTGCTGCTGCTGCGGCGGGACCGGCTGCGGCGCCGGTTGCGGCACCGGCTGCTGCTGTTGCTGCGGTTGCGGCACCGCCGGCTGCTGGCCGGTCGCGTAGCTGGCGTTGACCAGCCCGCGCGGCGTCGGCAGCGGCAGCCCGGCGCGGACCGCGGCGACGGCGGCCGCGAACTCGCCGCCGCTGTTGTAGCGCTGCCGCGGGTCCTTCACCAGCGTCGCCTCGATCACCGCGCGCGCGGCGGGCGGGACGTCCGGCGGCAGCGGCGGCGCGATGTCGCGGATGTGCATCATCGCGACCGTCACGGCGTTCTCGGACAGGAACGGCCGGTGCCCGGCGAGGCATTCGTAACCGCACACGGCCAGCGAGTAGACGTCGGACGCTGGCTCGGCCGGGTGCCCGAGCGCCTGCTCCGGCGCGATGTAGTGCGCGGTGCCCATGACCATGCCGGATCGGGTGACCGGCGCGGCGTCGGCCGCCTTGGCGACGCCGAAGTCGGTGATCTTCACCTGCCCGGTCGAGGTCACCAGGATGTTGCCCGGCTTGACGTCCCGGTGGACCAGGCCCTGCTCGTGCGCGGCCTGCAGCGCGTTGCCCGCCTGCTCCAGCATGTCGAGCGTGAACTCCGCCGACAGCCGCCCGTGCTTGGCCAGCAACCCGGCCAGCGGGTCGCCGTCGACGAGCTCCATCACCAGGTACGCGATGGAGAGGTCACCGTCGAAGACGGTTTCGCCGTAGTCGTGCACCGCGGCGATGCCGGGGTGGTTGAGGGACGCCGTCATCCGCGCTTCGGTGCGGAAGCGGTGGAGGAATTCGGCGTCGCCGGAGAGCTCGGCCTTGAGGATCTTGACGGCCACGGTCCGGTCCAGCCGGGTGTCGCTGGCCTGCCAGACCTCGCCCATCCCGCCGACGGCGATCCGGTTCGTCAGCTTGTACCGCTCGGCCAGCAGCTGACCCGAGGACAGCATCCGCTATCCACCCCCGAGCCTGGCGTTGATCGCCGCGCGGCCGATCTCCGACGCGACCTTGCCGCCGGTGGCCGCGAGACCGCGGTTGCCGCCGTCTTCGACGATCACGGCGACCGCGATCTGCGGGTCGTTGGCCGGGGCGAAGGCGGTGTACCAGGCGTGCGGCGCGGTGTTCTTGGAGTCCGTGCCGTGCTCTGCCGTACCGGTCTTCGACGCGATCTGGATGTCCGGGCGCTTGCCGCCGCCCGCGGTGAAGCTCTCCGAAGCGATCATCATGTCCTTGAGGATCGCGGCGTTCGACGACGACAGCGCCGGGGTGCCGGTGAGTTCGGTGGGGCTGTAGTCCTCGATGGTCGACAGGTCCGGTGCCAGCACCGACTGCACCAGCTGCGGCTTCATGGCCATCCCGCCGTTGGCGACGGTGGCCGCGAGCAGGCAGTCCTGCAACGGGGTGATCCGGACGTCGCGCTGGCCGATGCCGCTCTGGTAGAGCGCGCCCTGCGAGTCGAGCGGGCCGACCGTCGACGGCGCGACCTTCATCGGCACGGTCAGGTCGGTCTGCCCGATGCCGAAGTTCGCCGCCGTCTTCCGCAGCTTGTCCGCGCCGAGCTGGCCGGCGAACTCCGCGAACGGCACGTTGCACGAGTGCGCGAGCGCGTCCTTGAAGGTGCTGCCGGGGCACGCTTCGCCGGCGTAGTTCTCCAGCGTGACGCTCGTGCCGGGGAGCTTCGTGTTCGGCGCCGTGTTGACCGGCGTGTCCGGGCCCTTGCCGTCCTCGAGCGTGGCCGCCGCGGTGACCAGCTTGAACGTCGACCCCGGCGGGTAGGTCTCCGAGATCGCCCGGTTCAGCATCGGGTTCTTCGGGTCCTTGACGTAGGAGTTCCAGGCGTCGGTCTGCGCCTTCGACGTGTGCGAGGCCAGCTTGTTCGGGTCGTACGACGGCGTCGAGACCATCGCCAGGATCCGGCCGGTCTTCGGCTCCATCGCGACGACGGCGCCGGTGTAGCCGCGCTGCGTCATCAGGTCGTACGCGGCCTTCTGGACGGCCGGGTCGATGGTCAGCCGGACGTTGCCGCCGCTCGGGTCGCGGCCGGTGACCATGTCCGACAGCCGCCGCACGAACAGGCGCGGGTCGGAGCCGTTCAGGACGTCGTCCTCGGAGCGCTCGAGCCCGCCGGAGCCGTAGTTGATCGAGTAGTAGCCGGTGACCGGCGCGTACATCGGGCCGTCGACGTAGGACCGGATGTACTTGTACTTGTCGTTCGACGGGTCGACCTTCGCCAGGACCTCGCCGTTCGCCTGCGACACGATCTGGCCGCGGCGGCGGGCGAACTCGTCGTAGAGCACGCGCGCGTTGCGGGAGTCGGTGCGGTAGTCGTCGGCCTTCACGACCTGGATGTAGGTCGCGTTGGCCAGCAGCAGGACGACCATGACGAGCATCGCCATGCCGACCTTGCGCAGCGGGGTGTTCATGCCTGCTTGCCCCCGTCCGCCGGCGGGCGCTGGACGAGCACGGTGTGCGCTTCGGCGATCGGCGCCTGCTGCTGGGGCTGCGGCTTCGGCCGGGCGGCGGGCCGCCGGGCCGCGTCGGAGATCCGGAGCAGCAGGGCGACCAGGATGTAGTTCGCCAGCAGCGACGAACCACCCTTGGACAGGAACGGGGCGGTGATACCGGTCTCCGGGATGAGCTTCGTGACCCCGCCGACGACGACGAAGATCTGCATGACCATGGTGAACGCCAGCCCGCCGCCGAGCAGCTTGCCGAACGTGTCGCGCACGGCGAGCGCGCTGCGCATGCCGCGCATGGCGACCAGCAAGTACAGCATCAGGACGGCGGCCAGCCCGATGAAGCCGAGCTCTTCGCCGATCGCCGCGGTGATGAAGTCGGTGTTGGCCTCCGGGACCATGTCCGGGCGGCCGGCGCCGAGCCCGGTGCCGCCGATCCCGCCGGTGCCGAGGCCGAACAGGCCCTGCGCGATCTGGTAGCCGCCGCCGAGCTTGTCGTACGTCGCCAGCGGGTCGAGCCAGTTGGCGACGCGCTGCTGGACGTGCGTGAAGAGGTTGTAGGCGATCAGGCAGCCGGCGACGAAGAAGCTCAGGCCGAGGACGACCCAGATGATCCGCTCGGTCGCCACGTACAACATCATCAGGATGACGCTGAAGAACAGCAGCGACGTGCCGAGGTCCTTCTCGAACACCAGGATGCCGATGCAGGCGACCGCGGCGATGAGGATCGGGCCGAGGTCACGGGCCCGCGGCAGCTCGACGCCGAGGAACTTCTTGCCCGCCACCATGAACAGGTCGCGCTTCGACACCAGGAACGAGGCGAAGAAGACCATCAGCAGGATCTTCGCGAACTCGCCCGGCTGGATCGAGAACCCCGGCAGCTTCAGCCACACCTTGGCGCCGTTGACCTCGGACAGGCTCGACGGCAGCAGCGCGGGCAGTGCCAGCGCGACGATCCCGACCAGGCCCGCGGTGTAGCCGTAGCGGGTCAGCGTGCGGTGGTCGTTCACCACGACCAGCACGGCGACGAAGAACCCGAGCGAGATGACGGTGAACAGCACCTGCGCCGTGACGGCGGGGGTGTAGTCCTTCCCGTTCTGCACGGCCTTTTCGGCCAGGGCCAGGTCGATCCGGTGGATCATCACCAGCCCGATGCCGTTCAGCAGCGCGACGCAGGGGAGCAGCACCGGGTCCGCGTACGGCGCCCAGCGGCGCACGGCCAGGTGCGCCGCGGCGAAGATCGCGAGGTAGGCGAGGCCCAGCCAGACGATCGACCAGGTGAGCTCCTGCTCCTGGTTCGCCTCGACCAGCACCAGCGCGATGGTGACGATGAACGCGGCGAACCCCAGCAGCACCAGCTCGGTGTTGCGGCGGGTCGGGACGTCGCGCGGCGGGTTCGTCTGGAACTGCGCGGCGAGCGGCTCGGCGGCACGCGCGGCGGGCTGGCTCATCAGTTACCGCCTCCCGTCGTCGGTGCCGTCGAACTCGGCGTCGAGCAGTCCCTCCCCGCTGGCTGGTTCGCCGACGACGGAGCAGTGGAGCCGGCCGGAGCCGACGGAGTGGACGTCGGCGCAACCGGGCTGGTCGGCGTCGGGGACGGCTGGCCGCCCGTCGGCGCGCAGTTGTTCAGGCGCTTGTGCAGCTGCAGGAAGTCGTCGATGTACTTCCGGGCGTCGTCGAGGCTTTCCTTCTTGACGCCGTTCTGCACCGCCAGCCGCGCGTCCTCCTGGAGCTGGTCGACGCGCAGCTTGTCCGTGCACACCTGGTTGGGCGGGCACGAGCCCTGCTCGTAGGTGTGCAGGTCGATGCCGAGGATGCTGCCGGGAACGCCGCGGTAGATCACGACTTCCTGGTCGGCACCTTCGCCGACATAGTACTGACTCAGGACGAAGTACCGGGTGGCGATGGCGGCTGCGGCGAGCACGACGAGCACCACCAGCGCGCCGGCGAGCCAGCGGAACCGCTTCCGGCGCTTGGCCTTCGGGTCTTCGCTCGGCTGCGGCAGCTCCGGCCGCGGCTGCGGCGGCGGCTGGGTCAGCGCCCGTGCGCGCGCCGCGGGCGAGTCGCCCTGGTGCCGTTCGTCGCTGCCGTCCCCGGCGGCGCCGCCCACGATGGGCGCGTCCTCGCCGAAGTCGACGTCGACCACGTCGGCGATGATCACCGTGACGTTGTCCGTGCCGCCGCCCTTGAGCGCCAGCTCGATCATCCGGTCCGCGCACTGCTGCGGGTCCGCGATCTGCACGGCCTCGGCCAGCGTCTCGTCGCTGACCATGCCGGACAGGCCGTCCGAGCAGATCAGGTACCGGTCGCCGGCCCGGGCTTCGCGCACGGTCAGGCTCGGCTCGACCTCGTGCCCGGTCAGCGCCTTCAGCAGCAGTGACCGCTGCGGGTGCACCGCCGCCTCTTCGGGCGTGATCCGGCCCTGTTCGAGCAGCTCGTTGACGAAGCTGTCGTCGCGGGTGATCTGCGCGAACTGGCCGCCGCGCAGCAGGTACGCGCGCGAGTCGCCGACGTGCACCAGCCCGAGCCGGTTGCCGGCGAACAACACAGCCGTCAGCGTGGTGCCCATGCCGTCGAGGTCGGGATCCTGCGAGACGAGCTCGGCGATGGCGGCGTTGCCGTTGGCCACCGCCTCCCGGAGCTGCGCGAGGAGGTCGTCGCCCGGCTCGTCGTCGTCGAGCGGGGCGAGCGAGGCGATGACGACCTTGCTGGCCACCTCACCCGCCGCGTGGCCACCCATACCGTCGGCGAGCGCGAGCAGGCGAGGGCCGGCGTACACGGAGTCCTGGTTGCTCGAACGCACCAGGCCCCGGTCGCTGCGGGCTGCGTAGCGGAGGACGAGAGTCATGGGCGAAGCTCGATCACCGTCTTGCCGATCCGGATGGGGACTCCGAGCGGGACCCGGAGGGGTGCAGTGACCTTAGCCCGGTCCAGGTACGTCCCGTTCGTCGAGCCCAGATCTTCCACGTACCAGTCCTCACCGCGCTGGGCGATCCGCGCGTGCCGGGTCGACGCGTAGTCGTCGTCGAGCACCAACGTGGAGTCGTCGGCCCGGCCGATGAGGATCGGCCGGCCGTCCAGCGCGATGCGCGTCCCCGCCAGCGCGCCGTGGGTCACGAGCAGCTGCTGCGGGGACTTGCTGTTGCGCGGCTTCTTCTCCTTCTTGCGCCCGAAGGTCGGGACCTGGACGCGCATGCCCGACGCCGCGTAGAGGTCCGAGCGGACGACTCTGAGCGCGGCGAACACGAAGAGCCAGAGCAGCACGAGGAAGCCCACCCTGGTGAGTTGTACGACCAGCTCTGGCACTTGGTGTGTCCGCTCCCGACTCGTCCGTGCAGCCGCGACGCGGGTACGCCGCGGTCCCCCCGCACGTCAATTCTGCGGGAACAGTATTCCGTGCCCGGAGTCAGCCCTGTGTACGGAACACGAGGGACGAATGCCCCACCCGGATGACGTCGCCATCCGCGAGCTGCCAGGTCTGGACCGGAGTGCCGTTCACGGTCGTGCCGTTGGTCGACCCGATGTCGGCGAGCGTCGCGCTCTGGCCGTCCCAGGTGATCTCCAGGTGCCGGCGCGAGACGCCGGTGTCCGGGAGGCGGAAGTCCGCGTCCTGGCCGCGGCCCACGACGTTCCCGCCCTGCTTCAGCGAGTACGTGCGGTTCGAGCCGTCGTCCAGCTGCAGGCTCGCCGCGAGCTGGCGGCCCGGCGCCGGCGGGGCGTAGCCACCCTGCTGGCCGTACGGGTCGGCGGCCGGCTGGCCGTACGCCGCCTGCTGCCCGTACTGGTCGTAGCCGCCCTGCTGCTGGCCGCCGTACTGGTCGTAGCCGCCCTGCTGGGGCTGGGCGTAGCCACCCTGGTCGTACCCGCCCTGCTGGTAGCCGCCCTGGTCGTAGCCACCACCCTGGGGCTGGGCGTAGCCGCCCTGGTCGTACCCGCCGCCCTGCGGCTGGCCGTAGCCCTGGTCGTAGCCGCCGCCCTGGGGCTGCGCGTACCCGCCCTGGTCGTAGCCACCCTGCTGCTGGCCGTACTGGTCGTAGCCGCCACCCGGCTGCTGCTGGCCGTACTGGTCGTAGCCACCGCCCTGCGGCTGGCCGTAACCCTGGTCGTACCCGGGCTGCTGGCCACCCTGCTGTCCGTAGCCGTACTGGCCCTGCTGGCCGTACGGGTCACCCTGGTCGTATTGGCCGTAGCCGGGGGGCTGGCTCATTGCTGGGTCTCCTGCGTTGCTGGGTCGTGCCGACCGCGGTGAACCGGCGCCTGAGGGGCGGGCGTCTGGATCGACGGACGAACGGGTCTTGAACTGTCCAGTATGCAGCGCCTCGTTGCGCTCGAGTGATACGACGACGTCACCATAGGTGTCCAGGCCCTCGGCGGCGAGGTGTTCCGCCACGGCCTTGGCGAGCACCTGGGTGACGCGTTGCTCGTCGCCGGCCATGCGCTCGTGGTCAGCCGCCCCCAGCGACACGATGTAGTGATTGGGGGCGAGCTGCCGACCGCCTGCCAGCTCACGAACGTTCTCCTCACTCTCCCGCTCCAGGGCGATCGCCACTTCCTGCGTGACGACGTTGCCACCGAACATGCGCGCGAAAGTGTTCCCCACCAGGTTCTCGAGGCGTCTGTCGAAACGCTCGACGCGGCTCACCGGGGAAAACCTCCTCACACGTGTGCTTCCGCTATCGATCCTATCCGGGTGAGCGAGCCTCTACACGGCCCCCGGTGAAACCTGTTCAAACGACCTGCTAGTCTTCTCCTCGCTGCTTGAAGGAAGCACTCGGGCGAGTGGCGGAATGGCAGACGCGCACGGTTCAGGTCCGTGTGTCCGAAAGGACGTGAGGGTTCAACTCCCTCCTCGCCCACTCGAAAAGGGCCCCAGCATCACGCTGGGGCCCTTTTTCGTGTCTGGCCTGCCCTCGGGATCAGGTGGGGAATATCACCCGTTTGGCTCTGCGTGGTGTTCGCTCACGGCGGACTTCCGGGTGTATCAGGCTGTCGATTTGGCGACCCAGGCCGCCAGCACGTCGGCCCGGCTGGCCGTCTCGATGCCCGCGTGGGGGCAGCCCGGACCCGTCGCCTCGACCGCCACCAGTTCGCCGTCCGTGAAGTACGGCGCTCCCGAGTCGTACGTGCAGGCGCTCGTCGTGATCTCCGGGGCGGCGCCGCGGACCCCGACGGTCGTCTGCTCCACCTTGGCGACCGCCACCGTGCCCTGCTGCATGCGGCTCGCCGGCGCGGGGTTCGTGTTGGTGGTGCTGCCCCAGCCGGCAAGCGTCAGCTGCTGGCCCACCTTCGGGACCGAGCGGCCGATCTTCAGCGGGACCACCGTCGTCACCGGGCTGTCCAGGCGGGCCAGGGCGACGTCGTTCTCCTTGGCCTGGACCACCTCGGTCACCTTGCGGGCGATGCCGGACTCCGTGGCTTCGTCGACCAGGCCCAGCGTCACCGTGGTCGGGTAGGGGACCTTGCCGGAGACGCGGTTGCGGTTCGCGTCGTGGAAGCAGTGGCCCGTCGTGAGCACCCAGCCCGGGGCGATCAGGGAGCCGGTGCAGTAGCTGCTGTAGGTCGAGCCGTCCGGGCGCGGGATCTTCGTCATCGCGAGCTTCGCGACGAACCCGAACTGCCCGGGCGGTACGTCGGAGCCGTGGGCGACGCCCGGCGCGGCCCAGGCGGCCGGAGCGGAGGCGGTGGTCAGGACAACAGCGGCGAGCAGGGCGCGCAGGCGCATTCTTCCCCTTCGTCGGTCGGGTGATCGACGTTCGAGGCTATTGGCGCGGCCGCACGCTGGGAATTCCCTGGCCGGGCGTCACCCGGGTGACGCCCGGCGGGGGCTCAGCCGGTGTGCGAGGCGATCCAGTCCGCGACGACGTCCACCCGCGAAGTGGTCTCGAGCTGGTTGTGCGGGCAGTCCGGCCCGGTCGACTCGACCGAAACGAGCTGGCCGCCGGACCCGGCCGCGACGAAGTAGGGCGCGCCCGAGTCGTACACGCAGGCGCTGGTGGTCGAGGTCGGCGCGACCCCCTGGACGCCGAGCGTGGCCGCCGCGACCTGGCCCACCTTGACAGTGCCCTGCTGCAGCTTCGTCGACGGCGCAGGGTTGGTCGCGGTGAGGCTGCCCCAGCCGGCGAGCGTCAGCAGCTGCCCCACCGAGGGCGTCACCCGGTTGACCGTCAGCGGCGTGATGCCGGTGACGTCGGCGTCGAGCGTCGCGATCGCGATGTCGTTGGCACTGGCCTGGTAGACGGTGACGACGTTGCGCGTCACGCCCGGAGTGCTCTGGTTGACCGTGCCGAGGAGCACCGACGTCGGGTACGGCACCGGGCCGGAGACGCGGTTGCGGTTGGCGTCGTGGAAGCAGTGGCCCGCGGTGATGATCCACTTCGCGGCGATCAGCGCGCCGGAGCACGCGCTGTTGTACTTCGTGCCGTCGGGCTTCGGGATGTTCGTCATCGTCAGCTTCGCGGCGAACCCGAACGTCCCCGCCGGGACGTCGGAGCCGTTGGCGACGGCCGCCGCCGGTCCCGCGGTGGCGAGACCGGCGGCCAGCGTCAGCAGGGCAGCGGAAAGCACAGCGCGAACGCGCATCGGTGAATCCCCCTTGTCACGCACCGGCTGTCGAAAGCCGGTGATCACTTCCGAGGGTAGTGACGCCGCGCCGGGGGAAAAGCGGCCGTTCAGCCCAAGTGCGAAGCGACCCGGTCCGCGACGTGCCTAGTTCACGCCGACGAGGTCGACCACGAAGATCAGGGTTTCGCCGGGCTTGATGACGCCGCCCGCGCCGCGGTCGCCGTAGGCCAGGTGGGGCGGGATGACGAGCTTGCGGCGGCCACCGATCTTCATGCCCGCGACGCCCTGGTCCCAGCCGGAGATGACCTGGCCGGCACCGAGGCCGAACCGCAGCGGCTCGCCGCGGTTCCAGGACGCGTCGAACTCCTCGCCGGTCGAGTGCGAGACGCCGACGTAGTGCACGGTGACGGTCTTGCCCGACGTGGCTTCCGTGCCGTCACCGACCGTGATGTCGGTGATCTCGAGGTCGGCCGGTGGAGGTCCGTCCGGGCGGTCGATCTGGGGCTTTTCCAAGGTCATGGCGCTCACCGTACCCACGCGCGCGAGGCTGCGCCGATCGGACTACGTCCAAGGGCTGAAAAACGCGAAAAGTCTTCACACTTGTCTTACTGGTGGGTAGCGTGCGCTTCGTCACTCTTCTGACTGAGGGGAGCCCGGCATGCGACGTGGCATCCGCGCCCTGACCTTGACGGCACTGGGGGCCCTCGTGGCCGGCCTCACCCAGGTCGCCGTCACCGCTCCGGCCGCGCAGGCGGCCGCGTCGCCCGACGACTACTGCGGCGGGCAGTGCAGCGACATCCTGCCGCCCGGCGAGAACGGCAACGCCACCCTCGCCGACATCCTGGCGCACAAGGTGCTCGGCACCCGCCCGGCGCACGCGTCCGACCAGCTGGGGAAGTACTCCTCGCTGGCCAACGGCTACAAGACGCTGACCACCGGCGCCATCAACCAGTACTTCAACGACTCGTCGTTCGGCGTCCCCGCCGACCAGGTCGCGAGCACGACCAAGCCGCGTTCCGACGTGACGATCGTGCGCGACAAGGCCCTCGGCGTCCCGCACATCACCGGGACCACGCGCTCGGGCACCGAGTTCGGCGCCGGGTACGCCGCCGCGCAGGACCGGCTGTGGCTCATGGACGTCCTGCGCCACGCCGCGCGCGGGCAGGTCACCCCGTTCGCCGGTGGCGCGGAAGCCAACCGCGAGCTGGAGCAGCAGTTCTTCGCCAACGCGCCGTACACCGAAGCCGAGCTGCAGCAGCAGATCGACCGCGTCGCGAGCAGCGGCCCCCGTGGCGCGCAGGGCCTCGCCGACGCGCAGGCCTACGTCGACGGCATCAACAAGTACATCAGCGACTCCTACAACGGCCGGTACTTCCCGGGCGAGTACGTGCTGACCGGGCACGTCGACTCGATCACCAACGCCGGGTCGATCGATCCGTTCAAGCTGACCGACCTGGTCGCGCTCGCCTCGCTGGTCGGCGCCGAGTTCGGCGCCGGTGGTGGCGGCGAGGTGCAGAACGCCATCGCGAAGCTCGCGATGCAGGAGAAGTACGGCGTCGTGCAGGGCGAGAAGGTGTGGCAGAGCCTTCGCTCGGAGGACGACCCCGAAGCCGTCAAGACGCTGCACGACGGGCAGACCTTCCCGTACGGCAAGACGCCGGCCAACCCCGTCGGTCAGGCCCTGCCGGACAAGGGCTCGGTGACCGGGCAGCAGCTGGTGTTCGACAAGACCGGCTCGGCCGCGACCGCGACGCCGTCCACTGTGGACGTCGCCGCGCCCGCCGAGCAGGAGCCCGCCCGCGGGATGTTCGAGAACGGCGTGCTGCCGGGGAACATGCTGAGCGAGAAGCACGGCATGTCCAACGCGCTGGTCGTCTCCGGCGCGAAGACCGCCAGCGGCCACCCAGTCGCGGTCTTCGGCCCGCAGACCGGCTACTTCGCCCCGCAGCTGCTCCTGCTGCAGGAGCTGCAGGGGCCGGGCATCAGCGCCCGCGGCGCCGCGTTCGCCGGGCTGAGCATGTACGTGCTCCTCGGCCGCGGCCAGGACTACTCGTGGAGCGCGACGACGTCGGCGCAGGACATCATCGACACCTACGCGCTGACGCTGTGCGACCCGAGCGGCAAGGCGCCGACGAAGGACTCGAACTACTACACCTGGCAAGGCCAGTGCATCCCGATGGACACCGTCGAGGTGAAGAACGCCTGGAAGCCGACCGTCGCCGACGGGACGGCGGCGGGTTCGTACACGCTGCGCAGCTACCGGACGAAGTACGGGCCGGTGCAGAGCCGGGCGACCGTCGGCGGCAAGCCGGTGGCGTACGCGGCGCTGCGCTCGTCCTACTTCCACGAGGTCGACTCGCTGATCGGCTTCCAGGAGCTGAACGACCCGGGCTTCGTGAAGTCCGCGGCGGACTTCCAGAAGGCCGCGGCCGACATCAACTACACGTTCAACTGGTTCTACGCCGACTCCAAGGACATCGCCTACTTCAACTCCGGCGCCAACCCCTCCCGGCAGTCCAATGTGGACCCCAACATGCCGGTGTGGGGCGACCAGGGCCACGACTGGAACGGCTGGAACCCGGCGGGCAACATCGCGACCTACACGCCGGCGTCGCAGCACCCGCAGTCGATCAACCAGGACTACTACGTCAGCTGGAACAACGCGCAGGCCAACGGCTACGCGGCCGCGGGCGCGGACAAGTCCGCCGTGCATCGCGTCGACCTGCTCGACTCGCGCGTCAAGCAGCTGATCTCCAGCGGTACCAAGGTCACCCGGGTCAACCTGACCCAGGCGATGGCGGACGCCGCGCTCGCGGACCTGCGCGCCGAGCGTGTCCTGCCGCTCCTGCTGCAGGTGCTCGACAAGACGCCGACGACCGGCGCGGCCGCCGACGCCGAGGCGAAGCTCAAGACGTGGCTCGCGAACGGCCACCTCCGCAAGGAGACCTCGGCCGGCAGCAAGGCGTACGCCGACGCCGACGCGATCCGCATCTTCGACGCCTGGTGGCCGCTGCTCGTCCAGGCCGAGTTCAAGCCGGGCATGGGCGACGACGCCTACAACGCGATGACCGGCGTGCTGGGCATCAACGAAAGCCCGTCCGGGTGGCAGAACGGCAACGGCCAGCACACCGGCCAGCCGCACAAGGGCTCGTCGTTCCAGTTCGGCTGGTGGGGTTACGTCAGCAAGGACATCCGCCAGGTGCTCGGCCAGCCGGTGGCCGGCCCGCTCGCCCAGACGTTCTGCGGCGGCGGGAACGTCACGACGTGCCGCCAGGCGCTCGTCGACTCGCTGACCACGGCCGCCGGCCAGGCCGCGAACACCGTCTACCCCGGGGACGGCAGCTGCTCCGCGGGTGACCAGTGGTGCGCCGACACGATCGTCCACAACCCGCTGGGCGGCATCACGCAGGACAAGATCAGCTGGCAGAACCGCCCGACGTTCCAGCAGGTCGTCGAGTACACCGCGCACCGCGGCGACAACATCGCGAACCTCGCGCCGGGGAAGACGGTCAGCGCCACCAGCGCCGAAACCGGCTTCTACAACTCGCCGGCGTCGAACGCGATCGACGGGAACGCCTCGACCCGCTGGGCCAGCGACTGGAGCGACGACCAGGCGATCACCGTCGACCTCGGTTCGGTCCAGCAGGTCTCGCGGGTGCTCCTGAGCTGGGAGGCCGCGTACGGCAAGAGCTACAAGATCCAGACCTCGCCCGACGCGGTGAACTGGACGGACGCGGCCGTGGTCACCGACGGCGACGGCGGGCAGGACAACGTCTCGTTCGCCCCGACGCCGGCGCGGTTCGTGAAGATGCAGGGCGTCCAGCGCGGCACGAAGTACGGCTACTCGCTGTACGAGTTCGAGGTGTACGCCCACTGAGCAGGCCGGGCCGCCCGTGGACGCGCGGGCGGCCCGGCCACCCCACCGGGCGCGCGGTTACCGTGAGGCGCATGGACGACTGGACGCCCCGCACCAAGGCCATCGCCGCCGGCCGGCCGCACGGTCCCGGCGAGCCGCTGAACACCCCGCTCGTCGCCACCAGCACGTACCAGGCCGGTGGCGACTTCGTGTACGCGCGCGGTGACGGGACGCCGACCTGGCACGCGCTGGAAGAGGCCGTCGGTGCGCTGGAGGGTGGCCACGCGACGGCGTTCGCGTCCGGCGTCGCCACCCTGTCCGCGGTGCTGGACCTGCTGCCGGTCGGGTCGCGGGTGGTCGTGCCGACGTTCAGCTACGCCGTCACGCGCGGGGTGCTCGCCCACGCGCAGAAGCTCGGCAAGCTCGCCGTCACCGAGCTGGACCCGACCGACACCGAAGCCTGGGTCGCCGAGGCGGCGACGTCCGACCTGGTCTGGCTCGAGTCGCCGACCAACCCGACCCTCGACGTGATGGACATCGAGACCATCGCCGCCGCCGCGCGCGGCCGGGTGGTCGTCGACAACACCTTCGCGACGCCGCTGCTCCAGCGGCCGTTGGAGCTGGGCGCCGACGTCGTCGTGCACAGCGCGACCAAGGCCATCGGCGGGCACAGCGACCTGCTGCTGGGCATCACCGTCGCCAAGGATCCCGAGGTCGCGGCCGAACTGAAGGGCGCGCGGACCCGCGTCGGGTCGACGCCGGGTGCCCTGGAAGCCTGGCTCGCCCTCCGGGGCCTGCGGACCATGCCGGTGCGGCTGGCCGAGCAGTCCCGCACCGCCGCGCTGCTGGCGTCGCGGCTCGGCGAGCACCCCGCGGTGACGCGCGTGCGCTACCCGGGCTTCGGGATGATGGTCGCCTTCGAGCTGGCCGACGCCGAGACGGCCGACCGCTTCTGCGCGTCGACCCGGCTGATCGTCCCGGCGACCAGCCTCGGCGGCGTCGAAAGCCTGGTCGAACGGCGGGCCTGGCTCCCCGGCGAAGAGCGCGTCCCGCCGGGGCTGATCCGGTTCAGCGTCGGGTTGGAGGACCCGGAGGACCTTTGGGCGGATCTGACCTTCGCCCTCCCGGAGTAACGCGGACGGGTGAGACCTCGATAGTCCGGCATCGCAGGTCGACCGCCGTTGGGAGTCATCGTGGGTAGAACGCTGAACCGGGTCGCGGGCGTCGTTTCCGCGGCGGCGCTGGCCACTTTCGCCGCCACGCCCGCCGCGCTCGCGGACGACGAAACCCCCACGTCGAGCCCGGAAACCAGCACGTCCACTTCGGAAACTTCGACGACTTCGAGCAGCTCCGCGACCACTTCGGACACCCCGACCACGGTGCCTTCGTCCACTTCGGGCATCGCGACCGCGACCCCGTCCGAGGTCAAGACCACGGACAAGCGGGTCGCGCCCAAGGCCGAGCCCGAGCTCAAGGGCGACACCCAGGAGCCCCCGAAGGACGAGCCCCAGCAGGACAACGTCGGCCACGGCTTCGTCGGCCTCGGCGGCGAAGGTGTCCTGGTCATCGCCTGCGCGGCCGGAGCGCCCGGCAACGTGGCGACCCAGTACCTCGACGTGACCAGCGGCCCGGACCAGGACGGTGCGAACGGCCTGCTCTGGAACTACACCGTGCGGGTGGCCGACCTCCCGGCCGGCACGACCACCGGCAAGTTCAGCTGGACCTGCGCCGGTGTCGAGGGCAACGGCGTCGTCGAGTTCGAGCAGGAGCAGCCGCCGACGACCAGCACCACCACGGCGACCAGCTCCACCACCACGGCGACCAGCTCCAGCGCCTCGCCGTCGAGCACCGCGCCGGTCACCACGGCGACCTCGGTGCCGGCCACCACACCTTCCGGCAACGCCGCACCGAAGGCCCAGGTCAAGGTCGCGCCCAAGGGCGGGGTCGAAACCGGCTTCGGCGGCATGGCCTGGTGACCGTCCGCCGGGTGAGCGTGGCGGTCGCCGCGCTCACCGTTGCGCTGACGTCGGCGGGCTGTGGTTCCGCGGCGGACCCCAAGCCCGCCGCGGCACCGGCGCCCGTCACCTCGTCGATTCCCGTCACCAAGCCGTTCAAGGGACTGCGGCCGACGTCGGTCAAGATCCCCAAGATCGGCGCGGAGTCCAGCCTGCTCGCCGTGGCGGTCAACACCGACGGCTCGATCTCCGTGCCGTCGGTGCACACGCCGATGCAGGCGGCCTGGTACAAGCTCTCGCCGGTGCCCGGCGACGTCGGCCCGGCGATCGTCCTCGGGCACGTCGACGGCGACAAGAAGCCCGGCATCTTCTACAAGCTCAAGGACCTCGCGCCCGGCGACGAGGTGGACATCGACCGCAGTGACGGCCGGAAGCTGAAGTTCGTCGTCGACCGCGTCACGCAGGTTCCGAAGGACACCTTCCCGCGCGAGGCCGTGTACGGCAACAGCGACCGGCCCGAGCTGCGCCTGATCACCTGCGGTGGCGTGTTCGACCACGCCGAGCACAGCTACAAGGACAACATCGTCGTCTACGCGAACCTAGCCGACGCCTGAGCCGGGGTACGGGAACTCCGGCTTCAGCGGCGTCCCGGGGCACACCCAGCGGCGCATGCCCGCGTCGCAGGCCGCGTAGCCCCAGTTGATCAGGTTGTCCTGCACCTTTTCGGACATCCGGCTCAGCCGGGTCTTCGTCTCGGCCAGCGCGCGGGTCCGCTCGACCGGGGCCGGCAGCGCGTCCGGCAGGTCGAAGTGCGTGATGTCGCTGTAGGTCGCCCAGTACGTTCCGGCGAACTGTTTGTCCTCATAGGACTTGAGCAGCGAGCCGGTGCGCAGCTCGCGGACCTGGTTGTCCATCACGGTCAGCACGCGGAACAGCTGCATCGGCCAGTTGTGGTGCGGCTTTTCCTCGTGCTTCATCTTCTTCCCGGCGTCGCTGACCAGGACGGTCGCGCGCTGGTTCTCGATCGGGTCGAGGCCGAGGTTGTCGTACACGCCGGCGTCGCTGAGCACGATCTTGCGGTCGGGCCGGTGCGGATCCGGGATCACGACCGGGGAAAGCAGGGGAGGGAACGCGGAGGACGCGGCCACCGCGGTCGCCAGCGGGACCTGCCCGTGCGGGCCGGGCTGCCGGAAGAACCACCACAGCGAGCCGTCCTGCAGGCTGGTCGCGGTGAACACGAAGTTCGGCCCGGCGGGGTCGAGGTCCGAAAGGCGGCAGTCGCCGAAGAGGTGCTTCGCGTACCGCAGTGCCAGTTCCTCGCCCGCGCTGCGCCAGGGCATGAACATCGTCTTGAGCGTCACCGGGATGTCGAGGTTGGTGCGTGCGAGTTTCCGCAGCGGCTGCACGACTTCCTTGCCGAAGTTCTCCGCCACGCCGTCGTCGCCGAAGTACAGCTTGTGCCACGCGTGCGCGAGCACCCCGGCCGCGATCGAGCCGCCGGAGACGCTGGAGACGGTGGTCAGCTTCGGCAGCCAGCCGAGTTCGTTGAGCCGCCACAGCGCGCCCGCGTGGAAGAGCATCGCCCGATAGCCACCGCCGGACAGCGCGAGCCCGACCCCGTCCCGTTTCGCCGCGTCCACCTCGCCGAGTTTAGGACCGCAGCAACGGTTCGAGCATCGGGCGCCGCTCGGCGGGGACGTATTCGGCGTAGTTGTCGTACAACGCCTGTTTGGCCAGGTGCGCCGCGCCGGCGCCGTCGGCCGAGCGGATCGCGGCGAGCACTTCGGCGTGGTGTGCCAGCCACGCGCGCATCAGCGACGTCCGGTTGCTGGCGTGCTCCAGCTTGTCCTCGATGAGTTCCAGCACGACCCCGCGGACGACTTCCTCGCTGACGACGAGCAGGGGATTGCGCGAGATGCGCGCGATGACTTCGTGGAACGCGACATCGGCGCGGCTGAACTCCGCGTAGCCGTGCGAGACGCCTTCGCGCATCGCCTCCAACGCCGTGTCCAGGCCGGTCAGGTCGTCGTCGGTGCGCAGCTCGGCCGCGAGCAGGTGGGCCGAGCCGTCGAGGATCATCCGGAACTGCAGCAGCTCGGCGAGCCCGACGTGGTCGGCGCGCGCGAGCCGGTGCATCGACCGGTGCAACGCGGCGGAGGACGCGGCCAGCACCTCCGGCCCGCGCGGGTCACCGGGCCGCGACCGGATCATCTCGGCGGCCTGCAGCACGCGAAGCGCTTCCCGGATCGTCGACCGGCCGACGCCGAACTGCGTCATCAGCTCGCGCTCGCTGGGCAGGCGCTCGCCCGGCTTGAGCGCGCCGCTGATCACGGCCTGCTCGATCTGCTCGACGACCCGCTCGTACGCGCGGACCGGAGCCACCGGTTCGAACCGCATCCCTTGACCTCGACGTCCGTCGCGTGCAGGCTACTGGTCAGACCAGTGTACCGACGTGGAGGCCAGATGAAAGTCCGGATTCCCGTGCTGGCAGCGGCGCTGCTGCTCGTGGTGTCCGGCTGCTCGGCGGGCTCGTCGGCCAGTGTTTCCGCTGGTCCGGACACACTGTCCGTCGGCTTCACGGCGGAGCCGGCGAACTTCGACTTCACCCGCACGGACGGCGCCGCGATCCCGCAGGCGCTGCTCTACAACGTCTACGAAGGCCTGGTGAAGCTCGACTCGCAGGGTCGCGTGGTGCCG
Source organism: Amycolatopsis sp. NPDC049691 (assembly GCF_040675005.1). Lineage (NCBI taxonomy): Bacteria > Bacillati > Actinomycetota > Actinomycetes > Pseudonocardiales > Pseudonocardiaceae > Amycolatopsis > Amycolatopsis sp. NPDC049691. The sequence continues at coordinate 580,505 of NZ_JBFANX010000002.1, forward strand.
TTGCTGGCGAAGTCGTGGACGATCAGCCCGGACCGTCGCACCTACGACTTCCAGCTGCGGACCGGTGTGAAGTTCAGCAACGGCGCGCCGTTCACCGCCGAGGACGTCAAGTTCTCGCTGCTGCGCGTGAAGACCGACTGGACGATCTCGATCAAGTCCACGATGGACGTCCTCGACCACGTCGACGTCGTCGCGCCGGACCACGCGCGGGTCGTGCTCTCGAAGCCGTCCAACGGCTGGCTGTTCAGCCTGACCAGCCGGCTCGGCGCGATGTTCAGCCCGACCGGCGTCGCGGACCTGGCGAACAAGCCGGTCGGCACCGGGCCGTACGTCGTGGCGGCGCGCAAGCGCGGCGACTCCGTGGTGCTGAAGGCGAACCCCGCGTACTGGGGCCGTAAGCCGGCATACTCGACCGTGGTCCTCAAGTACATCAAAGACCCGACCGCGTTGAACAACGCGTTGTCCAGCAACGGCATCGACGTCATCTCGGCGATCACCGCGCCGGACTCGATCCCGCAGTTCCAGGCCGACGACCGGTTCCAGGTCATCCAGGGCACGTCGAACAGCGAGGTCACGCTCGCGATGAACAACCAGCGGGCGCCGCTGAACGACGTCCGCGTGCGCCAGGCGCTGACGTACGCGATCGACCGGAAGGCGTTGCTGGACACGGCGTGGGCGGGCCGCGGCACGCTGATCGGCAGCATGGTCCCGCCGACCGACCCCTGGTACGAGGACCTGTCGACCGTCTACCCGTTCGATCCCGCCAAGGCCAAGGCGCTGCTGACGGAGGCGCACGCGACGAACCTGAACCTGCGGCTGCGGATCCCGAACCTGCCGTACGCGGTGTCGGCCGCGCAGGTCGTGCAGTCGCAGCTGGCCGACGTCGGTGTGCGTACGACGATCGAGCCCCTCGACTTCCCCGCGGTGTGGCTCAAGCAGGTGTTCACCGACCACGACTACGACCTGTCGATCATCCAGCACGTCGAAGCCCGGGACATCACGACGTTCGGGAAGCCGAAGTACTACTGGGGTTACGACAGCAAGCGCGTGCAGCAACTGCTCGCCGAAGCCGACAGCGGCACGCCGGAGCAGCAGGTCGCCGACATGAAGCAGGTCGCGCGGCAGCTCAACACCGACGCGGCCGCGGACTGGCTCTTCCTGTTCCCCAACGTCATCGTCGCGAAGGCCAAGGTCGGCGGGTTCGTCCAGAACCAGGTCAGCGAGTCGTTCGACCTCACCGGGCTGGCGCCGCGATGACCGCGAGGGTGCTGCGCCGGGTGGCGATCTTCGTGGTCAGCGTGCTGGTCGCGTCGATCGTGGTGTTCCTCTTCATGGCCGTGCTGCCGGGCGATCCGGCGCAGGTCGCGCTCGGCGTCAACGCGACACCGGAGCTGCTCGCCAAGACCCGCGCGGAGTTCGGCATCGACCGGCCGCTGGTCACGCAGTACGTCGACTGGATCGGCGGCGTGCTGCACGGCGACTTCGGCCGCTCGTACGTCACGCGCGAGGCGATCGGCCCGCAGCTGCTCGACCGCCTCGGCGTCACGCTCTGGCTGGTCGGCGCGGGCATGCTGGTGGCGCTCGTGATCGCCGTGCCGGCCGGGACGTTCGCCGCGGTGAAGCACCGGAAGGCGTCCGGCGCGGGCGTTTCCGGGCTGTCGCAGATCGGCGTCGCGATCCCCGCGTTCCTCGCCGGGATCATCCTGGTGCAGATCTTCGCCGTGCAGCTGCGCTGGCTGCCGTCCGGCGGGTGGATACCACCGGACCAGAATTTCGGTGAGTTCGTCCGCGGGCTGATCCTCCCCGCGTTGTCGCTGGGCCTGGTGCAGGGCGCGGTTTTGACGCGTTATGTCCGGTCGGCGGTGCTGGACACGCTGGGGCAGGACTACTTGCGCACCGCGCGGTCCAAGGGGCTCCGACCCGGGCAGGCGCTGGTGCGGCACGGCCTGCGCAACGCGTCGGTGCCGGTGGTGACCGTGCTCGGGCTGCAGCTGGCGACCCTGCTGATCGGCGCGGTCGTCGTCGAGCGCGTGTTCGTGCTGCCGGGCCTTGGCTCGATGCTGCTCGACGCCGTCGCCGCCCGCGACCTGCTGACCGTGCAGGGAATCGTACTGGTGCTGGTGGTGGGCGTGCTGCTGGTCAACTTCGTCGTCGACGTCCTCTACACCGTGCTCGACCCGCGATTGCGAGGTTCGTGATGCGCAATCTGGTGCTGGGCGCGGTGCTCGTCGGCCTGGTCGTGCTGGCCGCGCTGCTGTCGTTCTTCTGGACGCCGTTCGACCCGGTCAAGGTCGACGCCACCCACCGGCTGCTCGACGTCGGCGCGGCGCACTGGTTCGGCACCGACAAGTTCGGCCGCGACCTGCTCAGCCAGATCATGGTCGGCGCGCGGACGACGTTGTACGTCGGTGTCGTCGCGGTCGGCATCGCCGCGGTGATCGGCACGCCGCTGGGCATCCTCGCCGGGATGTCGCCGCGGTGGCTCGGCGAGTTCGTCATGCGCGTCAACGACCTCGTGCTCGCGTTCCCCGCGCTGCTGCTGGCCATCATGTTCGGCGCGGTGTTCGGGGCGGACACCCTGACCGCGATGGTCGCCATCGGCATCGCGACCATCCCGTCGTTCGCGCGGATCGCCCGGTCCGGGACGCTGCAGGTGATGAGCACGGAGTTCGTGCTCGCCGCCCGCGCCGGCGGCCGGACTCGCCTGACGATCGCGGTGCGGCACGTGCTGCCGAACATCTCCGGCCTGCTGATCGTGCAGGCGTCGGTGTCGTTCGCGATCGCCGTGCTCGCCGAGGCGGCACTGTCGTTCCTCGGCTTCGGGACACGGCCGCCGACGCCGTCGTGGGGCCGGATGCTGCAGGAGTCCCAGGAACTGCTGACCGTCCACCCGCGGCTGGCGCTGGTGCCGGGCATCGCGATCGCCGTCGCCGTCCTCGGGTTCAACCTCCTCGGCGACGGCCTGCGCGACCGCCTGGACCCCCGATTGGCGGCCCGCGTATGACGCTCTCCGTGCGTGGCCTCACCGTTTCTTCTCTCGTCCGGGACGTGTCCTTCGAGATCGGCGCCGGCGAGCGCGTCGGCCTGATCGGCGAGTCCGGGTCCGGGAAGTCGTTGACGGCGTTGTCGATCATGGGCCTGCTGCCCGAAGAGCTCCGCGCGTCCGGCTCGGTTTCCCTGCACGGCCGCGAACTGCTGGGAATGTCCGAAAAGGACCTGTCCCGGTTGCGCGGTGATGAGCTGGCGATGGTCTTCCAGGAGCCGATGACGGCGTTGAACCCGGCCATGCGCGTCGGCCGCCAGGTCACCGAGCCCGGGCGGATCCACGGCCGCCGGCACCGCGCCGAAGACCTGCTTGCCGCGGTCGGCCTGCCGGGCACGGCCCGCGCGTACCCGCACCAGCTCTCCGGCGGGCAGCGCCAGCGGGTCGTGCTGGCGATGGCGCTGGCCAACGAGCCGTCGCTGCTGATCTGCGACGAGCCGACGACCGCGCTCGACGTCACTGTCCAGGCCCAGATCCTCTCGCTCATCAAGACGTCGCTGCCCGCCGAAAGCGCGTTGCTGTTCATCACGCACGACCTCGCGGTGGTCGCCTCGGTGTGCGAGCGCGTGCTCGTGATGCTGGACGGCGAGATCGTCGAAGCGGGCTCGACGCGCGAAGTCCTGACGTCGCCTTCGCATGCCTACACGCGCAAGCTCCTGGATGCTTCGGACTTGGAGGCGCGCCGATGAGCATCATCGAAGTCCGCGACCTCGAACGCCGGTACGCCCGCCGGGACGTGCACGCGTTGCGCGGGGTCAGTTTCGACGTCGAGGCCGGCCAGCGGTTCGGCATCGTCGGCGAGTCCGGTTCGGGCAAGTCGACGCTGGTCCGGCTGCTGGCCGCGCTCGACAAGCCGACCGCCGGCACGGTCTCGTTCCAGGGCAGGCGCATCGACAACCTGCCCGAACGCAAGCTCGGTTTCCTGCGCTCCGAACTGCAGATCGTCTTCCAGGACCCGATGGGCTCGCTCGACCCGCGGATGCGCGTGCGGGACATCGTCTCCGAGCCGCTCGGCCACCGCGAACCCGATCGCGTCGCCGAGCTGCTGGCCGCGGTCGGCCTGCCCGCCGACGCCGCGCAGCGGTACCCGCACCAGTTCTCCGGCGGCCAGCGGCAGCGGATCTCGATCGCCCGCGCGCTGGCGCCGAACCCGAGCGTGCTGATCGCCGACGAGCCGGTCAGCGCCCTCGACGTCTCCGTGCGCGGCCAGATCCTCGACCTCCTGGCGTCCCTGGTGGACCAGTTCGCGCTGACGCTCGTCTTCGTGTCGCACGACCTCGGCGTCGTCCGGCACGTCTGCGACCGGGTCGCGGTGATGCGCCGCGGCGAGATCGTCGAGCTGGGCGACGTCGCGCAGGTCTACGACGCGCCACGGCACGAGTACACGCGAGAACTCCTCGAAGCCGCGCCGAACCTGCGCGCGGAGCTGGCCCGGTTGAGCGGAGGTGAAGATGCCTGACTACCCCGGAGGACTCCCGATCGGCGCCGGCTGGGTGTCCACTGTGGATACCTCGGAAATCGTTTTCCCGTACGACGGGAGCGTCATCGGCACCGCGCCGATCGGGACTCCCGAGCTGGCCACTCGCGCCGTGGACGAGGCTGTCGCCGTCGCGCGCGAAGTGGCTTCGCTGCCTTCGCGGACACGCCGTGCTCTGCTGAACGACGTGGCTGCCGCTCTTGCCGCGCGCCGGTCCGAGTTCGAAGACCTGCTGGTGCTGGAGACCGGCAAGCCGCTGGTCGACTGCCGCGTCGAGGTCGCGCGCACGATCGTCACCTGGGAAGCCGCGGCCGAAGAGGTGTCCCGGCTGCACGGCGAAACCGTGCCGCTCGACCTGCTGCCGTCCGGCGACGGACTGGTCGGGTTCTGGAAGCGGAAGCCGATCGGTGTCGTCGTCGGCATCGCGGGCTTCAACTACCCGCTGCTCCTGGCGTCGCACAAGATCGCGCCCGCCATCGCCGCCGGCTGCCCGGTGATCGTCAAGCCGGCGCCGCAGACGCCGCTGGCGACGCTCTGGCTGGTGCACTTGATCCGGCAGCTCGCCCCGGTGCCGGCGATGGTCCAGCTGGTCACCGGCAACGCGGCCGTGGGCGCGGCGTTGACGACCGACCGCCGGATCGGCGCGGTGTCGTTCACCGGCTCGGCCGCGGTCGGCCACCGCATCGCCCGCGACGCGGCCCCGACGAAGACGTTGCTGGAACTGGGGTCGAACGCGGCCTTGGTCGTGGCCGAAGACGCTGATCTGGACGCCGCGGCCGACGCCGTGCTGCGCGGCGGCTTCTACGCGTCCGGCCAGGCGTGCATCTCGGTGCAGCGGGTGCTGGTCGTCGAGTCGGTGGCCGCGGACTTCACCGAACGGCTGCTGGCGCGGCTCGACGAGGTCGTCGTCGGCGATCCGCGCGATGAGAAGACCCGGGTGTCGGCGCTGATCGACCCGGGCTCCACCGAGCGCGTCGCGGCGTGGATCGAAAAGTCGGGCGCTCGCCGGATCGGCGGCGGTATCGACGGCACGGTGCTGCGGCCGACCGTCTTGCTCGACGTCCCGGACGGCGTCGAGGCCTGGGACGAGGAGATCTTCGGCCCGGTCGTCTGCGTGCGCACGGTGTCCGATGTGGACGAAGCCTTCGCCGCGGTCAACGCGTCCCGCTACGGCCTCCACGCCAGCGTCTACAGCAAGTCGTTGCACACCGCGTTCCGCGCGCTCGACGAGCTGGAGGTCGGCGGGGTCGTGATCAACGAGGTGCCCGGCTTCCGCTCGGACACCATGCCCTACGGCGGGGTGAAGGACTCCGGCATCGGCCGCGAGGGGCCACGGTTCGCCGTCGAAGAGCTGACCGTGACGAGGATGGCGGTGCTGCGCCCGTGAACTACGCGACGTTGTTCCGGCTGGACGGCCGCCGGGCCGTGGTCCTCGGTGCCGGCGGCATCGGCCGCGAAGCCGCGCGAGCACTGGCGGCGCACGGTGCCTCAGTCGTGTGCGCCGACCGCGACCTCGAAGCCGCGCGCGAGGCCGGCGTCGGCGAGGCTTACGAGATCGATCTGCTCGAACCGGGTGCTCTGGACAAAGCCGCGTCCGACCTCGGGCCGCTCGACGTCGTCGTGCTGACCGCCGCGACGAACGTCCGCAAACGCTTGCTGGACTACACGCGGGAGGAGTTCGACCGCGTGATCGCGCTGAACCTCGGCGTGACGTTCGAGGTCGTCCGCGCCTTCGGCGCCGGCATGGTCGCGCGCGGGCGGGGGAGCATCATCGGCTTCTCGTCGATCCGCGGGACGACCGTCGAGCCCGGCCAAGGCCCGTACGCGGCGACGAAAGCAGGTCTCGTCCAGCTGTTCCGCACGGCCGCGGCGGAGTTCGGCCCGGCCGGCGTGCGGGTCAACGCGATCGCCCCCGGCGTCGTCGAGACCCCGCTGACCGCGCAGATCAAGGCGAACCCGGAGTGGTACGACGCGTACGCGACGAAGGGCGCGTTGGGCCGCTGGGCGCGTCCGGACGAGCTGGCCGGTGCCGTCGTGTACCTCGCCTCGGACGCCTCGTCGTTCGTGACCGGCTCAGTGCTGGCGGTGGACGGTGGCTGGACCGCCGTCGACGGCCGCTTCGAACCGCCTGCTTCCTGAGGAGCGTTGATGACCGAGCTGCCCGACCTCACCGCCGTCGAACTCGTCGCGCAGTACCGCGCGAAGACGCTCTCGCCGGTCGAGGTGACCGAAGCGGTTCTCGCGCGTATCGAGGCGCGAGAGCCGGAGCTGCACGCGTTGTACGCGTACGACCCTTCAAGCGCGCGTGCGGACGCGAAGGCCGCCGAAGCGCGCTGGCACGCCGGCGAACCACTGGGGCCGATCGACGGCGTCCCCCTGACGCTCAAGGAGAACATCGCCACGCGCGGCACGCCGGTCCCGCTGGGCACGGCGGCGACGGCGCTGACCCCCGCTGCGGAGGACGCCCCCGCGGCCGCGCGGGTCCGCGAGTCCGGCGGCGTCCTGCTGGCGAAGACGACCATGCCGGACTACGGAATGCTGACGTCCGGGCTGTCGAGCTTCCACGAGACGGCCCGCAACCCGTGGCTGACCTCGGCGTCGCCGGGCGGTTCGAGCGCGGGCGCGGGCGCGGCGGCCGCGGCGGGGTACGGCCCGCTGCACGTCGGCACGGACATCGGCGGCTCGATCCGGCTGCCCGCGGGCTGGTGCGGTCTGGCCGGGCTGAAGCCGAGCTTCGGCCGGGTGCCGGTCGACCCGCCGTTCCTCGGCCGGGTGGCGGGCCCGATGACCCGCACGGTCGCCGACACGGCGTTGCTGATGAGCGTGCTCTCGGCGCCCGACGCGCGTGACCACCTCAGCCTGCCGCCGGCGGAGCTGGACTGGTCTTCGCTGGACTCTCCGGTGGCCGGCCTGCGCGTCGGCCTGCACCTGGACCCAGGCGTGGGCCTTCCGGTGGAGGCGGCCACGCTCGACGCGGTCACGGCGGCCGCCCGCGTCTTCGAGGCCGCGGGCGCGATCGTCGAGCCGGTCGAGCCGTTCCTGACCCGCGAAATGCTCGACGGCCTGGACGTCTTCTGGCGCACGCGCGCGTGGTCGGACATGACGGCGCTGTCGCCGGACCGCCGCGCGAAGGTCCTGCCGTACATCGCGGACTGGGCGGCGGGCGGCGCGGAGGTGTCCGGAGTGGACGCCTACCGCGGCTTCGCCCAGATCGACGCGATCAGCGTCGCGACCCTGCGGGCGACCTCCGCCTACGACGTCGTGCTGTCGCCGACGTGCCCGGTCGCGGCGCCGCCGGCGGAGTGGGCGTCGCCGACGAACGACCCCGCGCGGCCGTTCGAGCACATCGCGTTCACGGTCCCGTACAACATGTCCGGCCAGCCGGCGGTGTCGCTGAACTGCGGCTACACCGAAGACGGCCGCCCGATCGGCGTCCAGCTCAGCGGCCGCCGCTTCGACGACCTCGGCGTCCTGCGCGCGGCAGCGGCGTACGAGCGGCTCCGCGGCCCGCAGCGGCCCTGGCCGATCGGATAGGGAAGAAACTCCGGTCCCGCGGCGAAGTGGAGGGGAAGCTGTCGCCGACGGGAAGGAACCCCATGACAGAGGCAGCCCCGGTGACCGGCTCCGACCGGTTCACCGAGGTGCACGACCGCCACTTCGCCGAGATCTACCGCTACGTCGCCGGCCGGCTCGGCGCGCAGGTCGCGGAGGACGTCGCCGCCGAGACCTTCCTGGTGGCGTTCGACCGCCGCAGGACGTTCGACCCCGCCCGCGGCGACCTGCGCGCCTGGCTGTTCGGCATCGCGACGAACCTGGTGTCGAGACACCGCCGCAAGGAAGCCCGCCACTACCGAGCCCTCTCGCGGCTCGACGCGCCCCGGCCCCACGAGGGACACGAAAACCGCGTCGTCGTGGCCGGGCAGCTGGGGAAGGCGTTGTCGCGGCTCACCTCGGGCGAGCGAGACGTGCTGTTGCTCGTCGCCCTCGCCGACCTCGGCTACGCGGAAGTGGCCGAGGCACTCGGCATCTCCCCGGGCACGGTCGGCTCCCGGCTGACGCGCGCCCGCAAGAAGCTCACCCCCGTCCTCGCCCCGGAGGCCACCGATGAATGACCTCGAGACCCTGCGCTCGGCGCTCCTGCCCGACGAGCCGTCCCAGGACGTCGTCGACCGCAGCCGCCACCGGCTGCGGGACCACGTGCTCGGCAGGCGGCGCAGGCGGATCCTGCCCCTGGCGATCGGCGCCGGGCTCGTCGCCGCGGCGGCGGCCGTCGCGGTCGTGGTGGCGACCGTGCCCGGACCGCCGACCCCGCCGCCGCCTCCCCGGGCGGTGGCACCGGTCTACACCGGTCCGCAGGTCCTGCTGGCGGCGGCCACGGCCGCCGAGCGCACCCAGGTCGGCACCGGCAAGTACTGGCACACGACCACGAAGGTGGGCAAGGCGACCTGGGAGTACTGGACGACCACCGACGGGCAGGAGTGGTACCGCGGCGAGAACACCCACGGCAAGGCCGAGCCCATGCCCCGCGCCCGGCCCATCCGGATCAACGGCGACGACGACGTCACCCTCGGCACGATCCTGTCGCTGCCCCCGGACCCGGCGGCCCTGCGGGCCTGGCTGACGGCCGGGCTGACGCGGCACGGCCTGCCCGCGAACCAGCTGGACATCGCGGTGCTCGGCGGGCTGATCGACCTGGTCGCCACGGTGCCGGCACCCCCGGCGGTCCGGGCGGCGGCGTTCCGCGCGATCGCCGCGTACCCGGGCGTGCACGAGCTGGACAGCCGGAGCGTGCGGCTGCCCGGCGGCGGCCGCCTCGTCGTCGACCCGGCGACCGGCCAGGTGGGCAGCTCGTCGGTGTTCCTGGGCCCGGACGGCAAGCCGTACCGAGACGCGAACGGCGACACGTACGCGATCAGTGGCGAATGGACGGACGACCTGCCGAAGTGAACCCGGCCGGGGCCGTCAGCCCTTGACGGCCTCGGCCAGCGCCAGCACCCGCCGCGCGTTGTCGACGTGCAGGTTCTCGATCATCCGGCCGTCCACGGTGACCACACCACGACCCGCCGCGCGCGCCTCCTCGAAGGCCTCGATGATCCGCCGCGACCGGTCGATCTCCTCCTCCGACGGCGCGAAGATCCGGTTGCACGGCTCGACCTGCGCGGGGTGGATGAGCGTCTTCCCGTCGAACCCGTACTGCCGCCCCTGCTCGCACTCGGCCTCGAAACCCTCGAGGTCCTTCACGTCGTTGTAGACGCCGTCGAGGATCACCTTGCCGGTCGCGCGCGCGGCCAACAGGCACAGCGACAGCCCGCCCAGCAGCGGGCCGCGGCCCGGGACGAACTCCGCGTGCAGCTCCTTGGCCAGGTCGTTCGTGCCCATCACCAGCACGGTCAGCCGCTCGGACGCCGCCGCGATCTCCTCCGCGTGCAGCATCGCGACCGGCGTCTCGACCATCGCCCAGATCTTCGTGTGGTCCGGTGCCCCGCCGAGCTCCAGCGCGCGCTCGATGTTGTGCACCTCGGCCGCCGAGTTCACCTTCGGCACGACCACCGCGGCCGGGCCCGCCGACGCGGCCGCGCGCAGGTCCGCGTCGTGCCACTCGGTGTCCAGTCCGTTGACGCGGATGGTCACCTCGCGCTCGCCGTAGTCGCCCACCGCCGCGCAGACCCGGTCGCGCGCGGCTTCCTTGGCGTCGGGGGAGACGGCGTCCTCGAGGTCGAGGATCAGCGCGTCCGCCGGGATCGTCTTGGCCTTCTCCAGCGCTCTTTCGTTCGCGCCGGGCATGTAGAGGACGGACCGCCTCGGCTTCAGCTCGGTCATCCGAGGGCCTCCTTGGTGGCCGCGTCGTAGGCCGCGGCGAGTTCGGGGTCGTCCGCCGCGAGGGCGTCGGCCAGTTCGGCGACCACGCGGCACTGCTTCACCGACGCGTCGTCCTGCATCTTCCCGTCGATCATCACCGCGCCCGTGCCGTCGCCCATCTCGGCGATCACCCGGCGCGCCCAGGCCACATCGGACGGCGAAGGCGAGAACACCTTCTTCGCGATGTCGATCTGCACCGGGTGCAGGCTCCACGCGCCGACGCAGCCGAGCAGGAACGCGTTGCGGAACTGGTCCTCACAGGCCACGACGTCGCGGATGTCCCCGAACGGCCCGTAGTACGGCAGGATCCCGTGCATCGCGCAGGCGTCCACCATCCGCGCGACCGTGTAGTGCCAGAGGTCCTGCTGGTAGGTCGTCCGGCCCGCGGTGAGGTCGTCGCCGGTCGGGTCGGTGCGCACCAGGTAGCCGGGGTGCCCGCCGCCGACGCGGGTCGTCTTCATCCGGCGGCTCGCGGCCAGGTCGGCCGGGCCGAGCGAGATGCCCTGCATGCGCGGGCTCGCGCCGGCGATCTCCTCCACATTGGCCACGCCGCTGGCCGTCTCGAGGATCGCGTGCACCAGCAACGGCTTCGTCAGGCCGGCGCGCGCCTCGAGCTGGGCCAGCAGCCGGTCGACGTAGTGGATGTCCTGCGCGCCTTCGACCTTCGGCACCATGATCACGTCGAGCTTGTCGCCGATCTCGGTGACCAGCGTGATCAGGTCGTCGAGGACCCACGGCGAGTCGAGGCTGTTGACGCGCGTCCACAGCTGCGTCTTCCCGAAGTCGTTCGCCTTGGCGATCGAGACGAGCCCGGCGCGCGCGGCCTCCTTGCGGTCGGCGCGGACGGCGTCCTCGAGGTTGCCCAGCAGGACGTCGACCTTCTTCGCGATGTCCGGCACCTTGGCCGCCATCTTCTCGTTGCCCGGGTCGAAGAAGTGGATCATCCGGGACGGCGTCACCGGGATCTCCCGCACGGGAGCGGGCGCGCCCAGTGCGAGCGGGGCGAAGAAGTCCTTCGGGGAGCGCATCGGTCCTCCACGGCGACGACTAAGTGACTGATCGGTAACTTTAGTCGCGAGGGCATGTCACCGCTGCGGCGCAAGTCACCGCCATGTGGGTGACGCCGAACTTCCGCAGCTCAGCGACCCGCGTCCACTGTGGATTCTCCCGGTATTGCGCCGAACGGGCTAGTCGGACCGGGTTTGGCGATTTCTGCCCCGGGTAGTCGGGTGGAACCGTTCCGTAGTGCCACTCACCCCGCGATCACTCGGTTGGCCGCACCGTTCGACCGAAGTCGGATGACCGCCTACCGACCGGTCATCGACCGCTGGGCGCCGCCGATCGCAGCCACTCGCACTACCCGGCGACGCCGCGCCGCCGCGCTGTTAGACAGGTTGGGTGCCGGTTTCCCCCGGTCACGAAGCGGTGCAGGTTAGAAGGAGGCGGACTCGTGGCGGCTACACCTCAGAACACCGAGCGCTCGACGGTCGCCGGTGGCGCGAAGCGCAGCCGGTCGATGCCGAGCCGCGTGGTGCCGCCGATCGAGCTCCCCGCGAGCGTCGACGAGCTCGCCCGCGCCGCCGCGGCCCAGCTGGGCTGGAACGGCGTCGTCCTCCCCGAGACCACGATCCTCGGCCGCAAGGTCTGCGTGGTCGCCAAGCTCCGCACCGACGTACACGCCG